>NZ_CABVHQ010000007.1 GCF_902497895.1 Pseudomonas fluorescens
CGCCAACCGGCATGGGCCGCCGCGACACGGCTGCCGGCGCGGTCACAGAACAGCGCTGGCAGGCAATCGGCGGTCATCACCGTGCAGGCAATACCTGGCGTGGCCGACCAACTGGCGTCGGCGGTCGCGACCAGGCCCGGTTCGGCATGGGCCACGGCAATCCCGTGAACCTGCTGTAACCAGGCCGGCTGGATGGAGAAGTGATCGGTCAGACGCCGGCGATTCTCGGCCACAGCCTGAGGGCTGTCGTCGACATGGTCGCCCAGGTTGAAGCTGTCGAACGGCGCCAGACTGACGCCGCCCGCACGGGTGGTGACACAGGCTTTCACCCCGGCCGGCGCAGGCCAGTCAGGAATCAGCCAGTCGATCATCCGATGAACGCCTCACGATCCTGCTTGAGCAGCGACAGCAACCAGACGAAATCGTCCGGCAGTGGCGATTCCCAGCTCATGCGCTTACCGGTCGTCGGATGATCCAACTCAAGGAAACGCGCGTGCAGAGCCTGCCGCGGGAAGGTTTTCAGCGATTCGACCATGGTCAGGCTGGCTGCCGGCGGGATACGGAAACGACCGCCGTAGGCAGGATCTCCGACCAACGGGTAGTTGATGTGCGCCATGTGCACGCGAATCTGGTGCGTACGACCGGTTTCCAGCTTGACCCGCACATGAGTGTGGGAGCGGAAACGTTCGAGCACGCGGTAATGACTGACCGCCTGCTTGCCGCCTTCCATCACTGCCATGCGCTGACGCTGCTGGCCATGACGACCGATCGGCGCATTGATCTTGCCGCCGGCGGTGACCACACCAATCACGATGCATTCGTAGATCCGGCTGACGCTACGGCTCTGCAGCTGGGTGACCAGCTGGGTCTGCGCCTGAATCGTCTTGGCCACTACCATCAAACCGGTGGTGTCCTTGTCGAGACGGTGCACGATACCGGCGCGCGGCACATTGATGATGTCCGGCACATGGTGCAGCAGGGCGTTGAGCAGGGTGCCGTCGGCATGACCGGCAGCCGGATGCACCACCAGGCCTGCGGGCTTGTTGATGACCAGGATGTCATCGTCTTCGTAGACGATATCCAGCTTGATGTCCTGAGCGATCCATTCTCCCTGAGCTTCCTGCTCGGCGGTCAGCTCAAGAATCGCACCGCCATGAACAATGTCTCGCGGGCGGATAACCGCTCCATCCACAGTCAGGCGGCCGTCTTTGATCCAGGCGGAAAGGCGCGAGCGCGAGTGCTCAGCGAATAATTGTGCGGCGACTTGATCGAGGCGTTGGCCGCCCAATTCGGACGGCACCTCTGCGCGAAGTTCAATTTTATCGGACATGCTCAGACTAGGAGTCGGCACAGCTTTTGGTTTCGGCTGCGCGCTTGTGGTTAAATACGGCGTCTTTTGTCCCGAAGCTTTTTCAACGGGGCGTTCATCATAACAGGACGGCCCCGCCCAAGACAGCGGCCGTCATAGGGACGCAAGCCGCCATGCAAGTGAAACACCTGCTGCTGATCGCCATCCTCGCATTGACCGCTGCTTGCTCATCGAAGGAAGTGGTCGACGAAAACCTCAGCGAGGTCGAGCTGTACCAGCAGGCACAGGCCGACCTGGACAACAACAGCTATACCAGCGCCACTGCCAAGCTGAAGGCTCTGGAATCGCGCTATCCGTTCGGTCGCTACGCCGATCAGGCTCAACTCGAGCTGATCTATGCGAACTACAAGAACGCCGAGCCGGAGGCTGCCAAGTCCGCCGCCGAGCGTTTCATTCGCCTGCACCCGCAGCACCCGAACGTGGATTACGCGTACTACCTCAAGGGCCTGACCTCTTTTGACCAGGATGTCGGTCTGTTGGCGCGCTTCCTGCCCCTGGACATGACCAAGCGTGACCCGGGTGCCGCTCGCGACTCCTACAACGAGTTCGCCCAGCTCACCAGCCGTTACCCGAACAGCCGCTACGCGCCGGACGCCAAGCAGCGCATGATTTACCTGCGCAACCTGCTGGCCGCCTACGAAATCCACGTCGCCGACTACTACCTGACCCGTCAGGCCTATGTAGCCGCTGCCAACCGTGGTCGTTATGTGGTGGAAAACTTCCAGGAAACCCCTTCGGTCGGTGACGGCCTGGCGGTGATGGTCGAGTCCTACCAGCGCCTGCACCTGGACGAGCTGGCCAATACCAGCCTGGAAACCCTGAAGCTCAACTACCCGAACCACCCGACCCTGGTGGACGGTCAGTTCGTACCGCGGGTTGCCGAAGCGGACAACCGTTCATGGCTGAGCAAGGCGACCCTGGGCCTGATCGAGTCCAGTCCGCCGCTGCCGCCGGGCGAAACCCGCGCCAACCAGGACGTGCAGAAGCAGTTCCAGGACGCCAAGGACGCGATTCCGTCCGAGCTCAAGCCTAAAGACGGCGACGGCGATGTCATCGAAGAAGAAGAACCCGAAGCTGAAAGCACCAACGAAGACCGTTCGTGGTTCAGCTACATGACCTTTGGCATGTTCGACTGACGCTGGCATGATGGCAAAAAGGGAGACTTTCGAGTCTCCCTTTTTTATTGCAGCGTTTTATTGCGCTGTGCGCAGGGGATGTCCTTGGATAAACTGCCAGTTCACCCGTCGAAAAGCTGCTCATCATGCTTCGTTTACTGTTCTGGATCGCTCTGATTGCTGCTGCGGTATGGCTCTGGCGCAAGTTCAAGCACTCTGCCTCCGTGACCAACACGCCCGGCGAGCAAATCGCCGCGCCCATGGTCCGCTGCGCCCACTGTGGCGTGCATTTGCCGCGAGATCGAGCGCTGAGTCTGCAACAACAGTGGTATTGCAGCCAGGCTCACCTGGAGCAAGGCCCGGGTTCGCGCGACCGTTGAGACCTTAAGCTCTGGGGGCAAGCCTGCGCCCGGCCATCGACCGGCGCCTGCTCGGCGAAGAAGCTGGGGCTGGATTGATTCGGCGCCAACGCGAGAACCTCATCGTCAGTTAAAAGATCGCAGCCTGCGGCAGCTCCTACGCCGGCCGGGTACACCTGCTGATCTGCAGGTGTACATAAGTCTCGTAGGAGGGGCCGCAGGCTGCGATCTTGAAAGGGGGGCTGAGCCGCTAAATCCGGCCTTGCGGTGCATACGGCGCCGGATCAATGACTGGCTCGCGGTCCAGCATCAAGTCGGCGAGCAACTGACAGGAGGCCGGTGCCAGTACCAGGCCATTGCGGTAATGCCCGCAGTTCAACCACAGCCCTTCAATACCCGGCACCTTGCCAATATAGGGAATGCCCTCTGGTGAACTCGGTCGCAAGCCCGCCCAATGCCCCACCACTTCAGCATCCGCCAGCGCAGGAATCAGCTCGATGGCCGTGGCCTTGAGGCTTTCCAGCGCGGATTGGGTGGGCGTCTTGTCGAAACCCTCATGTTCCAGCGTACTGCCGACCAAAATGTGGCCGTCACGGCGTGGAATCGCATAACGCCTTTTGGCCAGGACTATGCTCGAGAGGAAACCCGGCGCACATTTGTACAGGATCATTTGCCCCTTTACCGGCTCGACCGGCAACTCAAGGCCCAGGCTCTGCAACAACTCGCCACTCCAGGCGCCCGCCGACAATACCACTTGGTCAGCCCGAATCGCGCCCGCTGAGGTCTGAACCCCCACGACCCCCTCGCCTTCGCGAATGAACCCGCTGACTTCGCAGTGCTCATGGATAGTCACGTTAGGCAACGCCGACAATGCGGCCTTGAGCGACTTCACCAGTCGCGGATTGCGCACGTTGGCCACATTCGCCATGTAGATCGCCCGCGAGAAACCGGCGCCCAGCACCGGCACCGCATCGTGGGCCGCCGCGATGTCCACCTTGCTCAGGGGGCGGTTTTCCCGCGCCGCCCAGGCCAGCGCCTCGGCTTCGTCATTCAGATCCAGCCAGTACAGACCAGTGGTGTGCACCTCGGGATCCACGCCGGTAGCGGCAAACAGGCGCTCGCCCAGTTGCGGATAATAATCCTGCGACCAATGGGCCAGCGCGGTGACCGCCGGGCTGTAGCGCCATGGATACAGCGGCGAAACAATCCCGCCACCGGCCCAGGACGCCTCCTGCCCCACATTCGAGCGATCCAGCAGGATCACCTGCTGCATTTCGGAAGCCAGATTAAACGCAGTCAGCAGGCCGATAACCCCCCCGCCGACAATCACCACTTGCTGTTGCTTGGCCATCTTCAGATCCAACAATGGAAAAACCAGAGGTGCAAAATGCGCCCGAAAAAGTTACTCAGCGACCCCAGCAGTCTTTAGGTTCCAGACCACTATCCGCATCGGCAATGGTTCTGAGCCCAGTGTTGGTGATGATGAAATCCCCACACTTGTCGCTCGCCATCATCGATTCGCTTTTACGTGTTGCCGTCAGGGAGAAGGTCTGATCGGTCAGCGTCGGGGTGATGCTGTAGTTGTCGTTGCCCTCGCTGAGGACAGGGGGAGTGGCATTGGTATACACACCGTTTTTCGAATAGAACCGTTCCAGGTTTTGCGCCTGTTCGGAGAGCAACCCGGCAATCTCTGTGCGGTGGGCTTTCTTCACGTATTCGGTAAACGCCGGGTAGCCGATGGTCACCAGAATACCGATGATCGCGATCACAATCATGATTTCGATCAAGGTAAAACCTTGGTTGAATCTGCGCATGGTTTAACTCTCACTTACTGTATTTGTCGCCACATGATCCGTCCGTTTCCAACGCCCGGAGGCGGATCGTCCGGGACGCCCTGCTTTTCAATCATTGAGGTAATAGCACCGCTGGAGTCGTTCGCATACTTGCGGGTCGCATTGTTGACCGCAGCAACCAGCGTTGGAATACCGCCGCTGAAAATGACACCGCTGGACTGCCGGTCCGCCCTGTCGATTTCCCCGTTGTTGTTGGTATCGAGTACCGCATAGCTGAGCATCTTACCGCTGAACGCATCCAGCTCGATCAGTTTGCCGGTACCAAAGCTGGAACAGGGATCAGTGGTATCCACGCTGGCACTGGTAAACACAATGCGCTCCGCCACCAGAGCGGCCTGATTGATGACGCGCTCGCCGGTCAGCACATTGTTGTAGACCAGGGGCAGGTACCAGCCCTTGTGTGCCGGATAGGTCACTTCATTCTGACTCGTGGTAATGAATTGCCCCGTACTCCCGGAGAAGACCCCTGTTACCGTTTGGGCCTGCAAATTGCTGACTGTGAACTGGCCGGCACCACCATCCGCATCCCAAATGGCATAGAATCCTTGTGGATCCCTGGTCAATTTATCCGCGATTTCATTGAATTTCCCTGTCCCGAAAAACACCATCTTGCCATTGGTGGGATGGTCTGCGAGTAATGGTTGCGCGGTGATTGGCTGGGTTGCGCCACCGGGAGTGGTAAACAACAGTTTGCCGGAAAAAACTGGCTTCAAGGTGGTTGAAGGATTGCTCAGATCAAACTTCCATAGCCGGCCCTTCAAGTCACCGCCATAGGCAGCCTGCACCACATTTTGCGCGTCGACCTTGAGTTTCACTGAAGAGAGCCCATTGCTCGTTTCAGCCTGGTCGATGATGATTTCCTGAATCAGCGAACCATCGCGGATATCTACCACGTACAACGCGGCCACCCCGGAGTAGCTGCCATAACCGTTGGCAATGAACGCCGCCCAACGACCATCCTTCCAGCGTGCCACTTCCGGACGGGCGTAGGCATAACCCAGATCATTAAATGGATCATTGATGTTGGCCGTCGCCGGAGCACTGATTTCCCACAAGGCCTTGGTCACATTCGTCTCTGATTCGTCAAACAGCTGTACCGCATAGAAGGTCTTGCCGCCCGCCCCCACTCCGCCGACGGCGAGGGTTTTCCAGGCGCTATCGAGCTGGGCATCAAAGACCCCGACTTGACCGTCATTGAGAAACTTGTGCCCAGTGCCATTGATATAGCCGGGATCGGCGATGTAATGCAGGGACGCCAACACACTGGAAGGCATGTAGGCGTAACGCCGGGCGCCATTGCCCGGATCGATGACACTCAGAAAACCATCGTTGGCATTCACCACCAGACTGGCCGACATGCTTTTGGCTTTGGTGACCAGGTATTTGCTGTAAGTCGTACTGCCCACTTGGTCAGAGGCGGTTTTGTCCGTAGGCCCCACATACAGCAACGGTGAATTGATGATGTCCCCGAGCAGGACGGATCGGACCTTCAAACCGGCTTTGTTGGTGCCTTTGCTCCATTCCACCAGGTCAATACCGGTGATACCGGTCGGCAGGCCCTGACTGAGCGCAGTTTGTTGGGCAGTGGAAAAGTTGTTGTAGGCCAGGGGGATGACCTTTTTAGTGGGGTGCCAGGACTGGTAGATCGGTGCCGGGGCGGTGGGCACGATGGCCGTGTCGGTGGTCCATAGCACTGACGCATTATCGACCAAACCGCGTGAGTCAAAGCCATGGGCCTTGATCGTGCCGCGCCAGTCCTTGGGGTCATAGCTGGTCTGGAAAAAACGCGAGCCGGCGGTCAAGGTGGTCCCGTTGGTCGCGCCACTGCCGCCCGAACCGGCCTTGGAAGTGATTTCGCTCAAGGCGGATGACAGCGCACTGCTGAGGCCGGCACTGTTGCTGGCCTGGTAATACTTGCCTTGCCCGTAGGAGGCCGCATCGGACAGCATCTGATTTGCCGCGGTAAATCCCAGGGTGTAGGTGTTCATGTTCTGCTTGAGAAAATCCGGCAACTCCCAGCTTTTACCCACCAGATCGCTCCCGATCGTACGCATGTCGATGTCGAAGGCGAACTTGGCAATGTCGTCCAGATACAGCGTGTCGCCTTCGCCATCGCCGCTCAAATTGGCGCCGTCGCTCACTCTGGGGTCCCAATTGGGCAGTTTGTTGCCACCCAGAGGGTCGTTGTTGGGGAAGGTCCTGTCGAAGGTCGGCAAACCATCGGTGATTACCACACCGTAGTTCTTCTGACAGCGATACTGGATCGGGCTGGTGTAGGTCGAGGATTTCGAGTTGTAGAACGGCGTCATGCCACGGAAGTAACGGGTAATTTCGTAATAGGTTTCGGCCAGCGGCGTATTCGCCACCGCATCCAGCTCACCGATCGCGTCGGTCAGCGCCTTGAAATTGGCATTGGCTTGAGCCTGACTCACCGTGCTACCGACCACTGACAAATCAGTGATCGGAAGGGCGATATAGCCGCCAGGCCCCGGGTTGTTGTTGGCCGGCGGATTGAACGTCGCCAGGCCGATGCGCAACGAGCGATTGCTGGCCACCAATGCGGAGGACACATTGCGCGCCACTTTCATTCGGTAATCAGTGGGGATGGCGTCAGTGCCCTTAGTGAAATCCTTGTTGGATCCACTGGCCCGCTCAAGCAGGTAGGCCAGGTAATTGGCTGTGTAACGAGTTTTCTCGCCTCCCACCGGATCAGGAAGCTTCAGGCAAACGGGGTCCAATCTTGAGCCGCGATAGAAACCATACCACCTGCCATTTGTGGAGTCTGAGGAACATTCTCCGCGATTCAAACTCGACAAAGAGATATTGGCATCTTTCATAGTAAGGTTCTCGCCCCTATTGCACGAGCTATTGGAACTGCAGATGGCTATTTGAGGAAGAATGATTGCCGGGTTGAAACCTGTGGCCCAGATAATATTATTCATACTCCCCGAATCATCGATCAGCAGCATCACATTCGGTGCCACCGCAGCGGCGCTTAACAGCGGCGAATCCGAGGGTGTGAACGCATATGCCGGCGCTGCCAGGTACAGAGTCGATAAGGCACCGCAAAACAGCTGCAACAACCCATGCTGCCAGCCGGCACGGGCCTGATCACTTCGCATAAATACTCTCCAGCACACTGCGCGAATTCCCCACCAGGCCCACTGCCGTAACGCGGTACAGGGTCACAGTGGTGCCGTTCATGCCGATGGCATTTTTTGTCTCGCCGAGGTTCTGCACCCCGTAAAAGCCGTTACCGGTGGCGATCCAGGTCACTCCCGAGCCCGGCCCGGCCGCAACCACTTTCGAGGAATCCGCAGGGGGCATGCATTGAGCACCCGCGCACACCGGCAGGGAGTAGGCCGGCAGTTGCACCGCGCTTTCACCGACCCGCAGCACCGCCTCGGCCAATTGAAAGGACTGATTGCGCAGTGTCACGCTGCCGGCCATTTTTTCCTGCAAGGTCGCGTTCTGCATCGAGGAAACACCAATCAGCGTCAGCAGCAAAAGAAACACCAGGCTGACCAACAGCGCCATGCCGCGCTCGGCTTTTTTTGTCATTCGAGGAATACTCATCGACACGCCACCTACTGGCGCAGGTTGCGTAAAGCGGCAACCACGTTGTAAGTCTGATTCTGCACGCGGTTGTTCGGATCCGTCAGGGTCAAGGTCAAGCGCACACTGCGTATAAGCAACGGATCGGGCGGGTTGAGACTGTATTTGGAAGCATTGCCACTGGCGGTACTGGCAACTCCGAAGGTGACGTCGAACGCGCTGACGTTATTTACCAACACCTGGCCAGCGTCGGCGGCTGTGCCGGTGTTCATCCATAATTGATTGTTGCGCACGGTGTAGGTCAGTCGACGAATCGGGAACGCCACCTGCCCGGTCACCTGGGCTGCACGAACGCCGCTATAGGCCGTTGCGACGCTTCGACAATCGGAAATAACGGTCCAGGTCGGCTGACCGCCGTTGCTGCCGATGTCGGCGGTCACCAGGGTCAGCTTGTGATTGGCATTGTCCCAAAGGATGGGCTTTTGCGAGTTAAGCGCAAAGTCCGAGGCCGTGCTCGAATCGATGATAGTGCCAAGGCATCCGAACATGCCGACCATGCGGATTTCCTGGATCATTTTGCTCAGGACGAAACGCGCATCTTCCTGCATGCTGGCCGATGCGTTCTGGCTGACGTAAGTATTTTTCGCCGAGATGAATACCTGCGCAACGCCCAGCACCACGATCAGACCCAATGCCAGTGCCACCATCAACTCGATCAGGCCAAAACCTCTGGCATGTCTGTTCATGGCGTCACCGGCGGGTCGACAGCAAGGCGGCTGGTCAGGACAAAGGTCCGCTGACCACCGTCCTGTTCCGGGTTGTCGCTTCCCACAGCCCGCGAATCGTCCCAATTGATGGTGATGGTAAACACCCGCTGGTTCGCCACGATGCTGCCGGTCGCCGTTGGACCGCCAAAGGCGACGATATTGGTGGTGAAGTCATAGAGGTCCTGATCCCGGACGTTATTCAGGTTACCCGAAGCAGGTGGCGTGATGGTGTAGTCGGCGCCGGAACTGTTGCTATAGCTGGCCCGGATCCGGTCCATCATGTCGTAGGCGATAAAACTGGCCTGGGTGGTCTTCAGCGAACTGTCGGTGTACTTCAGGGCATTGAGCTGAACCGCCGCTGCGCCCAGCAGCCCCACGGAGAGGATCAGGAGCGCAACCAATACTTCAATCAGTGTCATGCCGTCCTGTGCACGCTTGTCCAATCCCGTCATCCGCAGTTTCCGCCTAAAACAATTCGTCCATTGAGACACACATTGATCGTCCTTGTTTGCGCACCCAACACATAATTAATGGTTACAGCGGCAGCAGAGGCTGACAATCCGCCCAGATTGTTGAATTCGATGTTGGTGACATCTGAGGTTAGCGTCAACGTGGCGTCGCTGCTCATGGCCGGAACAACCCGCAATACATTCACCGGGTTGTCAGCGTCGGTACTTGGACCGGCATAAATCTTCAGTTCCGTGGTCCAGGCGTTGCCATCCTTCGACTTGATATGCGTGGGAATACCCCGATTGATCGCCTCCAACCGCGTGGAATTGAGCCCACGCAGCAAGTCACCGACCTCTGTATCGGCTTTGGAACTCTCTACCGATCGGGTAAAGCTCGGAATGGCCATCGTCAGCAAAATCACAGAAACCGCCAGCGTGACCATCAACTCGATCAGCGTAAAACCCTTTACGCGGTGTTGCATCCCACACTCCTCAACGGCCATCGTCTATAACTAGCGTTGCAACCTGAACCTTCGACCACTGAATGTACGCTTGATTACCAACGCCTGCGCACGGATTGCGCACTCACAGCATCTCCATGGAGGGAGACGTCATGTATCAGAAAGGTTTCAGCCTGTTTGAACTGCTCACATCCATGGCGATTGCTGCGCTCCTGGTGCATTTGGTCAGCCCGTCATTCAAGGAACTGCTCGAGTCGGTGCGTCGAGAGAATGCCGCGCAGACGCTGGCCAGCGGCCTGCGCAACGCCCGCACCGAAGCCATCCTGCGCAACCAGGCCACCGTCATCCATGCCGTGGATGACGACTGGAGCAAGGGCTGGAGAATCATTCTGGACATCAGCGGCAAGGGGCATGAAGACAGCGACAACCCTATATTGCTGGAGCGCCAGGACAGCGGACGGCTGACGATTGTCGGCAATGGACCGGTGAAGACCCATGTCCGTTTCACCGGTCAGGGCGAAGCACTGCTACCTGGCGGTGGCTTTCGCGCGGGGACCGTGCATGTCTGCGCCACGGACCAGAGCATCAGCCACCATCAAATCGTACTGGCCAAATCCGGGCGCATCAGCCTGCGCAACGATAAAACCGAGCAAAAACTGTGCGTGGGTGGCGAAGACTCAGAGCAGGGAGCGAACGCGTAGTTCTTTGGGCATGGAGAAGGTGATGTTCTCCTCACGACCTGCCAGCTCATCGGCACCGGTGGCGCCCCAGGCCTGCAGCTGCTGAATCACCCCACGCACCAGCACTTCCGGCGCCGAAGCGCCGGCGGTGATGCCGATCCGCTCAACGCCCTCGAACCAGCTGCGCTGCAGGTCCTCGGCACCATCGATCAGATAGGCCGGAGTGGACATGCGCTCGGCCAACTCGCGCAGACGGTTGGAGTTGGAACTGTTCGGGCTGCCAACCACCAACACCACATCGCATTCATCCGCCAACTGCTTGACCGCATCCTGGCGGTTTTGCGTGGCGTAGCAGATGTCGTCCTTGCGCGGACCGCCAATCGCCGGGAAGCGGCTGCGCAGCGCATCGATGACCCGGCTGGTGTCGTCCATGGACAAGGTGGTCTGGGTCACGAATGCCAGTTTTTCCGGGTTGTGCACCTGCAATGCAGCGACATCCTTTTCATCTTCGACCAGGTAGATCGCGCCGCCATTGCTGCCGTCGTACTGGCCCATGGTGCCTTCCACTTCCGGGTGACCGGCGTGGCCGATGAGGATGCATTCACGACCGTCACGGCTATAGCGCGCGACTTCGATATGCACCTTGGTCACCAGCGGACAGGTCGCATCGAAGACCTTCAGGCCGCGGCCCGCCGCTTCGGTACGTACCGCCTGGGAAACACCGTGGGCGCTGAAGATCACGATGACGTCGTCCGGCACCTGGTCCAGCTCTTCGACGAAGATCGCCCCGCGAGCGCGCAGGTCTTCGACGACAAATTTGTTGTGGACCACTTCGTGGCGCACATAGATCGGCGGCCCGAAGACTTCCAGGGCGCGATTGACGATTTCGATCGCCCGGTCTACGCCGGCGCAGAAGCCACGGGGATTGGCGAGTTTAATTTGCATACTGTGCCTCGTGGCTTTTGCGCAAAAAATAGCAGTGACTACCTGTTATTCGAACACAAGGTCCGAAAACAGTGAAGATTCCATGTGGGAGCGAGCTTGCTCGCGATAGCGGTGTAACAGTCGACATCAATGTTGAATGTTATTCAGTCATCGCGAGCAAGCTCGCTCCTACAGTGGGCCGGCTTCGTCAGTTACAGCGCTTTAACTTCGATGATCTCGACATCAAAGGTCAAGGTTTTACCGGCCAGCGGGTGGTTGAAGTCGATGGTCACCTGGGTGTCATCGAAGGCTTTGACCACACCCGGCAGCTCGGTATTCGCGGCATCGTTGAAGATCACCAGCAGGCCTTCGGACAGCTCCATGTCCTGGAACTGCGAACGCGGGATGATCTGCACGTTTTGCGGGTTGGGCTGGCCAAATGCGTGTTCCGGCAGGATCTCCAGCTGGCGCTTGTCGCCGGCCTTGAAACCGAACAGGGCCGCTTCGAAACCCGGCAGCAGGTTGCCATCACCGACCTTGAAGGTCGCCGGGGCCTTGTCGAAGGTGCTGTCGACGGTGTCACCGTTTTCCAGGTGCAATGCGAAATGCAAAGTGACTTCCGTGTTCTGGCCAATGCGTTGCTCAGCCAATAACTGCTCAGTCATGAACGGCTTCTCCGGTTTTTTTACTTTTGAACATATCCAGCGCCAACATCACCGCGCCAACGCTGATTGCGCTGTCGGCAAAGTTGAACGCCGGGAAATACCAGCGGTTCTGCCAATGCACCAGAATGAAATCAATCACATGGCCCAGGGCAATGCGGTCGTACAGGTTACCCAAGGCACCACCGAGCACCAGCGCCAGCGCGACTGCCAGCCAGGTTTCGTTGCGCCCCAGACGCTTGAGCCAGACCACCAGCACGGCACTGACCACGACCGCGATCAGGGCAAACAGCCAGCGCTGCCAGCCGGAGCTGTCGGCCAGGAAGCTGAACGCGGCGCCGGTGTTGTAGGCCAGGGTCCAGCTGAAGTAATCCGGGATCACCACGATTTGCTGGTACATCGCCAGCGAGCCTTCGAAGTAGAACTTGCTGGCTTGGTCAATGACCAGTACCAGCATGCTCAACCAGAGCCAGCTCAGCCGTCCGAAACGGCTAGCAGGGTTAGGCATAGTGACGAACCTCGCCGGCACCGCTGATGTTGTCGACACAACGACCGCAGATTTCCGGGTGCTCGGGGTTCACGCCAACGTCTTCACGGCAGTGCCAGCAGCGGGCGCACTTGGCGAACGCGGACTTGACCACTTTGAGCTTGAGGCCCGCCACTTCGGTTTCCACCGCATCAGCCGGCGCCTGCACAAAGGGTGCAACGCTGGCAGTCGAGGTGATCAGCACGAAACGCAGCTCGTTGCTCAGCTTGGCCAGGTCGGCGCTCAGCGCTTCCTCGGCGAACAGCGTCACTTCGGCTTGCAGGTTGCCACCGACGGCCTTGGCCGCACGCTGGATTTCCATTTCCTTGTTGACCGCGACCTTGACCGCCATGATCCGCTCCCAGTAGGCACGGTCCAGTTCGATGCCTTCCGGCAGCTCGCTGAGGCCTTCGTACCAGGTGTTGAGCATGACCGATTCGTTACGCTCGCCTGGCAGGTACTGCCACAGCTCGTCGGCGGTAAAGGCCAGGATCGGGGCGATCCAGCGCACCAGCGCTTCAGAGATGTGGAACAGCGCGGTCTGGCAGGAGCGCCGGGCCTTGCTGTCGGTGCCAGTGGTGTACTGACGGTCCTTGATGATGTCCAGGTAGAACCCGCCCAGCTCCTGCACGCAGAAGTTGTGGATCTTGGAATAGACGTTCCAGAAGCGGTATTCACCGTAGTGCTCTTGCAACTCGCGTTGCAGCAACAGGGTGCGGTCCACGGCCCAACGGTCCAGCGCGAGCATTTCTTCGGCCGGCAGGATGTCGGTGGCCGGGTTGAAACCGCTCAGGTTGGAAAGCAGGAAGCGCGCGGTATTACGGATCCGCCGGTAGGCGTCCGCACTGCGCTGCAGGATCTGTTCGGAAACCGCGATCTCGCCCGAGTAGTCGGTGGACGCCACCCACAGACGCATGATGTCGGCGCCCAGGGTGTCATTGACCTTCTGCGGCGCGATCACGTTGCCCAGGGACTTGGACATCTTGCGACCGCTCTCGTCGACGGTGAAACCGTGGGTCAGCAACTCGCGGTACGGCGCGTGGTTGTCGATGGCGCAACCGGTCAGCAGCGACGAGTGGAACCAGCCGCGGTGCTGGTCGGAACCTTCCAGGTACAAGTCGGCACGCGGGCCGCTCTCGTGGCCAATGGAATGCGAACCGCGCAGTACGTGCCAGTGAGTGGTACCCGAGTCGAACCAGACGTCGAGGGTATCGCTGATCTTGTCGTAGAGCGGCGCTTCGTCACCGAGCAACTCGGCCGCGTCCATCTTGAACCAGGCTTCGATGCCTTCGACTTCGACGCGCTTGGCAACTGCTTCCATCAGCTCGACGGTACGCGGGTGCAGCTCGCCGCTTTCCTTGTTCAGGAAGAACGGGATCGGCACGCCCCAGTTACGCTGACGGGAGATGCACCAGTCCGGACGGTTGGCGATCATCGAATGCAGACGCGCCTGGCCCCAGGCCGGAATGAATGCGGTGTCTTCGATGGCCCTGATCGCACGCTTGCGCAGGGTCTCGCCGGTCGCAGGTTGTTTGTCCATGCCGACGAACCACTGCGCGGTGGCGCGGTAGATCAGCGGGGTCTTGTGGCGCCAGCAGTGCATGTAGCTGTGACTGATGGTTTCGGTGTGCAGCAGCGCACCGACTTCAGCGAGCTTGTCGACGATGGCCGGGTTGGCCTTCCAGATAAACTGGCCGCCGAAGAACTCCAGCGACGTGGCATACACGCCGTTGCTTTGTACTGGCGTGAGGATGTCATCGTTGACCATGCCGTAACGCTTGCAGGTCACGAAGTCGTCTTCACCGTAGGCCGGGGCGGAGTGGACCACCCCGGTGCCGGCACCCAGTTCGACGTAGTCGGCCAGGTAAACCGGCGACAGACGATCGTAGAACGGATGACGGAAATTGATCAGCTCCAGCGCCGCGCCCGGAACAGTGGAAATGACCGAACCTTCCAGGTTGTAGCGAGCCAGGCAGGATTCGACCAACTCTTCAGCCAGCACCAGCAGTTTGTCGCCGACATCGACCAGGGCGTAGTTGAATTCCGGGTGGACGTTCAGCGCCTGGTTGGCCGGAATGGTCCACGGGGTGGTGGTCCAGATCACGATCGAGGCCGGTTTGCTCAACATAGCCAGGCCGAAAGCGGTCGCCAATTGGTCTTCGTCAGCAATCGGGAAGGCGACGTCGATGGTCGAGGATTTTTTATCCTGGTATTCGACTTCCGCTTCAGCCAACGCCGAGCCGCAGTCAAAACACCAGTTCACAGGTTTGAGGCCCTTGAACACGAAACCGCCCTTGACCATTTCCGCCAGGGCACGGATTTCACCGGCCTCGTTGGCAAAGTCCATGGTCTTGTACGGATTGGCGAAGTCGCCCAGCACGCCAAGGCGAATGAACTCGGACTTCTGCCCTTCGATCTGCTCGGTGGCGTAGGCACGGCACAGCTCGCGGGTTTCGTCAGCCGACAGGCCCTTGCCGTGAGTCACTTCGATTTTGTGTTCGATCGGCAGACCGTGGCAGTCCCAGCCCGGAACATACGGCGCGTCGAAACCCGAAAGGGTTTTCGAGCGGATGATCATGTCCTTGAGAATCTTGTTCAGTGCATGACCGATGTGAATAGTGCCGTTGGCGTACGGAGGACCGTCGTGCAGAACGAACTTCGGACGATCCTTACCAATCTCACGCAACTTCTGGTACAGGCCAATGCTGTCCCAGCGCTGCAGAATCTGCGGTTCGCGCTGAGGCAGGCCGGCCTTCATTGGGAAGGCGGTGTCCGGAAGGTTTAGCGTGGCTTTATAGTCGGTCATTTATGGCTCTTCATTAGCGATTTGCGCTAGGTGCGGCATGGGCACGGGCGGCGGCGACATCCGCATTGATCGCCGTCTTCAGCGCCTCCAGAGAGGCGAAACGCTGCTCTTCGCGCAGCTTGTGGTGGAAAACCACCGTCACACGCCGGTCATACAGATCGCCGGCAAAATCTAGAATATGCACTTCCAGGTGGGCCTTGCCATCACCTTGGACCGTTGGCCGAACGCCGATATTGGCGACGCCTGGCCAGGTCTTGCCGTCGATGTCGACACTCACCAGGTAAACCCCGGTCAGCGGCACACGACGGCGCTTGAGTTGTATGTTGGCCGTCGGCGTGCCCAATTGGCGCGCCAGCTTCTGGCCATGCAACACCCGCCCGACAATGCGGAACGGGCGACCGAGCAAACGCTCGGCTAACGCGAAATCAGCAGCGGCCAGGGCATTGCGGACCTGGGTGCTGCTGACGCGGATGCCATCCAGCTCGACGGTCTGCGCCGCTTCGACGGTGAAACCCTGAACGACTCCAGCCTGTTGCAGGAAATCGAAATCACCGATCCGGTCGCACCCGAAACGGAAGTCGTCACCGACCTCCAGATGCTGCACACCCAGGCCATCGACCAGAATGGCATCAACGAATTCAGCGGCACTGAGCTTGCTCAAGCGCTGGTTGAAGGCCAGGCACAAGACCCGGTCAACACCCTCTTCTGCCAGCAACTGCAACTTGTCACGCAAGCGTGCCAGGCGGGCTGGAGCCGTATCCGGGGCGAAGAATTCACGGGGCTGCGGCTCGAAAATCACCACGCAGCTGGGCACGCCCAACTCGAGCGCACGCTCACGCAGCCGGGCCAGGATCGCCTGGTGGCCACGGTGAACACCGTCAAAGTTGCCAATAGTGGCGACGCAGCCCCGATGCTGGGGGCGCAGATTGTGGAGGCCTCGAACCAGCTGCATAACGCGCTTCTTGCTCATAAAGTGGTCGATTATAACCACACCCGGCGCCTGACGACAGGCAACACCGTAACCAAAGTGATCGAACCGACAAAACCGACGCCTTACCCACGACTATCTTCGATCCGTCGTCAGTTCAGCGTCTTGCGATTGAAATCTTTCAAACGGAAACCCATCAGCGCCAGCATGCCGAAATACGCGACAACGCCAGCTGCGACCAAAGCCCCCAGACGCAGGAATCGCTCAAGCATATGCCCCTGGTCCCAGACGGGCATCAGCTGCATCAACCCCAGCAATACCGCGGACATCACCGCCACCGCGACCAGCAGTTTCAGGCCGAATTTACCCCAGCCCGGCTGCGGCTGATACATCTGCTGCTTGCGCAGCTGATAAAACAGCAGGCCCGCGTTGATGCAGGCGCCAATACTGATGGCCAGGGCCAGACCCGCGTGTTGCAGGGGACCGATCAACGCCAGGTTGAACAGTTGCGTGACGACCAGGGTGAAAATCGCGATTTTTACCGGGGTACGGATGTTCTGCTGCGCATAAAAGCCCGGAGCCAGCACCTTGATCACGATGATCCCGAGCAGACCCACTGAATAAGCGATCAACGCCCGCTGGGTCATCGATGCATCAAACGCGCTGAATTGGCCGTACTGGAACAGCGAAACGGTCAGCGGTTCGGCCAGTATCCCCAGTGCCAGCGAGCATGGCAGCACCAGCATGAAGCACAGGCGCAGGCCCCAATCGAGAATTCGCGAATATTCGTGGCGATCGTTGCTCGCGTAGGTCCGGGCCAACGTTGGCAGCAGTATCGTCCCCAGCGCTACGCCGAGCACACCGGACGGCAACTCCATCAATCGGTCCGCGTAATACATCCAGGACACCGAGCCCGCCACCAGAAACGAGGCGAAGATGGTGTTGATAATCAGCGAAATCTGGCTGACCGATACCCCGAGAATCGCTGGCAGCATCTGTTTCATCACCCGCCAGACTCCGCTATCGCGCAGATTCAGGCGTGGCAGCACCAGCATGCCGATTTTCCTCAGATGCGGCAGCTGGTAGAGCAATTGCGCCAGCCCCCCGACCAACACCGCCCAGCCCAGGGCCATGACTGGCGGATCGAAGTAAGGGGTCAGGAATAACGCAAAGATGATCATGCTGACGTTGAGCAGGGTCGGCACGAAGGCTGGGACGGAGAAGCGATTCCAGGTATTGAGGATCGCCCCCGCCAGTGAAGACAGGGAGATCAGTAATATATAAGGGAAGGTTACCCGCAGCAGATCAGCAGTCAGCGCGAATTTTTCCGGCGTATTGGCAAACCCCGGCGCGGTCGCCCAGATCACCCAAGGCGCGGCAAGGATCCCGGCGATCGTCACCAGCGCCAGGACCAGGGTCAGCAACCCAGAGACATAGGCAATAAAGGTTCGCGTCGCTTCTTCGCCCTGCTGGCTTTTGTATTCCGCCAGAATCGGTACGAAGGCCTGGGAAAAAGCCCCCTCGGCGAAGATCCGCCGCAGCAGATTGGGCAATTTAAACGCAATAAAGAACGCATCCGTGGCCATCCCGGCGCCAAATGTGCGCGCGATAATGGTGTCCCGCACAAACCCCAGAACCCGGGAAAGCATCGTGATAGAGCTGACGGCGGCCAACGACTTGAGCAGATTCATTGAAAGAGTTTTAGCCTGTAGATAAAGAGCAGGCGAACAAAGCGCCCACATATGCGATACTCCGCGCCGCAGCAGCACAGAGCCAAAGTTCGCGAGTTTACAGGTCAAGCGCCGGAAATAAATATCCCGCCACTTCAGATCGACCACTTAGCGGAACGCATCATCCGCCCTTGACAAGACTTCATCTCATCGGCATGATTCGCGGCCTATTTTGTTTGCTATTTCCCAAAAAGTCTTTCGAGGAGCTCGACGGTGGCCAACACACCTTCCGCCAAAAAACGTGCAAAACAGGCTGAGAAGCGTCGCAGCCACAACGCCAGCCTGCGTTCCATGGTTCGTACCTACATCAAGAATGTAGTTAAAGCCATCGACGCAAAAGACGCTGAAAAAGCACAAGCTGCTTACGTTCTGGCCGTGCCAGTTATCGACCGTATGGCCGATAAAGGCATCATCCACAAGAACAAAGCCGCTCGCCATAAAGGCCGTTTGAATGGCCACATCAAGGCTCTGAGCCTTGCTGTAGCAGCCTAAGCGACACGCTTTGTTAAAAAACCGACCCTAGGGTCGGTTTTTTATTGCCTGCAAAAAAATATGTGGGAGCGAGCTTGCTCGCGATAGCGGCATAACAGTCGACATGGTTGTTGAATGTTAGCCAGTCATCGCGAGCAAGCTCGCTCCCACATTTCAATCTTCGCTAAAAATTACTGAGCGTGCGCCCACGGCAGGATCGGGATCGCGGTGACGGCATTCTGCGGGCTACCCTCGATCAGGCGGTCGCTGTAGACCAGATACACCAGGGTATTACGCTTCTTGTCGAGGAAGCGCACCACCTGCATGGTCTTGAACACCAGCGAAGTGCGCTCTTTGAATACCTCGTCACCATCCTTGAGCTCACCCTTGAAGCTGATCGGCCCGACTTGACGACAAGCGAGGGAGGCCTCTGCGCGATCCTCAGCCAATCCCAGACCACCCTTCACACCGCCAGTCTTGGCCCGAGACAGATAGCAGGTTACACCCTCGACCTTCGGATCATCAAACGCCTCGACTACGATGCGGTCATTCGGGCCGACGAATTTGAACACCGTAGACACCTGGCCAATCTCCTCGGCCGAGGCCAGCAGTGGCAGCGCCCACAGCAGACCCAACAATCCTTTTGCTACACGCATTCAAACGCCCTCAAACCAGAATCAGGTTATCGCGGTGAACCAGTTCTGGCTCCGCCATATAACCCAACAGACCGATAATCGCTTCTGACGACTGACCGATGATCTTTTGCGCTTCCAAGGCACTGTAGTTCGCCAGGCCACGGGCGATTTCACGCCCATCCGGGGCCACACAGACCACCATTTCGCCACGACGGAAACTGCCCTGGACCAATTTGACACCCACCGGCAGCAAACTTTTGTTGCCCTGGGACAGCGCGGACACCGCGCCAGCATCCAGCACCAGAGTGCCGCGAGTCTGCAAATGCCCGGCCAGCCACTGCTTGCGTGCCGCCAGCATGCCGCGCTCGGGCGACAACAAGGTACCGATGCGCTCGCCAGCCTTCAGCCGATCCAGCACCCGCTCCAGACGCCCGCCGACGATGATCGTGTGCGCACCGGAACGCGCCGCCAGCCGTGCGGCACGCAGCTTGGTCTGCATGCCGCCACGACCGAGCGCACCACCGGTGCCGCCAGCCACGGCATCCAGCGCCGGATCATCGGCTCGAGCTTCGTAAATCAGGTTGGCATCCGGGTTGTTGCGCGGATCAGCGTCGAACATGCCATCGCGATCAGTGAGGATGACCAGCAAATCGGCCTCGACCAGGTTCGCCACCAATGCCGCCAGCGTGTCGTTATCGCCGAAACGGATTTCGTCGGTCACCACGGTGTCGTTTTCGTTGATCACCGGGATCACCTTGAGCTCGACCAGCGCGCGCAAAGTGCTGCGGGCATTGAGGTAGCGCTTGCGATCGGACAGATCGTCATGGGTCAGGAGGATTTGCGCCGTGTGCCGGCCATGCTCGGCAAAGCTCGACTCCCAGGCTTGCACCAGGCCCATCTGACCAATCGCCGCAGCGGCCTGCAACTCGTGCATGGCACTCGGTCGCGTCGTCCAGCCCAGGCGACTCATGCCCGCCGCGACCGCACCGGAGGAAACCAGCACCAGCTCGACGCCCGCCTCATGCAGGGCTACCATCTGCTCGACCCAGACACCCATTGCCGCGCGATCCAGGCCCTTGCCGTCCGCCGTCAGCAACGCACTGCCAATCTTCACGACCCAGCGCCGCGCACCTGCCACCTTGCTCCGCATTTTATTCAACCTATGCCGGCGGGTGGCGCGACCCAGCGCCACCCATGAGATTATTCGTATTCTTGCGTTTTGCAGATACCAAAACGCCGCTCAATGAGCGGCGCCTTGGAAACTGGCGTGCGGACGATGATAACACCGCGCCCGGCCAGATTGATTGCTTCGCGAAGGAGCTTCAGTACGCATCAGCGATCTTCAACACATCAAAAGATCGCAGCCTGCGGCAGCTCCTACACACACAATGAATCAGTCGCGGACGTAAATGATTTCCGGACCATCTTCATCATCCACATCTTCCTCGTCCCAATCATCGTCACCGATGTCATGGACCGACTTGACGCCGCTGCGACGCAGGGCTCGCTGGTCGTCCAGAGCCTGCAACTGGGCACGAGCCTCGTCTTCGATACGCTGATCGAGATCCGCCAACTCTTCCTTGTAGGCCGGGTCGTTAGCCAGGCGATCGGCACGATCTTCCATGTAACGCATGATGTCGTGACACAGACGCTCGGTGCCTTGCTTGGCGATGGCCGAGATCACGTAGACCGGACCGGTCCACTCCAGACGATCAACGATTTCCTTGACCCGGGCGTCGTGCTCTTCCTCAAGGATCTGGTCGCACTTGTTCAACACCAACCAACGATCACGCTCCGCCAGGGACGGGCTGAACTTGGTCAGCTCGCTGACGATCACTTCGGCAGCGTCCGGGGCACTGGCGTCATCCAGCGGCGCCATGTCGACGAGGTGCAGCAGCAGACGGGTACGGGACAAGTGCTTGAGGAAACGAATCCCCAGGCCGGCACCATCGGAAGCGCCCTCGATCAGCCCCGGAATGTCCGCGACCACGAAGCTTTTCCAGCGATCGACGCTGACCACACCCAGGTTCGGCACCAGGGTGGTGAACGGATAATCGGCAACCTTAGGCTTAGCCGCCGAGACCGAACGGATAAAGGTACTTTTGCCGGCATTCGGCAAGCCCAGCAGACCGACGTCGGCCAACACCTTCATTTCCAGCTTGAGGTCACGCGCCTCACCCGGTTTACCCGGTGTGGTCTGGCGTGGCGCACGGTTGGTACTGGACTTGAAGCGAGTGTTGCCCAGACCGTGCCAGCCGCCATGAGCCACCAGCAGACGCTGGCCAGCCTTGGTCAGGTCGCCAATGATTTCCTGGGTCGCAGAATCAATCACGGTCGTGCCGACCGGAACCCGCAACACCAGCTCTTCACCTTTTTTACCGGTGCAGTCGGTGCTGCCGCCGTTGGCGCCGCGCTCGGCATCGAAGTGCCGTGTGTAGCGATAGTCCACCAGAGTGTTGAGGTTTTCGTCGGCGATCATGTAGACCGAGCCGCCGTCACCACCATCACCACCGTTCGGACCACCGTTCTCGATGAATTTTTCCCGACGGAAACTCATGCAGCCATTGCCGCCGTCACCGGCTTTTACTCGAATCGAAACTTCATCAACAAACTTCATTACAAAACGCCTCTCGCCGCACGGGCGAGCTGAAAAGCACTAAGACATAAGACTCTTGCAAAAATGAGCGCAGCGACCTCAATCAACGACCGCAAAATCCAGCGCTGGCAGCCCATACAAACAGCTTTGCAAGAGACTCACCCCACAAACGAAAAAGCCCCGTCGCAAGACAGGGCTTTTCCAGCATTACGCAATTATGCCGCGACGACTTCAGTCTTCGGGACAATGCTTACGTAACGGCGACCGAAGGCGCCTTTAACCTGGAACTTGATCACGCCTTCGATTTTAGCGAAGAGGGTGTGATCCTTGCCCATGCCAACACCGTAACCGGCGTGGAATTGGGTGCCGCGCTGACGCACGATGATGTTGCCCGGAATGATAACCTGGCCGCCATACATCTTCACGCCAAGGCGTTTAGCTTCTGAGTCGCGACCGTTACGGGTACTACCACCAGCTTTTTTGTGTGCCATGAGTTCAATTCTCCTAGTGAGGAATTAGGCTGAAATTAAGCCTGAATACCGGTGATTTTGATCTCGGTGTACCACTGGCGGTGGCCCATACGCTTCATGTGGTGCTTACGGCGACGGAACTTGATGATGCGGATTTTATCGTGACGACCTTGGGAAATCACTTCAGCAACAACGGTAGCGCCAGGAACAACTGGAGCACCGATATTCACGTCGTCGCCATTGGCAACCAACAGAACGCGATCAAAAGTAACGGATTCGCCGGTAGCGATTTCCAGTTTTTCGATCTTCAGGTATTCACCTGGGGCGACCTTGTATTGCTTGCCACCAGTAACGATTACTGCATAAGACATGGTATTTCTCCGATAATCCTGCTCACCCAGCTCTTTATAAGAAGAGGTATTGGCTGGCATGGCTGCATGGGGCTGGAACGGCCCATATGCAATTGCGTAAGGCAGGTGCTGCCCAGGAAGTTCAGGGTGCGCGATTGTACGCAAGCCGCAGTGACGATGCAAGTGCCTGAGCATAGCGCCTTGACACCTGCGGACGCGAGTCCTAGCATGCCGCGCAACCCTTCTGGAGCACCTGTCACTGATGCAACCCCAAGCTTTCTACCGCGCGGTGGCGGACGATTTCAACGCCGTCGACGGCATCATCAAGAAGCAGCTGACTTCCCGAGTGCCGCTGGTATCGAAAATCGGCGACTACATCACCTCGGCCGGGGGCAAACGCCTGCGTCCATTATTGGTGCTGCTGTGTGGCAAGGCCCTGGGTCGCGAAGGCGATGATATGCGCCTGCTCGCCGCCACCATCGAGTTCCTGCACACCGCCACCCTGCTGCACGACGACGTGGTCGACATGTCCGGCATGCGCCGTGGCCGCTCAACCGCCAATGCTATGTGGGGCAACGCCCCAAGCGTGCTGGTCGGCGACTTCCTGTACTCGCGTTCCTTCGAGATGATGGTCGAACTGGGCTCGATGCCCGTCATGAAGATCCTCTCGCAAGCCACACGAATCATCGCCGAAGGCGAAGTGTTGCAGCTGTCCAAGGTGCGTGATGCCAGCACCACGGAAGAGACCTACATGGAAGTCATCCGCGGCAAGACTGCGATGCTTTTCGAGGCTTCAACCCACAGCGCCGCGACCCTGGCCGGTGCCAGCCCGGAACAGAGTGAAGCCCTGCGCACCTTTGGCGATCACTTGGGCGTAGCTTTCCAGCTGGTCGATGATTTGCTGGATTACCGTGGCGATGCAGAAACCCTGGGCAAGAACGTCGGTGACGATCTGGCCGAAGGCAAGCCGACCCTGCCGTTGATCTATACCATGCGCGAAGGGACCCCGGAGCAAGCGGCACTGGTGCGCAAGGCGATCCAGAAAGGCGGCATCGAAGACCTGGAACGCATCCGCGCCGCCGTGGAAGCCTCGGGGGCTCTGGACTACACCGCACAACTGGCCCGCGATTACGTGGCCCGCGCGATATCTTGCCTCGACACCCTGCCTGCCAGCGAATACCGCGATGCGCTGGTGGAGTTGAGTGAGTTTGCGGTCGCACGCACGCATTAATCGCAAAGCAAGATCAACAGATCGCAGCCTGCGGCAGCTCCTACAGGATTTACGTACACCCGATTGTTCGGTGGTGTACGACCCTGGCGTAGGGGCTGCCGCAGGCTGCGATCTTTTTTTGGCCGGCACCACCCAACCCTCCCTCCGCAAAAACCCTATATAATGTGCGCTTTTAGCCATCCTGAATCCAAGGAGCTTTAGTGAGCACGTTGCCACCCTGCCCAAAATGCAATTCCGAATACACCTATGAAGACGGTGCTCAGCTAATCTGCCCGGAATGCGCCCACGAGTGGTCCGCCAGCGGCGAAGCCGAGGTTGTGGCCGATGATTCCGTGAAAAAAGACTCGGTCGGTAACGTCCTGCAAGATGGCGACACCATCACCGTAATCAAGGACCTCAAGGTCAAGGGCACCTCGCTGGTGGTCAAAGTCGGCACCAAGGTCAAGAACATCCGCCTGTGCGATGGCGACCACGACATCGACTGCAAGATCGACGGTATCGGCCCGATGAAGCTCAAATCCGAGTTCGTCAGAAAGGTCGTCTGAACCTGCTGCCTCCATCCCGCGCCCTGTGCGGGATGGCTCTTGCCCCAGTAATGCCCACGCATCAATAGCAAAAGGCCAGCCCTTTTGCCCGCCAACAATACCCACACAAAAAAACAAGAAATAGCCAATAGACGCTTGCTATTATTTGAATAAGAATTATTCTCATTGGATCCTTCAACGGAGATGAGACCATGACTTATTTGATCGATGCCTGGCTGGACCGCCCACAGCCTTACCTACGGATCCTGCATCGGGAAACCGGAGAAGTCTGTGCGGTACTGGAAGAAGAAGCCTTGAATGAGCTGCAGGACCAGGGCGACCTGGACGTCAGCAGCCTGAGTTCCAGCGAGCCGGTGGTGCTCAAGGAACTGGTGCGCAGCCTGTTTCTGTTCTGCTATGCCCGAGCATTGCGCCCGGTGGGGGATCTGAATACCAAGTTCCAGATATGAAGATCACTGCAAAAACTGTAGGAGCGAGCTTGTGTGGGAGCGAGCTTGCTCGCGATGAGGCCGGTACATTCAACAGTGATGTTGACTGACAAACCGCTATCGCGAGCAAGCTCGCTCCTACATGGCCCGCATTCACATTGGAGCGGGTCTTACAGTACTTCGAGCAGTTCGACGTCGAATACCAGTACGCTGTGCGGCGGGATGCTGCCCACGCCTTGCGCGCCGTAAGCCAGTTCGCTCGGCACGTACAGACGCCATTTGCTACCGGCGTTCATCAGTTGCAGGGCTTCGGTCCAGCCAGCGATCACGCCGCCAACCGGGAATTCTGCAGGCTGCCCACGATCGTAGGAGCTGTCGAACACAGTGCCGTCGATCAGCGTGCCGTGGTAGTGAGTACGCACAGTGTCTTCGCGCGATGGCTTGGCGCCTTCGCCTGCGGTCAACACTTCGAACTGCAGGCCGGAAGCCAGAGTGGTGATACCGTCACGCTTGGCGTTTTCGGCCAGGAATTCCAGACCGGCGCCAGCAGCGGCTTCAGCCTTGGCTGCCGCTTCGGCTTGCATGATTTCACGGATTACCTTGAAGCTGGCGGACATTTCGTCCTGACCAACACGGCTTTCCTTACCGGCGAAGGCGTCGGTCAGACCAGCCAGGATCGCGTCCAGGTTAACGCCAGGTGGCGGGTTGTCGCGCAGTTGGTCGCCCAACTGACGGCCAATGCCGTAGCTGACGCGGGTTTCGTCGGTGGACAGATTTACTTCGGACATAACACTGCTCCGCTGTGCGGACGGCTCGGAAAGTTGCCGTGCGTGCACAGCGCCTTCCGGAGCGCCCGGAACCAAAAGGGCGAGCAGACTAGCACACAAGTCGGGCCTGTGATGAGCACCCCGTGTGACCGATCAGGAAGTACCGGAAGCGATCGGCACCCGCAAGGTTTCTTCGGTGCTGGATGACATCCCGCACATTTCATCATGAACCGAGGTATGAATCAGATTGAATGGCAGCTTCGGAAAGGCATGCAGTATTTCACGGGCATGCTCCACCGAGCGTACATGTATCATCTGGCCATGGGAGTCGCTCAGTGGAAAAGCTGCGCCGTGCATCCGCGCCTCGATCAGGTAGATACCGCCTTCGAGGGAGATCAGGTTGATCTCGTCGACCTTCCCGGCGATAGCATAGGCATTCAACTCTTGCAGATTCATAAGCGCACCTCGCGTAATTCAAGCCCAAGACAGTTACAGGCATATGCCTCACCGTGTAAAAGCACAAGCTGGAAAAGCCGCCGCCCGTCAGTTTCACCATGGCCTTGGTGATGACCGAACCTGTGGTGGGGAGCCTGATGTGGCGAGGGGGCTTGCCCCCGCTGGGCTGCGAAGCGGCCCTAAAACCTGCAATCGCGTTTCCTCAGGTAAAACCCATCAGCCAGTTTACGACTGCTACGCAGCCGAACGGGGGCAAGCCCCCTCGCCACATCAAGCCCACTCACCACAGGGGAGCTGCAATCAGTGCTTGGTCAGCTTGTCCAGGTAACCCATGGCAAAGGCCGAGATCACGAAGGTCATGTGAATGATCACGTACCACTTCAGATGCTCGGGATCGACGTTCTTCGCGTCCATGAATATGCGCAGCAGGTGAATGGACGAAATCGCCACGATCGAGGCGGCCACCTTCATTTTCAATGAAGAGGAGTCCATCGTGCCCAGCCAGTTGAGCTTTTCCTTGTCCTCGTCGATGTCGAGCTGGGAAACGAAGTTCTCGTAACCGGAGATCATCACCATCACCAGCAGACCGCCGACCAGTGCCATGTCGATCAGTGACAGCAGTACCAGAATCAGATCCGACTCGGCCATCGAGAATACGTTGGGGATAACGTGAAAGACTTCCTGGAAAAACTTCAGCGCCAGGGCCAGCAAACCCAGGGACAGACCGAAGTAGATCGGCGCCAGCAGCCAGCGCGACGCGTACATTGCATTCTCGATAAAACGTTCCATTGAATCTCACAGGGGGTGGAAATGGCGGCGAGTATAACAGCCGGGCAAACGCCCATAAACCGCTGGAAAATCCATGACCTGCAGCTCTACCAAAGGGTTTTCTGCTAGTGTCCCAGTCAAGCGAGCCGCTCACCGACGTTGAACAGGAAGACTGAAAAATGGATTTGCGATTGCTTTCAACCAGTGCAGGCCTGTGCATCGCGCTGTTGGTCAGCGGCTGCTCACCCAGCGATGAGAAGCAACTGGTCAGCCTCGAAGAGAAGACCGCGCGGTTCGAAAAGTCGCTGGATGCCATTCAGGATCCGCAGCTCAAGGACGCCGTGGCCGATCTCGGCGGCTCTCTGTTGTTGCTCGAACGGGCTCGGCTCAAACTCCAGAGCAAGCCAATCGAAACCGAGTATGGCGAAGATGCCATGGCCCTGCTCAAACACTATCCAAGTCCGCAAGCCTTGGTCGACACCTACGTCAATGGCTTGTTCGTGCTGCGACGATCATCCAGTTCCGACTACTTGACCGACCTGCAGCCGGTGTTCCCGTTCAACTTCAACATACCGGCCGGGTTCCCGTTCCCTCACGGTCTGCAATGGCAATCCGTGACGTTGAGCGACAAGCAGGTGATCGCGTTTCAATCCGAATGGTCGGAAACCGACCCCGGCATTCAGTTGAGTCCTTCAAGCTCCAGCCTGACCAGCCCCGACGACCTGACGGTGGCTTACCCCTACATCGAGGGGCTGGAAGTCGACAACAAGCACCAGCCGCAACCGGTGATGCTGCAAGGCCAGCTGGAAGTTATCGCGCCGCGCAAAGTGTTCACCTTCGATCTGACCAGGCAGAACGTGGGCAAAAAACAGACGGATGAAAACATCAGCGTCACCCTGCTGGCCCTGGAGAAGAATTGCGCAGAAATCGAAATGAGCAATAGCGCACCCATGGCCGCAGATGTCAGCGCAACGGCACTCAATCCGCTGATGGTTCAGGCCAGGGACACCACCGGGCAATTTCTCTCGCGTTCGGGCTCGATCAACGAGAACGCCGAACAAATCGCCTTCTATGAAAAACAATTGGCCGAGATGCACAAGCAGCAGACCTGGAGCGAGACCTTCGAGAAGCAGCTCAAGGACCAGCAACAAGCCTTCGAACGTCTGCAGACCCGTCATTACACCAAGGTCTATTTCGACGGCACCATCGACACCCTGGAAGTCAGCGTCCTCGACTTCTCGGGCGCCACGCTGACGCGCAAGGACCTGAAACTGCCGGTGCAACAGTTCGATCGCAACACGACCGAGAAGACCATTCAAAGCCTGTCATTGCCGGTAGTGGTGTATGACGACCAGGCGCTGACCTGGCTCAAGGACGCCACGCTCGACGAGGACACCCTGAAAAAGCGCGTCACCATCAGCCAATCGATCGAAGACCCCAGTGCTGTACGCATCGAGTTCGATCACCCGAAAACCTTCAATGATGAACTGCTGGGCTCGTCGCTCAGTGCCAGCGACTCTCCGGTAACCTTTTTCACCCAGGGCGATGACGGTAAACGCGGCGACCCCATCGAACTTCCAGCCGAAGCCTACGAGATCGATCCGCTACGTGCGACTATCACCTACGACCTGAATCTGTTTCCGGAAACACCGGCCTATGCCATAGGTTCGATGCCGTTGTTTCTCGCCCAAATCGAAAAAAAGTCCCTCACAGCCAGCCAACTGCCCAAAGGTCTTGAGCTCAAGGGTAATGCCCTGATGGTCGACCAGACGCTGTTCCCGGCGCAGGACTGGCGTTTTTACGCCAAGGACGACAACGGCAATTATTTGAAGGAGATTCTTGCGGTCAGCCATAGCACGGCCCCGGACAAGCCGGCGTATCTGGATGTGCATTATTTCTATGGCCAGCCGAGCCAGCTGGAAACCTACCAGCGCACCGACCTGGACAGGGTCGAATATGGCTTCGAAGTCAAACTCGACAGGGCACACATAGAAAACCCTGTCGAGTAGCGGTCCCCCGGGATCTAACTAAAAATCGCTGGGGCGAGAACGCCCACCGTTGATTTCACGTAGTTGGGCCTGTAGATGCAGGCACCAGATTTGCGGATCGTCGGCCAGCTCGTAGCCATGCAGGGTCAGGCTTTCAACGATGGTTTCAAGGATTGATTCGGCCACGAAAGGTCCATGAAACGGGCCCTGGGCTTTGATCGCGGAAGGTTGTTCACCCGCCATCCCGGCGGCGAAGAGTAGGGTCCACATCCCGGTATCTCCCGCAAGCGGGCGAATACTGCACTCGATACGGGTGACCAGGCCAAGGCATTGGCGTGTAAGGCAGAGGTTGCGCGGCATGGCGGCGACCCTCGGTAGATCCGGTATTCAGCCTTCACATAAAGGCTGGCTCGATCCAGTGATTACTGTCGATATCCCTGCCCTGAGAATAGAGGAAAAGTCCGGACTGCAACGCCTGCAAAGACCAGCGGCGTCAAATGGTCATTTTGTGAACTTGTGGCGAGGGGGCTTGCCCCCGTTCGGCTCGGTCTGCGCTCGGGCGAAGCAGTCGTAAATCCGGCTGATAGGTTTTACCTGACAAAACACGGTTGCAGGTGTTAGGGCCGCTTCGCAGCCCAGCGGGGGCAAGCCCCCTCGCCACAGGAGCAAGCCCCGCTTTCAGGTTGGTCTCAGAGCGGCTTGGTCTCTGCCAACGCCTCTTGAGCCGCCTCCTTTTCCGCCTCCTTGAGATCGTCCTCGCTGATCATTTCTGCGATCACTCGCAGACGTTCCACCACCCGTGCGTTGACACTGCCCTCAGGGAACTGGCCCTCGGCATCCGGCTCGCCGGCAGGTTCGCCAACCAGCAGGCTCAGCGCTTCATCAGCCTGGCGCACCGCGTAGACGTGGAACTGCCCGGCACGCACTGCCGACAGCACACGCTCATCGAGCATCAAGGTCGCGACGTTGGCCTGGGGGATGATGGCGCCCTGCTCGCCGGTCAAACCGCGGGCTTCGCAGAGACGGAAGAAACCTTCGATCTTCTCGTTGACCCCACCGACCGCTTGCACCTCGCCGAACTGATTGATCGAGCCGGTGATCGCAAAGCACTGCTTGAGCGGGGTTTTCGAGAGTGCCGAGATCAAGGTACAGGCTTCTCCCAGAGAGGCGCTGTCGCCATCGACGTAACCATAGGACTGCTCCAGGGCAATGCTCGCGGAGATCGCCAACGGGAACTCCTGGGCATAACGACTGCCCAGATACCCGGTGAGGATCATCACACCCTTGGAGTGGATCGGCTGCCCGAGGTTGACCTCACGCTCGATGTCGACGATGCCGCTGCCGCCCGGGTAGACCGTGGCGGAGATCCGCGCCGGGACACCGAACGCCGAGTCACCGACTTCCAGTACGGTCAGTCCGTTGCACTTGCCCACCGCCGCACCCGTGGTGTCGATCAGGATGATCCCCGCCAGCATGTCATCGAGAATCCGCGCCGACACCCGGCCGGTGCGGGTCGCCTTGGCTTTGAGCGCTCGTTCGATATGCCCGGCGTCGGTCATCTCATCGTTGGCCAGGTGGCGGATGAAATCCGCTTCGCTGACCAGCTGAAACAGATCACCGATACGTGCCGACAACCGCCCCTGATGCTCGGCCAGCCGCGCGCTATAGGTCGCCAGACGCGCCACCGCATCGGCGGTCAACGGCGCCATGCCCTCTTCCGAGGTCCGGGTTTTCAGCAGTTGAGCGAACTGCTCGAGGCTTTCATCGACCATCGGGATGTCTTCGTCGAAGTCCACCAGCACCCGGAACATTTCCTGGAAGTCCGGATCCAGGTCTTGCAGCGTGTAGTACAACTGCCGGGCGCCAATGATGATGACCTTGACCTGCAACGGGATCACCTGAGGCGACAGGGTTACCGTCGCCAGCCGCCCCAGCTCACCCAGCGGCGACTCCATTTTCAGTTTGCGCGATTGCAATGCGCGCTTCAGCGCATCCCAGACGAAGGGCTCACTGAGCATTTTCTCGGCTTCAAGGATCAGGAAGCCGCCGTTGGCCCGATGCAAGGCCCCTGGACGCAGTTGTCGATAAGTGGTGTAGAGGGCGCCCTGATCGGTGCTGTACTCGATGCGACCGAACAGGTTGTCATAGGTCGGGTGCGGTTCGAACACCACTGGCGCACCACCGCTGGCATGGTGTCCGACTACAAGACTGGGAGCGTACTGCTCTTCCAGCAGCTTGCGGGCCACCGCGTCGGGCTTGCTGTCGTCGACCAATTGTTCGACTACAGTTTTCAGCAGGTAAACCTGCATGGCTTGCAGATAACCGCAAACCCCGGCGTTTTCCGCGTACTTCTCCGACAGCGGGGCCAATAGCGGCTGCAAGGCCAGGGTGATGGTTTCTTCGTTGAGCTGGCGCATCTGGTTGCTGGATTCGCGCTTCCACTGCGGCAGGCTTGCCAGCTCTTCGTTGAGGCGTTCTTCCAGCTCGGCGATATCGACGTGAAAACGCTCGCGATCAGCCTCCGGCAACTGCGAAAACTCGGCTTCGTCCAGCGCCTTGCCTTCGCTCATAGGGGTGAAGGCGATGTTGGTGCTGTCGCGGTAAAGGGCGACTTCCTTTTCCAGCGCCAGGCGCTCGATCACGTCCAGCGCGCGGTCGTAGCGCTGGTTGAAGGCGCGGTCGATGGCGCTTTTTTTCTGCTGGTAGGACGGATGCTCGAACACCGCCGGAAAGGTCGCCAGCAGGTTGTCGATCAGGCCATTGATATCGGTAATGAACGCACCGGCCGCCCCAGAAGGCAACTCCAGCGCCCGCGGTTCGCGCGGCTCATCAAAATTGTTGACGTAGACCCAGTCCGCCGGGGTTTGCAGGCGCTTGCCTTCGGCCTTGAGGTAGCGTTTGACGAAAGAAAACCGGCCGGTGCCGGGTTCACCCATGACAAATACGTTGTAACCGGGGCGCGGCATGGCCACGCCGAACTGCAAGGCTTCGACTGCGCGTTCCTGGCCAAGCACACCGCGAAAGGGTTCCAGATCATTGGTGGTAGAGAAGCTGAACTGTTCAGCGGAAAACGGACGGGTCAGCGCTTCGGGCGCTAGACGCAAGCTGGCAGCAACAGGATCAGGCATCGGGCTTCCTTACATCAGGCGGGGCAGATGTCGGCATTCTGGCGCCGGGTACACCCGGCTGGCAAGGCACGCCGTTAGCCAAAGCATAGACAAGCGATAACCTCCCATGCAGGACGGGGAAAAAGAAGCTGTTTCGAGGAATGTTTTGCAAAAAATAACGGAACCCCTGGATCGTGCCTAAACTCCAAACTGCGCGGCTGGACTAATAACCGGCCCAAAGGCGTCAGCTTGGCGCCAGAACCCTTGTCCATTGGTATGCACCTAAAGAGAACAAAGCTATGAAACGGATTCTTCTCGGTACTCTTTTCACCGCTATATCCATCAATGCAATGGCCCAAGCGCCAGGCGGCCCGGATTGCGGCTGGGGCAACATGCTGTTCGAAGGTCAGCGTGGCACCCCGGCTCATTTCCTGGCATCCACCACTAACGGCACCTCCGGTAACGCCACCTTCGGTATGACTTCCGGCACCAACGGTTGCTCTACCAACGCTGCGCTGACTTACGGCGGCAAGTCCTGGATTGCCATGAATGGCATGATGAACGAGCTCTCCGAAGACATGGCCAAGGGTCAGGGCGAAGCGCTGACGACCTACGCCGTTGTGCTGGGCGTAGCCCCTGAAGACCGCGCGCATTTCGCCGCAGTCACTCATCAACACTTCCAGCAAATCTTCAGCAAAGCCGATGTAACAGCGGATGATGTGCACACCAACACCCTGGCCGTGCTCAAAGGCGACGCGCGTCTGGCCAAATACGCTACCCCAGCTTAAGCTCGACCCGCCCGCTCCTTGCCAGGGGCGGGATTTGTTTTTTGGACCTGTCCCGCTTTGGGTCTTTTTTCTCGAACTCTAAGTTGCCCTCCATGCTCAAACGCCTTGCCTTTCTGGCGCTCTGTGTCTGCGCCTCGCTGAACGCCGCGCCTCACATCGACAATCAACGTTTGCAGCAACTGGCCAATGATCCCTTCTGGATTTCCCTGGGTCACTATGAATCCGCCAAGCTCGGCGGCTGGCGCAGCTATGTCAGCGACCCGCAATTTTTCCTCGCGGCCGATGGGGCGCAGCGGCCGGAGCATGAGCTGGAGGCAACGGTGCAGGCGCTGTACGCCCCGGCCAGCGCCGGCGAGAAGCACGCGCAATGCGTCTACCCGGCCCGCACCCGCTGGTTGAAAGCACAGTTGAACCTGACTGACTTGCCCGCTATGGACTGCACTGAATTCAAGCAGTGGTTCAAGGACGTCGCGCCCCACAGCGCGGTGATGATCTTCCCGGCGGCTTATCTGAACAGTCCGTCGTCGATGTTCGGCCACACCTTGCTAAGGATCGACCAGGCCGATGTGCAAAGCAACAATACCGCCCTGCTCAGCTATGCGATCAACTTCGGCGCCTATATCGAAGGCTCGGACAACAGCATTCTCTATGCCTGGAAAGGTTTGATGGGCGGCTATCCCGGGCTCTTCGCCCTGGTGCCCTATCAGGAGAAGCTTTCGGAGTACCGCAGCCTGGAAAACCGTGATCTCTGGGAATACCGGCTGAACCTGACCCAGGCCGAGACCGAGCGCATGGTCGAGCACGTCTGGGAGCTCAAGCAGATCCAGTTCGACTACTTTTTCTTCGATGAAAACTGCTCCTACCGTCTGCTTGAATTGCTGCAAGTGGCGCGGCCGGGCCTGAAGCTGACCGAGCAATTCCCGTTGACCGCCATCCCCACCGACACCGTCAAAGCCGTGAAGAAAGCCGGGCTGGTGGAGAAGATCGACTATCGGCCGTCCCGCGAACGCGAATTGCTGAGCCGTGCCGAGCCATTGACAGACGAGGAACAGGATTGGGTGCTGAAAATCAGTGCCGACCAGAAGCAATTGCAAGATCCGGCCTTCAAAGTCCAGCCAAGGGGCCGTCAGGCACTGATCATCGACGCGGCCTACCGTCTCGAACGCTACCGCGCCAACGGCCAGGAGCGCGATCCACAGCGCGCACAACGCAGCTTCGAGTTGTTGCGGGCGATCAACCAGAACCCGCCACCGGAGCTGTCGATCGAGCGCCCGGGCCTGCCCGAGAACGGTCACGAATCACGTACCTGGCAAGCCGGCATCGGCACCCGGGGCGATCAGGCCTTTGGCGAATATGGCCTGCGCATGGCGTATCACGACCTCAACGACAACGCCGAAAGCTTTCCCCTAGGGGCGCAGATCGAAATCCTGCAGATGAAGCTGCGTCAGTACGAAGGCAATCACTGGCAATTACAGCAACTGGACCTGGCGACCATTCGCTCGCTGACTCCGCGCAACGAGCTGCTGCAACCCCTTTCATGGCAAGTCACCGGCGGCCTGGAGCGAGTGCCGGGCAAACATGACGATGAAACCCTGGTCAGCCACGTCAATGGCGGTGCCGGCGGCACCTGGCAGCTCAGCGAGCAGATGCTCGGCTTTGCCCTGGGCACCGCGCGCGTCGAGCACAATCCCGACTTCGCCGGGTTCATTGCCCCGGCGGCCGGCTTCAACACCGGCCTGCTATGGCATAACCCGCTGGGCAATCTCAGCCTGGAAGCCAAAGGCGATTATTTCACCAACGGCGAAGTGCGCCGCAGCTTGAGTCTCAATCAGCAGTGGGAGTTGTCGCGCAATCTCGGTTTGCGTTTGAGTGCGCAGCGCGAGTTCAGCCAGATGGCCTCGCCGGAGAATGAAGTGATGCTTGAGGTGAAGTGGTATCACTATTGAGCCATACATCTGTAGGAGCCGAGCTTGCTCGCGATGGGCGTCAACGATAACGCGCACTACCTGAATCAACTCGGTGTTCTTGAGTTCATCGCGAGCAAGCTCGGCTCCTACAGATTTGCAGTGTTGCCGGAAAGATCGCAGCCTTCGGCAGCTCCTACGGGATTGCGTACACCCTCGGCACCGCTGAATAAACACCGTCGGCGTAGGAGCTGCCGCAGGCTGCGATCTTTTGATCTTGAAGTTCTCGACCCACAGATTAATCACAACCCTTTCACAACCGCCCGACAAATCCACTCCTAAACTTACCTCATAGGCCGTTCAACGGCGTGGGAGTCTGAGATGTGGCGGTGTTGGGCTGCTGTGGTGTTGCTGGGGTTGCTTGCGGGATGCGAGTCGACCCATGAGCATTTGCTCAACGAAGGTTATCCACCGGCGTTCGCCGATGGTTTCGATGACGGTTGCAGCAGCGGTCGTCAGGCCGCTGGAGTGATCAGCGGTCAATTCAGGAAAAACGTCCCGCGCTATCTCAAGGATGCGCAATACGCCGAAGGGTGGAGCGATGGTTTCCGGCAATGTAAGGCCATGCGTGAAAATCAGGAGCGCAACAATTACCGGGATCGACATTGGGACGACCGCGAACGCGCCTGGCAGCAACAGAAGGATCAGGACAAGGCGCGAGCTTATCGCTCGCAATAAGTCGCTTTCGGACATTCGTCGAAACTAAATGGCTGCGACCATGGCCCAAACTCCATCACGGGAGAAATGCCATGAGCCGCGCCTTCGTCAATGAAGATCAAGCCGCTGCGCAAGCCGACCAACCGGTAGAACGCCAGGTCAGTGCGCAGCCCAACTATGTCACCCCCAGTGGGCTGGCCTTGCTGCAGGCCAAAGTCGCTGAACTGCAGGCGCAACACAGTGCGCAATCGGCGCTGGGGGAACGCGCGGACAAGCAGCGCCTGGCCGATCTCGAGCGCGACCTGCGTTACTTCACTCAGCGCCTGCAAAGCGCGCAAGTGGTCACTCAGGCGTCGTCGACCGAGAAAGTGCAGATCGGCAGTTGGGTCACTTTTGCCGATGAACACAACGTTGAGCAACGCGTGCAGCTGGTCGGAGAAGACCAGGCCGATGCTGCCCATGGCCTGGTCAATTGGGGCTCACCGCTGGGGCGTGCGCTGCTAGGCGCGCACCCTGGCGATGAAGTGCTGTGGAAGCGACCCGCCGGCGATCAGCTGATCGAAGTCCTGCGCATCGAACCGGCTTACACCACGCCTTGAGCCAGCATGGCATCGGCGACTTTGACGAAGCCGGCGATGTTCGCCCCTTTGACATAGTTGATCCGGCCGTTCTCTTCGCCGTAATGCACGCACGCGTGGTGGATCGACTGCATGATGGTGTGCAGCTTGCTGTCGACCTCACCCGCAGTCCACAGCAGACGCATGGCGTTCTGTGACATTTCCAGGCCGCTGACCGCCACACCACCGGCGTTCGACGCTTTGCCCGGTGCAAACAGGATCCCCGCCTCGATAAAGATATCCACCGCTGCCAGGGTCGTTGGCATGTTCGCGCCCTCGGCCACGCAGATACAGCCATTGCGCAGCAAGGTCCGCGCCGCGTCAGCGTCCAGTTCGTTCTGGGTCGCGCACGGCAGCGCGATGTCGCAAGCCAGATTCCAGGGGCATTGACCGGCGAGGAACTCCAGACCGAAACGAGCGGCCAACTCACTGATCCGCCCGCGTTTGACGTTTTTCAGCTCCAGCACCGCCAGCCATTGTTCCTCGCTCAAACCGGCTTCGCAGTACAGTGTGCCTTCGGAGTCGGACAGGGAGATCACCTTGCCGCCCAGGTCCATGACTTTACGTGCAGCGTATTGCGCGACGTTGCCCGAGCCGGAGATCGCCACCCGCTTGCCTTCGACCGTCTCACCGCTGCGCTTGAGCATTTCTTCGGCGAAGTACACGCAACCGAAACCGGTCGCTTCCGGGCGGATCAGACTGCCGCCGTAGCTCATGCCTTTGCCGGTCAGGACGCTGGTGAACTGGTTGCTCAGGCGCTTGTACTGGCCGAACAGGAAGCCGATCTCGCGAGCCCCCACACCGATGTCACCGGCCGGCACGTCCAGATCCGCACCAATATGCCGGTACAGCTCACTCATGAACGCCTGGCAGAAGCGCATGACCTCGGCGTCGCTTTTGCCTTTCGGGTCGAAGTCCGAACCGCCCTTGCCACCGCCCATGGGCAGGGACGTCAGGGAGTTTTTGAAGGTCTGTTCAAAGGCGAGGAATTTCAGCACGCCCATGTTCACCGAGGAATGGAAGCGCAGGCCGCCCTTGTAGGGACCTATTGCGCTGTTCATTTGAATCCGGAAACCGCGGTTGACCTGGACTTTGCCATGATCGTCGACCCAGGAAACCCGGAACACGATGGCCCGCTCCGGCTCGCAGATCCGCTCGAGAATGCCTGAAGTCAGATAGTGCGGATTGGCCTCGAGAAACGGCCACAAGCTCCGCAGGACCTCTTCCACCGCCTGATGGAATTCAGGCTGGTCAGGGTCGCGTTTTTTCAGGCGGGCAAGGAAGTCTTCGACGGATTCGATCATGAAAAGTCTCGGCAAATTTATGTCGTAAGGAAAATTTGCCCGGGACTTTATCAACTCACACCGCACCGCGACAGAGCGATATGTCGCATTTATGAATTTAAATGGTGCGCTTGATATAAATCTTGCGGTATTCACCCGCTCTTTCGCACCGAAAAGGATATCCGCCTGCGGTCGACGCACCAGGTAAGCGCACCCGAAAAGATCGCAGCCTACGGCAGCTCCTACGGTTTTGCGTTCACATCGCATCGGTGTAGGAGCTGCCGCAGGCTGCGATCTTTTAATACCGACGCCACGGTGCAGCTGAAAAAACACGCAAAAAAAAACGGAGCCCCCGAAGGGCTCCGTTTTTCATGCAACCAGCCCGATCAGGCCAGTTTCTTGTGTCGTACCCGGTGCGGCTGGGCAGCGGCTTCGCCGAGACGCTTCTTGCGATCGGCTTCGTACTCGCTGTAGTTGCCTTCGAAGAATACTGCTTGCGAGTCGTCTTCGTACGCCAGTATGTGAGTCGCGACGCGGTCAAGGAACCACCGATCGTGAGAGATCACAATGGCGGCGCCCGGGAAGTCGAGCAAGGCTTCTTCCAGCGAACGCAGGGTTTCGACGTCGAGGTCGTTGGACGGTTCATCGAGCAGCAGGACGTTGCCGCCCTCTTTCAGGGTCAGGGCCAGGTGCAAGCGACCACGCTCACCACCGGACAGGTCCTTGACGAACTTCTGCTGATCGCCGCCCTTGAAGTTGAAGCGACCGACATAGGTCCGCGACGGGATTTCATAGTTACCGATGCGGATCTGGTCGGAACCATCGGAGATCTGCTGGAACACGGTCTTGCTGCCGTCCAGGTCTTCGCGGCTCTGATCCACGCAGGCCAGTTGCACGGTTTCACCGACTTCAATGGTGCCGGAATCCGGCGTTTCCTTGCCCATCAACATGCGGAACAGCGTCGACTTACCGGCGCCGTTACCACCGATGACGCCGACGATCGCGCCTTTAGGCATGGAGAACGACAGGTTGTCGATCAGCACGCGATCGCCGTAACCCTTGGAAACGTTCTTGAATTCGATGACCTTGTCACCCAGGCGCGGACCGGCCGGGATGTAGATCTCGTTGGTTTCGCTGCGCTTCTGGAATTCCTGCGATTGCATTTCTTCGAAGCGTTGCAGACGGGCCTTGGATTTCGACTGACGAGCCTTGGCGCCTTTGCGCACCCATTCCAGTTCGTCTTTCATGGCCTTTTCGTGGGCCGACTGCTGCTTGGATTCCTGGGCCAGACGATCGGACTTGGCTTCCAGCCAACCCGAATAGTTGCCCTCGTAAGGAATACCGGCGCCGCGGTCGAGTTCGAGGATCCAGCCAGCGACGTTGTCCAGGAAGTACCGGTCGTGCGTAATCGCAACCACGGTGCCCGGGAAGTCGTGGAGGAAATGCTCCAGCCAGGCCACGGAGTCGGCGTCCAGGTGGTTGGTCGGTTCGTCGAGCAGCAGCATGTCCGGCGCGGACAGCAGCAGACGGCACAGGGCCACACGACGTTTTTCACCACCGGACAGGAATTCGATCTTCGCGTCCCAGGCCGGCAGACGTAGCGCATCGGCGGCGACTTCCAGTTGACGATCAAGGTTATGACCGTCGCCTGCTTGCAGGATGGCTTCAAGCTTGGCTTGTTCGGCTGCCAGCTTATCGAAGTCGGCATCCGGGTCGGCGTATTCGGCGTAGACCTGATCCAGGCGCGCCTGGGCGTCCTTGATCACGCTGACCGCTTCCTCGACCACTTCACGCACGGTCTTGGTCGGGTCCAGCAGGGGTTCTTGCGGCAGATAGCCGATGTTCAGCTCGGGCATTGGCCGGGCTTCGCCGTCGAACTCGTTGTCGACGCCCGCCATGATTTTCAACAGGGTGGACTTACCCGAACCGTTGAGGCCGAGCACGCCGATCTTGGCGCCGGGGAAGAATGACAGAGAAATGTTTTTCAGGATTTCCCGCTTCGGCGGAACAACTTTGCTCAGCCGATGCATGGTGAAGACGTATTGAGCCATGGAGAACCTAGCGTCAGTGACTGATGAATTAAAGCGCGAGCGAAGCTCGGGCCAGGCCATGCGCGGTGCCGGCGATTGATTGCAATCGATACCTGCGCGCGGAAAAAGCCTGAGTTCAGGAGCTGGAACGCCCCCGCGTAACCGGCAAAGCTACCCTAATGTAAGAAACCAGTCCAGCCAGCCATGGATGGCACTTTGCCATAACTCAAGGCATGCTAGCCGCCCTCCGGGCGTCCGGCTTATAGTGCACGTCGCGTCAATCCAGCCAAACCGCAGGATCTCAGCTTGTCTAATGTCACTACGCCATCTTCCGCGAGCGCGTCGAACCCTGCGCCTGGCTCGCCCCTTCGTGGCACGCTCAAAGGCGGGTTGGCGACGCTGGTCCTGCTGCTGATTGCCCTGCTGTTCTGGCAGTTGCTGGATCAACTGCGAGAAACCCAGCAAAACCAGCGCCAATACACCATCGACTACAGCGCCGACCTGGCCGCGCAGGTCAGCCTGAATATGGCGCTGAACGCGCAAATCGCCCTGAATCTGCTACCGATCGTCGAACAACCGCAAAGTGATGACCAGCAGCAGGCATTGCTGCGCAAGCTCCAACAGTCCTTGCCCGATCTGCGCAGCATCGCGTTGTTGAGCCCCTCCGGAACCCTCCTCAGTGATAGCGCCAACGACAGCCAGGACGCCGACTACCTGAGCGAGCTGGTCCGGCGCAGTCACATCCAGACCTATTATTTCAGCAACGCCGATGATGGCTCAGGGGTGTATTTGTTGCTGCGTCAGACCAGTGGCAGCAGCCGCGGTTACTGGGCATTGCGCCTGGCTCCGAGGTTTTTCGCCTCGTTGACCAAACAGGGCGAAGCCGGCATCCGCCCGCTGTGGGTGGTGGAAAACCGCCTCATTCACCAGATCATCAGCCGTGACGATGCCCTGCCATTGCCCACACCCGAGATGCTGACGGGCGAAGACGAAGCCAATAGCGTGCTGGTGGTGCCCCTCAGTAACAGCGACTGGCAGCTGCGCGGACTGTTCGATCGGCAACGGGTGATTGAACAGCTGCTACCGGCGTTTATCGCTAAATGCCTGCTGGGCCTGGCATTCTCATTGGTGCCGGGGATTGCCCTGCTGAACATGCGCCGGCGCCAGCGCCAGTTGCACGAAGGCCGCCGCCGTTACCAGGATATTTTCGAGGGCACTGGCGTGGCCTTGTGCGTGCTCGACCTGTCAGGGTTGCAAGCGCTCTTCGACAAAGCGCAACTGCATGACAGCCAACAGCTGCGGCACTGGCTGGAGAACCGCGAGCAGCGCCAGCAATTGCTGCAGGCGCTGCGCATCACCGAGGTCAATCAGGTCGCTTTGCATCTGCTCAATGTTGAATCCTGCGAGCAGGCCTGGCGGCGGCTGATTGAAGGCCGACCACTGGACAACAGTGCCATCGGCGACCCATTGCTCGATGCCGTGCTCAATCAACAGAAGCAGCTTGAGCTGGAAATCAGGCTCAAGGACGCTCAAGACAACGATCAGCACCTGTGGCTGATCCTGCGCCTGCCGGAAGATCCGCACGACTATCAGGCGGTCATCCTCAGCATCAGCGACATCACCAGTCGCAAACTCATCGAATTGTCCCTGCTGGAGCGCGAAGGTTTTTGGTCGGATGTGGTGCGCACCGTACCCGATCATCTGTATGTGCAGGATGTAATCAGCCAGCGGATGATCTACAGCAACCACCACCTGGGCCAGACACTCGGTTACAACAAGACCGAGCTGCAGCAGATGGGCGAGTACTTCTGGGAGATCCTGCTGCACCCGGAAGACTCCGATCACTATCACCGTTTGCGTCAGGAGCAGCGCCAGTCCGGCTACGCGCAATTAATGCAATGCCAGCTGCGCTTCCGGCATCGCAACAATCAATGGCGGCGCTTCGATATCCGCGAACAGGCGCTGGCTCGCGACAAGCATGATCAGGTCACGCGCATCATCGGCGTGGCCAAGGACATTACCGACCAGATCGAAGCCAGCGAGTCCCTGCGCGACAGCGAGCAGCGCTACCGCATGCTCGCCGAAAGCATCAGCGACGTGATTTTCTCCACCGACAGCCAGCTGGCGCTCAATTACGTCAGCCCCTCGGTGCAAGCGGTACTCGGTTATGACGCCGAGTGGTTTTTTTCCAACGGCTGGCAGTCGATCATCGCCAACCCGCAACAGCTGACCGGCATCTACACCCTGATGGAGCGCGTCAGCAAAGCCCTGGACCAACCCGAACAGCTGGCCCAATTGCGCAGCCAGGTGCAGACCCAACTGTTCCTGTTCGACTGCCTGCGGGCCGACGGACGCAAGATTCCGATCGAACTGCGCCTGGTGCTGGTATGGGGCGAACACGGCGGCTTCGAAGGCGTACTCGGGGTCGGGCGCGACATCAGCCAGCAACGCCGCGCGGAAAAAGACTTGCGCATGGCGGCCACGGTATTCGAGCACTCGACCTCGGCGATTCTGATCACCGACCCAGCCGGTTACATCGTCCAGGCCAACGAGGCGTTCAGCCGCGTCAGCGGTTATGCGGTGGCGCAGGTGCTCGATCAGCTACCAAACATGCTCACCGTCGATGAACAGCAAGAAGCCCATCTGCGTTACGTGCTCAAACAGCTGCACCAGAACAGCACCTGGGAAGGCGAAGTCTGGCTCAAGCGGCGCAATGGCGAACATTATCCGGCCTGGGTCGGTATCACCGCGGTGCTCGACGACGAAGGCGACCTGGCCAGCTACGTCTGCTTCTTTAGCGACATCAGCGAGCGCAAGGCCAGTGAACAACGCATTCACCGCCTGGCCTATTACGACGCCCTGACCCATCTGCCCAACCGCACGCTGTTCCAGGACCGTCTGCACACCGCGCTGCAATCAGCCGAACGGCAGAAGTCCTGGGTGGTGCTGATGTTCCTCGACCTCGACCGCTTCAAACCGATCAACGACTCCCTCGGCCATGCCGCCGGCGACCGCATGCTCAAGGAAATGGCCACCCGCCTGCTCGGCTGCGTCGACGATGACGACACCGTGGCACGCATGGGCGGCGATGAGTTCACCTTGCTCCTGCAACCGCGGGTCAGCCGCGAACTGGCACTGAATCGGGCGATTCACGTCGCCGAACAGATCCTCGCCAGCCTGGTCAAGCCGTTCGTCCTCGAAGGCCGGGAATTCTTTGTCACCGCCAGTATCGGCATTGCCTTGAGTCCGCAGGACGGCAATGAACTGAGCCAACTGATGAAGAACGCCGACACTGCGATGTACCACGCCAAGGAGCGTGGCAAGAATAACTTCCAGTTCTACCAGGCCGACATGAATGCCAGCGCCCTGGAGCGCCTGGAGCTGGAAAGCGATCTGCGCCATGCCCTTGAGCAAGATGAATTCGTTCTCTACTACCAGCCGCAATTCAGTGGCGACGGTAAACGCCTGACCGGCGCCGAAGCCCTGCTGCGCTGGCGTCATCCGCGGCGCGGGCTGGTGCCACCAGGAGACTTCATTCCGGTGCTCGAAGAGCTCGGGCTGGTGGTGGATGTCGGCGACTGGGTAATCAGCGAAGCCTGTCGTCAACTCAAGATCTGGCACCAGGCCAAGGTCCGGGTGCCGAAAGTCTCGGTGAACATCTCGGCCCGACAGTTCTCCGATGGCCAACTCGGTACGCGGATCGCCACCATCCTCAAGGAAACCGGCTTGCCACCGGCCTGTCTGGAGCTGGAGCTGACCGAAAGCATTCTGATGCGCGAAGTCAATGAGGCCCTGCAGATCCTCGCCAGCCTGAAAAACCTCGGCCTGAGTATCGCGGTCGACGACTTCGGCACCGGCTATTCATCGCTGAACTACCTCAAGCAGTTTCCGATCGATGTGCTGAAAATCGACCGGACCTTCGTTGACGGCTTGCCATCCGGTGAACAGGACGCACAGATCGCCCGGGCCATTATCGCCATGGCCCACAGCCTGAACCTGGCAGTGATCGCCGAGGGCGTGGAAACCCATGAGCAGCTCGACTTCCTGCGCGAACATGGCTGCGATGAGGTTCAGGGCTACCTGTTCGGCCGCCCGATGCCGGCCAACCGCTTCGAAGCGCAGTTCAGCAATGATGCGTTGTTCATGTTTGATTGAAGAACCGAGATTTGTGGTGTCCCGAAAAAGATCGCAGCCTGCGGCAGCTCCTACGGATTGCGTTCACACATTGATAGCGGATGTACCCGGTCTGTGTAGGAGCTGCCGCAGGCTGCGATCTTTTCGGCCATCTCCCAATCGCGCCCCTCATGAACACCACTTGTCTGCGACATGACGTCCTTTCATATGCCATCTAAAACCCATTGGGTTAGAATGCCCTCCTTTTCTGCCCCCGATCCTTGAGGACCGCCATGTTCAGCCGTGATTTGACTATTGCCAAGTACGACGCCGATCTCTTTGCCGCCATGGAGCAAGAAGCTCAGCGCCAGGAAGAGCACATTGAGCTGATCGCTTCGGAAAACTACACCAGCCCTGCGGTGATGGAAGCTCAAGGCTCGGTATTGACCAACAAGTACGCCGAAGGTTACCCAGGCAAGCGCTACTACGGTGGTTGCGAGTTCGTCGACGTGGTCGAGCAGCTGGCAATCGATCGCGCCAAAGAGCTGTTCGGCGCCGATTACGCCAACGTTCAACCACACGCCGGCTCCCAGGCCAACAGCGCGGTTTACCTGGCACTGCTACAAGCCGGTGACACCATCCTGGGCATGAGCCTGGCCCACGGCGGTCACCTGACCCACGGTGCCAGCGTTTCCTCCTCCGGCAAGCTGTATCACGCTGTGCAGTACGGCATCGACGGCAACGGCCTGATCGACTACGACGAAGTCGAGCGTCTGGCGGTTGAGCACAAACCGAAAATGATCATCGCCGGCTTCTCGGCTTATTCGCAGATCCTGGATTTCCCGCGCTTTCGCGAGATCGCTGACAAGGTCGGTGCTTACCTGTTCGTCGACATGGCTCACGTTGCGGGTCTGGTCGCCGCTGGCGTCTACCCGAACCCGGTACCTTTCGCTGACGTCGTGACCACCACCACGCACAAGACCCTGCGCGGTCCACGTGGCGGCCTGATCCTGGCCCGTGCCAACGCCGACATCGAGAAGAAGCTGAACTCCGCGGTATTCCCGGGCGCCCAGGGTGGTCCGCTGGAACACGTGATCGCCGCCAAAGCGATCTGCTTCAAGGAAGCGCTGCAGCCTGAGTTCAAGACCTACCAGCAACAAGTGGTCAAGAACGCCAAGGCCATGGCCGGCGTATTCATCGAGCGCGGTTTCGACGTAGTCTCCGGTGGTACCGAGAACCACCTGTTCCTGCTGTCGCTGATCAAGCAGGACATCTCCGGTAAAGATGCCGACGCCGCTCTGGGCAAGGCATTCATCACCGTGAACAAGAACTCGGTACCGAACGATCCACGTTCCCCGTTCGTCACCTCCGGCCTGCGCTTCGGTACTCCGGCTGTGACCACTCGTGGCTTCAAAGAGGCTGAGTGCAAGGAACTGGCCGGCTGGATCTGTGACATCCTGGCTGACCTGAACAACGACGCCGTCATCGACGCCGTTCGCGAGAAGGTCAAGGCCATCTGCGCCAAGCTGCCGGTATACGGCGCTTAATCAGCCCGTAAACCGCAGCAGAGAAAACCCGGCCAGTAATGGTCGGGTTTTTTTGTGCCTGAAATTTACGGACGAGCACATGAAGACACTGGGTTATTTACACTGTGAAACACCGCCACACAGGCGTAACCATTAACGCCTTACCTTAAAATATTTACCCGCCTGCTCACCGATATACAGCTGAACCCGCAACAACTTGAAGAACATAGTTTGATCATAAACTACTCATGCGCGCCAAAGCCCTCCTATTCTAATACAACAACTAACACTTCCAGCCTGAAGAACCCTCACCCTCAAGCGACGAACTTCAACCAAACGAATATTGAGATGACATCATGAGTACCGATCGACAAAAATCTTTTATTGCGACCATTGGCACTGAAAGCATTTCCTGGGCCTGCACCCCGAAGTCCCAGTGGACGCCAAACCCCGCCTGACACTTTACTTCAGGTATGCCGGCAGTGATTTATTGACAATGTCGACCGGCCAACAACAAGGTCCGAGCTACGACTCAAGCCTTATCAAGGAAGATTAAAATATGAGTACCAATCGCCAAAAATCCTTTATCGCAGAATTAGCTACAAGTAGTGGCCACTTACACTTCCCTCGACTCACCCATGGTAAAAACGTCACCACTCCTGTCATGGGCTTGTTCGACTTTTCCCCCACCCAGATAGACGTGTCGAATTTTCTATGTATAGACGATAACAAACCTCGCGCCACCTTACGGTTCTACTTCAGGTGCACGGGCGACTACTACCACCTCTACATTCGCACTCCCGGTGCGTACTATGGAAAAATCCTCGGGAGGAACGACGATGACATTCTCACCGCGGTACATGACGAAGAGGCCACCGCATTTAACCTTATCGATAAAAACGGCAAAATCATTACACTCGATAATCTCACATCAAATAAATCTTCCCTGATAATTCAGACAATTCACGGAAGCGCACTCACACGTAGAAAACAATCAGACGAAGGTTATTTTGTCTACGGAGGCGGTGGCGGAGCTCGGTTAAACTTTTACCTGAACATCATTGAGCGCAACGCCTCTTACGTCAGCCACCCCGACGAAATTTAACCTTTCAGGCCTGCGTCTTTATAAGGCGTTACACGAACCGTAGCAGCTGCCGAAGGCTGCGTTCGGCTCGCGTAGCAGCTGTCGAGCTTGCGAGGCTGCGTTCGGCTCGCGTAGCAGCTGTCGAGCTTGCGAGGCTGCGTTCGGCTGCGCAGCAGTCGTAAAATCAGGCACTGCGGTATTCCAGACAAACCGTGGAAGCAGGACTTGCGACTGCTGCGCAGCCGAACGCAACCTCGCAGGCTCGGCAGCTGCTACGAGGGGAATGCCGGTTTTTTTGCTCAGCCAAACCGCTCAAGCTCAGGCCTTACCACCCAACTGGTAAGACCGGTAAAGCTAATTTGTCATATTCTACTTGCGAACACCCAAAAACAGCGCCTAAACTGCGCCTGCACTGGACATACCGGTAAGACCACAATAATTAAGTCCTGAGTTCGATGCGCGCAGCGCACGGCAACCGGGACACTCACCAGGATTCCTCCCATGCTCAGATGGTGCTCACGTTCGATCTTCCTTCAAGTTGTCCTTGGACTGGTGCTCGGCATCGTCTGTGGACTGACCCTTCCCGAATACTCCGCCCAGTTGAAACCCCTCGGCGACGGCTTCATCAAATTGATCAAAATGCTCATAGGCCTGATCGTGTTCTGCGTCGTGGTCAGTGGCATCTCTGGCGCAGGTGACCTGAAGAAAGTCGGCCGCATCGGTCTCAAATCAGTGATCTACTTCGAGATCCTGACCACCATCGCTCTGGTGATTGGTCTGGTGTTCGCTTTCAGTACCGGCATTGGCAGCGGTGCCAATATTCATCTGGACCAGCTCTCCACTGCGGATATGGGCGATATTGCCCAGCGCGGCCAGCACATGCACACCACCACTCAGTTCCTGCTGGACCTGATCCCGACCTCGGTGATTGGTGCCTTTGCTGACAACAACATCCTGCAAGTCCTGCTGTTCTCGGTGTTATTCGGTAGCGCGCTGAACCTGGTGGGTGAAGCGGCCTCGGGGATTTCCCGGCTGATCAACGAACTCAGCCATGTGATCTTCCGCATCATGGGCATGATCGTGCGTCTGGCACCGATTGGTGTATTTGGCGCGATTGCCTTCACCACCAGCAAATATGGCCTGGAATCGCTGCAACACCTGGGTGGCCTGGTAGCCTTGTTCTACCTGACCTGTACCGCATTCGTCGCACTGATCCTCGGCCTGGTGATGCGTCTTTCCGGCCTGCGGATGTTGCCGTTTCTCAAGTACCTGCGCGAAGAGCTGCTGATTGTCATGGGCACCGCCTCCTCCGACGCCGTATTGCCGCAAATCATGCGCAAGCTGGAGCATCTGGGCATCGGCAGCTCGACGGTTGGCCTGGTCATTCCTACCGGTTACTCGTTCAACCTCGATGGCTTTTCGATCTACCTGACCCTGGCCATCGTGTTCATCGCCAATGCCACCGGCACACCGCTGGCCATGTCCGACCTGCTGACCATCCTGCTGGTTTCACTGATCACCTCCAAAGGTGCCCATGGCATTCCAGGCTCGGCACTGGTAATTCTGGCGGCGACCTTGACCGCGATCCCGGCGATTCCGGTGGTTGGACTGGTACTGGTGCTGGCGGTTGACTGGTTCATGGGCATCGGCCGGGCGCTGACCAACCTGATCGGCAACTGTGTCGCCACTGTGGCCATCGCCCGCTGGGAAAAAGACATCGATATTCAACGGGCGAACAAAGTGCTGTCCGGCCAGGAGGGGTATACCTTCCAGCCACGCAAATCAGCAACGCCGGCTCATCAGCAAGAGTTTTGACCGAACCTTGTGCCTGTCACTGGCAGGCACAAAAAATCAGCGTTTTACCGACTCTCATGGAGCGAACAGTGATCACCTCGTCGACAGTTGTAAATTCAGTGGTTGAAAAGCTACGTGCCGCACTGGCTCGTGGGCAGTGGCGCTCCGGCGAAATGCTTCCGGGGCAACGCGAACTGGCTGAACAACTGGGTATCAGCCGGCCAAGCCTGCGTGAAGCGGTGATCGTGCTGGAAACCCTTGGCCTGGTGCGCTCCATGCCCGGCAAAGGCGTGGTGGTGCTGGAAGCCAACCTCAACGATGCGCCAACCACCGACAGCGGCGTGGCCGGCGCCAGCCTTGAGGATGTACTGCAACTGCGTTACACCCTTGAGCCGTTTATTGTCGGGCTGGTCGCCCAGTCCATCAGCAGCAAGGAAATCGGCCAACTGCGCCTGACGCTGATGGACATGCGCGAAGCCCTGGAAGCCAACGATAGCGAAGCCGGGATGAATGCTTACATCGCCTTCCACGAAGAGCTGTTCACCCTGACCTCGAACCCGATCTTCCAGAACGTCGTGCAGCAAACCAGCAACGCCCTCAAGCAGAGCGCCGAAGGGCTGCGCAACTCACCGGAACATTTGGCCGAACGCCTGGCAGAAAACGAAGCCGTGGTACGCGCGATTCGCAACAAGAATAGTGCCGTGGCCAGCGCCGAAATGCGTAGACACATCCTTCAGGAAGGCCAACGCATGGGCATTGAGCTCAACATCCCGGACGACAATCTGGGTAATTAATTGCTGTAGAAAAAAACCTATCGGCAACCGGACTGGAGACAGGCCATGAACTCCTACGCCTTGAAGAATCCCGTTTTCTCGATTTCTGCCGTCCAGCCCTTACGCCACCAGAGCGATAAGAAACGCTGCGCCGATGATATCTACCCGCAGATTTTCGACGCCATTCTCGAACAACGCATTGCCCCGGCCAGCCGCTTCACCGAAGAAAGCCTGGGCCAGGTGTTCGGCGTCAGCCGCAGTATCATCCGCCAGGTGCTCGCGCGGTTGTCCCATCAGCAAGTGATTATTCTGCGGCCTAATCATCGTCCGCAGGTCGCGGCACCCGACGCCGAACAAACCCGCCAGATACTCCACGCTCGCCGCCTGACTGAAACCACTCTGGTGCGACTGGCTTGCCAACAACCCACTTCCCGGCACCTGCCGCAGTTAAGCGAGTTGATCGACCGTGAACGCCTCTGCGTCGAACAAAACCAGCGAGGCGCGGCCATTCGCCTGTCTGGCGAGTTCCATCTGCAGTTGGCACAAGCGGCGGGTAACGCACCGCTGGCTCAATTTCTCGGCAGCCTGGTGCCACTGACTTCGCTGGCCATCGCCCGCTACGAAGAACAGGCCGTCAGTCATTGTGCATGGCAGGAGCATGCCGCGATTGTCGAGGCGGTGGAGCGAGGGGATACCCAGGCTGCCGAGGGTTTGATGACCCGGCATCTGGATCACCTGGAGGACAAATTGCTGAGCTCAAAAGCGCAATCGGCCCATGATCGCGTCGCCGGTTAGCGCTACAGCACCCTCAATCTGCGGCAACCCGCGCAAATCCATCGCGGATTTTTTCTTCGGGCAATTCATCGGCAATGAACACGATCACGCTTTCACGCGCCTCGTCCTCAGCCCACTCGGTGTCCCAGTCGAAGCCGTACAACTTCAGCACGCCTTGAAACACCATGCGCCGTGGCTCGCCGACGATGTTCAGCACGCCTTTGTAACGCAGCAATTGCTTGCCGTGTTCTTCCAGCAATTCGTTCATGAACTCGCTGAGCTTGTCGATATCCAGCGGTTTGTCAGTGCGCAGCACCAGGCTGGAGATACGGTCGATGCTCGGCACCTTGCTCACCGGCCGCAGGCTCAGGCCGCCGCCCAGATCGGCATTGAGGTTGAAACCGCGGACATCCAGCAGTTCGGCCAGATCGATCTTGCCGTGTTCCACCACGCGAATCGGCGCCCGCCGGTTGATCCGGGTCAGGCGTTCACTGAGGGCGACAAAGCTCGGCTCGTCCACCAGGTCCCGCTTGCTCACCAGCAAACGGTCGGCGAAACCGATCTGCGCCTGGGCGATGGTCTGGGTCAGGTGGTGCTCGGCATGGGCCGCGTCGACTAGGGTGATGATGCCATCGAGGATATAACGCTCGCGCAGCTCCTCATCGAGGAAAAAGGTTTGCGCCACTGGCGCAGGATCAGCCAGCCCGGTGCATTCGATCACCAGCCGGTCGAAGGCGATTTCGCCGCTGTCCAGACGCTCCAGCAGCAGGTACAGCGCCTTGGTCAGGTCGGTGTGGATGGTGCAGCAGACGCAGCCGTTGGACAGCGTCATGACTTGCACCGGCTCGTCGCCCAAGAGCTGGGAGTCGATACCGGCATCGCTGAATTCGTTTTCGATCACGGCAATTTTCAAGCCGTGCTCGGCTTTGAGCAGGTGGCGCAACAGCGTGGTTTTACCGGCGCCGAGAAAGCCGCTGAGGATCGTGACGGGGATGGGAGAGGACAAACTCGATTCTCCTGGATGACAGAAATAAAAAATGGGAGCGGGCTCGCTCGCGATGGTATCACCTCGGTTTAACAGTTAAACCGAGTTGGTCGTATCGCAACGCAAACCCGCTCCCACACACATCACATCAGATGACCGCGATTAGTGGTTCAACAGCACTTCGGACCACCCTTGCTGCCGTAACGTGCTTCCTGGCGTTCGCGAAAGAACGCCTCGTAGGACATCAGCGGCTTGTCCGGGTGTTTGCTTTGCATATGCTCGACGTAGTTGTCGTAGTCGGGCATGCCGACCATCAGGCGCGCGGCCTGACCGAGGTACTTACCAAGGCGACTCAGGTCATTGAACATGTCTGCAATCCTCGATCAAGCATCCGGTACAGCCTGGTACGGCGCTTCTTTATCCGTACGTTCCTTGGTGCCCCAGGCGGCGATACCGACCTTGAGCGCAAAGAACAGGATGCTGAACACCACGAGCAGGAACAGCGCCGTCAGGGTCGCGTTGGTGTAGGCGTTGTAGATCACGTGCTGCATCTGCTCGATGCTCTTGGCCGGTGCCAGCACCTGACCGTTGGCCAACGCATCGCTGTACTTCCTGGCCAGGGCCAGGAAACCGATCGCCGGGTTGGCGTCGAACAGCTTGATGAAGCCGGCGGTGGTGGTGCAGATCAGCAACCACACGGCAGGCAACATGGTGACCCAGACGTAGCGTTGGCGTTTCATTTTGATCAGCACCACCGTCGCCAGCATCAGCGCGATACCCGCAAGCATCTGGTTGGAGATGCCGAACAGTGGCCACAAGGTATTGATGCCACCCAACGGGTCGATCACGCCTTGATACAGCAGGTAACCCCACATCGCCACGCAACCTGCGGTCGCGATCAGGTTGGCGGTCCAGGATTCCGTACGCTTGAGCGCCGGAACGAAGGAACCGAGCAAGTCTTGGAGCATGAAGCGCCCGGCACGGGTGCCGGCATCGACCGCGGTCAGGATGAACAGCGCCTCGAACAGAATCGCAAAGTGGTACCAGAACGCCATGGTGTTTTCACCAGGCAGCAGCGTGTGCAGGATCTGCGCGATACCGACCGCCAGGGTCGGTGCACCGCCGGCACGGGCCAGGATGGTGGTTTCACCGATGTCCTTGGCCACTGCTTGCAGAGCTTCCGGAGTAATCGCGAAGCCCCAGCTGCTGACCGTCTGAGCAACCGACACAACATCAGCGCCGACGAGGGCCGCCGGGCTGTTCATCGCGAAGTAGACACCCGGTTCGATCACCGAAGCGGCCACCATGGCCATGATGGCCACGAAGGATTCCATCAGCATGCCGCCGTAACCGATGTAACGGGCATGCCCTTCGCTGGCCAGCAGCTTGGGCGTTGTCCCGGAAGCGATCAGCGCGTGGAAACCGGACACCGCACCGCAGGCAATGGTGATGAACAGGAACGGGAACAACCCGCCCTTCCAGACCGGTCCGGTACCGTCGGTGAACTGGGTCAGTGCCGGCATTTTCAGCTCGGGCATGGTGATCAGGATGCCGATCGCCAGGGCGAGGATGGTGCCGATCTTGAGGAAGGTCGACAGGTAATCGCGCGGCGCCAGAATCAGCCACACCGGCAGGACCGCGGCCACGAAGCCGTAGCCGATCAGCATCCAGGTGATCTGCAGTCCGGTGAAGGTAAAGGCTTTGGCCCAGACCGGATCAGCGGCAATTTGCCCGCCCAGCCAGATCGAACCCAACAGCAACAGCACCCCGACAACGGAGATTTCACCGATGCGACCGGGGCGGATGTAGCGCATGTAAATGCCCATGAACATCGCGATCGGGATGGTCGCCATCACCGTGAAAATGCCCCATGGACTCTCGGCCAGGGCCTTGACCACGATCAGCGCCAGCACTGCGAGGATGATGATCATGATCAGGAAGCAGCCAAACAGCGCGATGGTCCCGGGGATACGGCCCATTTCTTCACGGACCATGTCACCCAGGGAACGACCGTTGCGCCGGGTCGACATGAACAGGACCATGAAGTCCTGCACGGCGCCGGCGAACACCACGCCGGCAATCAGCCAGAGCGTGCCGGGCAGGTAGCCCATTTGCGCCGCCAGCACCGGGCCGACCAATGGCCCCGCGCCCGCAATGGCTGCGAAATGGTGACCGAAAAGCACATGTTTGTTGGTCGGCACATAGTCCAGACCATCATTGTTGAGCACTGCGGGGGTGGCCCGAAGCGGATCGATCTGCATCACATGCTTAGCGATGAACAGACTGTAATAGCGGTAGGCAACAAGGTAGATAGCGACTGCGGCAACTACGATCCAAAGGGCATTGATCGCTTCACCGCGGCGCAAGGCCACGACACTCAACGCGACCGCTCCAATGACAGCAAGCGCAAACCAGGCGAGGTGTTTCACCAGACGGGACATGCGTCTCTCCTGCCGACAGCCGGTGGACTGCGGCGGTAATTATTATAAGAGTGCCGCGATATGCGCAGCCCGCTTAATATCCGCGCATGTCGTCAATAACGAAATCCGCAGTACTACGTAAGATCTTTCTACGTAGTACTACCGAGACGGACCCTGACAACGTCGATACGCTTGCGGGAATGCAGCCTTTTGGGCATATCATGCCCCATCCCTGACACCCCGCCGACAGCCCTGCCGCACCGCCGCCCGGTCTGGACAGGAGTCACCATGCAGCTCAAATACAAAATCGTAGCCCTGGGTATTTTGCCGCTGATACTGGCCGTTGCAGTTATTTGCGCGCTGGTGATTTTCCAGAATCGCCAACTGGGCGATCAGCAGGCACAACTTATTGAAGACAGCATCCTCGCCAGCAAGCGAGCGGAACTGAAAAACTACGTTGAAATGGCCAAAAGTCTGATCGACCCCTTGTATGCCGGTGGTCAGGGCGATGAACTGGCGCAACAGCGAGTACTCGAAGAGTTACGCAAACTCAGCTTTGGTATCGATGGCTACTTCTTTGTCTATGACCGCCAGGGCCGCAGTCTGATGCACGCCAGGCAATCGGAACTGGTTGGCAAATATCTGTGGGAGATGACCGACCCACACGGTTTGCCAGTCATCCAGGCATTATTGAAAAGCGCTGAATCCGGAGAAGGTTTCCAGCGTTACGCGTGGAAGAAGCCATCGTCAGGCCAGGTCACGGATAAACTGGCCTATGTCGTCATGCTTGAACGTTGGGGCTGGATGCTCGGCACCGGCATCTACCTCGAAGACGTCGAACTGGCCACTCAGCAAGCTCGCGACGAAGTCGCGCAAGGTATTCATGCAACCATGCTGGCGATCGCGGCCGTTGCGCTGATCGCTGTGCTGCTGGTCTTCGCCAGTGGCATGACCTTGAACGTCAGTGAACACCGCCTGGCCGACAAAAAGCTTCAGAGACTCAATCAACGAATTGTCAGCCTGCAGGAAGAAGAGCGGTCGCGGGTGTCCCGAGAGCTGCATGACGGTATCAGTCAATTGCTGGTCTCGATAAAGTTTCAATTCGAGCTGGCAAGCCATGTCCTGGAAACGGGTCGCGGTAATGGCCTGAGTATTTTGCGCGAGGCAACCGAGCGTTTGGGTAGCGCCATAGGGGAGGTCCGCACTATCTCCCACGACCTGCGCTCATCGTTACTCGACACCCTGGGGCTACCCGCAGCCATCGGGCAGTTGGCGGCCGAATTTGAAAAGCGCAGCGGCCTGCTCGTGAACTATGAAAGCAATCTGGTCGATTGCCAGCTGGTCGACGGTGCCGCAGTCGCCTTGTTCCGTATTGCGCAAGAAGCACTGACCAATATTGAGCGGCATGCTCGGGCCAGCAATGTAACCATCACTCTGCACGGTTCTGCAGATGCTTTACGCTTGATCGTCCTCGACGACGGTATTGGTTTTAATGTCACTCGAGTCGAGCGCCTGCATGGCGGTATAGGACTGCGCAACATACGTGAAAGGGTCGAGCATTTCGGCGGCCGATTCGATCTTCATTCAGTGCCTGGAAGGAGTGAACTGGACATCCTGCTGCCCATGGTCATAACCAACGCCTGAAGTTGATCCTTGTACGATAACAACAAGAGTGAATGCCCCTATGAGTCTGCCCTACCCGATCCGCATCGCCTTGGTCGACGATCATTCACTGGTCCGCGAAGGCATCCGCGCCCTGCTGGCGGTGATGGAGCCGTTAGAAGTCGTGGGCGAAGCCGAGAGCGGCGCGCAGGCGTTGGAAATGGTCGGGCGGACGCTCCCCGATCTGCTGCTGGTCGACATCGGCCTGAAAGACATGAATGGGCTGGAGCTGACCCGGGCGTTGCGACAGCAATACCCGTCGATCAAGATTCTCATATTGAGCATGTACGACAACCAAGAGTACGTGAGCGAATCCGTACGTTCAGGAGCCAGTGGCTATGTGCTGAAAAATGCACCTTCGCGCGAAATCATCGCAGCAATCGAAGCGATTGCCAGCGGCGGTACCTTCTACAGTGCCGAAATTGCGCAAAAACTGGCCGCCGAGAAACACCCCCATAACGAACTGACCCCACGGGAAAATCAGGTCCTGTCGAGGATGGTTCAGGGGCTGAACAACAAGGAAATGGCTCGGGAACTCGACATTAGCGTGCGCACCGTCGAAACCCACCGTCTGAGCATTCGCCGCAAACTGAATATCGACAAGCCCGCCGCGTTGCTCAATTACGCGATGGAGCATGGGTTGATTGTTCGCTGAAAACGCCCGCCCTGCCTGATGATTCCGGAAATGAAAAATGGTGTGGGAGCGGCGGTGCGGCGATCCGACTTGCTCGCGATGGTATCACCTCGGCTTAAACGTTCAACCGAGTCGCCAGCATCGCGAGCAAGCTCGCTCCTACAAGGGCGTCAGCAACACTTCGGCCCCCCTTTGCCACCGTAACGTGCCTCCTGGCGCTCCCGAAAGAACGCCTCGTAGGTCATCATCGGCTTGTCCGGGTGTTTGCTTTGCATATGCTCGACGTAGTTGTCGTAGTCAGGCATGCCGACCATCAGGCGCGCGGCCTGACCGAGGTATTTACCGAGGCGACTCAGGTCATTGAACATGGCTGCAATCCTCGATCACGCATCCGGCTGGGCCTGGAATGGCGTTTCTTTATCCGTGCGTTCCTTGGTGCCCCAGGCGGCAATACCGACCTTGAGCGCAAAGAACAGGATGCTGAACACCACGAACAGGAACAGGGCCGTCAGGGTCGCGTTGGTGTAGGCGTTATAGATCACATGCTGCATCTGGGTGATGTCCTTGGCCGGTGCCAGGATCTGACCGTTGGCCAAGGCATCACTGTACTTTTTGGCCAGGGACAAGAAGCCGATCGCCGGGTTGGCATCGAACAGCTTGATGAAGCCGGCGGTGGTGGTGCAAATCAGCAGCCACACGGCGGGCAACAGGGTGACCCAGACGTAGCGCTGGCGTTTCATTTTGATCAGCACCACCGTCGCCAGCATCAGCGCGATACCGGCCAGCATCTGGTTGGAGATACCGAACAGTGGCCACAAGGTGTTGATGCCGCCCAATGGGTCGATCACGCCTTGATACAGCAGGTACCCCCACATCGCCACGCAACCTGCGGTCGCGATCAGGTTGGCGGTCCAGGATTCAGTACGCCGCAGGGCCGGAACGAAGGAGCCGAGCAAGTCCTGGAGCATGAAACGCCCGGCACGGGTACCGGCATCGACCGCAGTCAGGATGAACAGCGCCTCGAACAGAATCGCGAAGTGGTACCAGAATGCCATGGTGTTTTCACCCGGCAGCACCGTGTGCAAAATCTGCGCGATCCCGACCGCCAGGGTCGGTGCACCGCCGGCACGGGCCAGAACAGTGGTTTCACCGATGTCCTTGGCCACCGCTTGCAGGGCTTCCGGAGTAATGGCGAAGCCCCAGCTGCTGACCGTCTGGGCCACCGCAACCACATCACCACCGACGATCGCCGCAGGGCTGTTCATCGCGAAGTAGACGCCCGGTTCGATCACCGAGGCGGCCACCATGGCCATGATGGCCACGAAGGATTCCATCAGCATGCCGCCGTAACCGATGTAACGGGCATGCCCTTCGTTAGCCAGCAGCTTGGGGGTAGTCCCGGAGGCGATCAGCGCGTGGAAACCAGACACCGCACCGCAGGCAATGGTGATGAACAGGAACGGGAACAGCCCGCCTTTCCAGACCGGGCCGGTACCGTCGGTGAACTGGGTCAGTGCCGGCATTTTCAGATCGGGCATAGTGACCAGGATGCCGATCGCCAGGGCGAGGATGGTACCGATCTTGAGGAAGGTCGACAGGTAGTCGCGCGGCGCCAGAATCAGCCATACCGGCAGGACCGCGGCCACGAAGCCGTAGCCGATCAGCATCCAGGTGATCTGGATCCCGGTAAAGGTGAAGGCTTTGGCCCAGACGGGATCGGCGGCAATCTGCCCGCCCAGCCAGATCGAACCCAGCAGCAAGAGCACCCCGACAACGGAGATTTCACCGATGCGGCCCGGACGGATGTAGCGCATGTAAATGCCCATGAACATCGCGATCGGGATGGTCGCCATCACCGTGAAAATACCCCACGGGCTCTCCGCCAGGGCCTTGACCACGATCAGCGCCAGCACCGCGAGGATGATGACCATGATCAGGAAACAGCCAAACAGCGCGATAGTGCCGGGGATACGGCCCATTTCTTCGCGGACCATGTCGCCCAGGGAGCGACCGTTGCGTCGGGTCGACATGAACAGGACCATGAAGTCCTGCACCGCACCCGCCAGCACCACCCCGGCAATCAGCCAGAGCGTACCGGGCAGGTAGCCCATTTGCGCCGCCAGCACCGGGCCGACCAGTGGCCCAGCGCCCGCAATGGCCGCGAAGTGGTGACCGAAAAGGATGTGTTTGTTGGTCGGCACATAGTCCAGACCATCATTGTTGAGCACTGCGGGGGTGGCCCGAAGTGGATCGAGCTGCATCACATGGTTAGCGATAAACAGACTGTAGTAACGATACGCAACCAGATAAATGGCCACTGCCGCGACCACAATCCACAAGGCGTTGATTGCCTCACCGCGGCGCAAGGCCACTACGCTCAGGGCGCACGCTCCCAGGATTGCCAGCAGCAGCCAGGGTAAGTGGCGAAGCAGGCTATTATTATTTTTCATCTTTTTTATTCCAGCCAGGGTGGACTTGAGATAAAGCCATCCCGAGTTTAGCCCCGATTGCACCAAAGGCCATACCCTAGTGGCCTGTGTGGCTAGTTCTGTTAGTCAATTTCGGCGCCGCAAGCCCATATCCTGCGTTGCTGTTCCTCGCCATAGCGGGCTATGACTCGTCACAGCGCCTTGGCTATGGACTTCCGGCATCCGAATTTGAGCTAACGAACTAGCCGTACAGGCCACTAGAGCCTTGTTTCGAGTACGTAGCTTTCAACGTCGCGAATGAACCGCGGTAGCGACTCTTGCAAATGCCGGTCTATAGTCAGCGCACATAAAGAGGATTGCGCCATGAGCGACCACCCTGCAGATCGCCGCCGCTTCAAACGAATAACCTTCGATGCGAGGACTGAACTGAGCCAGGGTGAGCATCGCTGGCCGGTGCAATTGATTGATCTGTCCCTCAAAGGTCTGCTGGTCCAACGCCCCGATCCCTGGACGGGTGACGAGACGCAACCTTTCGCAGCGGATATACATTTGAGCGACGACGTCGAAGTCAGGATGGACATACAACTGACCCACGTCGATCAGGGCCAACTGGGTTTCGTCTGCCTGCACATTGATCTGGAGTCAATCGAACACCTGCGACGGCTGATCGAGTTGAATCTGCGGGATGTAGAAGAGCTGGAGCGGGAACTGGGAGCGCTGATCGAAGTTTGATCACCGCTCCAATTCGCCTGGTGTTTATGCGAACAACGCATCCAATGCCTGCTCGAGGCGTGTCACCGCAATAATTTCCAGTCCGGGCGGTGCCTCTTTCGGTGCATTGCCCTTGGGTACGATGGCCCGCTTGAAGCCATGCTTGGCGGCTTCTTTCAGCCGTTCCTGACCGCTGGGCACCGGCCGTACCTCGCCAGACAGGCCCACTTCGCCAAACACCAGCAGATCATGGGGCAACGGCCGGTTGCGCAAACTGGACATCACCGCCGCCATCAGTGCCAGGTCGGAAGCCGTCTCCAACACCTTGACCCCGCCGACCACGTTGAGGAACACGTCCTGATCGTGAGTAGGGATGCCGCCATGTCGATGCAGAACCGCCAGGAGCATGGCCAGTCGGTTCTGATCCAGGCCCAGGGTCACCCGTCGCGGATTGGCCAGATGGCTATCGTCCACCAGTGCCTGGACTTCCACCAGCATCGGCCGGGTGCCTTCCCAGGTTGCCATTACCACACTGCCCGGCACTTCTTCCTGGGCTCGCGTCAGGAAAATCGCCGACGGGTTGGAGACTTCTTTCAACCCTTTGTCGGTCATGCCGAACACGCCCAGCTCGTTGACTGCCCCGAAGCGGTTTTTCACCGCCCGCAGCAGACGCAGGCGACCATCCGATTCGCCTTCGAAATACAGCACGGTATCGACCATGTGCTCCAACACCCGCGGTCCAGCCAATGCACCCTCTTTAGTGACATGACCCACCAGGAAAATCGCGGTACCGCTCTGTTTCGCATAGCGCACCAGCAACGCCGCACTTTCGCGCACTTGAGAGACGCCGCCCGGTGCCGACTGCAGTTGTTCGGTAAAGATTGTCTGGATCGAGTCGATCACCATGACTTTCGGTTTTTCTACCCGCGCCGTGGCAATGATGGTCTCGATGCAGGTTTCAGTCATGACCCTCAGCTTGTCCTGGGGTAGCCCCAGGCGACGGGCACGCATGGCCACTTGCTGCTGGGATTCTTCGCCGGTGACGTACAGCGCCGGCATGCGCGCGGCGAGACTGCACAAGGTCTGCAACAAAATGGTCGACTTGCCAATGCCCGGATCACCGCCGATCAGTACCACCGAACCGTCCACCAGACCACCGCCAAGGACTCGGTCGAGTTCACCGGACGCCGTGGAAAAGCGCGGAATCTCTTCGACGCTGACTTCGGCCAGGGTCTTGATCTGAGCCTGCTGCCCGGTCCAGCCAGTACGACCGCTGGGAGCCGCTGCGCCACCGCTTTCCACCATGGTTTCGGTCAGCGTGTTCCAGGCGCCGCACTCGCCGCATTGGCCTCCCCACTTGGGAAAGGTTGCGCCGCACTCAGTGCAGCCGTACATGCGCTTTGCCTTGGCCATCGGAACTCCAATGAAAAACCGCGATGATAGCTCAGCTGGCGGTGATCAGTGCCCTTGACTGGCAAAGCATCGAACCTTGGCAGCCAAACGGCAGCAAAGCGACTTCCATAACAATTTGCCCGGTTAATAGAGTCGGATACGGATCAATGCCATGCATCCAACTTTTTGTTCATCCATACCCAGGCATCCAACGGATGAGAAACAAAAAACCTCTACATGCATTGCCAACTCAGAAGTTGGATGTATAAGTTTTAGCCTTGGACAAACACCTTGATAAAAGCGCTACGCTCCAACAGCAGTCATATGCCAGCCGTCCTCTCCCTGAATATTGGCAGGTACTTTTGGGTCATGAGGTAAATGGTTGTTTCGAGCAAGATGCGTTTTGCTGACTTACACTGCACTCACCAACCTCATTTGTAACAAGGAATAACCTATGGGCGTGATCAATGAGTTCAAGGCCTTCGCGGTCAAAGGTAACGTGGTCGACATGGCCGTCGGGATCATTATCGGCGCAGCCTTCGGCAAAATCGTTTCGTCCTTTGTAGGCGACGTGATAATGCCACCCATCGGCCTGCTGATCGGCGGGGTGGACTTCAGTGATCTTGCAGTCACCCTCAAGGCAGCCCAAGGCGAGGCACCCGCGGTGATGCTGGCCTACGGCAGATTCATCCAGAGCACGATCGACTTCATCATCCTCGCTTTTGCGATTTTCATGGGCGTCAAAGCCATCAATCGTCTGAAACGCGAAGAGGCCGTTGCGCCAACCCTGCCACCGGTTCCGACCAAGGAAGAGGAGCTGCTGGAGGAAATACGCGACCTGCTCAAAGCGCAGAACAACAGACCCTGAACGGTTTTGTCGCCTGGGTAAACGGCACCATCACGGTGCCGTTCTCTTACCAGTAATTCTCCACCGCAACCTGCCCGGGCTTGCGACTCAGGCTTAGCCGCATATCGCGTGTTTTAAGCAGTTTGCGCGTGTCATCGATCATTTGCGGATTACCGCAGAGCATCACCCGCGAGTGCTCGGCCGTCAGCTCCACGCCTGCGGCACATTCCAGTTCGCCATTTTCTATCAACCGGGTGATCCGACCGCTCAACGCACCTGGATGCTGCTCGCGGGTGACTGTCGCAATGAACTGCAGTTTATGTCCGTACTCCGCCAGGTACTCGCGCTGTGCCAGTCCGGCGATCAATTCCTGGTAGGCGAGTTCTCGTGCTTCGCGTGCACTGTAGACCAGGATGATTCGCTCGAATTTTTCCCAGGCCTCGAAGTCCTGAAGGATCGACAAAAACGGCGCAACGCCGGTACCTGTGGCCATCAACCAGAGATCTCGGCCGTCGGTAAAACGATCCAGGGTCAGAAAACCGAACGCCTGCCGGTCGACCAGTAACGTATCGCCCTCGACCAAACGACTCAACTCACTGGTGAACTCGCCACCCGGCACCACGATGGAAAAGAACTCAAGAAACTCGTCATGGGGCGAGGAGACCATGGAATAGGCCCGCCAGACCACGCTGCCATCGGCCTTGCAAACACCCAGGCGCGCGAACTGCCCAGCCCGAAAACGGAAGCCAGGATCTCGTGTGGTACGCAAAGTGAACAGACCTGGGGTCAATGGCTGAACGTCGAGCAGGGTTTGCCGGGTGAATTTTTCGGCGCTGGCGGTCATGGGGTGCTCCAAGAGGCAGATACCCCAGTGTCGCGCAAAGCCAGGCAGATAAACACCGTGAGTTTGTAGTGTTAAAAAGCATCCAGGACGCTGGGCAAAATTAAACAAAATTGAACTAAAAATACTCGAATTCCACCGCGCACAACATGAATCTCTCCAGAGATGCTCCAACCATACAATTACTCACAAATACTGGCTTACTGCTATCAGTCTTGATCCTACTTTGGATAAGTCGACATTTACTCACTAGATGATAAACATCATTCAAAAAACAAGTATTTATCAGAGAGCTTATAATCAAATAAGAACCAAACCTTCTACTTCAAGAATAAAATAATCATTAAAATTGCGTAGGACCTGTCCTACACTGCCCCTCTAGAATCGGATCCAATCCAACAAGAACACATGGAGAGTCGTATGGATTTCTGGACGGAGGCCCAGCTTAAAAGATTGAATCAAGAGCATGATTTACAGACCGTTTTCAAAATCGCCTTGAATTTAACCCGCGATATAGGCTTCGAATTTTGTGCGTTCACGATGAACGCTCCCGGGCATCACCAGCAGCCACAGGCCCTGAGAATCAACAATTATTCGTTCGCCTGGAACGAAAAATACGAACTCTCCAACTATGTGGCTATCGATCCAATTGTTCATCACTGCAATCATTCGGTCATTCCTATCATCTGGAGCGACCAGGTCTTCGCCAATGCTCCTGCCTACTGGGAGGACATGCAAAAACACGGCATGCACCATGGGATTTCTCAGTCAGTGCATGACCCCCGCGGAGTCTGCAGCATGCTGAGCCTTTCTCGAAGCCGTGAGTCTATCGGTGGACGCGAGCTCTACGAAAAAGCCGCCCATATCATCTGGCTTTGCCATGCCTTGCACACTGCCGTTGTCGAGCAGTTGTTGCGTGACCCTGCTTTTCGCCCCTCCAACAGATTGTCGACCCGGGAAATCGAAGTCTTGAAATGGTCAGCCGAAGGCAAGACCGCCTCGGACATTGCCACCATTCTCAACCTCTCGGAACGGACCGTGAATTTCCATGTGAGCACTGCAATAAAAAAGATGGGAGTCAACAATAAGATCGCAGCCGTCGTACATGCGGTCATGGAGGGATTGCTTGACCCATCCCTTACGACAGATACAGCGTCACGGAGGCGCGTTTTGCAAACCGAAAAAACCTGCAAGTAATCCAGAAGAAAAAAACGTACCATTTACCACCCTATCTGAGTGATGACGTGAGTTGCCCGGCACCGCGATGCAGTTCACTCAGACAGTCCCGCAAGCCCCCTGCCGCCCAGGCCCTGCAGGACCCCGTTGATTACCCAGAGTCCCCGCCCCATGCCCCTGCTCGAAAGCCCTTTCACCCAACTCGATCTGATCCGCCAGCCTGAACAACAGAACGAACCCTTGCAGGCCTTTGACGCAGCCGATGAATACCTGCTCAATTATCTGGCCGAGCAAACGCCTGCAGCAGATACCCGGGTGTTGGTGCTCAATGACAGCTTTGGCGCTCTGGCTGCCAGCCTGGTCGGGCATGTGCAGGTCAGCAGCAGCGGCGACTCGTTCCTGGCCAGCCAGGCACTGGAGAAGAATCTGGTGCGCAACGGCCGGGCCTTCGACGCCGTATCGTTCGTTCCTGCCAGCGCAATACCCACCGGGCCGTTCGACCGGGTGTTGATCCGGGTGCCGAAAACCCTGGCCTTGCTCCAAGAACAACTGATTCGCCTGCAAGACCAACTGGCTCCCGGCGCCCAAGTGATTGCCGGCGCCATGGTCAAGCACCTGCCCCGCGCCGCTGGCGATCTGCTGGAGCGTTATATCGGCCCGGTGCAAGCTTCACTGGCGATGAAAAAAGCCCGACTGCTGATCGCTACCGCCGAAAGCAAAAAGCCGAGCGTATCGCCCTACCCGACTCGCTACACCCTCGACCAACCTGCGATCGAACTGTTGAACCATGCCAATGTGTTCTGTCGCGAAGGGCTGGATATCGGTACGCGGGCGTTTCTCCCACACCTGCCGAAAAACCTGGGCAGCGCACAGGTTGCGGATCTGGGGTGTGGTAACGGTGTACTGGCCATCGCCAGTGCACTGCAAAACCCCCAGGCCCGGTACACGCTGGTCGATGAATCCTTCATGGCGGTGCAATCTGCGAGCGAAAACTGGCGTGCCGCACTCGGTGAGCGCGAGGTGATCGTTCGCGCTGACGATGGTCTGGCAGGGCAAGAACCGCAATCCCTTGATGTGGTGCTGTGCAACCCGCCGTTTCACCAGCAACAGGTGGTCGGTGATTTCCTTGCCTGGCGGATGTTCCAGCAAGCCCGTGAAGCACTGGTGGTCGGCGGCGCACTGTATATCGTCGGCAATCGTCATCTGGGTTATCACAGCAAACTGGCGCGATTGTTCCGCGGCGTCGAACAAGTGGCAGCCACACCCAAGTTCGTGATTCTCAAAGCCCGGAAGTAACAAAAAAAAACCCTCCAGTGGAGGGTTATAAATCCGTGCCGCAAGGCAACGGGATGGGATTGGGTGTGGCGAATATCAGTGAGTGGTCAGGCCGGCAGCGTTCATGAACATACGCATCAGGCCGGCAACAATGGCCAGGGCCAGCACACTGCCGGTCCAGATCAGCGCCAGCCAGCCGAGTCGCTGCCAGAGAGGCTTTTTTTCGGCCTGTTCGATTTCTTGCAAGGAATGTTTGCCGGTCATTGCCTGGAATCCTCTCTGGGGTTCGGTGGTGCCTAAGTAGACGCTAGCGTAGGAGCCCGGGATCTTTTGGGGTGCTGGTACCAAAGAGCAAGATCAAAAGATCGCAGCCTATCGGCAGCTCCTACCTAGTGATACCCGTCTTCGTGGGTGACCTTGCCGCGGAACACGTAGTAGCTCCAGAAGGTGTACCCCAAAATGAACGGGATGATAAACAATGTGCCGACCAGCATGAAGCCCTGACTCTGCGGCGGCGCGGCAGCATCCCAGATCGAGATCGACGGCGGCACGATGTTCGGCCACAGGCTGATGCCCAGGCCGCTGTAGCCGAGGAAGATCAGCACCAGGGTCAACAGGAACGGCGTGTAATGGGCATTGCGGGCCACTGCGCGGACCAGACCGTACATGGTCACCAGCACCAGAATCGGTACCGGCAGGAACCAGAACAGGTTCGGCAGGGTAAACCAGCGAGCGGCGATCTCGGCATGGGCCAGCGGCGTCCAGATACTGACGATGCCGATCAGCGCCAGCACCACGAAGGCCAACGGCCGCGCCAGGTCATGCATCTGCTCCTGCAACTTGCCTTCGGTCTTCATGATCAGCCAGGTGCAGCCGAGCAAGGCATAAGCCACCACCAGCGCCGCGCCGCAGAACAGCGTGAAAGGCGTGAACCAGTCCAGCGAACCGCCGGCGAACTGGCGATTGACCACCGGAAAACCATCAATGAATGCCCCCAGCGCCACGCCCTGAAAGAAGGTCGCCGTGATGGAGCCGCCGATAAAGGCCTTGTCCCAGAGGTGACGTTTGTCGTCCCTGGCCTTGAAACGGAACTCGAACGCAACGCCGCGGAAGATCAGCCCGATCAGCATCAGGATCAGCGGCAGGTACAACGCCGAGAGCACCACCGAGTAGGCCAGCGGGAACGCGCCAAAGAGTGCCGCACCGCCCAGCACCAGCCAGGTTTCATTACCGTCCCAGACCGGCGCGACGGTGTTCATCATTACGTCGCGATCACGTTTGCCCTTGATGAAGGGGAAAAGAATCCCGATACCCAGATCGAAGCCATCCATGACCACGTACATCATGATGCCGAAAATGATGATCACGGCCCAGATCAGCGGAAGATCAATACCCATGACTCAATTCCCCTTGTTCAGGCTATCGCTGTGATCACCATCATCATCAGCGGCGGAAAGCGGACGGGCCGGCGTACGTTTCTGGCCAGGACCACCGTGGCTCGGCTCGGCGCCTTCGTTGATCACCGGACCTTTGCGCACCAAGCGCATCATGTAACCCAGGCCCGCGCCAAACAGCGAGAAATACACCACGACGAATAGCGCCAGGGTGATGCTCATCTGGGTAAAGCTATGCCCGGAGGAGGCGTCCGCCGTGCGCATCAATCCGTAGACCACCCACGGCTGACGACCGATTTCGGTAGTGAACCAGCCCGCCAGGATCGCGATCAGGCCGGATGGCCCCATCCACAACGCCAGGTACAGGAACGGACGGGAGGAGTAGAGGGTGTCGCGTTTGCGCAGCCAAAGGCTCCACAAACCGGTAAAAATCATCAGCATGCCCAGCCCGACCATGATCCGGAACGACCAGAACACAATGGTCGAATTCGGCCGATCCTCAGGTGCAAACTCCTTGAGCGCCGGTACTTGCTTGTCCAGCGAGTGGGTCAGGATCAGGCTGCCCAGGTAGGGTACCTCAACGGCAAAACGCGTCTTCTCGGCTTTCATGTCCGGCCAGCCGAACAGGATCAGCGGGGTCGGCTCATCACCGTGATTCTCCCAGTGCCCCTCGATCGCGGCGATTTTCGCCGGCTGGTGCTTGAGGGTATTGAGGCCATGGAAGTCGCCGATCACCGCCTGGATCGGCGCAACAATCAGCGCCATCCACATCGCCATCGACAGCATCGTGCGGATCGCCGGGTTGTCCCGACCGCGCAACAGATGCCAGGCCGCGGAGGAACCGACAAAGAAGGCGGTAGCGACGAAGGCGGCCGTGGACATGTGCAGCAGACGGTACGGGAAGGACGGATTGAAAATCACCGCCAGCCAATCCACCGGAATCACTTGACCATTGACGATTTCATAGCCTTGCGGGGTTTGCATCCAGCTGTTGGAGGCGAGAATCCAGAAGGTCGAGATCAGCGTACCGATGGCCACCATGACGGTGGCGAAGAAGTGCAGTTTACGCCCGACCTTGTTCCAGCCGAACAGCATCACCCCGAGGAAACCGGCTTCAAGAAAGAACGCCGTCAGCACTTCATACGTCAGCAGCGGCCCGGTGACCGAGCCGGCGAAATCGGAGAAGCGGCTCCAGTTGGTGCCGAACTGATAGGCCATGACCAACCCTGACACCACCCCCATGCCGAAGTTGACGGCAAAGATCTTCGACCAGAAGTGATACAGGTCGCGGTAGGTATCGTTATGGGTCTTCAGCCACAGGCCTTCGAGCACCGCAAGGTAACTCGCCAGGCCAATGGTGATGGCCGGAAACAGGATGTGAAACGAAATGGTGAACGCGAACTGAATTCGGGCGAGATCAAGTGCCTCCAAACCGAACATAAGTCTTCCTCTGTCAGGTAATACCGGCTGCCGGCTGAAGGCCTGCACCCACTGCCCCCACGGATATGGAGTGCGGCGAATTCGAATTCGTTCTTCTTAAACCAACACAACGCAGGGATTCTGGCCATCTGGCCGCCAGAGCTTTTCCGAAAAGGAATTGATCTGGATCAAGCAATGCCCAAAGAGTAGTCCCATTTTCCGGCCCGGACTGTGTGGTCTTTTGTCGCGTGACAGGTTGCCTCACTCGGCACACTGCCCGTTATGGCGCCGAACACTGTGGCGAGGGGGCTTGCCCCCGTTCGGCTGCGAAGCAGTCGCAAAACCAGCCATTGCGGTGTGCCAGACAAAATGAGGTGGCCGGGTTTGGGGGTGCTTCGCACCCCAACGGGGGCAAGCCCCGTCGCCACAGGGATATCGTCATGGCCAAACCAGGTGTCTAGCTAACTAAATCTCCCGAGCCTGCAACTTCTGGTTACATTCTGGTGATAATCTCGCCTCTCCCCCAGCTCAGACCCTGCCTTCAGATGCCTAGCCAAGCCCCGCTGCTGTTGCGCCATCACCGCCCTTTCATTGCGTTCTGGCTGGCTCGGGTGTTTACCGCCAGTGGTTTCCAGATGCTCACCGTGGCTATCGGCTGGAACCTCTACCAACTGACCGGCAGTGTCCTGGACCTGGGTTGGGTCGGGCTGGTGGAATTCGCACCACGGGTGCTGTTCATGCTCCACACCGGGCATGTGGCGGATCGTTATGACCGACGCAAGGTCGCGGCCCTCTGCCAATCCCTGCAAGCCTTGATCGCCCTGGCGCTGGTTATCGGCAGTGTCACCGAGAACGTCACCCGGGAAATGATCTTCATCCTCGCCTTTCTGCTGGGTGCCGCCCGCTCGTTCGAAATGCCGACAACCCAAGCCTTGCTGCCAACCATTGTCCCCTGCACGCTGTTCCCGCGAGCCGTCGCCGCGTCACAGTCGGCCCAGCAATCGGCGACCATCGTCGCCCCGGCCCTGGGCGGCCTGCTTTACGCCTTCGGCAGCGTCTGGGTCTACGGACCCACGGTGATTTTGTACCTCATCGCCTGCCTGCTGATGCTCAACCTGCCAGCCCGGCAAACGCCGCTGAACAAAGGCAAGGCCACGCTTGATTCGCTGCTGGCCGGGATCCGCTTCATTCGCAGTCGTCCGGACATTCTCGGGGCAATTTCCCTGGACCTGTTTGCCGTGCTGCTGGGCGGTGCGACAGCGCTGCTGCCGGTGTTCGCCAAAGACATCCTGCTCACCGGGCCCTGGGGTCTCGGATTGCTGCGCTCGGCCCCTGCGGTCGGCGCTTTGTTGATGTCGCTGTGGTTGGCGCGTTTCGCCGTGGAACGCCAGGTCGGGCGAATCATGTTCACCGCGGTCGGGGTGTTCGGTGTCGCGACTATCGCCTTCGGACTGTCGACCTCGTTCTGGTTCTCGCTCGCAGTGCTGGTGGTGCTGGGCGCGGCGGACATGATCAGCATGGTGATCCGCGCCTCCTTCGTGCAACTGGAAACCCCGGACGAGATGCGCGGCCGGGTCAGCGCCGTGAACGGATTGTTCATCGGCGCTTCGAACCAGTTGGGCGAATTCGAATCCGGGGTGACCGCCCATTGGTTGGGCACGGTACCGGCGGTGGTGCTCGGCGGGATCGGTACCCTGGTGGTCACCGGGGTGTGGGTCAAACTGTTCCCGACCCTGGCCCGGCGCGACCATATGCATGTACCGGCAGAAGAAGCGAAAGCCTGAAGCAGAATGATGGGAGCAAGCGCTAAACCAGTAAATCCCCTGCCACCGCCGCCCGTTTGCCCTTGCCGCACAATTGCTCCACCAGGGTCAAGGCCAACTCCAGGGTTGCACCGGAACCTTGGGCAGTGATGCAGTTGCCGTCCACCACGATCGGCTGGTCGATGAAGGTGCAGCCGGACAAATAATGGCTGACGGTTGGCAGGCAAGTCATGCGGCGCTGGCGCAGAACGCCGTAAGTCTGCAAGGCCACTGCGGGGGCTTCGGCGATGCCTGCGAACAGGCGTCCGGCCGCCGCCTGGCCCTTGACCAATTGCAGCAAGGGTTGATAGGCCGCCAGATGCTGCACACCGACCATTCCTCCGGGCAATACGATCAAGTCGAAATGCTGGGCCAGCACATCCACCAACATACCGTCGGCAGTCACCCGGGTACCACGGGCACAGGTAAGCATGCGCCGCCCTTCGATGCTGGCCACTACCACTTCAATCTTGGCGCGGCGCAACACATCGATCAGGGTCACGCTTTGCAGGTCGTCGATACCTTCGGCGAGGGTGATCAGGGCTCTAAAGGTCATGGCTAGTTCCACACAGTGATCGTTCAAGCTTAGTCAGCTTTCCCGACAAAGGTCCGGACACTTCGATTACTTGATGTAGATCTGCGCCGTCAGCGTGTTTTGCGGCGCATTGATTGATGTGTTGCTGAAGGTAAAATGCCCTTGCTGCTTACCGGCCAGATCGAAGATATACAGATAGCCGACGATTTTCCCGGTTGAGGAGCACTCCACCAGATTGTCGCTGGCGTTTGCGCAAACCCGTGTACGAGTACCGTCCACTACGAGCCCATCCAGTGCAACCCTCGGCTCGCGGCCATAGCCCTGCTCCAGCACATAGACCTTGATGCCGGGCCCTTGGTGATCGCAGCGCGTCCGCGCCTGGTCTTGTGCCACATCTTCAAAGCCACAGGCTGGCGATTCGACCTTGAGAATTCTGACCTCAGTCAAGGCCGCAGCCGAGGCGGCGGAAGCGGTTTGCCCACCCATCAGCAAGGCCCCCAACAGCCCAAGGCGGAAAACCACACGGTTGTTTATGCAATACATAGCGCCCCCCCCAAAACCTGCGCGCAGTATGCCCCACTCCCTGCCATGGCAAAACTTCGCCGACGATCGCAGCCATTGGCCCAAGCTGCTGGTATGATGCGCGGCTTTTTCCGACCCGCAGAATATCCACAGGCGCTTCAGGCACCCTGTGCTTTGCTGTCCAGGTCGATACATTCACGGCGCCCGGCGCGCCACGGGGAGCGGACATGCTGGAAAGGCTGTTTCAACTCAAGGAACACAACACCAACGTGCGGACCGAGATTCTTGCGGGCCTCACGACCTTCCTGGCCATGGCCTACATTCTGTTCGTCAACCCGAGCATCCTCGGCGAGACCGGCATGGACAAGGGTGCGGTGTTTGTCGCGACCTGCCTGGCGGCGGCCATCGGTTCGACCGTGATGGGCCTGATCGCCAACTACCCGATCGCCCTGGCACCGGGCATGGGCTTGAACGCCTTCTTTACCTACACTGTGGTCCTGAACATGGGCCATACCTGGCAAGTGGCGCTGGGAGCGGTGTTCATCTCGGCGGTGATGTTTTTCCTGTTGTCGATCTTCCGCATTCGCGAATGGATCATCAACAGTATCCCGCTGGCGTTGCGCTCGGCAATTGCCGCCGGTATTGGCTTGTTTCTGGCGCTGATCGCCCTGCATAACGCCGGTATCGTGGTCAGCAACCCGGCCACCATGGTTGGCCTCGGCGATCTGAAACAACCAGCGCCGATCCTCGCCACCCTCGGTTTCGCCCTGATCGTCGCCCTCGAAGCGCTGAAGATTCGCGGCGCGGTGCTGATCGGTATTCTCTCGGTGACTATCGTTTCCATTGCACTGGGCTTCACCCCGTTCGGCGGCGTGATGTCGATGCCGCCCTCGCTGGCGCCGACCTTCCTGCAACTGGACATCATGGGCGCGCTGGACATCGGGCTGGTCAGTGTAATCTTCGCCTTCCTGTTCGTTGACCTGTTCGACAACTCCGGCACGCTGATCGGCGTGGCCAAACGTGCCGGGTTGATGGGCAAGGACGGCCACATGCCGAAAATGGGCCGTGCGTTGATTGCCGACAGTACCGCGGCCATGGCCGGTTCCTTGCTGGGCACCTCGACCACCACCAGTTACATCGAATCGGCAGCAGGCGTCAGCGCCGGTGGCCGTACCGGTTTGACCGCCGTTGTCGTGGCCATCCTGTTCCTCTTGGCGCTGTTCTTTTCGCCACTGGCCGCCAGCGTTCCGCCCTTCGCTACCGCACCCGCCTTGCTGTTCGTCGCAGTATTGATGACCTCTGGCCTGGCTGAAATAGACTGGGACGACATCACCGTCGCCGCGCCTGTGGTAGTCACCGCCCTGGCCATGCCGTTCACCTATTCGATCGCCAACGGCATTGCCTTCGGTTTCATTTCCTGGACCGCCATCAAGCTGTTGTCCGGTCGTGGCCGTGAACTGAACTCGGCGCTGGTGATTCTATCGATTCTGTTCGTGATCAAGTTGGGTTGGTTCAACGCATGAGTGCTCCGTCTTTCGATTCCGGGTCCTACACCCTTCAGCTCGATGAAAAAGCTGCGCGCCTGCGCGAATTGCTGGCGCCATTCGATGCGCCCGAGCCTCAGGTGTTCGATTCACCGCTGAAAAATTACCGGCTGCGTGCCGAATTCCGCCTGTGGCGCGAAGACGGCCAGCGCCACTACGCGATGTTCGCCCCGGGGAACAATCACACGGCAATCCTGATCGAAGAGTTCCCGATCGCCAGCCTGCGCATCAATCAATTGATGCCGCAGCTCAAAGCCGCGTGGCAAGCCAGCGCAGCCTTGAGTCACAAGCTGTTTCAGGTGGATTTCCTGACCACCCTGGCCGGTGATGCGGTGATTACCCTGTGCTACCACCGCACGCTGGACGAGCACTGGCATGTGGCGGCCAGGCAGCTGGCCGCCGATTTGAATGTCAGCGTGATCGGCCGCTCCAAGGGTAAACGTGAAGTGATCGGCCACGATTATGTGGTCGAAAAATTCGACGTCGGCGGCCGCACGTTCAGCTACCGACAACCGGAGGGCGCGTTCACCCAACCCAATGGCACGGTCAACCAGAAGATGCTCAACTGGGCCTTCGAAGCCCTCGGCGAGCGTTCCGATGATTTGCTCGAGTTGTATTGCGGCAACGGCAACTTCACCCTGCCGCTGGCGACCCGCGTGCGCAAGGTGCTGGCCACCGAAATCAGCAAGACCTCAGTGAATGCGGCCCTGAGCAACCTCAGCGAAAACGCTGTGGATAACGTCAGCCTGGTGCGCTTGTCCGCCGAAGAACTGACCGAAGCGCTGAATGAGGTTCGCCCGTTCCGCCGCCTGCACGGCATCGACCTCAAGAGCTATGAGTTCGGCAGCGTGTTCGTCGACCCGCCGCGCGCCGGCATGGACCCGGACACCTGCGAGCTGACCCGGCGCTTCGAGAATATCCTCTATATCTCGTGCAACCCGGAAACCCTCGCGGCCAATATCGCGCAACTGCACGACACCCACCGCATCACTCAATGTGCGATGTTCGACCAGTTCCCCTGGACCCATCACATGGAGTCCGGGGTGTTGTTGACCCGGCGTTGAAACCGATCTGACAAACAACAACAGCCGTCGTTATGACGGCTGTTTTGTCTGGATCATCCGGCTGTTCAAAGAGCAACATCGACCTTGCGCGGACGCCCCCCCTTTCTGCCATTGGCACGCGCCGCCCTGGCTTTGGCCTCACTGCTCTGACGACCATTACGCGCTGCGATCACTACCGCCGCCATATCCATCAACGGCTTGCTGGCCGATATCAGGCCGGCAATGGAAACCTGTAAATCACGCGCCTCATGACAGATCGCGGCACCTGCAAAACCGACCTCCAACCCGTCGAAATCCGCGACTGAGAAATCATCGAACTCCGGATAGTTCTTTATCGGCAGGAGAATTCTGCTGCCGTCTGCAAAACCGATAGACAGGCACTGCTCCTGAAATTTCACCGTGGTCGCGTTAACCCCAACGCTGCGGCGCGCCTGACCACGTTCTATCGCCTGATCCAGAACGGCCTCGGTCACCGGCCGGTCGATGTGCGCCTTGGCCTGTAGCGTTTTCATAGTTCGATCTCCACCCCGTCCGGCGCGTCGAGCAGCCTCAGCAGGGTTCTATTTCCTTCTATCTCATAGCGAGCAGACTCAATCAGATAAGTCGTGCTCCCAGGTCCCTTCGTTGCAACCACTTCATCCGCCCGCCAATCCCATGACTGATTGTCCAGGCAGACCGTATTCAATCTGCTCCACCAGACTCTGCGAGCCTGCTGCAAATGGGCAGGTTGTTTCAGCTCCTGGCGTAACCCCTCAAGAACCGCCAAGGGCGGTCGGCGCGAATAAGGAATGACATCCCAGAGCTCGACGCCGTTATGCCAGAAGCTGAATCTGAAACGGGCACTCCATCTGCCGCCGTCCACATGCACGTGAGGCGGACAATGTTCGTCACGCAGCATGACCACCACCACCAATCCTTTGTACTTGCATATCTTCATGCTAACCCATCCGTTAGGTTTTTAAATTCATAGATCCTGGTTTCTGTCATTGATCCGACGACTGGCAGTTTTTCCACACCGCTAGCGGTCTTGAGATTAGTTCTGGCGACGGCCAACGGTTCTCGCCTCACACCGCAAAGTAGTAAGCAATCCTTACAGCCTTCGCCCTCGGCCCTGGAGCTGAATATCCGATCACCACGCCGATGGGCATGGCCAAGCTGCCTGGCATGCCGGTGCCGGGTGGAGTTGCTGCACGCGGCCTTGTGGGTCGCGGAGATCGTCTACTTCCCGCTGGAAACCGAACTGCTGCGCAACGCCCGTGCTTTGGGGTGTCGCACGCTGGATGGCGGCACCATGGCGGTGTTCCAGGCGGTGAAGGCGTTTGAATTGTTCAGTGGGATGGTGCCGGATGCGCAGCGGATGCTGGAGCATTTTCAGGGCATGAATGGTTGAAAAGCAAAGATCGCAGCCTATCGGCAGCTCCTACAGACAGCGGGGTGTCATGCCGTTCCGCAGCCCGTAGGAGCTGCCGATAGGCTGCGATCTTTTAAGCAGCACATCAGATTCGAGGCATCAGGCCTGTAGATACCTCAACACCGACTCGCAAATCATCTCGCGATGGCGCTGTTTGATCGCTTCGTCCGGCAAGTCGATCTGAAAGATTTCGCCGAAAGTATGGCGGTTCGAAACCCGGTAGAAGCAGAACGAACTGATCAGCAAATGCACGTCCAGCGGTTCAAGCCCGCGGCGGAACAACCCTCCCTCGACCCCGCGCTGGAGAATCTCGCCCAGTACATGGAGGATGGTGTTGTTCATCGCCTTGATCGCATCGGACTGCTTCACATACTCGGCGTTGTGAATGTTCTCGATGCTGACGATGCGCACGAAGTCGACATTGCGGTCGTGGTGATCGAAGGTGAATTCCACCAACCGCCGAATCGCCTTCCGAGGTTCCAGCTCAGTCAGGTGCAGACGGCTTTCGGTGTTGCGGATATCACCGTAAAGTTTTTCCAGCACTTCGACGTAGAGCTGCTCCTTGCTGGCGAAGTAGTAATAGATCATGCGCTTCGAGGTATGGGTCCGTTCGGCGATGGCATCCACACGAGCACCCGAAAGCCCCTGCTGGACGAACTCGACAATGGCTTCTTGAAGAATGTTCTCGCGGGTCTTTTCCGGGTTGTTCTTGCGACTCTTGCGCGGCGCGAGAGCAGGCTCGTCGGGCGCTGCAGAGAGTTCTGGGGTCATTGTCATTCCGGGCTCAAGGCCATCACTGCACAGACTGCCGATTATGGGCCGCGCCGCGCCGTGAAAGAAAGCACGGCGGCGGCGGTTTACCACCTCTCATTACGAAACTCCTACAACTTGGCGTGACGTATCCTCCCACTGCGCGACTTGGCCATCGCAGCCAAACGCACCGCGACGTTCGCCGCGCCATAACCCGCGTAGCCATTCTTGCGCTGGATAATCTCGAAGAAGAAACGCCCTTCGAAGGGTTCGGTATAAACATGGAACAACTCGCCGCCTTGTGCGTCGCGGTCATACAACACGTTGCCTGCGCCTCTCTGCGGCGTGGCTCCATCACTGGCGCCGCTGTTGCCAGACCGCCGCCAGCCCGCTCAGACAAATCACCCCGATGCCAAACACGGTAGTCAGGCTCGGCGTGTGGGAAAACAGCAGCCAGCCAAGCAGACCGGCGAAGACAATCTGGCAATAACCAAAAGGCGCCAGCAACGCCGGTGCCGCGAGGCGGAACGCCTGGGTCAGGAACAGATGCGCCGTCATGCCAAAAGCCCCCAGCGCCACCATCAGCAAACCATCGCCAACGCCTGGCGCTTGCCAGAAGAACGGCACCAAAGCACTCATCACCAGGGTATTGCACAGGCCGGCAAAGAAGTTACTGGTAGTCGGGCTGTCGAGCTCACTGAGTTTGCGCGTGAGCAACTGATAGAAGCAGAAAAATAGCGCCGAGCAGAATGGCAGTAGTACTGCAGGGGTAAACAACTCGCCACCGGGATGGACGATGATCAACACCCCTACAAATCCACAGATCACCGCCAGCCATTGGCCGCGGGTCACGTGCTCGCCGAGCAGCGGCACCGACAGCGCAGTGACCAGAACCGGCGCAAGAAAATTCACCGCCGTCGCTTCGGCCAGCGGAATGAACAACAGGCCGGTAGTGAACAACAAGCTGGTACTGAGCAGGCACAGCGCCCGCAAAAATTGCAACAGCGGACGTTTACTGCGCAATACCCGCAACCCCGATTGCGGCAGGAAAATCCCGGCCATAAGCAAGGTGTGAACCAGATACCGTGCCCAGACCACCATCACCACCGGGTAGAAACCAGAAAGGTATTTCGACAAGGCGTCATGGCTGGAAAACAGAAAGGTCGCCACGACGACCAGCAGAATGCCCTTGAGGGGCTGATTGACACCGGAAAGAGGTGTGCTGAGGGTCATGAGGGCTCTCTTGAGTAACGCATAAAGGTTATTTAGAACTCAGTTCCAATTTCAATCAAGAGACGAACAAAAAGCTGTGCGATCAGCGAACACTTTCAGGAAGGAACATTGATCAACTAAACAACTCTGACGCCTGGCTCGCCACCGACAACTCGTCAGCAAACTTCAGCAGCAGCGGCGCCAGCTCATGGAGCCTTGCGTGGGTCATCCGCGCACTTGGCCCGGCGATGCTGAGCACGCCGACCACCCGTCCATCCAGCGGATGACGCACCACCGCGGCAATCGCCGAGGTGCCGACCGCCGAACTCTCCTCGACCCAGGCATAACCGTGCTCGCGGGCCAGGCGCAAACGTTCGAGCAGTTCGATATTGGTACGTGGCGCATTCGGACCCAGCTCCAGCGGGACGTCCGCAGCCTGTCGTTCAACCAGCGACAGAGCTTCGGCATCGCTCAGACACGCCAGCCAGGCATGTCCGGAAGCGGTATAGAACAGTGGCGCATCGCGGCCCATGTCGGGGTCGTAACGCAGGCCGGAACGAGCCCCCTGAGACTTGGCGATCCAGATCTGGCGCTCTCCCTCGATCACTCCGAGGCGCACCAACTCTCCGGTTTCCTGTGCCAGGCGATCAAGTACCGGCTGAACGATATCCGCACCGCTGCTGGCCAGGTAACGAAAACCCATGGCAACCAGTTTGGTCGACAGGTGATAACGCAGATTGTCTGGATTCTGCCGTACATAGCCCAGTCGAATCAGCTCGGCGAGCAGCCGGTGGGTGGCGCTTTTGGGGATATCCAACTGCTGCGCCAGGGTCTGCATCGGCAGACCCCGCGGGTCACTGGTGAGATTTTCCAGAACGCTGAAAACGCGTTCGATTTGACTGCCTGCCATAGGGGGGTCCAAATATATTGGAATAAAGTTCCATAATATAACAATCCGCCTGAATCTTTCGCCTTGATGCCTGACACCTGGCGTTATCTGCATTTACACATTTTTCCATCGCCGAAACGGCATTCGGACTATCTATAGAAAAGGCGATTCACGCCGATCCCGCTATGGAGAGCACGATCAATGTTATGGAACAAAGCAAGACGCAGTGACAATGTGGAGGACGCGCGCGATGGCCGGCAAACGCGCACGTTGAGTGGTAAAAAACTGGGCCTGGGTCTCGGCGCCATTGCACTGGCGGGCATCGGCCTGTATGTCGGTGTCAATCCGCCGCTCGACCAGGTTCGACCGGACACCGCCCCTATTGAAGGACTCGACGCGCCAGCCATTGACACATCCGTCGCCGAAGATACCCAACAGGCGTTTGTCGAGTCGGTGCTCGGTGATACCGAAGACACTTGGCGGCCGATATTCGAGCAATTGGGTGAACGCTACCCGGAACCGACCCTGACCCTGTTCGACAACGGAGTGGTCTCCGGATGTGGTTTTGCCCGCTCTGCCATCGGTCCCTTCTATTGCCCTCAGGACCAGAAGGTGTATCTGGATCTGGAATTTTTTCGCGAGATGGCGCAGCGCTATGCAGTGGTCGGCGACTTCGCCCAGGCCTACGTGATCGCCCATGAAGTCGGCCATCACGTGCAGAAGGTACTCGGTCTGACACAAGCCCTCGACGATGCACTGAACACCGATCAACCGGTGGTTGGCGCGAATGGCCTGGAGGTTCGTTCAGAACTGCAGGCCGATTGCCTGGCCGGCGTCTGGGCCCACCACGCACAGCAGCGGCTGAACTGGCTGGAGCCCGGAGATATCGAAGAGGCGCTGCATGCCGCAGCAGTATTCGGCGACGACTATGCTCAGCGCAACCGGAACCGCGCACAGTCGCCAGAGACATTCAGCCATGGTACCTCGGCCCAGCGTGCACAATGGTTCCAGACCGGTTTTGCCAAAGGCCGGATCAACGATTGCGACACCTTCGCCGCTGACCTGTAATACCATCACCGGAGCGCAAAACCTCCCGCTCGCTATGCTGAAGCAGTGGGATGCGGCCCGCGACTGAACTTTGTCCCTCGTCACTGTCTGACAACCGGACTGGCATCCGTCCCGCTCAGCAGCAACACTCATCAGCAAACCAACCAGAGGATTCCCACATGCTATGGAAAAAAGGCCGGCGCAGTGACAACGTGGTGGATGCTCGCGGTGACGACACTGGCGGTGGCGGTGGTGGGATGCGTTTCGGTGGTGGCAAGGGCCTGAGCCTGACGGCCATTGTGTTGATAGTCGGCATTGGCTGGTTAACCGGTCAGGATCCGATGCAGATTCTCGGGGAACTGACCGGGCAGATGAGCGAGCAATCGGCACCGGCCACTCAACAGTCTCGCAAGGCGCCACCGGCCAATGATGAGCAGGCGGAATTCGTTCGTTCCATCCTGGGTGACACCGAGGACACCTGGGGTCAGATTTTCCAGCAGGCCGGGCGCAATTACAGGAACCCGACGCTGATCCTGTTCAGCAACGGGGTGAACTCCGCCTGCGGCTTTGCGACCTCTGCCACGGGCCCTTTCTATTGCCCGGCGGACCAGAAGGTTTACCTGGACATGAGTTTTTTCCGGGAGATGTCCCAGCGTTTTTCTGCGGCCGGCGACTTTGCGCAGGCCTACGTGATCGCCCATGAAATCGGTCATCACGTACAAACCCTGCTCGGGGTGTCCGCGAAAATCCAGGCTGCCCGGCAACAGGGCCAGCGTATGGAAGGCGACGGCGGCCTGCTGGTGCGTCAGGAACTGCAGGCCGACTGCCTGGCGGGGGTCTGGGCCAACAATGCGCAGAAACGTTTGAACTGGCTGGAGCCGGGTGACATCGAGGAAGCACTGAACGCGGCCAACGCCATCGGCGACGACCGCTTGCAACACCAGGGTCAGGGCCGCGTGGTGCCGGACTCGTTCACCCATGGCTCCTCGGTGCAACGGGTTCGCTGGTTCAAGACCGGATTTGCTCAAGGCCAGGTCAGCCAGTGCGACACTTTTGCCGCGAGGAACCTGTAATGCGTATGTGGCTGCTGGCTCTACTGATCACCTGCGCCAGCACCCAGGCTGCCGAGCCTGGAGCTGAGACGATCAGCTCCGGGCGCCTGAAGTTGAAAGGCGGCGAGATGGCGGTGAGCGTAGGCCCGTCACCGTTAAAAATCGAGCGTATGCTGATCGTCATCCATGGTCGTTCTCGGGATGCTGAAACCTACCGCAAGAGCGCTGAACACGCGGCCGACCAGGCCGGGCAAAGCATGACCACGCTGGTGATCGTCCCGCAATTTCTCAATGAAACCGATATCGCTCGCCATCACCTGCCTGACAACGTGTTGCGCTGGCAGGGCGATGACTGGATGGTCGGCGGCTTATCCACAGGTCAAAACCCTCTGAGTTCCTACACTGTTATCGACGAAATTGTCGCCCGGCTGGGTGATCACCAACAGTTTCCGGACGTGAAGGAAGTCGTCATCGCCGGTCACTCCGGTGGCGCTCAGGTGGTTCAGCGCTACGCATTGTTGAGTCAGGATCAGCCAGCCCTCAAATCAGCCGGCGTGCAAGTGCGCTATGTGATCGCCAATCCCTCGTCGTACGCATATTTCAATGAGCAACGGCCGGTAGCCTTCAATCACGCTGGTTGTCCGAACTTCAACCGATGGAAGTACGGGCTGAAGGACTTGCCCGCCTATGCCGGAGGGCAAACACCCGCACAACTGGAGGAAATCTACGTCAAACGTGACGTCAGTTATTTACTCGGGCAGCAGGACAACGACTCGAATCAACCGGCGCTGGATAAAGGTTGTGAGGCCCAGGCCCAAGGCGTGAATCGGTTGATCCGCGGGCACAACTATTTTAACTATCTGAAGCGGCGCCACACTCAAGGGTTGAGTCAGCAACTGATCGAAGTGCCCGGGGTTGGGCATGATGGGGACGCGATGTTTACCTCGCCTGAGGGGCAAAAAGCGTTGTTCAGGTAGGAGCTGCCGCAGGCTGCGATCTTTTGATCTTCAAGCAGACAACATTTGCCGCAACGCCAGACAATCCTGCGCATGCCAATCGGTCAATTCCGGCCACGGATTATCCGGCAGATTGACCAGCACGGTCCGCGCACCCGCCGCCCTGCCGCAGTCCAGGTCGAAGCGATAATCCCCGACCATCACCAATTCGCCGGGCGCCACATTCCAGGCCTGGGCCAGTTTCAGCAAGCCACCCGGATGGGGTTTGGGCGGGGCTTCATCGCGGCCCAGCACATCCTCCACCGCAAAGCAGTCCGCCAGACCGATCGCTTCCAGAGTCACATGGGCCAGCTCACGGGCGTTGCGGGTCAGGATGCCAAGGCGATATCCGCGCCCCGCCAACTCACGCACCAACTCCACCGCGCCAGGAGCCGGCCGCGAACCCAGTGCCAGATCACGCTCGTGTTCAAGCAACCAGGCATGTTTGGCCGCAGCCTCATCGGCCGGCAGCGCGGCGAGGTGGGTCAGGATGTCGTGTTCAGCGGGAATCGCCAGCGCTTCGCGAATCGCCGCGAAGTCGTGCACGGCAATTGTCAGCGTGCCGTCCATGTCGAACACCCAGTACCGCACTTCGCCCAGACTCATGCCCAATCCTTGCGATGACGAATCAGGCCTTCCTGAGTGACCGACGCCACCAGTTGCCCGGCGCGATTGAACACGCTGCCACGGGAAAAACCACGGGAATTGCCAGCCCACGGGCTGTCCATCGCATAGAGCAGCCAGTCATCGGCGCGCAGGTCACCATGGAACCACAAGGCATGGTCGAGGCTGGCGACCTGCATGTCTTTCTGCCAGACCGACTTGCCATGGGGCATCAGCGAGGTGGTCAACAAGCCGAAGTCCGATGCATAGGCCAGCAGGTACTTGTGCAGTGCCGGCGAGTCGGCCAAGGCTCCGTCGGCGCGGAACCAGACGTATTTGATCGGATCGCCGGGTTGCGGGTTGTAGGGGTCTTTTTCCGTCACCGGGCGCACTTCGATCGGCTTGGCGCACAGCAGCTTATCGCGCATGTGCTCCGGGATCAGATGCGCATACTGCTGGGTGATCTCCAGTTCCGACGGCAGATTCTCCGGGCCGACCACTTGCGGCATCTGCTGCTGGTGTTCGAAACCTTTTTCGTCAAACTGGAACGACGCGCTGCAGGTGAAGATCGGATTGCCCTTCTGGATCGCCGTGACGCGACGGGTACTGAAGCTGCCACCATCACGCACCCGATCAACCTGATAGACCACCGGTAAACCGGCATCACCCGGGCGCAGAAAATAACCATGCATCGAATGCACATGGCGCGCTTCTTCTACCGTCTGGCTGGCCGCCGACAACGACTGGCCGAGTACCTGGCCACCGAACAGCTGGCGAAAACCCAGGTCCTGGCTGCGACCGCGAAAGAGGTTTTCTTCGATCGGTTCCAGGGTCAGCAGGTCGACCAGATCTTCCAACACGTGGCTCATTCAGACTCTCCTCACACAGAGCAATGCCGCGCAGTCTTGGCTGCGGCGGTCGATTCAGTTTTTGGCCCGAGCCAACAATGGACCCATTGTAAACGTCCAGGCAGGCTTATCCATGCAAGGTTTCCAGCCATTGTTCACGAGTGATGCGGTACAGCACATGATGGCGCAACGGATCATCGCTGCCGAGCTTCGGATGCTCGAAGTCGTGCGTCGGGTCGTGTTGCATGCCAATCGCCTGCATGACTTTCTGCGACGGCAGGTTGCTCGCGGTGGTAAACGCCACGATATCCTTCAGCAACAACCGGTCAAAGCCGCAACGCAGAGCGGTCCAGGCTGCTTCGCTGGCATAGCCCAATCCCCAATGTTCACGAGCCAGACGCCAGCCGATTTCCACCGCAGGAGTAAACGTTGCGTCGAATCCGACATGCAACAGGCCGGTAAATCCAATAAAATCCCCGGTATCCTTGCGCTCCAGCGCCCAGAATCCGAAGCCATGTTCGGCAAAATGTCCGCGTATTCGCCCGATCAATCCGGCACTTTCCAGACGGCTCAAGGGTGCCGGGAAATAACGCATGACCTGGGGATCGGCGCACATGGCTGCGAATTCCGGCAAATCACCATCTTGCCACTGACGCAACAGCAATCGTGCGCTCTCAAGTTCCAGTATCGACTCCATCGTGCCCCTCCATTTCCATGTCGCAAGTCTACATCGCTGGTAGGATCCTTCACTCATTCCTACATGCTGCCTAGATAAATCTGCCATGCCGCTGCCGCTGATCTATCACGAAGACTACAGTCCCGAGTTTCCGGCGGAACATCGCTTCCCCATGGACAAATTTCGCCTGCTGCGCGATCACCTGGTCGACAGTGGCCTGACCCGCGACCCCGAGCTGCTACGCCCGCAGTTGTGCCCGTCGGAGATTCTCGCCCTCGCCCATGACCCTGGGTACATCGAACGTTATATGAGCGGCGAATTGTCCCGCGAAGATCAACGACGTCTCGGCCTGCCCTGGAGCGAAGCACTGGCCCGGCGTACCGTGCGTGCGGTCGGCGGCTCGCTGCTGGCCGCCGAGCAGGCACTGGAACATGGCCTGGCCTGTCACCTGGCTGGCGGTACACATCACGCCCATTACGACCATCCGGCCGGGTTCTGCATTTTCAACGACCTGGCGGTGATCAGCCGCTACCTGCTGGAAAGCGGCCGGGTGGGCCGGGTCTTGATCTTCGATTGCGACGTACACCAGGGTGACGGCACTGCACGCATTCTGGAAAATACACCGGACGCTGTGACCGTCTCCCTGCATTGCGAAAAGAATTTTCCGGCACGTAAAGCCCAAAGCGATTGGGACATCCCGCTGCCCATGGGCATGGGTGATGGGGACTACCTCAAGGTGGTCGACGATGCCTTGAACTACCTGCTGCCGCTCTACCAGCCGGACCTGGTGCTGTATGACGCCGGGGTGGACGTGCATATGGATGACGCGCTGGGCTACCTGAAACTGACCGACCAGGGCGTCGCCGCTCGTGATGAAAGCGTGCTGCGCCACTGCCTGGGGCGCGACATCCCGGTGGTCGGGGTGATTGGTGGCGGTTACAGCAAGGACCGCAAAGCGCTGGCGCGACGCCATGGGATTCTCCATCACAGCGCGCAACGGGTCTGGGCGTCATCAGGTTGTCACTGAGTTGTGGATGCTTTACCCACAATGCCTGTGGAACTGCCTGTGGATAACCTGAGTGAAAGGCCCTGCAGGCCAGCGTGTATATAGCCTGCAGACTACTGGTTGTTTTTTGATCAACCAAAAGCGTCGCGGGCAAACCCTAATGCCGGTCAGGTAAGACGTTACGCGAACCGCACGGTTTGTCTGGAGTATCGCGGTGCCTGATTTTACGACTGCTTCGCAGCCGAACGCAGCCTTCGGCAGCTGCTACGGGGCCAGTGCTTGGCCTGAAACTCCTTAACTGACCGGCATTAGGACAAGCCCGCGCCCCCAAGAATAGTGCACGGCAATTGTGCTGATAGAATGCCCGCCCTATTCCGTCGAACCGCAGCCCACGCCATGACCCAGTCCTCCGCCAACCTCCCCCACCACGCCACCATTATCGGCGGCGGACCCGCCGGTTTGATGGCGGCCGAAGTATTGAGTCAGGCCGGGGTCAAGGTCGAGCTGTACGACGGCATGCCCTCTGTGGGTCGCAAGTTCCTGCTGGCCGGCGTCGGCGGGATGAACATCACCCATTCCGAAGCCTACCCGGGGTTTCTCTCGCGCTATGGCGAACGGGCGCCGCAGATTGCGCCGCTGCTGCGCGAGTTCGGCGCCGAGGCTCTGTGCCAGTGGATTCATGGGTTAGGCATCGAAACCTTTGTCGGCAGTTCCGGTCGGGTGTTTCCAACCGACATGAAAGCCGCTCCCCTGCTACGCGCCTGGCTCAAACGCCTGCGCGAAGCCGGCGTAGTTATCCACACCCGTCACCGCTGGCTCGGCTGGAACATCGATGGCAGCCTGCGCATCGACAGCCCGGAAGGCGAAAAAAACCTGCAAACCGATGCGCTGTTACTGGCTCTCGGCGGCGGCAGTTGGGCACGCCTGGGCTCGGATGGCGCGTGGATGCTGCCCCTGGAACAACGCGCAATTCCATTGACGCGCCTGCAACCGAGCAACTGCGGTTTCGACGTGACGGCCTGGAGCGATCTGCTGGTCAACAAATTCGCCGGCGCACCGCTGAAAAACATCGCCATCGGCCTGAATGACGATGTGCCGCGATTGGGGGAATGTGTGATCACCGCAACCGGCATCGAAGGCAGCCTGGTGTATGCGCTGTCTGCACCGATCCGCGAAGCCATCAATCAAAACGGCTTGGCGACCCTTCACCTCGACCTGCTGCCGGGCAAAACCCTCGACAGGATTCAAGCAGCGCTGCTCAAGCCTCGTGGCTCTCGCTCAATGAGCAAGCACCTGCACAGCCAGCTCGGTATCGACGGCGTGAAAGCGGCCCTGTTGCGTGAACTGACGCCTGCCGGATGCTTTGCCGATCCGCTGCTGCTGGCCACTGCAATCAAGGCACTGCCCCTGACCCTGGTAAAACCCCGGCCACTGGACGAAGCCATCAGCAGCGCTGGCGGGGTGCCGTTCGAGGCGATGAATGAAGGTTTGATGCTCAAGCAATTGCCCGGCGTGTTCTGCGCCGGCGAAATGCTCGACTGGGAAGCGCCGACTGGCGGCTACCTGCTCACCGCATGCTTTGCCAGTGGCCGCGTGGCAGGGTTGGGGATGGTGGAGTGGTTGAAGCAAACGGCTTAACGGATCGTTAACTGAAGATTTCTTTCACTTTCAAAATCCACCCCTCACCCCAACCCTCTCCCCAAGGGGGAGAGGGGGAAAGGGAGCCGATCTTTGTGCTGTTCAAACCTGAGTTCGACTCGATATCTCAGGTCGCAGTACTTCCAAAAAACACCGCGGTCAGCTCCCTCTTCCCCCTGGGGAGAGGGTTGGGGTGAGGGGTGGTTCTCAAGTCGATCGCGAAGCCAAGGCCAACGAAGCTTAAGGCTTGCGCTTACGCGGCCCAGTGTTGAACACCGGAACCTTACGCACTGGCTTGATCGCCGGCGCTTCAACCGGCACTTCGCCGCTGTCCACCCATTTGCCCAGGTTGCGCTTGCCGCCACCCGACACTTTGGGTTTCTTCGGCTTTTTCGGTTTCTTGACCACTTGGCCGCTGGCATCGGTGTCCGGCACGCGGTGCTCAGGTTCGAAATCCTGCTCTTCCTCGCGGGTCAGTGTCTGACGGGTCAGGGTCTCGATGGCTGACAGCATATTCACTTCATCGGCACACACCAGTGAAATCGCCTCGCCGGTAGCGCCCGCACGACCGGTACGGCCGATACGGTGGATGTAATCCTCAGCCACGATCGGCAGGTCGAAGTTCACCACCAATGGCAAGTCTTCAATATCCAGACCACGGGCCGCCACATCGGTGGCCACCAGAATCTGGATCTCACTGGCCTTGAACCGGTCCAGCGCACGCTGGCGAGTGGCTTGTGGTTTGTCGCCGTGAATACCGTCGGCATTCACACTCAGGCCCTGGAGTTTTTCCACCAGTTGATCGACGCCGTTACGGGTCTTGGCGAATACCAGTACCTGCTTCCAGCGATTCTTGCGCATCAAGTGGATGAACAGCTCCGCCTTGCGTTTCTTGTCCACCGTCACCACCCACTGCTTGACGGTGTTGGCGGCGACGTTGCGCGGGCTGACTTCGATGCTCAGTGGATCATTGAGCATCTGCCCGGCCAGCAGGCGGATCGCATCGGAGAAGGTCGCGGAGAACAGCAGCGTCTGACGTTGCTTGGGCAGGACCCGGTAAATGTTCCCCAGCTCTTCGGAAAATCCGAGGTCGAGCATACGGTCGGCTTCGTCGAGGATCAGGGTTTGCAACTGGTTGAACTTCAGCGCTTTCTGCCGGTACAGGTCGAGCAAGCGGCCCGGGGTCGCCACCAGCACGTCAACGCCCTTGCGCAGCTTCATCATCTGCGGGTTGATGCTCACGCCGCCGTACACCGCATAAGTGCTCAGTGGCAGGTGCTCGGCATATTGGCGAACGCTTTCGTGAACCTGTTCGGCCAGCTCGCGGGTCGGCACCAGGATCAGCGCGCGCACCGAGTTACTGGCGACCTTCGGCCCTTCCATGGCCAGCAACTGCAGCAGCGGCACGGCGAAACCGGCGGTCTTGCCGGTGCCGGTCTGGGCCGCGGCCATCAAGTCGCGACCGGCCAGCACCGCCGGAATGGCTTGCACCTGCACCGGCGTCGGGGTCTGGTAACCGAGCGTCTCAAGGGCGCGCAGCAAGGGTTCGATCAAGCCAAGAGTGGCGAAAGTCATGGGGGTACCGTAGGGAAATGTCAGCGCATGTGAGCAATGCGCCGCAGTTTACCCTAATTCACTGCGGATTCTGCCTGCGCCACTGCGGCAAGCCGATCAACACTACGGCACTGATGATCACCGCCATCGCCAGAGCCTCTTCGATACCGATGCTTTCACCGGCAAAGACGATCCCCAGCAGCACCGCCACCGCCGGATTGACGTACGCATAGCTGGTCGCCGCTGCCGGACGGACGTTTTTCAGCAGGTACATATAGGCGTTGAAGGCGATGATCGAGCCGAAGCCAATCAAATAGGCCAGAGCGAGCCAGCCTTCTATTGGCGGCAGGCTGTCCAGGTGCTCACCACTGAGGGTGCTGGCAATCATTAGCACCACTCCGCCGACCAGCATCTGCGCGGCGCTGGCCATCGCCCCCTGAGGCAATGGCAAGTGTTTGCTCAAGACCGAGCCGAATGCCCAGGCTGCTGCCGCGAACACCAGCAACGCCGCGCCCAGCGGGCTCGACTGCAGGTTGGAACCGAGGTTGAGCATGGCAATCCCGATCAGCCCGAGAGCAATCCCGGCCCACTCCAGACGGGTATTACGCGCGCCCCAGAAGTAGCCGCAGAGCAAGGTGAACAGCGGTACCGTCGCCACCGCCAGCGCCGCAACCCCGGAGGCCACACCCATATGCTCCGCCACCGTCACCGCACCGTTACCGCAACTGAGCAGCAAAATTCCGATCACTCCTGCCGCCTTCCATTGCGGCCAGGTCGGCGCGGGCACTCCTCGCCAGCGCAGGAAACCGTACATCAAGGCCCCGGCAATGATGAAACGAATCCCGCCGAGCATCAGCGGCGGCCAGTACTGCACGCCGATTCGAATCACCAGATAGGTGGATCCCCAAATCACATACAACGCAAAAAACGCAGAAACCAGCGGCAACGTAATTTGGCGTGGGCCAGGCATGGAAAGCTCGACGGCAGACATGGGAAGCTCGAATCTGGAGAGGTGGAGCGCTAGTTTAGAAAGCAGTGGGGCAGAATTTAAGTTACAAAACCTGTTTATAGCACCCGTACACTTTTCAAAACACGGAGATCAGCGCTATAAACCGTGCTTTCGAAAGTCGCGCGTTCCAGGAGCCCAATCATGGACAAATACGACCGCATGCTCCTCAATGCCCTGCTGGAAAACGGCCGGGCGACCTATGCGCAACTGGCGCGCAAGGTCAACCTGTCCGCCCCGGCCGTAGCCGAGCGCGTGGCCAAACTCGAAGCCTGCGGGGTGATCACTGGTTACCAGGCGAAAATCGATATGGCCAAGGTCGGCCTGCCGATCCAGTGCGTCATCGAATTGCGCCTGAGCCACCACGGCAGCCAGAAAACCTACGACGAACTGATCAAAATCCCGCAACTGACCGAATGCCACCGAGTCACCGGCGACCCCTGCGTCATCATGCAAGCCGCTGTTGGCTCGATGCCGGAACTCGAAGACCTGATCAACCGCATCGCCCAGTTCGGGTTTAGCAAGACCTCGATCGTGCTATCGAGCGCGATTGAAAAACGCGTGCCGCTGGGGCATCTGGAGGGGAATGGAAAGAATGGGGGGTGACGCTAAAGATCGCAGCCTGCGGCAGCTCCTACAGGAATCCGGTACACCTGCGTTATCGTGGGTGGACACCGATTCCTGTAGGAGCTGCCGCAGGCTGCGATCTTTTGATCTTGCTTCTAGAAACCTCGATGGCGCTTGAGATGCTCATTGATCTTCGCCGCCGGCACCTTCTGCAGGCTGCACAACAGATCATGGGACAACTCCCGCAGACCATGTCGCTGCCGCAGTTCCTGGGCCAGGTGCGTGGTGAGGTTGGCGGCCATTTCGGCGTCGGCCATGGCCCGGTGAGCCTGGCCGGTGTGGGGCAATTGGGCGAAGGTGGTCAGGGTGCCGAGTTTGTGGTTCGGCGCGGCCGGCATCAGGCGCCGGGCGAGTAACAGGGAGCAGGCGAAGTTCTGCAGGCGTGTGCGCTTGATCCGCCCCAGTTCGTAGTCCCAGAACTTCTGGTCAAACGCGGCGTTGTGGGCCAACAGCGGTGTGGTGCCGACGAATTCGTTGACTTCGTTCATCACCTGTTCCGCCGAGGGTGCGCTACGCAACATGGCGTTGCTGATACCGGTCAGGCTTTCGATAAAGCCCGGGACGCGCACGCCGGCGTTCATCAGGCTCTGGTAACGCTCGACAATGCGCCCCTGTTCAAGGATCACCACGGCAATTTCCGTGGCCCGGCAAGAGCTGCTCGGGGAGATTCCGGTGGTTTCAAAGTCGATGACCGCTATCCGTTCCAAACCTGTTCCCACTCCATCCAAAATATAATCAGTTTGAGTTTTTAAGCAGCAACGCGCCTTCGATCGGCACATAGCGGCTGGCGGCGCGTATCAACGAGTTGGCGGTCAGGCCCGGCACGCCGTAGGCGACGGCTTCAACCCCATGTTTGCTGATGATGTGTTCAAGCAGCATGTCGAAATCACCATCGCCGGAGGCCAGCACCACTTCATCGACGTTCGCCGCAGCGTCCATGATATCGATGGTGATACCCACATCCCAGTCACCTTTGGCCGAACCGTCGCTGCGCTGGATATAGGGCTTGAGTTTCACTGTGAAGCCGAGGTTGCGCAGGATTTGCTGGAACTGCTGCTGCTTGCTGTCACCGCGATCGATGGCATAGGCATAGGCCTCGACAATCTGCCCGCGCTGACTGATGTCAGCCCACAGGGCCGCATAATTGAAGTGACAGCCATAGGCCTGACGCACGGTGTAGTAGAGGTTTTGGACATCGGCGAACACCGCGATTTTTTTCACCGCAAATCCTCATGGCGCAAGCGCGCGCAGGCTGGATCAGGCGCAAAGCCCGAAAAGTCGCCCAGTATGCCAGCCAGAAGGAAATTTCCGCGAATAATCGGACCGGAGCGCCATGGCGCTCCGGACGAATGGTGTATCAGACGAAGGAATCGTCGTCGCTGAAGTCAGATGAGCTGTCATCGGTGTAGTCGGCGTCGGTAAACCCGCCCTGGTCGTTGCCGTAGGAATCGTTACCGACCAATTGCTGGTCATCGTTCGCCACATCGCTGCCGCTGTCACTGACCTGGGCGGGCTCTTCCTTGGCGACTTCGGCCACTTCCTGCGGTTGTTGATCGTTGTGGAACAGGCTGCTGATGCCTTGCGCCAGCATGACCCCGCCGGCCACCCCGGCCGCGGTTCGCAATGCGCCACCGAGAAAGCTGTTGCCACCTGCCGGAGCCTGTTGCTGCGGTGCCGCATAATTCTGTTGCGGGCTACCGAAGTTTTGCCGGGGCGCTACGCCGGGCTGGGCGTTGAACGACGGGCGTGGCGGTTCACGCCAGCCACCGGTCGAGGCCGGAGCGCTGGCGACCGAAGCCGGTTGCGAGTCACGCGAACCACCGCCGAAGATGCTCGACAGGAAACCGCCACCACCGCTTGGCGCGGGTGCGGCCACTTGGGCCTTGGCTTGTTGCAGTTCGGCCTGCAGTTGCTGGTTTTGCTGAGCGAGTTGCTTGTTCTGTTCGTCGAGGCTTTTGAGCGCAGCCTCCTGCACCAGAATCGCCTGGGTCATGAAATAACCTGCCGCAGGCTGGCGATTCAGATGTTCCTTGATCCGTGTCTCGGCCTGGGCATCGCGCGGGGCTGAATCCGCTTCGGCTTGCTGCAGCCGTGAAAACAGACCATCGATCAGGGTTTGTTCTTCGCTGTTCATGGCGACCTCGTTAGATTGCCGGAAAAATCGTCGCCCTTTCCGTTGTGGATAAGGTGCCTTGCAGTAATGGGGGGTGCTGCGCCGCCTTTCAATAGCTTTTACCTAACGTTTACGTTTGCTCCTGCGGGTCCTGCATCGGTTAAAGTGTCGAACTGCTTTTTACCTGCGATACCGACTGATGAATCCGTTAGATGTGCTCCGCGACTCTTTGTACTTCTTCAAGCGCAACCTCGGCCAGATCGTGCCGTTGTGCCTGCCGTTAGTGGTGCTCGAAGCGCTGCTGCAACAACTGGTCGAACACTCTCGGGGGCCGGATGTCTTTCCCGGCTACAGCGTGATCGTCGGGCTGCTGATTTATCCGTTGTACACCGCTGCGCTGATCCTTTTTCTGGATGCCCGCAGTCGCGGTGAATCACCGCGAACCCGTGATCTGCTGGCGATGTCGGCCAGTCTCTGGCCGCGCTTCGCGTTGCTGACGGCGATCAATACCCTGTTGATTCTGGTGGGCCTGTCGCTGTATTTCCTGCCAGGGTTGTGGCTGATGGTGACGCTGGCCTTTGCCGAGTACCTGCTGGTACTGCGAGGTCTGCAACCACTGGCTGCGATCAAGGAAAGCTTTCGACTGACCCGTGGCAATTTCCTGCGCATCCTGATTTGCATTCTGTGCGTCATGGCACCGCTGTGGATACTCAAGGGCGCAAGTCTTGGGGTGTACCCCGAGCCGCAGAACCCTGCCTTTGCATTGCTGATCGACAGCGTTCACAGCTTCCTGCAACTCTTTACCAGCGTGGTGCTGTTCCGCCTGTTCATGTTGATTAGCGAAGCATCCGACAAAAATGATGAAATAGTCTGACAGACCAGCCCTTTGGATCCGACTCGGCTCTCGGGTATGCTCGAGCTTAATCCTGCAACGCCATAAGCCGAGCCGATGATCCGTCTACTGCGCTACACCCTGCTGGGCCTGCTGATAATTGCCGGTCTGTTGTCAGCCGTGATCTATAGCCTGACCTGGCGCCCGGGAGCCAAAGAGCCCCTGCCGGTCAGTTGCAGCGCCCAGGCACCGACCCTGGTGCCCGGCCAGGCGTTCACGGTGATGACCTGGAACGTCCAGTACCTGGCGGGCAAACGCTATGTATTCTGGAATGACCTGGCCAACGGCATCGACGAACGCCCCACCACTGAAGACATGGCCTTCAGTCTCGATGAAGTGGCGCGGGTGATTCGCGATGAGCAACCGGACATCGTCCTGCTGCAAGAGCTCGATGAAGACGCCAAGGCCAGCGACTATCAACACCAGTTGAAACTGCTTCAGGAACGCCTGACCGATCTTTACCCCTGCAGCACTTATGCGTTCGACTGGAAGGCTGACTTCATTCCAGACCCGCATATTTTCGGCAGTGTCGGCCGACAACTGGCGACATTGAGCCGCTACCAGATCGAACACGCCGAACGCCTGCAACTACCCGAGGCACCCGCCAATATCATCAGCCGTCAATTCCAGCCGAAAAACGCGCTGCTGGTGAGTTATCTGCCGTTGAGCGACGGCGGGCAAATGGCGGTGCTCAATACCCATCTGGATCGATCGATGCAGGCTGACGACACTCTGCGAGTGCAAGTGAGCGCCGTCGCCAAGGTGCTCGACAAGTTCGAAAGTCGTGGCACGCCCTGGTTGATCGGCGGCGATTTCAATCTACTGCCGCTGGGCCAGTATCAACGGCTCGCCCCCGAACAACGCTCCCCCTACTCTCCAGACAGCGCGCTGCATGTACTCTGGGACAAGTACCCGATGATTCCCACCAACAGCGAAGCCAGCGGCATCGACCGCGCGCACTGGCTGACCCACTATCCCAATGACCTGACACTCAACGGTCCGGACCGGACCCTTGACTACCTGATTTACAGCCCACGGCTGAAACGGGTCGAGGCCCAGGTGAGGCAGGACGATACGCTGCGCATCTCCGATCATTTGCCGGTGATTGCACGGTTTCTGTTGCCGGCGGCGCTATAGATCAAACCTCTGGCGAGGGGGCAAGGTGGCCCATCTTCGCTTCTCTGCCAGGATCGGCCTTTGATGCAGATCGATGGACGAGAGCCTGATAGTGTTGCGTAGCGCCCATCGTATAGAAGAGCAATCCAGGGAGGCCAGACACAATTGGTATCCTCAATGCGGCACCTGCTGCACCCTGTTTCCTTGACTTTTCTGGGGTCGCTCATCAAAAATGAGCAAAGGAAAATACTCGTCCGGGCACCTCTGAAAGCCCGAGCGACCACGGAGAAACTGGAGGTTTTTATGCCCAACGTCTCGATCGCACTCGTCAAGGAAAGTAATAAACGGCTCTCGTCGACTGCCAGGAAGGATGTCGTTGCTCGCTCCTCGAAGCTATCCAAAGAAACCATCAATGGCATGATGAAGCGGGCGTACGAACGCCTGTCTCGTTGACTGCGAGATTTTTATTCTTTGTCCTCACGCCCAATTGATGCTTGCGCTGCTTCAGTCGAGATGACGCATCAGGCTTCATCTCCTGCTGCCCCCCATCACTCTCCAGTTCACTCCCTCACGGCAACATCGCCTGCCAGTTCAATACAGTTCAACGTCTTCAGCAAGATGGTTGAAGCTGATGAGGACTTCCTGGGCCTGCTGGCGTACGCACTGTACAAGCGCCACAAAATCGAATGGATTCGAAATCACGACAGCGATAACCATGATGCATTCAAACAGGTGGCCTGTACTCCACAGCAGGTCAGGATGTATCGAGATCAAGCCGAGCAGTTGGCAAAAAACTTCATCGACGAATCGCTTGATCAACTCGGCGCGGAGATGAAAGAGACGATCACCAATGGCGTTATCGTTGCCAAAATCGAAAGCCTGAAGCCCGGGTTCTGGCGCTCCCTTGGAAACCATACGCTCAGTGGCATTGCCTCTGTCGCCGTCGCGCTGGCCCTGTTTGGCCTGTTCACTCTCTATTCGAGCTACCAGGAAAATGGCGGCCTGGAAGGACGCATCAAGCAGATGACCACCCCTTTACAGTCCTCCCCTCCCAACCAGCCGCAAGGTTGAGACCATTCCTGGCCACATCTGGTGACCTGACCAGCTCGACCCGTCGCCCTCCTCAGGTACCCCTGGGTTTTGCCCGAGCAGTGGCCTCTGCTGCCAAGGGATCATCCGGCCAGTAATGCTTTGGATATCTCCCCTTCAGGTCTTTCTTAACATCGCTATAGGTCGTACGCCAGAAGTTGGCTAAATCCTGGGTTACCTGCACCGGACGCCGCGCCGGTGATAACAGATGCAACTTGACCACTTGCCGGCCGCCGGCAATGCGCGGGGTTTCTGCCAGGCCGAACAACTCCTGCAAACGCACCGCCAGAATCGGCGGCTGCTCGCTGTAATCCAGGCGAATCGACGAGCCGGAAGGGACCGTCAAATGGTGTGGCGCCAGTTCATCCAGGCGTTGCGGCAGTGGCCATGGCAACAGGTTATGGACGATGCTGGACAGCTCCAGATTGGCGAAGTGGCTGAGTCTCGAGACCCGCCCCAGATACGGCAACAACCAATGCTCCAGACCCGACAGCAACGCCGCATCGCTGACATCCGGCCATTCGCTCTGCCCTTTCCCCTCGATATCCAGCTGGCGCAGCAAAGCCACCCGTGCCTGCCACTGGCGCAGTTCCGGCGTCCATGGCAACAGCTCAAGCCCTTTACGCCGCACCAGATTGACCAACGCCTGGCTGCGCGCGGCTTCATCCAGACCGGTCAGCGGTTCACGGCTGAGAATCAGTTCGCCCACCTTGCGCTGACGCTCGGCCCGCAGCACACCTTCGCGCTCATCCCAATCGAGTTGATCGACCGTGCGCACTTGTTCAGCCAGCACCGACTCGAACAGCGCCGGATCAAAATCCGCCGCCAGATAAATTCGTTCTTCGCGTTGCCCCTGACGACTGCCCAGATCGGCAATCACCAACCAGGGTTGCTTCATCAGGCTATCAGCCTCGGCGAACAGCGCCGCGCGCCCGTTGGCCAGGCGATATTCGGCCCCGCCGGCCCGTCGCTGCTGCGCGACGCGATCCGGATAGGCCAGGGCCAGCAGCGCGCCAAGCCAGCGCGGATGATCCGGATCGCTGACCGGTTCCTGTGCTTTGCCGCGCAGATAACCGCGATATTGTCGAGCCAGCTGCCGGGCTCGCTGAACGCCACCTTGAGCACCCCGCGCCGCTCGCTCTTCGCCGGACAACAACACCAGCCGGCTGTGCAGATCCGCACCGGCGCCGCGCAAGATATCCCGTTCTCCCAACAATGCGGCGACGTCGCAGGCCATGTCCGCCAACCCCAGCGCCTGCCCACGCAACAACAAATGGGCGATGCGCGGATGAGCCGGCAGTTCGGCCATCGCCTGCCCGTGACGGGTCAGTTTCCAATCCTCGGCGGTCTTGCCCTCCAGTGCGCCCAAACGCTCAAGCAGATCCTGAGCCTGTGCATAAGCCGCCGCCGGTGGCACATCGAGCCAGATCAATTGCCCAGGCAGAACACCCCAACGCCCCAACTGCAGGGCCAGCCCGGCAAGATCAGCCGAAAGAATTTCCGCACTGGCGTAAGCCGCCAACTGCTCATGCTGGTCCTGGGACCACAGGCGATAACACACGCCCGGTTCCAGACGTCCCGCGCGCCCGGCGCGCTGGGTCGCACTGGCGCGGGAGATCCGTTGCGTGTCGAGGCGAGTCATGCCGCTGCCCGGATCAAAACGCGGGACCCGCGCCAACCCGGCATCGATCACCACTCGCACGCCGTCGATGGTCAGGCTGGTCTCGGCGATGTTGGTGGCCAGCACCACTTTGCGCTGACCGGGCGGTGCCGGTTCGATGGCGGCGCGTTGCGCGTTCAGGTCCAGTTCACCATGCAACGGACACAGCAGCACTTCAGTTCGCTCGCCCAGTGCCTCGACCAACTGTTGATGGACCCGACGGATCTCCGCCTGGCCCGGCAGAAACACCAGCAGACTGCCGCTTTCGTCGTTCAAGGCCTCGAGGATGGTCTGCACCACCCGTGGCTCGATGAATTCCCCCGACTGAAACGCCCGGCCCCAGCGCATCGCCACCGGGTACATACGCCCTTCGCTGCGCAGAATCGGTGCCTCTTCCAACAAGCCGGCGAGGCGTTCGCCTTCCAGGGTCGCCGACATCAAGAGAATCTTCAGCGGTTGCTCATCACGGAACAGGTCGCGACCATTCAGGCTCAGGGCCAGCGCCAGATCAGCGTCGAGGCTGCGCTCGTGGAACTCGTCGAAGATCAGCAGACCGACACCGTCCAGCGCCGGGTCATCTTGCAGGCGTCGAGTGAGAATTCCCTCAGTGACCACTTCGATACGGGTATTGGGTCCCACTTTGCTGTCGAGACGAATGCGATAGCCCACGGTTTCGCCGACCTTTTCCCCCAACTCGCTAGCCAATCGTTCGGCGGCTGCGCGGGCGGCAAGGCGACGCGGTTCAAGCATCAGGATGGTTTGCCCGGCCAGCCACGGCTCATGCAACAACGCCAATGGCACGCGGGTGGTTTTACCGGCGCCGGGCGGTGCTTCGAGCACGGCTTCGTGGCGTGTCGCCAAGGCTTCACGCAGCGCGGGTAAAACTTCATCAATCGGCAAAGAAATCATGCTGGCTCCCCAGGGCGTGCTCACAGTAAATTGCGGATCGCGTTGGAGCTGTGGACGTGCCAGGCAAGGCGCGGGACGCCGGTAAGGGTCTCGTTTCCTTACCAAGTCCCGCAACGCAGCCTGGCGCGTTCACAGCTCCAACCCGAAGGGCCGAACCCCGGAAAGCGCAATCCGCCGTTACTCGTTTTTGATTGGGGAAAACCAAACCTCACTCCTCGTGTACTCTTGCGTCTTCCGGGGTGTAGGCGCGACCGCAATTTACTGTGAGCACGCCCTGCGAGTGGCGAGTATAACGGCGAACTGCATGGCGTTAATCACGGTCTGTATTGATACCAAGGGCGCTTTTTCACTTCGAATTTGCTCAGGAGATTCATATGCGTATTCCCTTCCGTGTGGTTGGCGGCGTTCTGCTCGCTACCCTGGTGACCCAAATGACCGCGTGCGGCACGATCTTCTTCCCGGACCGCCGCGGCCAGATCGAAGGCAAGATCGACCCGGTGGTGGCCGCCCTCGACGCCGTGGGCCTGTTGTTCTATGTCATTCCAGGGTTGATCGCCTTTGGCGTGGACTTCGCCACGGGTGCCATCTACCTGGAACCCGGCAGGAACGCCCAGGTCGCCCCGGAAAAACTCCAGCAGGCCATCGATGCGGACGGCAAGGTCGATAACACCAAGTTGCAGGCTATTCTCGAAAGCGAACTGGGCCGCAGCTTCCCACTGGATGATCCACGGCTGATCCAGCACAAAGGCAGCGCGCAGCAACTGGCCATGTACGGTCTGCAACCCGCTGCTTGAAGTGGCGTATTCGAAGGAACGTAAACGCCTATGACCAGTAGTCCCGAACACGCTCGCCTGTTGCGTCTGGCGACCCGCTCTTCACTGGCGGTCGCGAGCATTCTGATCGTGACCAAGGCGATCGCCTGGTGGATGAGCGGCTCGGTCAGCCTGCTGGCCGGTCTGACTGACTCTCTGCTCGACGGTGCCGCGTCGTTTCTCAATCTGCTGGCGGTGCATTACGCCCTGCGACCGGCAGACGAGGACCACCGTTACGGGCATGGCAAGGCCGAGTCACTCTCAGGCATGGCCCAGGCGCTATTCATCGCCGTCAGTGCGGTATTGATTGGCGTGCAGGCAATCGAGCGTCTGCAGAACCCGGAACCCCTGGGGGCCCCGTGGGTGGGTATCGGCGTGATGCTGCTGTCACTGGCGCTGACGGTCGCGCTGCTAATGTTGCAACACCGGGTAATCCGCGAAACCGGCTCGACCGCGGTACGTGCCGACTCGCTGCATTACCGTTCCGATCTGCTGCTCAATTCGAGCATCCTGGTGGCGCTGGTACTGGCCAGTTTCGGCTGGGAACAGCTGGATGCCTGGTTTGGTCTGGCGATTGCGGTGTACATCCTCTGGAGCGCCGGGCAAATCGCCAAGGAAAGTGTCGCGGTGTTGATGGACGAAGAATTGCCGCCGGACGTCAGCCAGCACATGCTCGAACTGGCTTGCAGCGTGCCGGGGGTGCTTGGCGCACATGACCTGCGCACCCGGATCTCCGGCAATCACTGGTTCGTGCAATTGCATCTGGAGTTGCCGGGTGAGTTGACCCTAACCGTCGCCCACGGCATCAGCGATCGCGCCGCCGAAGCGATCAGCGCCGCTTACCCGCTGGCCGAGGTGCTGGTGCACGCCGACCCGCAAGAAGTGGTGAGCCCTGCCAAGACCTCAGGCTTTCGGCCTAATAGCTGACCTGATAACCGCGACTGCTCAGGCAGTTGCCCTGGGCCTGGCGATAGATTTGCACCACCGCTGGCGCCGGTTGATAGGTGACCGCCGCCGGATCGAATCCGCTCTGCTCGACCGCCCAGCGATAGCAGTCGTAGCCATCCTGATTGACCTGCTCGGGCGTCTGCCCGTTTGCCGGGTAGGCGACCACGTCGTAGCCATTGCTGACCGGTTGCGCCGCCACCGGCGGATCAACCACCACGTATTGCTGGGTGCTGGACTCATACGCGTAGTAGGAACCGGCCGCCAAAAAGAGCAGCGCGCCGCCGATCCAGACTTCCTGGGCGTAATCGGGCAGGTAGCTGACGCGGATCCCGTGTGGAGGCCTGACCACTACATAACGCGGGCCTTGCGGGCGATACCAGTAACCGCCGGAATAGAAGTAGTCTTGACCGCGATACGGCACGCGGTAATTGCGATCCGGGAACCGATCGATCACATAACCCGGACGATAGTGCGGACCAGGCCCCCAGCTGTTGCCATGCCCGCCCGGGCGACCCTGCCAGCGATGGTCATTGGAGTGATCGTTGTAGCCTGAGCGCGAACCGGGGCCGCCTGACTGCCAATGCTGGTTGTTATCGTTGCGCCGGGGAACGTCCTGATAGTAACCACGCTGTGGCTGCTGGGTCTGGCGGACGGTGTCCGGGCGGCTTTGAATCGGCAGGTTACTGTTCGTCTGCGACGCAGACCGGCCCTGACCATTGGGATCGTGCTGCCCACCGTTCTGCCCCTGTGCGCCAGGATTGCGGCCGTTTTGCTCGAACTGTTGGCTGTTGTCGCCGCGAATAATCTGGTTCTGCGGGCGCGGTTGGTGATTCTGTGGACGTTGCTGATTGTTGTCCGCACGCGGTTGATTGTTTCCCGACCGCCCTTCGACGCCATGATCACGCTGGCCACCGCTATTGGAACCATTGTGTTGTGGACGTTGCCCGTCATCCCGCTCGTCAGCCAGCAATTGCGCGCCGACACTCATGCAAAGCAAACCAACACCTGCCAAACGCCAGATGCGCGACTTCATGCGATTCCTCACTGCGGTTCAGGACCTATCCATCAGACTGGAAAAGCCTGGGGCGGTTCTGCAACAGGTTATCAGTCACGAGACTTATTTCGCAGGCATTAAAAAAGGGAGACCCGTTGGGCTCCCTTTGAGAACTTCGTCCGTGCTCGACGCTTATGACGCCGGCTCACCTCACTCCGTCTTCTGGACAGTGTGTAGCCCGGGGGCCGACTCAACCCTGTGGGGTTGGCGACCGCAGCTGGCCTGATTCGGCGAGCCGCACTGGACTGTTTGTCCGGGCAGTGATTCTGGTAATAAGAATAGGCCTGAGGCCTCGGCAGAGGATTGCGAAGATTGCTCAAATAAACATAGCTTGCGCAATTTTTAACTAAAGATAGATAATTAGCCGCAATAGTTATGACAAAGGACTGACCCATGAGCAAACTTGACCGATATGACCTGAGCATTTTGGCGGAATTGCAGCGGGACGCGCGCATCTCCAATCAGGAGCTGGCCGAGCGTATCGGTCTGTCACCCTCGCCCTGCTCGCGGCGAGTCAAGCAACTGGAAGACGACGGCTATATTTCCCGCCAGGTCGCCCTGCTCGATCGCAAGAAGCTCGGCCTGAGCCTGACCGCCTACGTGCTGATCGGCATGGACCGGCACACCCCCGAGCGCTTCGAGAACTTTGAAGCGGCGATTCGCAACCTGCCGCAGGTGCTCGAATGCAGCCTGGTGACAGGTATGGACGCCGACTATCAACTCAAGGTGGTGGTACCGGACATGGATCACTACCAGAAGCTGTTGCTCGGCCACCTGACCCGCATTGAAGGCGTGACCAGCGTGCGCTCGAGCTTTGTACTCAATCAGGTGCTCAATAGCACTGAGTTGCCGCTGACGCATCTGCGCGGCTGAAGGCGATTCCCCTGTGGCGAGGCGCTTGTTGTGGCGAGGGGGCTTGCCCCCGTTCGGCCGCGCAGCGGTCGTAAAGCCAGCTAACCCGGTTTATCTGGAAAAAAGCGGTTGCAGATTTTAGGACTGCTTCGCAGCCCAGCGGGGGCAAGCCCCCTCGCCACAGTACGAGTCCCTCACCAGGGCTGCGACAGGTCGACGCACGTCAATACACCACCAATCACCCTTGGCGTATACTCCCCCGGCCTTTTTTTGCCCTGACGCGCTGGAGAGTTTCAATGGATCCTGCAGTATTCGAAGAGTGGATGATGACCAGTCTGGTGACCATCCTGATTATTTTCATGGGTTTCATCGTCTGGGATTTGGCTAAGAAGTCCAAGGCCGGGCGGTTCGGTTCTATCATTCTGTTTTCCGTACTGGGCTTGGGCGTTGCCGCCTTTGTGATCAAAAGCGTGGTCATCGGGCTGATCGAATCCGGCACCTTATAAACGCGCGGGGACTTCTTTCCACTGACCCTGATCCAGCCCTTCGATAGACCAGTCGCCGATTCGCACCCGCACCAGACGCAGGGTCGGCAAGCCCACCGCGGCAGTCATCCGGCGCACCTGGCGGTTGCGCCCTTCGCGAATCACCAGCTCCAGCCAACTGGTCGGCACACTCTTGCGGAACCGCACTGGCGGATTGCGCGGCCATAGCTGCGGCTCTTCAAGCTGCCGCGCCTCGGCGGGCAAGGTCATGCCGTCATTCAACTCGACGCCGTCGCGCAACCGCTGCAATTGCTCAGCGCTGGGCTCGCCTTCCACCTGCACCCAATAGGTCTTGGCCAGTTTGTGTTTCGGATCGGCAATCCGCGCCTGGAGCTGGCCATCGTTGGTCAGCAGCAGCAAGCCTTCGCTGTCTCGATCCAGCCGGCCCGCCGGATAAATGCCGGGAATCTCGATAAAGTCCTTGAGCGTCGCTCGCCCTTCGCCATCGCTGAATTGAGTCAGCACATCAAATGGCTTGTTGAACAGGATCAGCTTCGGCTCGGCCGGTGGTGCCTTGGCGACACGCCGTGGTGCTGAGGAAGATTGCGGGGTGTTCGCGCCAGGGCGGCGGGAAACGGGACGAGGTGGACGAGGCATGGCGAAAAGAACATCTAACGGTCAGGGCTCACCATGCTAGTGGCCCAACCGTTAAATGACCATCCCGCAATCAGCGGAAGGGCGGTTCGTCGAAGCTGCGCAGTTTGCGTGAATGCAGCGAGTTGAGCTCGGTGCGCAGCAGATCCACTGCGGCGATGCCGATCTTCAAGTGCTGGCTGACCGCACGTTCATAGAACGCGTTGGCCGAACCCGGCAGTTTGATTTCACTGTGCAGCGGTTTGTCCGAGACACACAGCAAGGTGCCATAAGGCACTCGCAGGCGATAACCCTGGGCAGCAATGGTGCCGCTTTCCATGTCCACCGCCACGGCTCGCGACAGGTTGATCAGCGGACGCTCCTGAGCCCAGCGCAGCTCCCAGTTACGGTCATCGTAGGTCAGCACCGTGCCGGTGCGCAGGCGCTTTTTCAGATCATCGCCTTTCTCACCGGTGACGTTGGCCGCCGCTTGCTGCAAGGCCATCTGCACTTCGGCCAGGGCAGGGATCGGAATATTCGGTGGTACTACCCGATCGAGGATCCCGTCGCGGCGCATGTAGGCGTGAGCCAGCACGTAGTCACCAATGGTCTGCGACTGACGCAAGCCGCCACAGTGCCCGATCATCAGCCAGCAGTGCGGACGCAGCACGGCCAAATGGTCGGTGATGTTTTTCGCATTGGACGGACCGACACCGATATTCACCAGGGTCACCCCATGACCGTCACTGGCTTGCAGGTGATAGGCCGGCATCTGATAGCGGTGCCAGACCACTCCGGCGGCAATCGCCGAGGCTTCGCTGTGGTCCATGCTCTTTTCGATGATTACATTGCCCGGCAACACCAAACGCACGAAGCGTGGATCGCTGCGCAATTGCTCCAGGCCGTGCACGATGAACTGGTCGACATAGCGGTGATAGTTGGTCAGCAGGATCCACGGCTGCACATGCCGCCAGTCGCTGCCGGTGTAGTGCACCAGACGACGCAGCGAGAAATCGACCCGCGCCGCGTCGAACAGCGCCAAGGGCAGCGGATCGGTGTTTTCCCAATCATAGAGGCCATCGGCGATGCCATCGGTGGCCGCCGACAAGTCGGTGCTGGGGAACACCCGAGCCAGCGCTGCAGCTGTGACGCCGGAGCCGCCAAGCTCATCGCCCTGCTCGACCACATAGGGATAAGGAATGTTCTGCTCGCTGACGCCTACTTCCACCGTCACGGTGAAGTCGTGCATCAGCGGCACCAGTTGCTCCAGCAGATAATTACGGAAGGCTGAAGGATGGGTGACGGTGACGCTGTAGGTGCCGGGCAACTGGACCTTGGCGTAAGCCCGAGTAGTCTGGGGGACTTCGCCCTGGCAGAGATAGGTCAAGCGCAGTTCAGGGTAACGAAACAGGGCGCGCTGCTCGGCGTCCGGTTCGATGCGATCCTTCAGGTACTGCTTGAGGGCCTGGCTCAGCGCGGTGGTCGCACGTTCGTGCAGAGCAGCAAGCCGGTCCACGGCTTGCTCGGCGGTTTGAACGACAATAAAAGCTTCGGTCACGATAAGCATCCTGTGTTCTGATCTGCAGGCCTTCATCTTGCCTGCAACTCAGCCCGATCAGAAGCCCTGAGGTGTCGATCGCGCAACAATCGCTCGCACGTCCAGACCTCGTGGCAGCATGCCATAGACCCGACCGGCAGTGCCCAGGCGACTGGCAATGAAAGCATCGCTGACACTGGCATTGCCCGCCTCCAGCAACAGCTTGGCTTGCAGTCCCAGCGCGATGTCTTCAGTCAGCTGCCGAGCGCGGTACTGAATGTCACTGGTGTCCTTGAACGCCGCCTGCAATTGACTGATGTGCGCAGCCAGGCGCTTGTCGCCATGGCCATCGCCCAATTCGCTGAACAATACATCCAGCACCCCCTGCTCTTTCGACAAGGCCCGCAACACGTCGAGGCACTGCACGTTGCCGGAACCTTCCCACGTCGAGTTCACGGGTGCCTCACGGTACAGACGCGGCAGGATGCTTTCCTCGACATAACCGGCACCGCCCATGCACTCGGCGGCTTCGTTGATCATGGCCGGCGCCCGTTTGCAGATCCAGTACTTGCCCACTGCCGTCACCAGCCGGGCGAATTTGGCTTCCTGGGAGTCATCCAGTTGATCCAGTGCTCGTCCCATGCGCAGGCTCAAGGCCAGGGCGGCCTCGCTTTCCAGGGCCAGATCGGCCAGCACGTTCTGCATCAGGGGTTGTTCGCTGAGCAGCTTGCCGCCGACCCGCCGATGCGCACAGTGATGGCTGGCCTGGGTCAGCGCCTGACGCATCAGGGCACTGGAACCGACCATGCAATCGAAGCGGGTCATGGCGACCATCTCGATGATGGTCGGCACGCCGCGGCCTTCCTCGCCGACCATCCAGGCCAGAGCCCCGCGAAACTCCACTTCGCTGGAGGCGTTGGACCAATTGCCGAGTTTGTTTTTCAGACGCTGGATGTAGAACTGGTTGCGGCTGTCGTCCGGGCGATGGCGCGGCAGCAGGAAGCAGGTCAAGCCCTTGTCAGTCTGGGCCAGGGTCAGGAAGGCGTCGCACATCGGCGCCGAACAGAACCATTTGTGGCCAACCAGTTCATAGGCCTGACCCGGACCTGCAGCTCCCACCGGAAAAGCCTGGGTGGTGTTGGCCCGGACATCGGTGCCGCCCTGCTTCTCGGTCATCGCCATGCCGAGGGTTGCGCCGGCCTTGTGGGCGATGCCAACGTTGCGCGGGTCGTATTCGGTGGCGAGAACTTTCGGTAGCCATTGTTCGGCGATGTCCGGCTGCAAGCGCAGCGCCGGCACCGAGGCGAAGGTCATGGTCAACGGGCAGCCGCTGCCGGCCTCGGCCTGGCTATGCAAATAGGTCATGGCCGCACGGGCCACATGGGCTCCGGACTGCGGATCGGTCCAGGGCAATGAGGTCAAACCATGCTCGACGGCGGTGCGCATCAGTTGATGGTAGGACGGGTGAAATTCCACCAGATCGATGCGATGACCATAACGGTCGTGACTGACGAATACCGGTTTGTTCTGATTGGCCAGAAACCCTGCTTCCATCAACGGCCCACCTGCCAGCGCGCCATAGCGATCAATCCGTGATTCGGCCCAACCCGCGCCGAATCGCCGCGCCCATTCCTGCAGTGGCAGGTCGATGCGATAGAGGTTGATGCCATCCAGAGAGGGCGGCTGATTGGTAACCTCGTGGGTTTCGGCGAACTGATGCAGGTTCATGGCGGGGCTCCTTTGGGGTGGACCAGGATCCCAGTTAAGCACCACCCCTGCGCTGAACAAAGTGGCATATACGCCTAAATATCGGCGCTTTCACCATGTTCCCGACAAAGCACCCGGCGATACAAAATCGCCTGCAACTCTTCGAATTTCACCGGCTTGCTCAAATACTCGGTCATCCCCACCGCCTGGCAACGCTCACGCCCGGCATTCGCTGTGACTGCCAGCACTGGCAGCTGCGCATAACCTGGCAGCGCCCGCAACTGACAGCAGATCGACACGCCGTCGAGTCGCGCCAGCTGGCTATCAAGCACCACGGCATCGAAAGCTTCGTGCCGAAGCAGATCCAGGGTCGCCCGCGGACTGTCCGCCGTGCGCACCCGATAGCCCAACTTGAGCAGCATGCCACGCACCACCAGTTGATTGATGCTGCTGTCATCGACCAACAACACGCGACATTCCTGAGGCGTACGACGGGTTATCGGCCCATGTCCCTGGAAGCTTTGCTCGACGACCAAAGGTTGTGCGCTATCGGTATCGAACTCGACTTCCAGCTGGAAACAACTGCCGCGGCCGGGCTCTGATTGATGGGTCAAACGCCCGCCGAGCAACTCGATCAGTTGCCGGCAAATCGCCAGGCCGACACCCAGCCCGCCGTATTCGCGGGTCATCGAACCGTCGAGCTGGAAGAATCGCTGATACAGGTTGGCGTCATCCAGTTGGGTGAAACCGATACCCGTGTCGATGACCGCGAAGCACAGCGCCACCCGGCCCTCACCCACCGACTTCCCGGTGACTCGCAGCACCAGCCCACCCACCCCGGTAAACTTGATGGCGTTGTCGAGCAAGCACTCCAGGCATTGAGTCAGTTTTGCGCTATCGCCTTGCAGACGATCCGGCAATCCCTTCCCCACCTCGACCTGAAAATCCAGGGCCTTGCCCATGGCATTTGCGGCGAACTGCATTTGCAGGGCATCGAGTACCCCGTGCAGGCTGAAGTCTTGCCGTTGCACCTTGAGCCTGCCGGCCTGCAACTCGGTCAGGGTGAGGATCCCATTGACCATGCGCATCATGTCTCGCGCCGAGCTCGCGGCCGTCTGCTGGAACTGCTCCAACTCCGGGCCGAGGTCTACGGTCTGCATCAGTTCCAGCGAGCCGATCACCCCGTTCATCGGCGTGCGCAACTCATGGGTCAGGGTCGCGAGGAATTCGTCCTTGAGCCGGTTGCTGTGGGCCAGTTGCTGGTTCAACACTTCGAGTTTCTGACCAGCATCGAACAAGGTCCGGGCCTGCTGCGCGCGCATCGAGTTAATGCGATCGGCCAGGGCCAGTGACAGCAATGCCACCTCAAGTGCCGCACCGATCTGGCTGGCATACATGGTCAGGAACACGTTTGGCAGGTAGCCCAGCACCATCAGTGTGTTGATCGCTCCACCGACCAGAAACGCCGACCAGGCGATGATGAAATACCGGGCCACCCGCAAACCCCGACACCAGGCGAACACCCCGGCGGCAAAAATCGTCACGGTAAAGGCCAGGGCCAACCCTGTCGCCAGGCGCAAGGCCAGGGCATAGCTGGCCATCAACGACAGTGCCACCACCACCGCGCTGCATGCGATCAGTACCAGCAGCAGTCGGTCGAGCCAGCGACTGTGGCTGGCGGTCTGCAAAAAGCTGCGGGCGAACTGGCTGCCGAAAAGCCCTGCGGCGCCAATGAAGAAGGGTGTCGAGGCGTTGGCCCACCAGGGATTGTTCGGCCAGAAATATTCCACCGCTGCGCCGTTCACCGACAATTGGTACAAACCGAACGACGCAATATAGAAAATGTAATAGAGGTAGCTGGTGTCACGGACGGCAAGGTAGATGAACAGGTTGTAGACCAGCATGCCCAGCAACACGCCATAGATCATGCCCAGCACGTATAGACGTTGTGGCTGCTCTTCCAGGTAGGCGGTACTCGACCAAAGGGTCAGGGGTGCCTGGATTGAACCCTGGCTTTGCAGGCGCAGGTACAGGGTTTTGCGTTGATCAGGGGCGAAATCCAGGTCGATTAGATAGTTGTTCTGGCGGATCTGCCGACTGGAGAACGGCAAGGCGTCGCCCGTACGCTGGGCCAATTGATAGCCGCCAGCGGCATCGGGCAGGTACAAGTCGAGATGATCGAGAGGCGGATAGGCCAGCTCCAGCAACCAGGTGTGCTGCGCCGCCGGATTGCCGGGACGATAATGCAGATCGATTTTCAGCCAGAACACCGAGTGCGAGTAACCGGCATTGAGGGTGGCCTTATCATGAGTCTTGAAACTGCCGGCCAAAGCCTGCGAGCTGACGTCGGCGATTGTCGCCTCGCCACTCACGTCTTCGAACACCTGCATGACTCGCCCCAAGGGGAGGCTTTGAGTGTACTCATTAAACTCGGCTGCACCGGCCAGCATTGGCAAGCTCAGCAGCAACATCAGCAAATAGCGCATAAAGCCCCAGCATGGCCTGTCCGGTTGAGTCAGGAAGCCCCCATTTCCCTTGGTAGACGTAAGACCGGCAATACTTGTCAGTGGTTTGGATCCACTCTAGCATAGCCGTTGATGGCCATAGAGCACCATTGAAATCTTTAGTTCAAAGGCTCTAGTACGGGCGTCTCAGCGCCATCCATTGATCTAGAGCTGTTGACCGGATCAAGTGGTGAAGTACCTGTGCTGGCCCCTCATATCTGGCAACCATAAGAGGCCTGAAGCCGGGCGCTCTGTGGTGAGGGGGCTTGTCGGAACGCCGCATCGCCCCGTTCGGCTGCGAAGCAGTCGTGAGCCAATCGACGCGGTGTGCCAGACAGAACTCGATTGCAGGTTTTTGGGCTGCTTCGCAGCCCAGCGGGGGCAAGCCCCCTCACCACAACAAGCCCCCTCGCCACACAACCGAAAAAAAGCGTTTGGTGGTAAGCTCGCGCACCATGAATATCTACAGCTCTCGCCCCGTTGTCCTCTGTCTCTCCGGCCACGACCCAAGTGGTGGCGCCGGCCTGCAGGCAGATATCGAAGCCCTGCTCGCTCAGGGTTGTCATGCTGCCACGGCAGTCACCGCGCTGACCGTGCAAGACACGGTCAACGTCAGCGACTTCCGCGTCCTCGACCGTGAGTGGGTATTGGCCCAGGCCAATGCCGTGCTCAACGACTCGACCGTCGCGGCGGTCAAGCTGGGCATGCTCGGCTCGCTGGAAATGGTCGACACCGTCGTCGAGCTGCTCCAGGCGCATCCGCATTTGCCGCTGGTCTGCGACCCGGTGTTGCGTGCCGGTGGCGGCGGGCGCCTGGGCAAGGATGAAGTCGGCTATGCCATGCGCGAACGCCTGCTGCCGCTGGCGACCATTGCCACCCCTAACCTTCCCGAAGCCCGCATCCTCGCCGAACTGCCTGAAGGCACCCCTGACGAGTGTGCAGAAAAACTCCTGCCCTACTGCAAACACCTGCTGATCACCGGCGGCCATGGCGATGAGCATGAAGTACATAACCGCCTGTACAGCCGCGATGGCACCCGCCAGACCTACACCTGCCAGCGTTTGCCCGGCAGCTATCACGGTTCGGGCTGCACCTTGGCCAGCGCCCTGGCCGGTCGTCTGGCCCTGGGTGAAAACCTCGCCAGCGCCGTGCAATCAGCGCTGAACTACACTTGGCGCACCCTGCGCGATGCCGAACAGCTCGGCAAAGGCCAGTTCGTCCCGCGCCGGCTGCCACTGGATTTTTGCTCGTAACGCCATGAGGCTTGTTCGATGAAACTACGTGGCCTGTATGCCATTACCGACAGTCAACTGTTGGCCGGCAAGTTCCTGCCTTATGTGGAAGCGGCATTGGAGGGCGGTGTCACACTGCTGCAGTACCGCGACAAGAGCTCCGACGAAGCCCGTCGGCTGCGCGAAGCCGAAACCCTGCGTACTTTGTGTGAACGCTACGGCGCCCAGTTGATCATCAATGACGATGCCGAACTGGCCGCGCGCCTCGGCGTCGGCGTCCACCTGGGGCAGACCGACGGCCCGCTGACCCCGGCCCGGGCCCTGCTCGGGCGTAAGGCGATCATCGGCTCGACCTGCCACGCTCAGCTCGAACTCGCCGAACAAGCCGCCAAGGAAGGCGCCAGCTATGTCGCCTTCGGCCGCTTCTTCAACTCCAACACCAAGCCCGGCGCGCCGGCGGCCACTCTCGACTTGCTCGACCAGGCCCGCAGCAAATTGCACCTGCCAATCTGCGTGATCGGCGGCATCACCCTGGAAAACGCCGCCCCGCTGGTGGCTCACGGCGCCGACCTGCTGGCCGTGGTCCACGGCCTGTTCGGTGCCGCGAGCACCCAGGAAGTGACGCAGCGCGCGCGCGCCTTCAAAGCCCTGTTTCATATCTAAATAGCCGAATCCTGATTCAGAGAGCCCCATCATGTCTCGTTCCGAAATCCTGTTTGCCAATGCCCAGAAACACATTCCCGGCGGCGTGAACTCGCCCGTTCGTGCCTTCAAGAGCGTCGGCGGCACCCCGTTGTTCTTCAAACACGCCGAGGGCGCCTACGTCACAGACGAAGATGACAAGCGCTACGTCGACTATGTCGGCTCCTGGGGACCGATGATCCTCGGCCACAGCCACCCCGAAGTGCTCGATGCGGTGCGCAAGCAGCTCGAACACGGGCTGTCCTATGGCGCTCCGACCGAAATGGAAACCCAGATGGCCGATCTGGTCTGCTCCATCGTGCCCTCGATGGAAATGGTCCGCATGGTCAGTTCCGGTACTGAAGCGACCATGAGTGCGATTCGTCTGGCCCGCGGCTTCACCGGTCGTGACAGCATCATCAAGTTCGAAGGTTGCTACCACGGCCACTCCGACAGCCTGCTGGTCAAGGCCGGCTCTGGCGCACTGACCCAAGGTGTTCCCAGCTCTGCCGGGGTACCCGCCGCATTTGCCAGACACACCCTGACCTTGCCATTCAACGACATCGACGCTGTCGAGCAGATGCTCAGCGAAGTCGGCCAGGAAGTGGCGTGCATCATCGTCGAACCGGTGGCCGGCAACATGAACTGCGTGCCGCCGGCACCGGGCTTCCTCGAAGGCCTGCGCACGCTCTGCGACAAACACGGCGTGGTGCTGATTTTCGACGAAGTAATGACCGGTTTCCGCGTCGCCCTGGGTGGCGCCCAGGCCCACTACGGCGTTGTCCCGGACCTGAGCACGTTCGGCAAGATCATTGGTGGCGGTATGCCGGTGGGCTGCTTCGGTGGTAAACGCGAAATCATGTCGCATATCGCCCCCTTGGGCCCGGTCTATCAGGCCGGCACCCTGTCCGGTAACCCGCTGGCCATGGCTGCGGGCCTGACCACCCTGCGCCTGATCAGCCGTCCGGGCTTCCACGCCGAGCTGACTGACTACACCAGTCGCCTGCTCGACGGCCTGCAACAGCGTGCCGACGCGGCCGGCATTCCGTTCGTGACCACCCAGGCCGGCGGTATGTTCGGCCTGTACTTCAGCGGCGCTGACGACATCGTCACCTTTGATGACGTCATGGCCAGCGACGCCGGCCTGTTCAAGCGCTTCTTCCACTTGATGCTCGAGGGTGGCGTGTACCTGGCACCCAGCGCCTTTGAAGCCGGTTTCACCTCGATCGCCCATGGCGATGCCGAGCTGCAACTGACCCTCGATGCTGCCGAACGCGCTTTTGCTGCACTGAAGTAAGCCTCGCAGGACTGATGCCGGGGGACGCCGGCGTCAGTTTTGCTTGCTGCCACAGCCGATTTCCCTCCCGCGCAGCGGCAAAATCCCCGAAAGCGGCAGATATGGCCCCCGCGCAGCAGAAAAACGAGTAAAGACTTTGTAAGGTTGGCCCTGCTTATTTCATAATGCGCGCTTATTGGATCCCCCAGGGGGTCCACGCGCCCCTCAGAGGTACGTCGATTCCCATGAACCGCACCGGCCGCACCCTTGCATTGGGCTGCCTGTTGCTCCTTCAGCCCCTGCTCGCGCACGCACAAGCAGGCGGCAACTCGTTGTTGATCCCAGCGATGGGTCGTTGCACCCTCAATACTCAGCCGCAAGACTTGGCCGAGGCGCTCGCCGCCTGCAAGCAAGCGGCGGATACAGGGGATGCACAGGCACAATACGAGTTGGGCGAATTCTATTACGACGGCAAAAATACGCCGCGCGACCTCAATCAAGCCTTGAGTTACTACGAGAAAGCTTCTCTGCAAGGCCACGCCCAGGCACAGTTCAAGCTTGGCAGCATGTTCTTCCATGGCGAAGGTGTGCCGGCCAACAATGTCCAGGCCTATATCGTGCTGAAGATGGCGGCGGTCAATGGCGCCGAAGATGCGCTGGATACCGCCGACGAAGTCGCCGAGCACATGCAGCGCGAGGAGCTGGAAGTCGCGACCCAGGTGCTGGGACAAATTTTTCGCAAATACCTGCTGGAATTGCAAAGCGCCGACGGGCGTTCGCCTTTTTCGCCGCTGCCTTGAATCCTGCCTGATCGAACGCCTGGCGGGCTTTTGTGGCGAGCGGGCTTGCCCGCGCTGGAGCGCGAAGCGGTCCTAAAACCTGCAATCGAACTCCGCCTGGCACACCGCGCCGGTTGGCTTACGACTGCTTCGCAGCCGAGCGGGGCGATGCGGCGTTCCGACAAGCCCCCTCGCCACAGCAAGCTCGCTCGCCACTAGAAAGCTCCACTCACCACAAAGTACCGAGTGTTACTTATCCGGCATCGGCATCGGAAACGGCATAACGTTGCTCATGCCGCGTGCTTCAGTGATTTTCGGCGTACCCAGTCGCTCGACCTCGTCGATGCGTACGATCGAATGCATCGGCACAAAACTGCGTACCACGCCTTCGAACTGCGCCTTGAGCTTCTCTTCGCCGGGGTCGACGACCAGCTGTGTGCGCTCGCCAAAGACGAACTCTTCCACTTCCAGGAAGCCCCACAGATCACTTTGATAGATCTGCTTGGCGTACATTTCGAACACCTGGCCCTGATTAAGGAAAATCACCTTGTAGATTGGAGCTTCACGTTTGGTCATGGTGGGCGGGCAACAAATCGGGGGATATATATGAGGGCGCGAACTATAGCATAGCCGCCGGACGCACAGCGGTAGGAACCTTGGGACATGTTCCCTATAATGCGCGGTTCTTTGAACCAGTTGACGAACCCCCATGGCCAAGAAGCTCTATATCGAAACCCACGGTTGCCAGATGAACGAGTATGACAGCTCGCGCATGGTCGATCTGCTGGGTGAACATCAGGCCCTGGAAGTGACTGCCCGCGCCGAAGACGCGGACGTCATCCTGCTCAACACCTGCTCGATCCGCGAACGCGCCCAGGATCGGGTGTATTCCCAGCTCGGCCGTTGGCGCGAACTGAAACTGGCCAACCCGGACATGGTGATCGCCGTCGGCGGTTGCGTGGCCAGCCAGGAAGGCGCGGCAATCCGTGACCGCGCGCCGTATGTCGACGTGGTGTTCGGCCCGCAAACCCTGCACCGCTTGCCGGAAATGATCGACGCCGCACGCCTGACCAAGCTGCCGCAAGTCGACGTCTCGTTCCCGGAAATCGAAAAATTCGACCATCTGCCGGAACCACGCATCGACGGCCCGAGCGCCTACGTCTCGGTCATGGAAGGCTGCAGCAAGTACTGCACGTTCTGCGTGGTGCCCTACACCCGTGGCGAAGAAGTCAGCCGACCGTTCGACGACGTACTGGCGGAAATCATTCACCTGGCAGAAAACGGGGTGCGCGAAGTTACCCTGCTCGGCCAGAACGTCAATGGCTACCGCGGCCAGACCCATGACGGTCGCCTGGCGGACCTCGCCGAGCTGATCCGGGTGGTTGCTGCCGTCGACGGTATCGAGCGCATCCGCTACACCACCTCGCACCCGCTGGAGTTCTCCGATAGCCTGATTCAGGCCCACGCCGAAGTGCCGGAGCTGGTCAAGCACCTGCATTTGCCGGTGCAGTCGGGTTCGGACCGCATTCTGGCGGCGATGAAGCGCAACCACACTGCGCTGGAATACAAGTCCAAGCTGCGTAAGCTGCGAGCTGCGGTACCGGGCATCTGCATCAGCTCGGACTTCATTGTCGGCTTCCCCGGCGAGACCGAAAAAGACTTCCAGCAGACCATGAAGCTGATCGAAGACGTCGGTTTCGACTTTTCCTATTCGTTCGTCTATAGCCAGCGCCCGGGCACCCCGGCCGCCGATTTGCCCGACGAAACACCGGAAGAACTGAAAAAAGAACGGCTGAACGCTCTGCAACATCGACTCAATCAGCAAGGCTTCGAGATCAGCCGACAAATGGTCGGCTCGACCCAGCGCATCCTGGTGACCGATTATTCGAAGAAAGACCCGGGCGAATTGCAGGGGCGGACCGAGAACAACCGTATCGTCAACTTCCGCTGCGACAATCCGCAGCTGATCGGGCAGTTCGCCGACGTGCATATCGATGCCGCGCAACCGCACTCGCTGCGCGGCTCTTTGTTGCAATAAGTGTCGGCACGCGCTTCTGTGGCGAGGGGGCTTGCCCCCGCTCGGCTGCGAAGCAGTCGTAAAGTCAGGCAACTCGGCACTAACTGAAAGAACGTGTCGCCCAATTTGGGACCGCTTCGCGCTTCAGCGGGGGCAAGCCCCCTCGCCACAGGGGTAATCGTCGAACACAGCAAGTTATTTAAGAGCTTTCGCACCCGGCCCACTGGCGTTATCCTTGATTTCATCTTAATTGCCCCAGGGCGGCTAAAAACGACCTTGAACGCACCCATCGAACCACATCGTTTCATCCTCGAGCCCTTTGAGGCTCGCCGTTTCGCCAATCTGTGCGGGCAGCTCGACGAGCATTTGCGCCTGATCGAACAGCGCCTGACCATCGAAATCCGCAATCGCGGAAACCAGTTCGAACTGATCGGCGAACCCAAACACACCTCCTCCGCGGAAAACCTTCTGCGCCGCCTGTATCGGGAAACCAAAAGTACCGAGCTGTCGCCGGACATGGTTCACCTGTTCCTGCAGGAATCGGCCGTGGAAGAGCTCGACAACCATACGGCCGCCGAACCCGCCGTCACACTGCGCACCAAAAAAGGCATGGTTCGCCCTCGCGGCTTGAATCAGCAGCGCTACGTGAAGGAAATTCTCGGTAACGATATCAACTTCGGCATCGGCCCCGCCGGTACCGGCAAGACCTATCTCGCCGTTGCCTGCGCGGTAGACGCACTGGAGCGTGAGCAAGTCCGCCGCATCCTGCTGGTGCGCCCAGCGGTTGAAGCCGGCGAAAAACTCGGCTTCCTGCCCGGCGACCTGGCACAGAAAGTCGATCCGTACCTGCGCCCGCTGTATGACGCGCTGTACGAAATGCTCGGCTTTGAACACGTCGCCAAACTGATCGAACGTCAGGTCATCGAGATCGCGCCACTGGCCTATATGCGCGGACGAACGCTGAACAACAGCTTCATCATTCTCGACGAAAGCCAGAACACCACCGTCGAGCAGATGAAAATGTTTTTGACGCGGATCGGCTTCGGCTCCACAGCCGTCATCACCGGTGACATCACTCAGGTCGACTTGCCCAAAGGCACGCGCTCGGGGTTGTCCCATGTGATCGACGTGCTCAAGGGTGTGCCAGGCATCAGCTTCACGCACTTCATGCCCAAAGACGTGGTGCGCCATCCATTGGTGCAGCAGATTGTCGAAGCCTACGAGCGCTTCGAGAATCGCGTCGACGACGATTCGACCCGGCTCTCTACCGCCAGGGACACTCGCCGCGATGCTTGAGCTTGATCTGCAACTTGAAAGCCAACAGCCCGCCCCCAGCGAAGCGGAGTTCCGTCAATGGTGCGAACTGGCCCTGCGTCAGCGCACTGCTGACTCGGAACTGACCATCCGCCTGGTCGATGAACCCGAAGGCCGGGAGCTGAACCACACCTGGCGGCATAAGGATTACGCCACCAATGTGCTGTCCTTCCCGGCCGATGTGCCGGACGAGCTGCTGGACATCCCGCTGCTCGGCGACCTGGTGATCTGCGTACCGGTGGTCGAGCGCGAAGCCGCCGAACAAGGCAAGGCACTCGACGCCCACTGGGCACATCTGGTCATCCACGGCTGCTTGCATCTGCTGGGTTACGACCATATAGACGACGATGAAGCCGAAGAAATGGAAGCACTGGAACGAACGTTGCTTGCCGAACTGGGTCATCCCGACCCTTATGCGGACGACGAAATCGATTCCTCCCCCACTGATACAACAAAGGATTCAGAGTAATCGCTATGAGCGAAGATCGATCGAGCAACGGGCAAAAGTCCTGGCTGGGTAAACTCACCCAAGCTTTTGCCCACGAGCCGAAAAACCGTCAGGAGCTGCTGGAGCTGCTGCGCGAAGCCCATCAGAACAAGTTGCTGGACAGCGAAGCGCTGGCCATCGTCGAAGGCGCCATCCAGGTCGCGGACCTGCAAGTACGGGACATCATGGTTCCGCGCTCGCAGATGATCAGCATCAAGGCGACCCAGACACCTCGCGAATTTCTTCCGGCGGTCATCGATTCCGCGCACTCGCGCTATCCGGTGATTGGTGAAAGCCACGACGACGTCATGGGCGTCCTGCTGGCCAAGGACCTGCTGCCACTGATCCTCAAGGAAAACGGCGATAGCTTCAACGTCAGGGATTTGCTGCGGCCGGCGACCTTCGTCCCCGAGTCCAAGCGCCTTAATGTGCTGCTGCGCGAGTTCCGCGCCAACCATAACCACATGGCCATCGTCATCGACGAATACGGCGGTGTGGCGGGCCTGGTGACCATCGAAGACGTACTGGAACAGATAGTCGGCGACATCGAAGACGAGCATGACGTCGAGGAAGACAGCTACATCAAGCCGCTGCCCAGCGGTGACTTCCTGATCAAGGCGCTGACCCCGATCGAAAACTTCAACGATTTTTTCGACAGCCAGTTCTCCGACGATGAATTCGACACGGTAGGCGGTCTGGTGATGAGCGCGTTCGGGCACCTGCCTAAACGCAATGAAATCACCGAGATCGGCGCCTATCGCTTCCGCATCCTGAACGCCGATAGCCGGCGGATTCACCTGCTGCGCCTGACACCCATACCCCGTTAAGGATCGACATGCTGCGCTTAACCCGTCCCGGCTGGCCCGGTAATCTGCTGGCCGTGGCGGCCGGTGCACTCACCACTCTGACACTGGCGCCGTACGATATCTGGCCACTGGCGCTGCTCGCGCTGGGGATTTTCTATGCTGGCTTGCGCGATCTGACCCCACGTCAGGCACTGGGTCGTGGCTGGTGCTATGGCTTCGGCCTGTTTGCCGCCGGCACCAGCTGGATCTACGTCAGCATCCACACCTACGGCGGCGCCTCTGCCTTGCTTGCCGGCCTGTTGATGTTTGCCTTCTTTGCCGCCATTGCCTGGTTTTTTGCCCTCCCGGCGTGGATTTGGGCACGCTGGCTGCGGCGTAACGAAGCCCCCCTGGCCGACGCCCTGGCCTTTGCCGCGTTGTGGTTGGCCCAAGAAGCTTTCCGTGGCTGGTTTCTCACTGGCTTCCCTTGGCTGTATTCCGGTTACAGCCAGCTCGATGGGCCTCTCGCCGGCCTCGCACCACTGGGCGGCATGTGGTTGATCTCCTTCATCCTGGCCCTGACGGCGGCGCTGCTGTACAACCTGCCGCAACTGGTCCGCAACGGACGCAAGGGTTTCATCGCCGCCGGCCTGCTGGTGCTGATCGCGCCCTGGGGCATTGGCCTGGCACTCAAGGGCCACGCCTGGACCAGCCCCTCTGGCGACCCGCTGTCCGTCGCGGCGATCCAGGGCAATATCGAGCAAAGCATGAAGTGGGACCCGGAGCAGTTGAACTCGCAACTGGCGCTGTACCGCGACATGAGCTTCAGCTCCAAGCGAGTCGATTTGCTGATCTGGCCAGAAACGGCGATTCCGGTGCTGAAGGAATCGGCCGAAGGCTACCTGAGCATGCTCGACAACTTCGCCGCAGAGCGTAATTCCGCGCTGATTACCGGGGTTCCGATCCGCCAGGTGGTGCATCAGGAAAAACGCTATTTCAATGGCATCACCGTGGTCGGCGAAGGCGATGGCACTTACCTGAAACAGAAACTGGTGCCGTTTGGCGAGTACGTACCCTTGCAGGATCTGCTGCGCGGGCTGATCGCCTTCTTTGACCTGCCAATGTCAGACTTCGCGCGCGGTCCGGCCGATCAGCCAATGCTGCAAGCCAAGGGTTACCAGATTGCGCCGTTCATCTGCTATGAAGTGGTTTACCCGGAATTCGCCGCCAGCCTTTCGGCCCGTAGCGACCTGCTGCTGACCATCAGCAACGACACCTGGTTCGGCACCTCCATCGGCCCGCTGCAACACCTGCAGATGGCACAGATGCGCGCACTGGAAGCCGGACGCTGGATGATTCGTGCCACCAATAATGGCGTCACCGGTCTAATCGACCCATTCGGCAAGATCACCGTGCAGATCCCGCAGTTCCAGCGCGGGATTCTCTACGGCGAAGTGGTGCCGATGCACAACCTGACGCCGTACCTGCAATGGCGTTCGTGGCCGCTGATCATTGTCTGTGTGCTGCTGTTTGGCTGGGCGCTGCTGGCCAACCGGATGGCCAAGACGGTTTAACATACGGAATCCGGGTGCCGCAAAAAGATCGCAGCCTGCGGCAGCTCCTACGGGATTTACGTACACCCGAAAATCACGGGTGAATGCGATTCGTGCAGGAGCTGCCGCAGGCTGCGATCTTTTGACTTTCAACGGTAAAACAACGAATACCCGACCTGCCCCACCGCCTCATTAAGCAACTGACCGTTCTGCCAGATCGCCTTGAACTCCGGCATCCAACCGCCTAACGGCCGGGCATTATCAACGCCTAAAAACCCCACAGGTGCCGCTACGACGGTGAAACCTGCCCGTTCGAAACTCCACACCGAACGCGGCATGTGCCAGGCCTGAGTTACCACGACCACTCGCCTGATGCCCAACGGCTGAAGTACTTCGGCAGTGAACCGGGCGTTTTCCCAGGTCGTGCGGCTGCGCCCTTCCTGCCACCTCACCGTCACGCCAAAATCGTCCTGCAGCGACTCGGCCATCAGCGCCGCCTCGCTGGGTGGCGCACCGTAATGCAAGCCGCCACTGGTCAACACCGGCAGGCCCGAGGCTTTCGCCAAGCGAGCCGCATAGCGCTCGCGCTCCAGGCCAATACCGGTAGGCTGATCCGAGCCCCAAGCCGGGTCATCATGCTCGCGCCCCGAGCCCAGTACCACAATCGCATCCGCGCGTTCAGCCAGCGCCGCCCACTCGCTACGCGTCAGCGGCGGTTCACGCTCCAGCGCACCGGCACTCCACTCGACGACGATCGGCAGGCTCATCAGCCAGAAGCCACCCGCACCCAGTACAAAGCACAAACCTGCCAGGCGGGGCCGGGAACGCCGAAACCACCAGGCAAACAAAAGCAGCAGCAAAAAAATGCCGGGTGGCAGAAGCAGCTGTTTGACGAAATAGCGAAAAGGCATCGAGCATCTCCAAAAGATGCCCGAAGCCTAAGGGGGTTGAAGCTGTGCAACAACAGTTGCTGAAGGCGATTCTTTCGAAAGCCCTGGATTTTTGATGTCATGCAGAGTGCCCGAAAGGGCTGCATACACTTATTTGAACTGCAGGGACCGGACCTTTACCGCATCCCCGCCGGTTGCCTTGTCTCGCAACCAGATGATCTTGGCCGAACGTGGCGCTTCTTTATGTTTGATGGCTTCCAATACGCTGGAATGCGCTTCACGTTCACTACGGTCCAGATATGCCTTGATCAACTCGAACTCAGCGCGACTCAAACCACGTAATTCCAACTCGACAGGACGTTCATCACGCAACCGACCTGCTGTTTTTGCCGCATCCAGGGCCAGACCCAGACGGTCTATCAGCCGTTCGTACAGCTCGGGTTTTGTTACTTTTCGCTGCGACTCAACCATCCGCTCACCTCATTGAAGATAAGACTCACTCCCCTCTAAGAGCTTAGTCTCGCTGAAGCAACAGGTCTGCTGCCGCGACCAACGGCCCGCGCAGGCCGCCGCTGGTGCAATCAGGGTTTCCCTCGGTAGAGCGCGGTCATGTATGCTACGGCGCTTCCTGTAACTCCACTTCCAGCTCGACTGGGCATCGAAAACGCCACATGTGGCGTCGTCACCGTCCAGCGTCGCATTGAAGAGGATTAGGCCACCCCTATTCAGTTCAAAAGTAGCCATGCACGAACAATATCAGCCCCGTGAAATCGAAGCCGCCGCCCAGTCATTCTGGGACGAGCAAAAGTCCTTTGAAGTCAGTGAACAGCCAGGCAAGGAGACTTTCTACTGCCTGTCGATGTTCCCTTACCCCAGCGGCAAGCTACACATGGGGCATGTGCGCAACTACACCATCGGCGACGTGATCTCCCGCTATCAGCGCATGCAAGGCAAGAATGTCCTGCAACCCATGGGTTGGGACGCCTTCGGCATGCCGGCGGAAAACGCCGCGATGAAAAACAACGTCGCACCGGCGAAGTGGACTTACGAAAACATCGCCTACATGAAGACCCAACTGCGCAGCCTGGGCCTGGCCGTCGACTGGTCGCGAGAAGTCACCACCTGCAAACCCGATTACTACCGTTGGGAACAATGGCTGTTCACTCGCCTGTTCGAAAAAGGCGTGATCTACCGCAAGAACGGCACCGTCAACTGGGACCCGGTTGATCAGACCGTTCTGGCCAACGAACAAGTGATCGACGGTCGCGGCTGGCGTTCCGGCGCGCTGATCGAGAAGCGCGAAATCCCGATGTACTACTTCAAGATCACCGCCTACGCGGATGAACTGCTGGAGAGTCTCGACGATTTGACGGGCTGGCCCGAGCAAGTCAAAACCATGCAGCGCAACTGGATTGGCAAATCCCGTGGCATGGAAGTCCAGTTCCCTTACGACCAGGCCTCCATTGGCGAAGCCGGCGTACTGAAAGTCTTCACCACCCGTCCGGACACCCTGATGGGCGCGACCTACGTCGCAGTGGCCGCCGAACATCATCTGGCGACCCTGGCCGCCAAAGGCAATCCTGAGCTGCAAGCCTTCATCGCTGAATGCAAAGGCGGCAGCGTGGCAGAAGCCGACGTCGCCACTCAAGAGAAGAAAGGCCTGCCGACTTCGCTGTTCGTAGAGCACCCGTTGACCGGCGAAAAACTGCCAGTGTGGGTCGCCAACTACGTGCTCATGCACTACGGTGACGGCGCGGTCATGGCCGTACCCGCCCACGACGAGCGCGATTTCGAGTTCGCCACCCAGTACAGCCTGCCGATCAAACCCGTGGTGCGCACCAGCGCCGGCGATGAAACGCCTGCTCCCTGGCAGGACGCCTACGGCGAGCATGGCCAACTGATCAATTCCGGCGAGTTCGACGGTCTGGACTTCCCTGGCGCTTTCGATGCGATCGAAGTGGCGCTGATCAAGAAGAACCTTGGCGCTTCGCGCACCCAGTTCCGCCTGCGCGACTGGGGCATCAGCCGTCAGCGCTACTGGGGCTGCCCGATCCCGATCGTCCATTGCGACAGCTGTGGTGACGTGCCGGTGCCGGAAGACCAACTCCCAGTCGTGCTGCCCGAAGACGTCGTACCCGACGGCGCCGGTTCGCCTTTGGCGCGCATGCCCGAGTTCTACGAATGCAGCTGCCCGAAATGCGGCAAGCCGGCCAAGCGCGAAACCGACACCATGGACACCTTTGTCGAGTCGTCGTGGTACTACGCCCGTTACGCCTCACCGCATTACGAGGGTGGCCTGGTCGATCCGGCCGCAGCCAACCACTGGTTGCCGGTCGATCAGTACATCGGCGGCATTGAACACGCGATTCTGCACCTGCTCTACGCGCGCTTCTTCCACAAGCTGATGCGCGACGAAGGCCTGGTCAGTTCCAACGAGCCGTTCAAGAACCTGCTGACCCAAGGCATGGTGATCGCCGAGACCTACTACCGTCGCGAAGCCAACGGCAGCCTGACCTGGTTCAACCCGGCGGATGTCGAGCTGGAACGCGACAGCAAAGCCAAAATCATCGGCGCCAAGCTGATCAGCGACGGTCTGCCGGTGGAAATCGGTGGCACCGAGAAAATGGCCAAGTCGAAAAACAACGGCGTTGACCCGCAATCGATGATCGACCAGTACGGCGCCGATACCTGCCGGCTGTTCATGATGTTCGCCTCGCCACCCGACATGAGCCTGGAATGGTCCGACTCCGGCGTCGAAGGCTCCCATCGCTTCCTCAAGCGTGTCTGGCGCCTGGCGCAAGCCCACGTCAGCCAAGGCCTGACGGCCGCGCTGGAGCTCGCTACGCTGAACGACGAGCAAAAAGTCATTCGCCGGGCGATCCATCTGGCCATCAAACAAGCCAGCCAGGATGTCGGGCAGTATCACAAATTCAACACCGCCATTGCTCAGGTGATGACGCTGATGAACGTGCTGGAAAAAGCCCCGCAAGCCACCGGGCAGGACCGCGCGCTGCTGCACGAAGGCCTGGAAACCGTGGCCTTGCTGTTGGCGCCGATCACTCCGCACATCAGCCATGAGTTGTGGCACCAACTAGGCCACGCAGGCGCGGTCATCGATGCCAACTGGCCAGCACTGGACGAAAATGCCCTGGTGCAGGACAGCCTGCAGCTGGTGATCCAGGTCAACGGCAAGCTGCGCGGCCACATCGAAATGCCCGCCAGCGCCAGCCGCGAAGAGGTGGAAGCTGCAGCACGGACCAATGAAAACGTACTGCGCTTCACCGACGGCCTGACTATTCGCAAGGTGATCGTAGTGCCGGGCAAACTGGTCAATATCGTCGCTAGCTAATTGGATCAGGCGCCAGGTCCCGGACCTGGCGCCGAACAAAACCTCCAGGGCCGCGCAGGCGGCCCACATGGTTTCAAGGGGAGCATCAAGATGATCAAACGCAACCTGCTGGTTATGGGCCTCGCGGTACTGCTGAGCGCCTGCGGCTTCCAGCTGCGCGGTACCGGCACTACCGATCTCGCTATCAGAGAGCTCGACCTGAGTGCCCGTAACACCTACGGTCCGACCGTCACCCAGTTGCGTCAGGTATTGCAAGGCAGCGGGGTCAAAGTCTATGCCGGCGCACCGTACAAGCTGACGCTGACCGATGAACAGGAAACCCGGCGTACGCTCAGCTATGCCGGCGCAGGGCGCTCGGGCGAGTATGAGCTGACTACCGTGCTGTCCTATGAAATCCAGGGGCACGACAACCTGCCGTTGCTCAGTGACAATCTGCAAGTGCAGAAGGTCTTCGTCCACGACGGTAACAACCTGGTCGGTTCTGACCAGGAAGCCGCCCAGGTGCGCGAGGAATTGCGTCGCGACCTGGTGCAACGGATGATGCTGCGTCTGCAACAGCTGAGCCCGACGCAACTGGATCAACTGCAGCAAACCGCCGATGCCAAAGCCAAGGCTGAGGCCCAGGCATTGGAAGCGGCCCAAAAGGCAGAAGCGCAAACGCCTCGCCAGTCGCCTCTGCAACTGCAGAACCAGTAAGCCGTACGGGGCGCGCCAAACGCGCCCCGCTCGCCTCTTCTTATGAAACTCGCCCCCGCCCAACTCGCCAAACACCTGCAAGGCAACCTCGCGCCTGTGTACATCATCAGCGGTGATGATCCGCTGCTGTGCCAGGAAGCCGCCGATGCCATCCGTACTGCTGCCCGTCGGCAAGGCTTCGATGAGCGCCAGGTGTTCAGCGCCGACGCCAGCTTCGATTGGGGCTCGCTGCTGCAAGCGGGCGCCAGCATGTCGCTGTTCGCCGAAAAACGCGTGCTGGAACTGCGCCTGCCTTCCGGCAAGCCTGGCGACAAGGGCGCCGCGGCGTTCATCGAATACTGCTCACGCCCTCCTGAAGATACCTTGCTGCTGATCAGCCTGCCCAAGCTCGACGGCAGTGCGCAGAAAACCAAGTGGGCCAAGGCACTGATCGAAGGTCAGCAGACCCAGTTCTTGCAAATCTGGCCGGTGGACGCCAACCAGTTGCCACAATGGATTCGTCAACGTTTGTCCCAGGCGGGGCTTTGCGCCAGCCAGGACGCCGTCGAGCTGATTGCGGCGCGCGTGGAAGGCAACCTGCTGGCGGCCGCGCAGGAAATCGAAAAACTCAAACTGATGGCCGAAGGCGGTCAGATCACCGTCGAGACGGTGCAAGCGGCTGTTGCTGATAGTGCGCGCTTTGATGTATTCGGCCTGGTGGATGCGATTCTCAACGGCGAAGCCGCCCACGCTTTGCGCATGCTCGAAGGCCTGCGGGGGGAAGGCGTCGAACCGCCGGTGATTCTCTGGGCGCTGGCCCGGGAGCTGCGCCTGCTGGCCAACCTGTCGCTGCAATACAGCCAGGGCATACCGCTGGACAAAGCCTTCAGCCAGGCCCGTCCGCCGGTCTGGGACAAGCGCAAGCCACTGATGAGCAAAGCCCTGCAACGCCACTCGGCGCAGCGCTGGGGGCAATTGCTGCTCGATGCTCAGCGTATCGACGCACAGATCAAAGGCCAGGCGGCGGGCTCGCCGTGGATGAGCCTGAGCCGTTTGTCGCTGTTGATGGCCGGTCAGCGGTTGGCATTGCCGGCGGAATGATCGGACAATGTGGCGAGGGAGCTTGCTCCCGCTCGGCCGCGCAGCGGTCGTAAATCCGACGAATGCATTCTGCCTGACAATACGCGGTTATCGATTTTAGGACCGCTTCGCGCTCCAGCGGGAGCAAGCTCCCTCGCCACAGGTCGTCATTTCCTACACATCGCAGGGTCTGGACAGATTCCCCGCGTTGTCCGATGATCGGCAACGCAAAACCCCACCCCACCAGCGAGATCCCTTCGTGAGAAAAAAGCCATCAACGCATGGCCCCAACAAGGCCAAATCCATCATCGCCCAGCCTCTGTTCCGTAGCCGTCAGGAACAACCAGGCAAGGGCAAAGGCAGTTACCGCCGCGAAGCCTTCCAGTCTAAAAGCTGGGAGGCTTCTTACTTTCAGACCGCCTGAACGCAAGCAACCCCTCAACATGTTAAGGTCGGCACCTGATTCGTATTTTCTGGACCTGTGCATGCCCTTTTGTATTTTCCGTCGTTGGCATTTACGCCAATTGATCGCTGCCTCCAGCCTTATTCTGTTAGTCGCCTGCGCGGAAAAACCGACTGCCGCCGACGCCCAACCGCTTCAGAACGTTGCTGTCGTCCCCGCGCCCGCGGTGATTCCTCCAGTGGTCCCGACTGGCGAGAACCTGGAAATCCAGCCGACGCAGACGTTCAATGAATGGCAGACCGGCTTTCGCCAGGACGCCCTGGGCGCGGGCATCAACCCCAGCCTGTTCGATCGCGCCTTTGCTGGCGTTACACCGGACATGAGTGTGATCCGCGCCGATCGCAGCCAACCGGAGTTTGCCCGTCCCGTATGGGAATACCTTGATGGCGCGCTTTCTGCCATGCGGGTCCGCAAAGGCCAGGGGTTGCTCTACGAACACGCCGACACCCTGCAAAGCATCGAACAGCGTTATGGCGTCGATCGCCAGGCGCTGGTCGCGATCTGGGGCATGGAAAGCAATTTCGGCAGTTTCCAGGGCGACAAATCGGTGATCCGCTCGCTGGCGACCCTGGCCTATGAAGGCCGGCGTCCAGGCTTTGCCCATGCCCAATTGCTCGCCGCCCTGCAGATTCTTCAGCACGGTGATATCGAGCCCGAGAAGATGCTCGGCTCCTGGGCTGGCGCCATGGGGCAGACCCAGTTCATCCCGACCACCTACAACACCCACGCGGTAGACTTCGACGGCGATGGACGGCGCGATATCTGGGGCAGCCCGGCCGATGCCCTGGCCTCGACCGCCCACTACCTGCAAAGCTCCGGCTGGCAGAAAGGCCAGCCCTGGGGCTTCGAGGTGCAACTGGCGAGCGGTTTCGACTACGCGCTGGCCGATGGTTCGATCCGCAAGTCCGTCGCCGAATGGATGCAGCTCGGGCTCAAGCTGCCTGAGGGGACGAGAGTACCGCCCGGCTCCGAACAGCTGTCCGCGGCCCTGTTGTTGCCGGCCGGTTATCGTGGCCCGGCATTCCTGATCCTCGATAATTTCCGGGCCATTCTCAAGTACAACAACTCGTCGTCCTATGCCTTGGCCGTCAGTCTGCTGTCCGAGCGCTTCAGCGGTGCCGGGCTGATCAGCGGTGAATGGCCCAAGGATGACCTGCCGTTGAGCCGCTCCGAGCGGATCGAGCTGCAAAGCCTGCTCAGCATGAACAATTACGATGCCGGCACCGCCGATGGCATCATCGGCGCCAATACCCGCAAGGCGATACGCGCGGCGCAGCAGTCGTTTGGCTGGCCGGCGGATGGCTATCCGACGCACAAGTTGCTGGAGAGTTTGCGTAGCCGCTAAGCAAAGATCGCAGCCTGCGGCAGCTCCTGCACCGACCGCGTTCACCCGTTAATCCCGGGTGTACGCAAATCCCGTAGGAGCTGCCGCAGGCTGCGATCTTTTCTGCTATGCCCACGCTCTCACATGGGAATGAAGCCTAGGAGCGAACCACCACATCCTGCTCCAGCACCAACTCTTGAGCCCCCGCATCCAACCTGACCATCGCCCCCATTGGCAGGGTCAGGTTCGGATCGCAATGGCCACTGCGCCAGCCCGCCAGTACCGGAATCCACAGCGGCTCGAAGGTTTGCTTGAGCAACCCCGCCAAAGCCTGCTCATCTACCCCGGCAACGTCGCCCACCAAGACCCCACAGAGCTTGCTCAGCACGCCCGCGAGCCGCAGGTGGGTCAGTAGCCGGTCTATGCGGTACAGCGGCTCGTTGATGTCCTCGATGAACAGAATGACACCCTCGGCATCGATCCCGTAAGGCGTGCCCAGGGTCCCGGCAATCAGCGAGAGATTGCCTCCCAGCAAACGACCGCGCGCCACGCCCGGCACAATCGTGGTCAATGGATACGCCGGTGGGTGGCGCAACACGCTCCCGGACGTTAATTCCCCTCTGAGCATGCCGAGCAACGACGATTCTGTGGGCTGCTGCTTATCCCCCAGCAGATCGGCGTTGAGCATCGGCCCGTGGAAGGTCACGAAGCCCGCATAGCGACTGATCGCCAGATGCAGTGCCGTGATATCGCTGTAACCGACAAAAGGCTTGGCATTGCGGCGCAGCAGCTCGAAATCGATCCGGTCCAGTATTCGCGGGCTTCCATAACCGCCACGCAGGCACAGGATCGCGTCAATGCGGCTGTCGGCAAACGCCGCGTGCAGGTCGTTCAAGCGGACCTCGTCACTTCCGGCCAGGTAGCCGTCTTTGTCTTCGACACCGGGAAAGATCCGCAGCCCGTAGCCCCTGGCCTGCATCCATTGCACAGCTTTCTCGGCATCCAGCGCTGCGGGACCGGCCGGCGCGATCAAGCCGATCACGCCATTGGCTGGCAATGCAGGCACTGGCGTATGAGCACAGGCTTTGTCTGTTGATCGAATCGTCATCCATGGTTCTCCCTGCGTAGACTCTTCAACGCACAGTAGACACGAAAGCTGGCAAATAGAAGGGGAGAAGCGCTACAGGACGTGAAGGGAAAGTCTGGTTTGCGGTGGCAATGTGGTTCTGCCCCAACGAAAAAGCAGACCACCCGCCAGAATGAAGATTCTGGCGGGCGGTTGCAGATCAGGACATCAGGCTGGCTTTAACCAGTTTCGCCTGTTCATCGGCGTGGTACGAGGAACGTACCAGCGGGCCCGACGCAACGTTCTTGAAGCCCATCTTGTAGCCTTCTTCGGCGAACCAGGCGAACACGTCCGGGTGCACGAAACGCTGCACCGGCAAGTGGCTGCGCGATGGCTGCAGGTACTGGCCGAGGGTCAGCATATCGATATCGTGTTCGCGCATGCGCTTCATGACTTCGATGACTTCTTCGTCGGTCTCGCCCAGGCCCAGCATCAAGCCGGACTTGGTCGGAATATGCGGCATCATCTGCTTGAAGCGTTGCAGCAGGGTCAGCGACCACTGGTAATCTGAACCCGGACGCGCAGCCTTGTACAGGCGCGGCACGGTTTCCAGGTTGTGGTTGAACACATCCGGCGGCTCGGCGGCGGTAATTTCCAGCGCCACGTCCATCCGGCCACGGTAGTCCGGAACCAGGGTTTCGAGTTGCACGTTCGGCGACAGCTTGCGGATCTCGCGGATGCAGTCGGCAAAGTGCTGGGCACCGCCGTCACGCAGGTCATCGCGGTCTACCGAGGTGATCACCACGTACTTCAGTTTCAGGTCGGCGATGGCGACGGCCAGGCTTTGCGGCTCGTTGACGTCCAGTGGCTTCGGACGGCCGTGACCGACGTCGCAGAACGGGCAGCGACGGGTGCAGATATCGCCCATGATCATAAAGGTCGCGGTGCCGCCGGAGAAGCACTCACCCAGGTTAGGGCAGGACGCTTCTTCACAGACGCTGTGCAACTTGTGTTTGCGCAGCAACGCCTTGATACGGTCGACTTCCGGCGAAACCGGGATACGCACGCGAATCCAGTCGGGTTTTTTCGGCAGTTCGGTGGTTGGGATGATCTTCACCGGAATGCGTGCAACCTTCTCGGCGCCGCGCAGCTTGACGCCGGCTTCTACCTTGGCACGCGGGGCCGGACGCTCGGTGACATCCAGCGTCGGGATCATGGTTTGCACTGCATCAGTAGTCATATCAGTCGATTCCGCCCGTTAGGGTCGTCTGCTCAGCGTAGTCGAGGTGTTTGACGAGCTGCACACGCAGCCGGGCACTAACCTCGGCAAATTCAATCGGTCCTGTGTGAGCACTCAGCTGGGTCATTGCCAGCCCGGCGTAGCCACAGGGGTTAATCCGTCGGAACGGCTCCAGATTCATATCCACATTCAGCGCCAGGCCATGAAAGGAGCAACCGTGGCGAATCCGCAGACCCAGAGAGGCAATTTTCGCGCCGTCGACGTAGACGCCCGGCGCATCGGCCTTGGCCAGCGCCGTGACGCCATAACCGGCCAGCAGCTCGATCAGGCACAGCTCCATCCGGCTGACCAGCTCGCGCACGCCAAATCCCAGCTTGCGCACATCCAGCAGCAGATAGGCCACCAGCTGGCCAGGGCCGTGATAGGTCACTTGCCCGCCGCGGTCGACCTTCACTACCGGAATATCCCCGGGTAGCAGCAGGTGCTCGGGCTTGCCCGCCTGGCCTTGAGTGAAGACCGGAGGATGCTGAACCAGCCAGACTTCGTCCGGCGCCGTGCTGCCGCGCTCATTGGTGAAGCGCTGCATGGCCTGCCAGACCGGCTCGTAAGCCATCTGGCCGAGCTCTCGAAAGCCCAGCGTGCCGGACATCACAACACCATGTGCACGAAGCCGGTTGCCCGCAACTCGCTGTTGATGTCGTACAGCTGCTCTTGACCGGTGGCGATGATGTGCAACTGGATGGTCGTGTACTTGCCGTTGGTACTCTGGCGCTCGGCCAGGGTCTGATGGTCAACGGTTGCGTGTTTTTCAAGGATTGCGATGATCTTGTCCTTGAAACCCACGCCGGTGTCGCCGATTACCTTTATCGGGTAATCCGCGCAGGGGAATTCAATTTTTGGCGCCTTTACTTCAGTATCTGTCATGGCGTAACGGCCTCGTAAGCCGTGGCGACGGACATACCCCCCGCTCCATGTCGGAGCGAGAGGCACGCTGGACCACAATAATCAGTTGAACAAGCCGTAGAAGAATAGACGGATGCTATCCCACATGCGGCGGAAGATACCACCCTCGTCGACGGCGTCCAGTGCGATCAGGTCGGCGCTGTGCACGACTTTATCGTCCAGTTTGACTTCGACTTTACCAATCACGTCGCCCTTGGCGATCGGTGCGATCAGCTGCGGGGTCATGCTCATGCTGGCCTGCAGCTTTTTCAGCTGGCCTTTAGGCAGGGTCATGGTCAGGTCTTGAGCCAGACCGGCCTTGACCTGATTGGTGGTGCCTTTCCAGACCGGAGCCTGAGCCAGCTCGGTGCCCTTCTGGTAGAAGGTCTGGGTTTCGAAGAAGCGGAAACCATAAGTCAGCAGCTTCTGGGTTTCAGCCGCACGAGACTGTTCGCTGTTGGTGCCAAAGACCACTGCGATCAAACGCATGCCGTCACGTACCGCCGAAGACACCATGCAGTAGCCGGCTTCGTCGGTATGACCGGTTTTCAGGCCGTCGACCGTCTTGTCGCGCCACAGCAGCAGGTTACGGTTCGGTTGCTTGATGCCGTTCCAGAAGAACTCCTTCTGCGAGTAGATCGCATAGTGAGCAGGGTCTTCGTGGATGATCGCGCGGGCCAGCACGGCCATGTCATGAGCCGACGAGTAATGCTCCGGGTTCGGCAGACCGGTCGGGTTCATGAAGTGACTGTTGGTCATGCCCAGATCGGCGACGGTTTTGTTCATCATGTCGGCGAATGCGTCTTCGCTACCGGCGATGTGCTCAGCAAGCGCGACGCTGGCGTCGTTGCCCGACTGGATGATGATGCCGTGCAACAAGTCGCTGACCGTTACCTGTGTACCCACCTTGATGAACATCCGCGAACCGCCGGTACGCCAGGCGTTCTCGCTGACGGTTACCGGATCGTTTTCACCGATCTGGCCGCGACGGATTTCCAGGGTCGCCAGGTAGGCAGTCATCAGCTTGGTCAGACTGGCCGGCGGCAGACGCTGGTCACCATTGTTCTCGACCAGCACATTGCCGCTGCTGGCGTCCATGAGCACATAGGATTTGGCGGCCAGTTGCGGTGGCGACGGCATCATCTCGAGCGCCCAGGCGGCAGGCGTGATGATCAGCGGGACAAGCAGGCACAGGCGTTTGGCAAAGGTGGTGATGTTCATCCGTCTCTCGAAATTGCTAATGGAAACTTGCCCTCGCGGGCAAAACTAATCTGACAACCGGTCCCGGTTGTCGCGTGTTCAGTTGTTCGCCTTGAACCCTGTGTGGGCCTTTGTTCTTTGACGAGCCAACAACTGGAACCCGACCCCAGGGTCAGGTCCTCAATCTGATGTCACTTATTCCGCTGTTACCAGCTTTGGCTGGCCGAGATTGGCCATTCGCACGCTGTTTTGCACTTGCTGGATTTCACCCGGCGTACCGATCGGCCCCAGACGTACCCGATGGAGTGTCTGTTGATTGCGCACGATCGAACTGATGAACACCGGAGTCTGCACCATCCCGCTCAGCTTCGACCTCAACAGCTCGGCAGCGTCCGGGTTGGCGAAGGCGCCCACCTGAAGATACTGGCCAGAGGCTGCTGCAGAAGCGTTTTTTTTTGCATCCAGCGGCACTGGCACAACGGGCGCGGCATGCTGCTGCGGTGGCGGCGTCCATTGTTCCACGGTGCCGGCCGAAGCCGTCATCACCGGAGCGGCAGTTTGCGCCACTCGCGGCTCGTTGAGCATCAACGGCGCCGGCCGGCCGCGCTGGGCCCACCATTGCTGCGGGTCGATCCCCTCGACCTTGACCCGCGCGGTGCCGGTTTCGGCGTAACCAAGCTTCTTGGCGGCAGCGTAGGACAAATCGATGATTCGGTCCGAATAGAACGGCCCACGATCGTTGACCCGCAGAATCACGCTCTTGTTATTGTCCAGGTTGGTCACCCGGACATAGCTCGGTAACGGCAGGGTCTTGTGTGCGGCACTCATGCCATACAAGTCATAGACTTCGCCGTTGGCAGTATTCTGGCCATGGAACTTGGTGCCGTACCAGGAGGCCGTACCCGAAGCGACGTAATTCTTCGACTCGCTCATTGGGAAGTAGCTTTTGCCCAGCACCGTGTAGGGGTTGGCTTTGTAAGGGCCGGAGTGCAGGGTCGGTGTGGCATCGGGGATGCGCGAAACATCGACATCCCACCACGGCGCGCCATCTTTATGGGCGCGATTGATATCCAGGCCAGGTGTTGCGCGAACGACGGTCGGCGATTTCTGCTGCGGCGCGCGGCTGGTCGAACAACTGACCACCAACAACGATAGTGCAGCAACAGCCGCCAGCTTCAGGGGTTTATGTATCGGCATTGCCCGCATTACTTGACGCCCCGTGCTTGGACCAGCAAATCAGACAGCTGATGCACGGCCATGGCGTACATCACACTGCGGTTATAGCGCGTAATCGCGTAAAAATTATTCAACCCCATCCAGTACTCGGGGCCATTGTCGCCTTCCAGACGAAAAGCCGTGACCGGCATATCATCGCGCAGCGCATCATGACTTGACCAGCCCAGCGCCCGCAACTCCCCGACCGTTTTCACCGGTTCGATTCCTGGGGTCAACCCTTCGTCGACCCGGTCACCCCGCACCGTGGCCAGGCTGACCACCGGCTCGCGGGCTACCCAGCCGTGATGCTTGAAGTAGCTGGCGACACTGCCAATGGCGTCGTCCGGGTTGGTCCAGATGTTGATGTGGCCATCACCGTCGAAATCCACAGCATAGGCGCGAAAACTGCTCGGCATGAACTGTGGCAAGCCCATGGCGCCGGCATAAGACCCCTTGAGCGTCATGGGGTCGACCTGCTCTTCACGGGCCAGCAGCAGAAACTCACGCAGTTCCTTGCGGAAAAAATCGGCGCGCGGCGGGTAGTCGAAGCCCAGGGTCGACAATGCGTCGATCACCCGATAATTGCCGGTATTACGGCCAAAAAAGGTCTCAACGCCGATGATCGATACAATCACCTGGGCCGGCACCCCGTATTCCTTTTCGGCGCGGGCCAGCACGGCTTCGTGCTGACGCCAGAAATCCACGCCACGGGCAATCCGCGCGTCGGTGAGGAACATCGGGCGGTATTCTTTCCACTGCTTGACTCGCTCGGCCGGCCGGGAAATCGCGTCAAGAATCGACTGCTTGCGCTCGGCTTCGCGGAACACCCCCATCAGCTGTTCTCCCGCGAATCCGTAGTCGCGGGTCATTTCACCGACGAATTCGGCCACCTGCGGCGCGCCTTCAAAATCGCCGGCCAGCGCCTCCTGCGCTGCACCAAGGATGCCTACCAGGCCGACCCACGGAGCGTATCGAGTCGCCCAGCCATGCATTACTTGCATTGAACTCTTCACCTTATTCAAACCTGCGCGATCCACTTACGATGGGTATGGACCGACATCAAAACCCCAAACGCTGACAGCAGCGTCACCAGCGAAGTTCCGCCATAGCTAATGAATGGCAATGGCACCCCTACTACCGGCAACAGGCCACTGACCATACCGATGTTGACGAAAACATAAACAAAAAACGTCATGGTCAGGCTGCCGGCGAGCAATTTGCCGAACAGCGTCTGTGCCTGAGCGGTAATCACCAGCCCACGGCCAATCAACAGCAAGTAGATCAACAGCAAGGCACAGATGCCCACCAGCCCGAATTCTTCGCCCAGGACCGCGATGATGAAGTCGGTGTGGCTCTCCGGCAAAAAGTCCAGATGGGACTGAGTGCCGAGCAGCCAGCCTTTGCCGAATACGCCGCCGGAACCGATGGCAGCCTTGGACTGGATGATGTTCCAGCCAGTGCCCAGCGGATCGCTTTCCGGGTCCAGGAAGGTCAGGACCCGCTGTTTCTGGTACTCGTGCATGACGAAATACCACATCGCAACAGCCACCGGCACCGCGGCAGCGATCACGCTGACGATCCAGCGCCAGCGCAAGCCACCCATGAACAGCACGAAGGCGCCGCCCGCGAGAATCAGCAGTGAAGTACCAAGATCGGGCTGGCGCACGATCAGGATAAACGGGATCCCGATCAGCATCAGGCTGATGCCGACGTGCTTGAGTTGCGGTGGCAGTGAGCGTTTGGCCAGATACCAGGCGATGGTCGCCGGCATGATGATCTTCATGAACTCCGATGGCTGGAAACGAATCACCCCGGGAATGTTGATCCAGCGCGTAGCGCCCATGGCGTTGTGGCCCATGACGTCCACTACCACCAGCAGCACCACGCCGCACACATAGGCCAATGGCACCCAGCGCGCCATGAAGCGCGGCTCGAGCTGGGCGATGATGAACATCGACACCAGGCCGATGCCGAAGGAGGTCGCTTGTTTGCCCAGCAGATCCCAACTCTTGCCACTGGCCGAATACAGCACGAACAGACTGCCCGCCGCGAGGGTCAGCAACAGAATCAGCAAAGGCCCGTCGATATGCATGCGTTGCAACAGCGTCGCGCGGCGACGCATCACATCCTCACTGGAGAGGATGCGATCAAAATTACTCTTCACGGGCCGTAGCCTCCGCGCTTATAGGGCTGGCGAGCTCAGGCTTGAGCCGGCCGTCCTGGTCGAGCAACCAGGCGTCCATGATCTGGCGAACCACCGGAGCGGCCACGCCGGAGCCGGACTCGCCGTTCTCGACCATGACTGCGACAGTGATTTTCGGGTTATCGGCAGGGGCAAAACCGACGAACAAGGCGTGGTCACGATGGCGCTCCTGAACCTTGGAGCGGTCGTACTTCTCGCCTTGCTTGATGGCGACTACCTGGGCCGTACCACTTTTGCCGGCGATCCGGTATTGCGCGCCGATAGCCGCTTTGCGTGCCGTGCCGCGCGCGCCATGCATCACCTGCTGCATACCGTGATTGACCTTGGTCCAATCGGACGGGTCGCGCAGGATGATGTCCGGCATCGGGTCTGCATCGACCGGCTTCTCGCCTTCGATGGTTTTGGCCAGGTGTGGGCGATACCACTTACCTTTGCTGGCCACCAGCGCAGTGGCCTGGGCCAGTTGCAGCGGGGTTGATTGCATGTAGCCCTGACCGATCCCGAGAATCAGTGTTTCGCCCGGGAACCAGGCCTGGCGCCGGGTCGCGCGCTTCCACTCGCGCGACGGCATCAGCCCCGGCGATTCTTCGAACATGTCCAGCGAGACCTTCTGGCCGATACCGAACTTGCCCATGTAGGCCGACAACCGATCGATCCCCAGCTTGTGGGCCAGGTCGTAGAAATAGGTGTCGTTGGAACGCATGATCGCCGTATCCAGGTCCACAAAGCCGTCGCCGGTGCGGTTCCAGTTACGGTATTTGTGATCGTAGTTGGGCAGTTGGTAGTAACCCGGATCGTAGACCCGCGTCGACGCGCTGACCACGCCCGAGTCGAGCCCGGCAATTGCCACTGCGGGCTTGATGGTCGAGCCTGGTGGATAAAGACCGCGCAACACACGGTTGAACAGTGGACGGTCGATCGAATCACGCAGCTCGGCATAGGCCTTGAAGCTGATGCCGGTGACGAACAGGTTCGGGTCGAAACTCGGCTGACTGACCATCGCCAGCACCTCGCCGGTGTTCGGGTCCAGCGCCACCACTGCGCCACGTCGCCCTCCCAGCGCGAGCTCGGCGGCTTCCTGCAGCTTGATGTCCAGGCTCAGGACGATGTCCTTGCCGGGAATCGGATCGGTCCGTTTGAGCACCCGCAATACACGGCCACGGGCGTTGGTCTCGACCTCTTCATAACCCACCTGACCATGCAGCTCCGGCTCGTAGAAGCGTTCGATGCCGGTTTTGCCGATATGGTGGGTGCCGCTGTAATTGACCGGATCGAGGCTCTTGAGCTCTTTCTCGTTGATCCGCCCCATGTAACCCACGGAGTGCGCGAAGTGCGCCCCTTGCGGATAATGCCGCACCAGCTGCGCGACCACTTCCACCCCCGGCAAACGGAACTGATTGACGGCGATGCGGGCGATCTGCTCTTCATTCAGCTCGAACAGTATCGGTACTGGCTCGAATGGCCGGCGCCCCTGCTTCATACGCTTTTCGAACAGCTGCCGATCTTCCGGTGTCAGCTCCAGCACTTCGACGATCACGTCGAGCACTTGCTGCCAATCCCCCGAACGCTCGCGTGTCATGCTCAAGCTGAAACTGGGCCGGTTATCGGCCACCACCACGCCATTGCGGTCGAAAATCAACCCGCGGGTCGGTGGAATCGGCTGTACATGAACCCGGTTGTTCTCCGACAGCGTGGAGTGATACTCGTACTGGATCACCTGCAGGAAATACAGTCGGGCGATCAGTACCCCGATCAGACACACCACCGCTATTGCACCGAACACGACCCGGCCACGCACCAGACGGGCGTCTTTCTCGTGGTCCTTGATGCGGATCGGTTGAGACATTGAGTAGGGCGCGATGCTATTTGTGATAAGGGTGCCCGGACAGAACCGTCCAGGCGCGATACAGCTGTTCACCGATCAGAATCCGCACCAGCGGATGCGGCAACGTCAGGGGCGACAGCGACCAGCGCTGATCGGCCCGCGCACAAACCTCCGGCGCCAGCCCCTCGGGGCCGCCGACCATGAAATTCACCGTGCGCGAATCCAGCCGCCAGCGATCCAGCTCGACCGCCAGTTGCTCGGTACTCCAGGGCTTGCCGTGCACTTCGAGCGTGACAATCCGCTCATTCGGGCCGACTTTGGCCAGCATGGCTTCGCCTTCCTGACGGATGAAGCGCGCCACGTCAGCGTTCTTGCCACGGGTATTGAGCGGTATTTCCACCAGTTCCAGCGCCAGTTCGGATGGCAGACGCTTGGCATATTCATGCCAGCCTTCTTCCACCCATTTGGGCATGCGGGAGCCGACGGCGATCAGACGCAGTCGCACAGCGATCCCTTATTGCTGGTCTTTGTTGAGCTTGATGAAGTGCTCGTGGGAGTTTTCCGGGCTGTGGTGTGCAGCGTTCATCGCACGGCTTTGTTCCGCACCCGACCACAGACGCTCCAGATCGTAGAACTGACGAGCGTTGGCGGTCATCATATGAACGATGACAGTATCCAGGTCCAACAGAACCCAGTCGCTGTCGCCCTTGCCTTCTTCGCCCAGCGGCTTGACGCCCTGGGCCTTGACCGCCTCGCGGACCTTATCCAGCATCGCGCCGATCTGGCGGTTGGAAGTACCTGTAGCGATGATCATGAAGTCGGTGATGCTCTGCTTTTCACGAACGTCGATCACCAGAATGTCCTGGGCCTTGACGTCTTCCAGGGCCGCTACGGCAACCTTGACCAGCTCTTCGCCGGCGAGGACCACACCAGTTTCAGCCGGTACTGGCAGGGGGGCGCTCTTGAATGTGCCTTTGCGCTTTACTTTAGTTACGTCTTTGTCAGTCATATAAAACTCGTTTTGCTCGTATGTTCGGGCGCTTCAATACACGTCATTACGTGCCTGGAAGCGTGCCCTCTTTTCAGTTCGACGCACAGTAAAGACCGTGCGCATCGATGTAGGCCAGGACCGCGTCAGGCACCAGGAAACGTACCGACTTACCGCTGGCCAGCAGTTGACGGATCTGGGTGGCGGATACCGCGAGCGGTGTCTGCCAGACGAATGCAATCTGTCCGCTCGGCCCTTTCAGGGCCAGCGGGTCGCTCACCGAACGCGCTGCCAGCAGGTTGCGCAAGGCATCCGGTGGTTCGCTGTCGGCATCCGGGCGTTGCAACACCAGGATGTGGCAATGCTGGAGCAACTCCTCCCAGCGGTGCCAAGTGGGCAGGCCGCAAAATGCGTCCCAGCCCAAAAGCAGAAACAACTGGTCATCAGCGGCCAACTCGGCCCGCATCAGTTCCAGGGTGTCGATGGTGTACGACGGTTTGTCCCGTTGCAGCTCACGGGCATCCACCACCAGTGGCGCAAGACCCGCCACCGCACATTCGACCATCGCCAGACGGTCGACGGCCGACACCTGTGGCGTACCTCGATGCGGCGGCCTGGCACTGGGTGTCAGACGCAGCTCATCGAGCGCCAGCGATTCGGCCACCTCCAGCGCACTGCGCAAATGGCCGATGTGGACTGGATCGAAGGTTCCGCCCAGCACGCCAATGCGTCGAGGTCGGGGTTCGCTTGGGGTCAGGGCAGCCGGCTGGCGGATATCGGCCAAGTCAGACCGACTCCTGACCGCGCAACTGACCATCACCGACCACGATGTACTTCTCGCAGGTCAGACCTTCGAGGCCCACCGGGCCGCGGGCGTGCAGCTTATCAGTAGAAATGCCAATCTCGGCACCCAATCCATACTCGAAGCCATCGGCAAAGCAGGTCGGGGTGTTGATCATCACCGAACTGGAGTCGACCTCAGCTACGAAACGCCGGGCTTCGCCCTGGTGCTCGGTGACGATCGAGTCGGTGTGATGGGAGCCGTAATGGTTGATGTGTTCGACCGCCTGATCCAGACCGTCGACCACACGGATCGAGAGGATCGGCGCCAGGTATTCGGTATTCCAGTCTTCTTCGGTAGCCGCTACCACCTCGATGATCGCCCGCGTGCGTTCGCAGCCGCGCAGCTCGACGCCCTTGGCGCGGAATTGCTCGGCCATCGCCGGCAGGAAATCGGCGGCGACCGCTTGGTCGACCAGCAGGGTTTCCATGGCGCCGCAAATGCCGTAACGGTAAGTCTTGGCGTTGAACGCGATGCGCTGGGCCTTGGGCAGTTCGGCGTGGGCACTGACATAAACGTGGCAGATCCCATCCAGGTGCTTGATCACCGGCACCCGGGCGTCACGGCTGACTCGTTCGATCAGGCTTTTGCCACCTCGAGGCACGATCACGTCGACGTATTCGGGCATGGTGATCAGCGCGCCAACCGCAGCACGGTCGGTCACTTCGACCACCTGCACCACGGCAGCTGGCAAACCGGCCTCGGCCAGGCCCTGCTGAATGCAGACAGCGATGGCACGATTGGAATGAATCGCCTCGGAACCGCCCCGCAGGATGGTCGCGTTGCCCGATTTCAAGCACAGGCTCGCGGCATCGATGGTCACGTTCGGCCGTGACTCATAGATGATCCCGACCACGCCCAGCGGCACACGCATCTTGCCGACCTGGATGCCCGACGGCCGATAGCTCATGTCGCGGATCGCCCCAATCGGGTCCGGCAGGCTGGCCACCTGACGCAAACCGACAATCATGCTGTCGATCCGTGCCGGGGTCAGCGCCAGACGCTCGAGCATGGCCGGCTCCAGACCATTGGCCCGGCCAGCGGCCAGGTCCAGTTCATTGGCGGCGGTCAACTCGGCGCGAGCAGTATCCAAAGCCGCGGCGGCAGCGTGCAGCGCGCGGTTTTTCTGCGCAGTGCTGGCACGGCCGATCACGCGGGAGGCTTCGCGGGCAGCGCGACCCAGGCGGGTCATGTAGTCAAGAACGGACTCAGTCATGGTCTCAATGGTCTTGGCAAAGAGGAAAGCGGCAGATTATAGCTGTCGCGCTCTCCTACTAACAGCAGTGACGGGCGGATGGTCGAAATGGAGGGCAAATAGAGGACGTTCAGCCGTGATTAAGCCTGGAATTGCTATCATCGCGACTCAATCAGCTGCAATTGCCGTTAGCCATTATGTCTAATCCGACCGCTCCGAGCATGCCCAAGGCGCTGCCTGATGAGTTTTTCAACCGTGATGCCCAGATCCTGGCCCGCGAACTGTTGGGCAAAATCATCCGCCATCGAGTCGGCGATATATGGCTCAGCGCGCGAATCATCGAGACCGAAGCCTATTACTGCACCGAGAAAGGCAGCCATGCTTCCCTGGGCTACACAGAAAAACGTAAGGCATTGTTTCTAGACGGCGGCCACATCTATATGTATTACGCCCGTGGTGGCGATTCGTTGAACTTCAGCGCTCACGGGCCAGGCAATGCAGTCCTGATCAAATCCGCCTATCCGTGGATCGACGAAGCGTCCGGCCCGGCCAGCCTGGCCCAGATGCTGTTAAACAATCCTCATGCCAATGGCCATCCGCGCCCCTCGCAGAAACTCTGCGCCGGGCAAACCTTGCTCTGCAAGGCGCTGGGCCTGAAAGTGCCGACCTGGGACGCAAAACGCTTCGATCATGAGCTACTGTTTGTCGAAGATGTCGGCCTTCCACCGATCCACATCATTCAAACTACTCGCCTGGGCATCCCACACGGACGCGACGCGCACTTGATGTACCGCTTCGTCGATGCCTCCTACGCCCCATACTGCACCCGAAACCCGCTGCGCCGTGGCCAGGTCGAAGGTCGCGACTATTTTCTGATCTGAAACACGACCCCCCGGTCAATAAACAATGATGGAGTTGAATCTATGGGCCCATGGCTCGATGGCCTGACCGGATGGTTGACGGCAAACCCGCAATGGCTGGCCGCCGCGGTATTCATAGTGGCCTGCGTCGAGTGCCTGGCGATTGCCGGACTGATTGTCCCGGGCACGGTCTTGTTATTCGCCGTCGCGGTATTGGCCGGCAGTGGCGCGCTGTCCCTGGGCGAGACCCTGCTGCTGGGGTTTGTCGGCGGTTTGCTGGGGGACCTGGTGTCGTATTTCCTGGGGCGGCGCTTTCACCAGAACATTCGCCGCCTGCCGGGATTGCGTCATCACCCGGAATGGATGGCCGGGGCTGAAGCGTACTTCCAGCGTTATGGCATTGCCAGCCTGCTGGTCGGGCGCTTTATTGGTCCGTTGCGCCCGATGCTGCCGATGGTTGCGGGAATGTTCGACATGCCGTTTCCGCGATTTGCCGCTGTCAGTATGTTGGCGGCAGCGGGCTGGACCGTAGCGTATCTGTTGCCGGGCTGGGCGACTGGTGCGGCCATCCGCTTGCCCCTCCCGGAAGGGTTCTGGCCGCAAGCCGGGGTCGTCGTCGGCAGCATCGTCGTATTGATCGGCCTGAGCATCAACAGCACCTTGCGCCGACATCGCAGCGCCACAGTACTGATCACAGTCCTGAGCTTCGTCATTCTGGTCGGGATGTTTATCGGCTATCGCTACCTGAATCAGTTCGACCAGGGCCTGATGACCCTGATCCAGGAACACCGCAGCAGCACCGTAGACTCCGCCGCCGTGGTGGTAACTCGCCTCGGCGATTTTCGTACATTGCTCTTTGCCAGCGGCCTGCTAACCATTTTGCTGCTGGTGGCGCGCCAATGGCCCCACGCGATCTTCGCTGGCAGCACCTTGCTCTTCACTTCCCTGGGCAATACCGGGACCAAATGGTTTTTTGCCCGCGTGCGCCCGGAAGTGCTGACCGACCCGCTGACCACCTACAGCATGCCCAGTGGCCACAGCTCCGGCTCGTTCGCGCTGTTCCTGACCCTGGCAGTCCTCGCCGGTCGTGGCCAACCACCCCGAATGCGCCTGACCTGGCTATTGGTCGGGTGCCTGCCTGCAATGGCGATCGCTATGTCGAGGGTTTATCTCGGGGCTCACTGGCCGACCGATGTGCTGGCCGGCGCCATGCTCGCGGCCTGTTTCTGCGCCGCCAGTCTGAACCTGAACCAACGCCAGACCTCCTTGAGTGCAATGTCTGCCAAAGTCTGGTGGCTGGTGCTGCCGGCGCTGGTGGCGTTGTTTGGGTTCTTTGCGCTACGGCATTTGCCTGATGCGATGTTGCGGTATGCATATTGAGCAAATACTGATGTTTGCACGCTAAAAGATCGCAGCCTGCGGCAGCTCCTACAGATTTTGCGTACACCCGCACATTCACGGGTGTACTCGGTCGGCGTAGGAGCTGCCGCAGGCTGCGATCTTTTCAAGCCCACCCCGGTTTTCTGTACACCCTCGCAAGACAACTCTCTTTCGCCAGGGTGATATAGCGGCAATCCAAGACCACGCGATGCGCGGCTTTTGGTAAACATCAGGCAAACAACTCCCCCTGCAACTCATCAAGCAACGCCTGAATCGCATCCAGGCGTTGCTGCGGATCATCGAGTTGCAATAGATCGATCTTGTCCAGTTCGGAGAATGGCAGCAGGTAAGCCAACTGATTGGCCAGGGATTGCTGGCCGGTGGCTTCGGTGCCCATGTTCAGGGCTTCGACCATCGGGTGCTCGGCCAATGCCCTGAGCAAGGCCACCAGGTCGGCGTCTTCATCCTGCAGTGGCTGTTCGGGCACGTCGTCGAGCCATTCGACTTCAGCCACCATCAGCTGATCGCGCTGCACTTCGGTGCGCAGCACCCGGAACCTGCGCCCACCCTCGACGCGAATCCCCAGCAGGCCGTTGTCCTGCTGCTTGAAATCACGGATCAGTGCCTCGCAACCCACCAGGGCATAGCCCTCAGGCGCGACGCCCACCTCTTCACCCTCGAGAATGCACACCACGCCAAAGCCGCCGCTCTGCTTCATGCAGCGGCTGATCATGTCCAGGTAGCGCGCCTCGAAAATCTGCAGATCGAGGGTGCAACCGGGGAACAACACCGTGTTCAGGGGGAAAAGCGCCAGGCTCATATAGGTTTCCTTAAACCATCATTGACACAGCCAGCGGCAGGAACACCGCCGTGGCCACGCCCATCAAACTCATCGCCAATGCGGCGAAGGCTCCGCATTCCTCACTTTCCTGCAAGGCAACCGAGGTACCGACCGCATGCGCCGTCATGCCTAATGCCATGCCGCGGGCTTCAGGGCTATGGACACCCAAACGAGTCAAAATACTCGGCCCGAAAATCGCTCCGATCACGCCGGTGATCAACACGAAAACTGCCGCCAGCGCCGCCACACCGCCAATTTGCTCGGCCACCAGCATAGCGATCGGTGAGGTCACCGATTTCGGCGCTATGGTCATCAGAATCATGTGCTCGGCACCGAACCACCAACCCAGCACCACGCCGAGACTGGTCGCCACCACACCCCCTATCACCAGCGTAGTAAATATCGGCCAGAACAACTGCCGAATCCGCCGCAGATTGAGATAGAGCGGTACCGCCAGGGCGACGGTGGCCGGCCCCAGCAGGATGCTGAGAATCTCGGTGCTTTTGCGATATTCGGTGTAACTCAGGCCACACCCGACCAGCACGCCGATCACCAGCAGCATCGACACCAGCACCGGCTGCAAGAAAATCCAGCGGGTTTTCTCATACCCGATCAGCACCAACTGGTAGGCCCCCAGAGTGATGCCAATGCCGAACAATGGATGATGAATCACTGCAGCCCACGCGCCCTGCCAATCAAAGGTCATCGGGTCTCCTCGCGGCGAGCCTGGCGCTGGATCATCTTGTGCATCAATACGCCAACGAAGGCCATGGAGATCACCAACGACAGCACCAATGCGCCGACGATCGCCCAGAAGTCCGCAGCGATATCGCTGGCGTAGACCATCACCCCCACCGCTGGCGGCACCAGCAGCAATGGCAAATAACGCAGCAGACTGCTGGCCGCCAGGTTCAGCGGTTCACCGACTGTGCCGCGACTAATCAGAAACACCAGCAACAGCAGCAGGCCGACAATCGGCCCCGGCAGTACGGGTAAAAATAAATGGTTAATAGCCGTGCCGAGCAATTGAAACAGCACCAGCCAGGTCAAGCCGCGTAACAACATCTGTCATCTCCCGCAAATTCGCGCCGGGCATTATAAGCATGTCGAACGCTATGAACCGGCATTCGCAAACACCATAAATGGTTGACCGCAGCCATTGGCCATGATGATCTAAAGTGGTTGCCAGGGGGCCAGGCCCCCAACCCAGAAAAATATAAAAACGATGAACCCAAGGAGAGTCTCAATGCCCTACGTTCCAGTTGCAGAGCTCAAGGATTATGTCGGCAAGGAACTCGGATGTTCCCAATGGCTCACTATCGATCAGGAACGCATCAACCTGTTCGCCGAAGCCACGGGTGATTTTCAGTTCATCCACGTTGATCCGGTAAAGGCTGCACAAACACCCTTTGGCGGTACGATTGCCCACGGCTTTCTGTCTCTGTCGCTGATCCCCAAACTGATGGAAGACATTCTGGTATTGCCGCAAGGTTTGAAGATGGTCGTCAACTACGGCCTGGACAGCGTGCGCTTCATCCAGCCGGTCAAGGTCGACTCCAGGGTTCGACTCAAGGTCGATCTGGCCGAAGTCACTGAAAAGAAACCCGGCCAATGGCTGCTCAAAGCCACCGCGACCCTGGAGATCGAAGGCCAGGAAAAGCCGGCCTACATCGCTGAGCCGTTGTCTCTCTGCTTCGTTTAACCCTCCCGGATGCGAAACAGCTTCCCTGCTGTTTCGCACGGCTCTATATATACGACACATAGCTGCGGCATACTCGGTTGCCTAATTGACCGGATCCCGTTATGCGCTCACTTGTTCCCCTCGCTCTAATCCTGTTGCTTACCGCATGCGGCGATGGCGAATCGCTGCTGCCGCCCGATGCCCGCTTGCCGGACGGTGGGCGCTATCGCGGTGATATGGTCGACGGTTTGCTACAGGGCCAGGGTCGCATCGACTACCCGAATGGCGGCTGGTACGTCGGGCAATTCGACAAGGGTCAGTGGCATGGCCGGGGTGAATGGCACGGCAGCAATGGCGAGGTCTATCGCGGACAGTTCGAGCACGGGCTGTTCCACGGCCAGGGCACCCTGACCACCAGCGGCAGCAGTTACACCGGCGGCTTCAAGCTCGGTCGGCGCGACGGTGAAGGCACGCTCAAAGAAGGCGGCATGACCTACCGTGGTGAGTTCAAGGCCGACCAGTATTCCGGGCTCGGCCGTCTGGAACTCGAAGACGGCAGCCAGTACCAGGGCCAGTTCGCCCACGGCAAACCCAACGGCGAAGGCCAGCGTGGCGATGCCAGCGGTAACCTGTTCACCGGGCACTTCGTCAATGGTCAACTGGAGGGCAACGGCACCTTCAACAGCGCCGAAGGCGACCAGTATGTCGGCGCTTTCAAGCAAAACCAGTTGCACGGCAAAGGCCGCTACGAAAATGCTGACGGCGATGTCTGGATCGGCCAGTTCAAGGAGGGTGCGCTGACTGGCAAAGGTGAGCTGATCGGTGTCGATGGCAGCCATTATGTCGGCCAGTTCAGTGACTGGCGCCTCTCTGGTCAAGGCCGTTTGAACCTCAGCGATGGCAGTTTCTATGTCGGCCAGTTCGATAATGACAACTATCAGGGCTATGGCACCCTGGTGCGCCACGATGGCGTGGTGCAAAGCGGCTATTGGGTCAACGGCCAACGGGTGCGCGACGCCAGCGGCAAGCTGCTGCCTGATACCCTGGAGGTCGGCGTGCTGGCTCAGGGCCGCTTGCTCGAACAGGCCCTGGCCAATGTGCCCGCTTCCACCTCTGCGGTGGAGTTGTACAGCCTGACGCTGGCGGGTGACGGCAAACAAAGTGTGTTCCTGCGCGAAGCCGACTACGTCAGCAATATGCTCGCCAGACGCTTTGGCGCCTATGGTCAGATCCGTCTGGTCAATCACCGTGACCATCTGGGCGAGCGCCCCATGGCGAGCCGGGAAAGCCTGCGGCGCGCAGCACTGACCCTGGCCGAGCGCAGCGGCCCGGAAGATTTGCTGTTCATCTACCTGACCAGTCATGGCACCCACCAACATGAATTGGTGCTGGATCAGCCGCGCCTGGAACTGGCCGACCTGCCGGCCGACGAACTGGCCTCCGTGCTCGCGCCACTGAAGAATCGTGACAAGGTCATTGTGATCTCGGCCTGCTATTCCGGTGGTTTTATCCCTGCACTCAAAGATGACCGGACGTTGATCATGACCGCCCCGCGGACTGATCGGGTGTCCTTCGGTTGCTCGGAAGAGGCCGATTTCACCTACTTCGGCGACGCCCTGTTTGCCCAGGCATTGAACCAGACCGACGACCTCCAACAAGCCTTCGTCCTGGCCAGGGCAACGGTCGCCGAACGGGAACTGGCCGACAACTTCGAAGCCTCGGAACCGCAGATCTGGGCACCCAAGGCGGTCCTGGCGCGCTGGCAGTTGTTACGCAAGCAGCAAGCACGCAAGGCCCTTGAAAACGCCGCCTTAAAAGGCCCGCAAGCACTAAAAGTAGGCGAAAGTGCCACGTTGAAAGGCACGCAAGCAAAGTACAACTAAGCTGAACAGTATCAAGGGAGAAACACTATGTACTTGACGCCTCAGCATGTCTTGCTTGCCGGAGCCACCGGTCTGACCGGTGAACATCTACTTGACCGGCTGCTCAACGAGCCGACGATCAGCCGTGTATTAGCACCCTCACGCAGGCCATTGGCCAGGCATCCTCACCTGGAAAACCCGGTGGGCGACCCCGATGTCGTTCTTCCAAAGCTCAGCGGACGCGTCGATATCGCTTTCTGCTGCCTGGGGACCACGATCAAAAAGGCTGGTTCCGAGAATGCCTTCCGCGCGGTGGACCTCGACTTGGTCGTAGCCTTTGGCAAACGCGCCCGGGAAATGGGTGCACGGCATCTGATCGTAATCAGTGCCATCGGCGCCGATCGGAGGTCCTCGGCGCTCTACAACCGCGTCAAAGGCGAAATGGAATATGCCTTGAAAGCCCAGAACTGGCCGCAGCTGACCATCGTCCGCCCGTCCCTGTTGCTGGGTGAGCGCTTGGAACCGAGGCTGGCCGAACAACTGGCTGGACCATTTTCCAGACTGTTACCCGGCAAATACCACGGTATCGAAGCCTGTCAGCTGGCCCGAGCCATGTGGCGCCTGGCGCTGGAAGAACAGGATGGAGTGCGAATCGTCGAGTCGGATGAGTTGCGCAGGCTGGGCAAGTAAGATCAAAAGATCGCAGCCTATCGGCAGCTCCTACATTGACCGCGTACACCTGTAGGAGCTGCCGAAGGCTGCGATCTTTTGGGTGCTACAACCCACCCGTCGCCTGAAACTCAACCCCGATCACCGTCAACAACGACAGCGGCAACAGCAAGGTGTCGAGCAAGGCGCTGGCCGGCAGGTCGACGCCGGGATAGCTCGGCGCTTCGGCGCCGAAACGGTCCATGGCACAACACCCGCCCTGCATCGCATACCAATCCAGACGCGTGCCCGAGTACACGATCGGCGCCCCCGGCTTGGCGGCGTCCAGGGTTCGGGCCGTGGCGCAACCGGCCAATTGCAGGGCCAGGACCAGGCTCAGTAGCTTATTCATCGCTGCTCAAATGATGTTCGCCCCACCGCGGCAGCATGTCTTGCGGGATGTTCAACAGATTGAGAATCCGCGCCACCACGAAGTCCACCAGGTCGTCGATGGTCTGCGGCTGGTGATAGAAACCCGGCGAAGCCGGCAGGATGGTCACGCCCATGTTCGACAGCTTGAGCATGTTCTCCAGGTGGATGCTGGAATACGGGGCCTCACGCGGCACCAGAATCAGCTGCCGACGCTCCTTCAAGGTGACGTCCGCCGCGCGCTCGATCAAGTTGTTGCACGCGCCGCTGGCGATTGCCGCCAGGGTACCGGTAGAGCACGGCACCACGACCATCGCACTCGGCGAGCCAGAACCGGAGGCCACCGGCGACATCCAGTCTTCCTTGCCATACACGCGAATCTGCCCGGCGGCGGCGCCGGTGTATTCGGTGAGGAAGGCCTGCATCATCTGGGTCTTGGGCGGCAGCAAAACGTCGGTTTCGGTGGCCATTACCAGTTGAGCGGCCTTGGAGATCAGGAAATGTACTTCGCGGTCCTCACGCACCAGACAGTCGAGCAGGCGTAAACCGTATTGCGCGCCAGAGGCGCCGGTCATTGCCAGGGTGATGCGTTCCGGACCGTTGTTCATTGCAGCGCCTCGGCCAGTTTGCCGTGCAGGCCGCCGAAGCCGCCATTGCTCATGATCACCACGTGGGTTCCGGGTTTGGCCTGGCTTTTCACCCGCGCGATGATGCCTTCCAGCGAATCGCTGACGATCGACGGCACGCTGCACAGCGCCGCAGTCGCACCCAGGTCCCAACCGAGGTTGGCCGGCGCGTACCAGATCACCTGATCGGCATCGACCACACTGTCCGGCAAGCCATCACGATGGGCACCCAGCTTCATGGAATTGGATCGTGGTTCGATGATCGCGATCAGCGGTGCATCGCCGATGCGTTTGCGCAGGCCATCAAGAGTGGTGGCAATCGCCGTCGGGTGGTGAGCAAAGTCGTCATAGATGGTAATGCCGTTGACTTCAGCAACCTTTTCCATTCTACGCTTGACGCTTTTGAAGACGCTCAACGCGGCGATGCCCATGGCCGGTACTACGCCAACATGGCGTGCCGCCGCCAGGGTGGCCAGGGCGTTGGCGACGTTGTGCTGACCGGTCATATCCCAGTCGACCACGCCTTGAGCCACGCCTTCGAACATCACTTCAAACTTCGAACCGTCTGCGCTGAGCAGCTTGACCTGCCATTGGCCGCCGACGCCAGTGGTTTGCACCGGGGTCCAGCAACCCATGTCGATTACCCGCTGCAATGCTGGCTCAGTGGTCGGATGGATCACCAGGCCTTCACTCGGAATAATCCGCACCAAGTGGTGGAACTGCCGCTCGATGGCTGGAAGATCGGGGAAGATGTCCGCATGATCGAACTCAAGGTTGTTCAGGATCGCCGTGCGCGGGCGATAGTGGACGAACTTCGAGCGCTTGTCGAAGAAGGCGCTGTCATATTCATCGGCCTCGATCACGAAGAACGGCGTATCGCCCAAACGCGCCGACACCGCGAAGTTCTGCGGCACTCCGCCGATCAGGAAGCCCGGGCTCATGCCGGCATGCTCCAACACCCAGGCGAGCATGCTGCTGGTGGTGGTCTTGCCGTGCGTACCGGCTACCGCCAGCACCCAGCGACCTTGCAGCACATGGTCGGCCAGCCATTGCGGGCCGGAAACGTACGGCAGGCCTTTGTTCAATACGTATTCGACCGCCGGATTGCCGCGAGACATGGCATTGCCAATCACCACCAGATCCGGGGCCGGATCGAGTTGGGCAGGGTCATAGCCTTGAGTCAGCTCAATGCCCTGCGCTTGCAACTGGGTGCTCATCGGCGGATAGACATTGGCATCGGAGCCAGTCACGCGATGGCCCAGCTCTTTGGCCAGAACCGCCATCGAACCCATGAAGGTGCCGCAAATACCAAGAATATGAATGTGCATAGTCGACCTCGTAAAACATCGAGGCAGGTTAGCGTAGAGGGCTGGAAATCGCACCTGATGTTTCAAGAACACCACTGAGCCTGTCGCCGTTCTACCGCGCGATTCCATGCTTGCGCAGCTTTCTATAAAGGGTATTGCGGCTGACTCCCAACTGCTCGGCGGTATGGGTCATGTGCCAGCGCTGTTGCTCCAGGGCGTTGAGCAGCGCCAAACGTTCGGCGTCGTCCAGCGGCCGCTCGGAAGGCTCGTCGACGGCCATCAGCAGCGGAGCCGGCCGGCTTTGGCGGATCATCACCGGCAAATCCTCGAAGCCGATCCGCTCGTCCTCGCACAGCGCAGCCAAAGTCCGCAGCACGTTGCGCAATTGCCGCACATTGCCCGGCCAGGCGAAGTCCAGCAGCGCCTGACGCGCGGGCCCATCGAGCAGGACGATTTGTTCGCCGGCCTCTTCGGCCAGCAAGAAGTCCAGCAACTGCGACTTGTCGCTGCGCTCGCGCAACGCCGGCAAGGCGATTTCCAGGCCGTTGAGCCGGTAATACAAGTCCTCGCGAAAACTGCCGTCCTGCACCCGATCGAGCAAGTTACGGTGGGTCGCGCTGATGATTCGCACGTTGACCGCCTGGGGCTCGCCGCCGATGGGCACCACCAGCCGATCCTCCAGTACCCTTAATAGACGGGTCTGCAAGGCCAGCGGCATGTCGCCGATTTCATCGAGAAACAAGGTGCCGCCATCGGCCTGTTGCAACTTGCCGCGCATGCCTTCTTTACGTGCGCCGGTAAAACTGCCGCCGCGATAGCCGAACAGTTCACTCTCGATCAGGCTTTCCGGGATCGCCGCGCAATTGAGTGCGACAAAGGCTTTATTCGCTCGCTGACTGGCCTGGTGCACGGCCTTGGCGAAGGCTTCTTTGCCGGAGCCGGTTTCGCCATTGATCAGCAGCGGCACATCACGTTCGAACACCCGCAGAGCCTTTCGGAAGTCGTTTTGCAGCGCCGCATCGCCCAGGCAGATGCCGGACAGCCGCGCACGCTCAGTCACCTGCGGAGTTGGAATAAACGGCACCGGAACACTTCGCGGCTGCCCCCGCAGCACTGCGAACAAGCCACGCCCGTCGCGGGTGCGCAGTGGCCAACTGGCGCTGGCGTTCACGCTGGCGCGCCCCAGCAGTTCATCCAGGGAGCAATCGAAAAAAGCTTCCACCGGTTTGCCAAGCAGCCCGCCGCGCACATGCCCCAGCAGATTCAAGGCACTCTGGTTGACCGCACTGATCCGCCCTTCGCCGTCAAACGCCAGCAACCCTTCGCTGAACAGCCCCACGGACTCGGCCTGCAAGTGAAAGCGCAGCAACCATTGGTTGTCGAAGTAACGCAGGAAATAACAGCTCTCGATCATCTTCGCCGAGAGGTTGACCAGTGCCATGGTGTGGAACTGGCTCTGACGCGAGACTTCATGGCGCGCCGATGACACGTCGAGCACCGCCAGCAACTCACCATGGGGGTCGAACACCGGACTCGCCGAACAGGTCAGCCCGGTGTGGCGACCGCGAAAATGCTCGTCCTGATGAATGGTCAGCGACTGGCGCTCCACCAGGCAGGTGCCAATGCCATTGGTGCCTTCGCAGGCTTCACTCCAGTCCGCACCGAGCCAGAGTCCGGCGCGCTCGAAAATCTTCCGTTCGGCGGGCGCGGTGACGCAGTTGAGGATCACCCCACGGGAATCGGTCAGCAACACGGCATGGCCGGCACCGGAGAGTTGCTGATGCAGGCTGGCCATTTCGTTGCCGGCGATCTGCAGCACTTGCTGCAAACGCTCGCGGCTTTCCAGTACGCGACCATGCTCAAGCACCGTCGGCGCGATGCTCAGGGCCGGATCGAGATGATAATCCTCAAGGCAGCGCAGCCAGGAACGGGCAATGGACGGATCGCTGCCCGGGCCATGCAACTGGGTTTTGCCCTGAGTCACCGTCAACACCTGCCGGGCGTGCCGACTCAGATGATTGTTGTGCATTTCTTATTGTTCTCCCGGCAGAGCCTGGCTCGCTCCTGTGTAGGACCACTCGGACGCCCAGCATCCTCCAGCCTCCGACGCATTGCAATCCCGGCTCGACGCCGAGTCACAAGCTGTACCGCTTGTGGCACAAAGTGTCACCCGGGCCGTGCCAGAACTGTCACAGCGAAGATCAACTCGTCTCGCTGAAAACTCGTAACCCATTGATTTTATTGACCTACAAAGCACTGGCCCGACCTTTGCTCTAAGCTTATACAAGCGCTACAGCGCGTTTCCTCCGAATAAACACAAAAGCCAGGAGATACCCACCATGCGTTACGCTCACCCCGGTACTGAAGGCGCAATCGTTTCGTTCAAGAGCAAATACGGTAACTACATCGGCGGCGAATTCGTCGCGCCTGTCAAAGGTCAGTACTTCACCAATACCTCGCCGGTAAACGGCCAACCTATTGCAGAGTTCCCGCGCTCCACCGCCGAAGATATCGACAAAGCGCTGGACGCCGCCCACGCTGCCGCGGATGCCTGGGGCGCGACCTCGGTGCAGGCCCGCTCGCTGGTGCTGCTGAAAATTGCCGACCGCATCGAACAGAACCTGGAAGTTCTCGCGGTCAGCGAGTCCTGGGACAACGGCAAAGCCGTGCGCGAAACCCTGAACGCCGACATCCCGCTGGCCGCCGACCACTTCCGCTACTTCGCCGGCTGCATTCGCGCCCAGGAAGGCAGCGCCGCGGAAATCGACGGCAACACCGTGGCCTATCACATTCATGAACCACTGGGTGTGGTCGGGCAGATCATCCCGTGGAACTTCCCGATCCTGATGGCCGCCTGGAAACTCGCTCCAGCCCTGGCCGCCGGTAACTGCGTAGTCCTCAAGCCTGCAGAGCAAACCCCGCTAGGCATCACCGTGCTGATGGAACTGATCGGCGACCTGCTACCGCCTGGCGTGCTCAACGTGGTGCAAGGTTTCGGCCGTGAAGCCGGTGAAGCCCTGGCCACCAGCAAGCGCATCGCCAAGATCGCGTTCACCGGTTCCACCCCGATCGGCTCGCACATCATGAAATGCGCGGCTGAAAACATCATCCCGTCGACCGTTGAGCTGGGCGGCAAGTCGCCGAACATCTTCTTCGAAGACATCATGCAAGCCGAACCGACCTTTATCGAAAAAGCCGCCGAAGGCCTGGTACTGGCGTTCTTCAACCAGGGCGAAGTCTGCACCTGCCCATCACGGGCATTGGTGCAAGAGTCGATCTACGACGACTTCATGAAAGTGGTGATGAAGAAAGTCCTGGAAATCAAACGCGGCGACCCGCTGGACACCGACACCATGGTCGGCGCCCAGGCCTCCGAGCAGCAATTCGACAAGATCCTGTCCTACCTGGAAATCGCCAAGGGTGAAGGCGCCGAACTGCTGACCGGCGGCAAAGTAGAGAAACTCGAGGGCAACCTGGCGACCGGGTATTACATCCAGCCGACCCTGCTCAAGGGCACCAACAAAATGCGCGTGTTCCAGGAAGAAATCTTCGGCCCGGTGGTGAGCATCACCACCTTCAAGGACGAAGCCGAAGCCCTGGCGATTGCCAACGACACCGAGTTCGGTCTGGGTGCCGGTCTCTGGACCCGTGACATCAACCGCGCCTACCGCATGGGCCGGGCGATCAAGGCCGGTCGTGTGTGGACCAACTGCTATCACCTGTACCCGGCGCACGCCGCGTTTGGTGGTTACAAGAAGTCCGGCGTCGGTCGTGAAAACCACAAAATGATGCTCGATCACTACCAACAGACCAAAAACCTGCTGGTGAGCTACGACATCAATCCACTGGGCTTCTTCTAAGCAAGCCGCCCCCCCTGTGGGAGCGAGCTTGCTCGCGATAGCGGACTGACAGTCAACATCAATGTTGAATGTTCTGCCCTCATCGCGAGCAAGCTCGCTCCCACATTAGATCTTCGCAAACTCCGCTACACCCATCCGACCACAACGTCGGACAAAACAATAAAAACAGGTGAACTGCTATGCCTAGCGAACCTATCGGCGCCCCGGCGGCCGGCGCTTCCGTCGACTTCGAAAAAGTCGGCTCCGAATACTTTCAGCAACGCGAATTGAAAAAGGGTGCCGCAGGCTGGGTCCTGCTGGTCGGCCTGGGCGTTGCCTATGTGATTTCCGGTGACTATGCCGGCTGGAACTTCGGCCTGGCGCAAGGCGGCTGGGGCGGGATGTTTCTCGCCACCCTGCTGATGGCCACCATGTACCTGTGCATGTGCTTCTCGCTTGCCGAGTTGTCCTCGATGATTCCCACCGCGGGCGGTGGTTATGGCTTTGCACGCAGCGCCTTCGGCCCCTGGGGCGGCTTCATGACCGGCACGGCGATCCTCATCGAGTACGCCATCGCGCCCGCGGCGATTGCGGTGTTCATCGGCGCCTATTGCGAGTCGCTGTTTGGTATCGGCGGCTGGATGATCTACCTGGCGTTCTACATCATCTTCATCGGCATCCATATTTTCGGGGTCGGTGAAGCGCTCAAGCTGATGTTCATCATCACCGCCGTGGCAGCCATTGCCCTCGCGGTGTTCCTGATGGCGATGGTCCCGCACTTCAGCGTCGCCAATCTGCTGGACATTCCGGTCACCAGCGCTAAAGGTGCCAGCAGCTTCCTGCCGTTCGGTTATGTCGGCGTGTGGGCGGCGATTCCCTACGCGATCTGGTTTTTTCTGGCCGTCGAAGGCGTGCCCCTGGCAGCCGAAGAAACCAAAAACCCGAAACGCGACCTGCCTCGCGGCTTGATCGGCGCGATGCTGGTGCTGGTGAGCTTTGCCTTGCTGATTCTGGTGATCGGTCCCGGTGGTGCCGGTGCCAATGCCCTGATGACGTCCGGCAATCCCTTGGTGGAAGCTCTGGCCAAGGCCTACGGCGGTTCGACCTGGATGGGCCACTTCGTCAATCTGGTGGGCCTCGCGGGCTTGATCGCCAGTTTCTTTTCGATCATTTACGCCTACTCGCGGCAGATTTTCGCCCTGTCCCGCGCCGGTTACCTGCCGCGCAAGCTGTCCGAGACCAACAAAAGCAAAGCGCCGGTATTGGCACTGATCATCCCCGGCATCATCGGTTTCGGCCTGTCGCTGACCGGCCAGGGAGATTTGCTGATTCTGGTGGCCGTGTTTGGCGCCACCATTTCCTACGTGCTGATGATGGCCGCCCACATCACCCTGCGCATTCGCCGCCCCAAAATGGAGCGCCCATACCGTACACCGGGTGGCATCTTCACCTCCGGCGTAGCTCTGGTGCTGGCCTGTGTCGCGGTTGTGGCAGGCTTCCTGGTCGATCCGCGGGTGGTCATTGGTGCGGTGATCATCTATGGAGTACTAATTGCTTACTTTGCTTTCTACAGTCGGCATCACTTGGTAGCAGGTACGCCGGAAGAAGAATTCGCGGCCATTCAGAACGCTGAAAAAGCCTTGCACTAACCGCCGAAAACCACGACGCAGGTATCGCCTGCGTCGTCATGGAGAACCTGTATGGCAAGTTTTTCCCACTCGGTCGGCACCCAGACCTATCGCTTCGACAGCCTCAAGGAGGTCATGGCCAAGGCCAGTCCGGCCCGCTCCGGAGACTTTCTGGCCGGTGTCGCTGCGCTCAACGATGGCGAACGGGTCGCCGCGCAGATGGCCCTGGCCAATATCGAGCTCAAGCACTTCCTCGAAGAGATGCTGATCCCCTATGAAGTCGATGAAGTGACCCGGCTGATTATCGACAGCCACGACACCGCTGCTTTTTCCGTGGTCAGCCACCTCACCGTCGGCGGTTTTCGCGACTGGCTGCTCAGCGACGCGGCCGATGAGCAAAGTCTGCGCGCGCTGGCGCCGGGCTTGACCCCGGAAATGGTCGCTGCCGTGTCGAAGATCATGCGCGTGCAGGACCTGGTGCTGGTGGCGCAGAAGATTCGTGTGGTCACCAAATTCCGCGGCACCATGGGCCTGCGCGGGCGCCTGTCGACCCGCCTGCAACCGAACCACCCGACCGACGAACCGGCCGGGATCGCCGCGAGCATCCTCGACGGCCTGCTCTACGGCAATGGCGACGCGATGATCGGGATCAATCCGGCCACCGACAGCACCGCCTCGATCTGCGCCATGCTGGAAATGCTCGACGCGATCATCCAGCGCTACGAAATCCCCACCCAGGCCTGCGTGCTGACCCACATCACCACCTCCATCGAGGCGATCAATCGTGGCACACCGCTGGATCTGGTGTTCCAGTCGATTGCTGGCACCGAAGCGGCCAACGCCAGTTTCGGGATCAATCTGAATGTCCTGCAGGAAGGTTACGACGCCGGCTTAAGCCTCAATCGCGGGACGCTGGGGCAGAACCTGATGTATTTCGAGACCGGCCAGGGCAGCGCCCTGTCGGCCAACGCCCACCATGGCATCGATCAGCAAACCTGCGAAACCCGCGCCTACGCCGTGGCACGGCACTTCAAGCCGTTTCTGGTAAACACGGTGGTCGGCTTTATCGGCCCGGAATACCTCTATAACGGCAAGCAGATTATCCGCGCCGGGCTGGAAGATCACTTCTGCGGCAAGCTGTTGGGTGTACCCATGGGCTGCGACATTTGCTACACCAACCATGCCGAGGCCGACCAGGACGACATGGACACCCTGCTGACCCTGCTCAGCGTGGCGGGGATCAACTTCATCATGGGCATTCCCGGCTCCGACGACATCATGCTCAACTACCAGACCACCTCGTTCCACGACGCGCTCTATGCCCGCCAGACCCTGGGCCTCAAGCCAGCACCGGAATTCGAACAATGGCTGGCGAAAATGGGCATCTTTACTCAAGCGGATGGCAAAGTGCAGTTCGGCAACAGCCTGCCACCCGCCTTCCGCCAGGCCATGGCGCAACTGGGATGAGTGATCTATCGATGGATAAGCCTCCTACCGACAACCAGAACCCCTGGCTGGAACTGCGCCGCCTGACCCCGGCCCGGATCGCTCTCGGCCGCACCGGCACCAGCCTGCCGACTGCTGCGCAGCTGGATTTCCAGTACGCCCACGCGCAGGCCAGGGATGCGGTGCATCTGCCCTTCGATCATGCGGGCCTGGGCACGCAACTGGCCGAGCGTGGGCGCGACAGCCTGTTGCTGCACAGCGCCGCGACCGATCGCAACAGCTATCTGCAACGCCCCGACCTCGGCCGACGGCTGAGCGACGAGTCGGCGCAAAAACTGCGCGAGCATGCCCAGGCCAATCCCGGCGGCATCGACCTGGCGGTGGTGGTGGCCGATGGCTTGTCAGCGCTGGCTGTACATCGCCATACCCTGCCCTTTCTGGCACGCATGGAAGAACAGACTCAGGCCGAAGGCTGGTCACTGTCGCCGGTTATCCTGGTGGAACAGGGCCGGGTCGCGGTGGCCGATGAAATCGGCGAACTGCTCGGCGCCAGGATGGTGGTGATCCTGATCGGCGAACGCCCCGGCCTCAGCTCGCCGGACAGCCTCGGCCTGTACTTCACCTACGAGCCCAGGGTCGGCCTGACCGACGCCTACCGCAACTGCATCTCCAATGTGCGGCTGGAAGGGCTGAGTTATGGCATGGCCGCTCATCGTCTGCTGTACTTGATGCATGAAGCCTGCCGCCGGCAGCTGTCAGGGGTCAATTTGAAAGACGAAACACAGGTTCAGACCCTGGATTCGGACACTGCCGTCCACTCAAACGGCAACTTCCTACTCTCAAAACCGGTGTAATTGGCGGGATCCTGATTGCGCTTTTTACAGGCTTTAGGCAGCATCGGATCACGGCTGCTCGAGTAATGATCCGTTTTGCCGTACCCACTTCAAGTTGAGGCCAATCATGCGGATTACTCAAGCGACCCTGGAACACCTGGACTTGCTGACCCCCTTATTCGTCAAATACCGTGAATTCTATGGTGCGCTGGCGTATCCCGATTCCTCCCGCGTCTTTCTCGAAAAGCGCCTGCGACGCAAGGAATCGGTGATCTACCTGGCCCTGTCCGATGAAGACAACGGCAAGTTGCTGGGCTTTTGCCAGCTGTACCCGAGTTTTTCCTCCCTGTCGCTGAAACGCGTGTGGATTCTCAACGATATATATGTTGCCGAAGAATCCCGTCGACAGCTGGTGGCCGACAACCTGATCCGCACCGCAAAAAAAATGGCCAAGGAAACCCATGCCGTGCGCATGCGGGTGTCCACCAGCAGCAACAACGAAGTGGCGCAGAAAACCTACGAATCCATCGGCTTTCGCGAAGACACCGAATTCAAGAACTACATACTGCCTATCAGCGACGAGTAGTCACCCGGCGACGAGCTGTGGTGAGAGGGATTGCCCTGATCATGTAGGAG
>NZ_CABVHQ010000008.1 GCF_902497895.1 Pseudomonas fluorescens
TGCGTTCGGCTCGTGTAGCAGCTGTCGAGCCTGCGAGGCTGCGTTCGGCTGCGCAGCAGTCGTAAAACCAGGCACTGCGGTCTTCCAGACAAACCGTGTCAGCAGGATTTACGACTGCTGCGCAGCCGAACGCAGGCTTCGCCAGCTGCTACGGTTCTGCGGTCGCGCGCTCCCTTGTCACAGAACCCGATCACTTATCTGATGCGGCGCGGGGCAGCCCCTGATGCCAGTCAGTAAGGCATTTCAGATTCAGCACTGTCCCCCGTAGCAGTTGCCGAGCCTGCGAGGCTGCGTTCGGCTCGTGTAGCAGCTGTCGAGCCTGCGAGGCTGCGTTCGGCTGCGCAGCAGTCGTAAAACCAGGCACTGCGGTCTTCCAGACAAACCGTGTCAGCAGGATTTACGACTGCTGCGCAGCCGAACGCAGGCTTCGCCAGCTGCTACGGTTCTGCGGTCGCGCGCTCCCTTGTCACAGAACCCGGTCACTTATCTGAACGTCGTCGGGCATGCTGAAGCGTTCGCGGGGTGGGTACAGCTGCTCTTTTTCCAGAGCAATAACAGCAATCGAGGTTACAGATCGGCCCGATCGGCTTGGCCATCAGGTGCAGCCCCTGGGACGGGGCTTGGGGAGGTAAGAATGGCCGGTTCTCGCGTACTGTGCAGACCGTTGCGCAGGACGCGGGCCTTAACCCTGCTCGGCGTAAAGCCACTTTCGGTTGCGGTACAGATAGGCAATCAGGCGGAAATAGGTTTCCGGCATCCAGCGTTTGAGTCGCCACGCCCATTTGGCGTCAGGCTGGGTCATGACGTAGAGGCGGCCCTTTTCGAGCGCGTGAATTACATCATCGACTATGTGCTCGGAGGTGAATCGGGACTTTTTCAACTGGGCCAGCAGGCGCTTCTCCATGGCGCGCTCGCTCTGGAGCGAGTCGCCCAGCGAGGTCGCGAACACGGTCGGGCAAATCACCGTAACGCCGATATCAAAGCCGCTGAGTTCGGACTTGAGGGTCTCCGACAGGGACACGACGCCTGCCTTGGCCACGTTGTAGGGAGACATTTCAGGCCCGGACAAGGTACCGGCGCTCGAGGCGGTATTGATGATGCAACCGCCGCCCTGAGCCTTGAGCAAAGGCACGAATGCCCGGCAGCCATAAATCACACTCCACAGGTCGACGTTGATGACTTTTTCCCATTCTTCCAGGGGAAGGTCATCGATTGCGCCTGCTGACGCAATGCCGGCGTTGTTGAACACCAGGTCGACTCCGCCCCACAGTTGTTTGACGGTGTTGGCGGCCTCCTGCAAGGCCTCTTGCCGGGTGACATCCAACACCATGCTGAAGATCTCGGCGCCGTATTTGCGCAACTGCGCCTCGGCCTGGTCCAGTCTTGTCGCGTTGATGTCGGCGATCAGCAGTTTCCAGCCCCTGCTTGCGAGATGCATGCAGATGGCCAGGCCGAAACCGCTGGCGGCACCCGTCACAAAGGCACGTTTTGCCGGGTATTTCTGTTCGAGTTTCATGATTGCTCGCAATGCCGTTGTCGTTATTGAAATGAGCGGTCGTTGACGGGCGGGTACTCAGTGCACAGCCCTGGTCTTGCCCTGCCAATACGCTTTACGCAGTTCGGTTTTCAGTACCTTTCCCGCCGGGCTGCGCGGCAACTGCTCGGTGAAATCGACACTCTTCGGTGTCTTGACGCTCCCCAGCCTTTCCTTGACCAGCGCAATCAGGTCGTCTCCCGTGCAGCGCTTGCCAGGCTTGAGCTGGACAATCGCCTTCAGCGCTTCGCCCCATTTGTCGTCAGGAATACCGATCACAGAGCAATCCTGAACGGCGTCATGGGTTGTCAGTACCTGTTCGATCTCGTTCGGATAAACGTTGAACCCGCCGGTGATAATCATGTCCTTCTTGCGGTCGACAATCGTGATATAGCCGTCCTCGGCCATGACCCCGACGTCACCCGTGTGGTGCCAGCCCTGCTGACGGACTTCGGCAGTCGCCTGGGGATTCTTGTAATAGCCCGGCGTTACCAGATCGCCGCGAATGCAGACTTCCCCCGCCTCACCGCGCGCCACTTCCTCGCCTTCGTCATTCAGGATGGCCACGGTGTTGAATACACAAGGTCGGCCAATGGATTGCAGGCGTGCTTCATTGATAGTGCCGTGCGCGTCGATGTAGTCCCAAGGTGCCTTGGCGGTAATCGCGGCCGGTGCTTCGGACTGACCAAACGCCTCGGACATGACCGGGCCGAACACCTGCACGGCTTCCTTCAGCTTCTCCAGTGACGTCGGCGCAGCGCCGACCAGGAAATGCTTCAGCGAGCGGTAGTCCCGCTGGCGGATGTCAGGCAACGCCAGCAGCATGTACAGCACAGTCGGCGGCAGAAAAAGATGGGTGACCTTGTATTTCTCTATCGCATCGGCAACCGCTTCAGGGACTGCGCCGGCCATGATCGCGTTGGTCCCGCCGCGCGCGAAGTGCAGGCAACCGGTGAGTCCGGCGGTGTGCGTCATCGGCGCCACCACCAGATGGCAAGTGCTGTCGTGATAGGAAAAGTGCGCGTAGAAGTTGCTGAAGAAGGTATGGATGTTGCGATGGGTGATCATCACCCCCTTCGACTTTCCGGTCGTACCACCCGTGGGGTACAAGGCAAAGGTATCGTCCAGGCTGCCCGTTCCCATAGCGGGGGTATAGTTCGCCGGTGCCGCTTTCGACCACGTCTCCAGGGAAGTCCCCACGCCGCAATCGCCGTCAATGCAAACGAGTTCCCGAAGGGCGGGGCACCGCGCCTTCAGTTCAGCCGCCTCATTGGCGTAGGTGCTATGGAACAGCAGCAGCTCGCCCTCGAAGTCATTGAACAGGTCCGCATTGGCCGCCACCGTATTGCGCGGATTGACCGGCAGCCAGACACAACGCGCGCGAAACAGGCCCAACAGCGCCAGGAAGGCGACAGTGCAATTGGGCGCCAGAATGCCGACATGACCACCGCCGCTGAATCCGTTGTGGGCGATCGCCCCGGCAATGGCCTGCGTCACCGGTGCCGCCTGGGCATAGGTCAGTGCGCTGGCATCGTTGCCGACGTCGACGAAGGCCAGATTGTCCGGGTAAAAACGTACCGCGTTATCGAAGTGGTCGATGATCCGCATGGCCTATGCACTCCATTAAACAGGTTTCCACAACGACTGGCTTTTTGAGGCACAGCGTTATCCTCGGGGCTGCACCTGGCAGCCCGGAAATGTGGTTGATTGGCTCGTTGGGGGAATCAGTTGGCGCGCTGGTACGCGCGGCTCAGCCAGCGCATGGCCTTGAGCTTGAGCACGTTGGTTTCGCCATCCTCGATCATCGATGCCCGTGCGTCGCGCATGAGCTTCTCGATCGGGTACTCCTTGGTCAGGCCATTGCCACCGAAGAGCTGCAGCGCTTCACTGGCCACCTGGAACGCGGTCTCGGTGACATAGGTCTTGCTGGTGATCGAGGCCAGCAGGTGAGGGCCCTTGTCGCTGTAGTTGTAGGCGAACACGCGATGCGCGATAGCCCGAGAGAGCTCGACCTTCTGCCACAGGTCGAAGGTCCGCAGCTGCACGCTCTGATGGTTGATGATCGGTGTGCCGCCTTGCTTGCGCTCATGCACGTAGGCCAGCGCATGCTCGTAGGCCGCGCGGGCCACTCCGGTGAAGGTTGCCGCCATTTCCATGTTGCCGAAGGTCAGGGCGCCGAAGAAGCTGGTGATGGCCGCTTCACCCTCGGCGAGGGCATATTTCCTGGGCACACGGACTTCGTTGAAGTAGATCTCACCCTGCGGCAGGGCACGCTGGCCCAGTTTTTCCAGCGGCTTGCCCTTCGAGACGCCAGGCAGGTCGAGCGGGATGAGGATGGCGATGTGATTCAGCCCGGCGCCATTTTCCTGGGCCAGGCCATTGCCGTAGTCGCAAGGGATGTAGGCCAGCGCAGTCTGGGCCAGCGGCGCATAGGAAATCCACGCCGAGGACTGGCCGTGAATGATCACCTCATCGCCGATGACCCGCGCGTGAAGGTTGCCGCGCGATTGCCTGGCTCCGGGCTGGACCAGGTCTGCGTCCATGTCGACGATATCGCTGCCGCGGTCGGGCTGGGTCGCCAGCCAGCAGCCAGGGAGCGCGCCAAATCGCTCGATGAGTTCCGGATTCCCGCTATTGTGCGCCGCATACGCCGGGAATGAGGACGCCAGCGTGGCGATGGCCAGCCCCGAATCGCCCCAGCCCAGTTCTTCGAAGATGATCGGCATGATGCGGGATTTTTGCTGGCTATCCATCGCCGCCAGCGCGCCCAGATCGAGAAGCCCCGAATCGTGCACCTGGCGCATGTAGTCGAACAGGGGAGAGCCCGGCGCGACCACTTCCTCGGCAGTCATTTTGTCCAGCTTGGTGCCGATCGGGCGCATGACGTCCTTGGCGAAGTTGTGCGCCACTTCCTGAATGGCTCGTTCTTCTTCCGTCAAGTCGCTTTCCAGACCGCAAAGGCCCAGTACAGGCTCGACAATTCTCTCCAAATCAAACATCGACGATTCCTCTTGTTATTATCCCGTTGCGATACGGTGATGGATCCGGATTGATCGTCGCGAAACGACTGTCCGGCCCGTGAAGTAATTGGGAGGCGTCCCGGAAAATGTCGGCCTTCAGGTTCGCCAGCGCATTGATTGAGAGTAATCCGTTACGAAAACTCCGACTTATCGAATCGGGCACAGCGCTTGTCCCTGCGACCCTGATTTGAGGGAGCTCGATAGGCCAAGGTCAGGACGATGGGGTTACGGCTTCACTTCCTCGATCTCGCCTGGCCGCCAGGTCTTGTTGAACCACGGTTCCAGCGGGCCGTAGAGGCGCAGCAGGGTGTTCCAGCCTTTGCCCGGCGTGGTTTGTACCCAGTTGCTTTCCTTGCCGGGCGGCGCTTTGGGGCCGAAGTACAGGTCCACCGAGGTATCGGGGTTCATGACGATGCCTTTGCGCTGGCTGCCGATGCTGGGGAACTGCTGGTCGGTCTGCAGCATCGAGCGCGTCTGGTTGTCGTAGAGCACGATCGACCAGAAGCTCTTCGCCGGAATATTGGGCGGCAGGTGCAGCCGGTAGGTTTTGGCTCCGTCGAGGGGCTGCCCGTTGGCGTCCACGAATGCCGTTGCGTATTGCGATCCAACGCCCACCATTTTGACTGTCATCGCCGGTGTGTTGCCGGTGGCGTAGAAGTAAAAATACGTGCGTGCGTCGAGCAGGCGGATGCCGTCATGCTCGAAACGATGGCTGGCGCCGATGAACGGCGTACCCCAGGCGCTGTCCGGATAGAAATAGGAATCCTTGATGCGCGTGCGAAAGGTGAGGGTGCGCGCCGTGGCGCTGCCGACGGCTGCAGCCTCGGTGAGGATCTTTTTCATCCTCGCGTCAGGTGCGAACGGCTTGCCTTTCTCTATGCCGATGGCGGCCAGCAGGCCGAGCGTTTCAGGGTCCATCGCCGCGTTCGGTTCTTCCTGCACCACTTCGTTGACCTCGTCGAAGTAGGTGATGTCCAAGGCGTGGGTGGTATTGAATGCCTTGCCGGAGACATTGACGAAGGTCGTTGCCGGCGGGTTGGCGGCCTGCGCCAGCGGATAGATACGCAGGTGCTGCTTGATGTTCTCGACGCCAGGTTTCGTGTCGCCATTGACCTGAAACCCCCGGGTGAGGAATACGTTGCCGAAGGTTGGCGAGCGGTACACGAAGTAGCCTTGCGGAACAGGGCCATCGTATCCCGGCGGCAGCAGCAGATACTTGCCGCCCTTGCCCTTGTCGGGTCCGGCGTTGCCGAGGTCGCCGACGTAACGGAACCAGAAGTCGTCGACGATGCTCAGTGTGTTGGGTGGGCTTTCGATGACAATCGGCCCGTCCTTCAGATCGATCCACGCCCATCCGTAGATGTTCTCGCTGTTGCCTGTCAGGAACAGCGACCTGGCGTCCATCAGGTTTTCGAACAGCGCCACGGTCTGGTTGGCCGGTCCGAACCCGGTGATGCCCTTGCGTATCGCTGAAAGCGAAGCCGCCGGCATGGCCGTGAGGAATGCCTGCACGCCGCGCTGGAAGTCGAGGTTGTCGTAGACCTTCTGGACCGTCGCATCGTCCGGAAAACCATCGGTGAACCTGAGGGTGCCGAGCCGCGTCTCGAGGACATCGGGTGTCACGATCGAAGGCGGGATATCCGTTTTGTAGGTTTGGGCGAATGCCGACGAAACCATGGAGGCACCGAGCAGCATCAGGATCGCAAGTCTGTTGTTCATTAATATGTTCCTTACATTGTCCGCGCCAGGGGGTCACTGACCTCTTCGATTTCACCCGGTTTCCAGGTCTTGTCGAACCAGGCATCGAGCGGACCGTAGAGGCGAAAGAGGGTGTTCCAGCCTTTGCCGGGAAGGGTCTGCACCCAATTGCTTTCTTTGCCGGGCGGTGACTTGGGGCCGAAATACAGGTCGACCGAGGTATCGGGGTTGATCACGATGCCCTGCTTCTGGCTGCCGGTACTCGGGAACTGCTGGTCGGTCTGCAGCATCGAGCGCGTCTGATTGTCATACAGCACGACTGACCAGAAATTTTTCGCCGGGATGTTTGGCGGAAGATGCAGCCGGTAGGTCTTGCCCCCGTCGAGTGGCTGGCCTTTGGCGTCGACAAATGCCGCCGCGTATTGCGAGCCGACGCCGACCATCTTCTTCACCAGAGCGGGTGTATTGACAGTGGCATAGAAGAAGTAGAACAAACGGGCGTCGAACTGGCGGACGTCGTCTTGCAGGAATCGATAGTCACCGCCGGCGAACAGCTTGCGCCACGCACTGTTGGGGTAGTGATAGGTATCCTGCGAACGGGGCTTGGAGGCAATTGCACGGGCCGTAGCACTGCCGACCGACGCCGCTTCGGTGAGAATTTTCTTCATCCGCGCGTCGGGCGCGAATGGCTTGCCTTTTTCGATGCCGATGGCGGCGAGCAATCCGAGTGTCTCAGGATCGAGCGCCGCGTTCGGCTCCTCCTGCACCACCTGGTTGACCTCTTCGAAGAACGAGAAGTCCATCGAATGGATGGTGTTGATCGTTTTGCCGGAGATGTTGACGAAGGTCGTCGCCGGTGGATTGGCGGCCTGCGCCAGCGGATAGATGCGCAACTGCTTCTTGAAACTCTCGACCGCAGGTTTCGGGTCACCGTTCACCACAAAACCACGGCTGGCGAACCAGTTGTTGAAGGTGCGAGATTTGAATACGTGGTAACCCTGCGGCACTTCCCCCTCATAGTCTGGAGGAAGCAACAGGTACTTGCCGCCCTGGCCCTTGTCGGGCCCGGCGTTACCGAGGTCCGTAACGTAGCGGTACCAGAAATCATCGACGAAGCCGAGTGTATTGGGTGGGCTTTCGATCACGACCGGCCCGTTCTTCAGATCGATCCATCCCGACACGTAGACACTCTCGCTGTTGCCCGTCAGGAACAGCGATCTGGAGTCCATCAGCGTCTCGGTGATGAACAGCGTTCCGTTGTCTGGACCGAGCGACCTGATGCCTCTGCGCATTGCCACCTGCGATGCAGCGGGAATCGTCGAGATGAACGCCTGCACGCCGCGTTGGAAGTCGAGGTTGTCGTAGACCTTCTGCACGGTCGCCTCGTCCGGGAAACCATCGGTGAAACGCAGGGTGCCGAGCCGTGTCTCGAGGGTGTCGGGAGTCACGATCGCCGGCGGGATGTCGGTCTTGTAACTCTGGGCAACTGCCGTCGAAGCCACGAGTAAACCGAGCAGTATGAAGAGGGAAGATTCAAGTCTGCGTGAGATTCCTGTTCTTCCTGCACGGCTCATTTGGGGCAATGTCATTCTTGTTCTCCGTTGATGCGGGCGAAGTCATCCAGCCGATGTTGGCTGGCCTATTCTGAGAACTGCGCCGGGTCAATGGTTTGTTAATGCACGACAAACATTTGTGATTGGCTGTCACCTTGCCAGAGGCGCGGCCGAATGGACTCGGCGCCAGGCACTGGGCGACATCCCATACCAACGCTTGAACGCGTGGGACAACGAACTTTGTTCGGCATAACCGAGCAATAAGGCCACCTGAGAGACTCGCAGCATCGGATCACTGAGATACAAGGCAGCACGCTCGCGGCGGATATCGTCCACCTGTTTCTCGAATGCCAGCCCCTGGTCATCCAGGCGACGCTGCAGGGTACGTACGCTGACGAAGTAATGGCTGGCGATGGTGTCGAGCGTGCAACGGCCGGTCGGCAGCAGTTTGCGAATCAGCGCGTCCATCTGATGGTCGAGGTCGAGTCCGGACGCGTCTGCAATCCGCTCCAGATAGTCGGTGACGAGCGCCTTCATCTCTGGATCGTTTCCGTCCATCGGGCGCAGGGCATCACTGGCAGAAAATTCGATGCCAAAAGCAGCTTGCGAAAATTTCACCGGGCAGCCGAAAGTGCGGGAATAGAAGTCCTTCGACTGCAAGGGGGCATGGGTAAAAAAAATCGCCCGCGGCCGAGCATTGGCACCGGCCAGTACCTGAAAAATCTTCACGCCCGCCGTGAGGCACCATTGCTCGAATTGCCCCACGATGCCAATTCTGGGCACTTTGATCTGATAGGTCAGGCGCAGCCCGCTGGCGATGTTCCTGGATTGCAGTTCCACGGCCGGATTCAGCAGGCTGATGAAACGCGCAGCCGCCCCGATCGCCTCGCCCACGGTTGCGCAGTGGGTCAATGCCAGCATCACCGGGCCGAGCGGAGCGCGGCCTTGCATCGTACCGAGGCGAATGCCGAAGTCGGGGCATTCCAGGTCGTCGGCGCATGCCTCCATCAAGCGGATCAGCGCGGAGCCAGGGATCGCCGCGTCGCTTTGATCAAGACCGCGCAGCGGCAGTTGGAAGCGTTTCTCGTAACCCGCCACATCGCCACCCAGTTCCTCTATCAGGTTCGCGAAGCCCTGGAGCACCCAGCCGCGCATATACGGCGTCATACACTGCTCCTTGATCACGTGGCTGCCAGAAATGGCATTCAATCACAAATACTTGGCGTGTAATAACAAAATTGCCGCCTGAGTCGGTGCCTAAAATGGTCGCTGTCAGTCGAGGCGCCAGCGCTCGTTGCCGAGTGGGACCATCAGAGGTTTTTACATTGACGATAAGCAATGAGTGCAGCGATGCGATTGAAGCGCATCGGACCCTGAAAGACGGCTTTGCGCCGGACACTCCAAACCGTGGTTCATCGATCATTGGGGCCTATGCAATTGCGATTGCTGAAGCGCTAGAAAATCAAGGTGCTTGCGCGGATCAAGTGTTTCTCTCCTGCGGGGTGATGTTGCCTGCAACCACCGATCCGATGCTGCGCATCGATAATCAAACGATCGCAAAGCTGTATGTCGCGGCCGTGCAGGCCACAAAAGATCCGTGTTTCGGCCTGCGAGCCGGGGAAACCTTACGTCCCGCCAATCTCCATGCGATGGGCTTTGCTCTGCTGGCCAGCATTTCGATACGGGACTTCGCGCAGCGGTTGAGTTCGCTCTACCGGATCATTTCGCAGAATGCCAGCATCCGCGTAGAAGAACGAAACAACACCTTCCTGCTCATTACTTCAAGCGTACCGGGTGCGCAGGTGTGCCATGAAACACACGACGCCTACATATCCTTGATCTTTACCCTTCTGCGGACCATTTCCGGCAATCGGTTCCGGTTAAGGAAACTTGAGTTGATTCGACCTGCTTCTGAAAGCATGGCACAGGTCTTTTCCGAGTACTTCCAATGCGATGTCGAATTTGGCCGCCCGGAGATCGTGATGGCAATGGATCTCGAGCGGGTGGACAAGAGGCTTCCGGGTGCCAACGAGGAGCTTGCATTGAGCCATGACCGCACGGTGATGGAGTACCTTCAGCGAATTGAGCGAGGGGACATCGTCAATCGCGTCCGGGCAATTGTCAGTAGCGAGTTATCCTCGCGTACGCTGAACAAGGATCGAGTGGCTGAGCGGCTGCACATCAGTACCCGCGGCTTGCAATTGAAGCTCGCTGCCAGGGATACCAGTTTTCAGGAAATCCTCGACCATACACGGCGTACCCATGCTCTGGCATTCATGTCGCGCAGCTCGGTTTCGGTGACTGAGGCAGCCTTTTCGCTGGGCTTTTCCGAAGTCAGCAATTTTACCCGTGCATTCAAGCGATGGACCGGCATGGCACCGAGTCAATATCGCCAGAGCCTTGGGCTGGAGCGCTGATTGGCGATTCATCTGCGTAGCAGCTGCCGAGCCTGCGAGGCTGCGTTCGAGCCGGGGTCGCGCTCGACCGAAGTCCTCGCAAAGCCTGCGTCCGCGGTTTACTTGAAAGAACCCGTTGCCTGATTTCACGACTGCGTAGCAGCTGCCGAGCCTGCGAGGCTGCGTTCGAGCCGGGGTCGCGCTCGACCGAAGTCCTCGCAAAGCCTGCGTACGCGGTTTACCTGAAAGAACCCATTGCCTGATTTAACGACCGCTTCGCGGTCGAACGCAGCCTCGCAGGCTCGGCAGCTGCTACGATACCGCTACCGCTACCTACGCTCCTGGTTTTCAGGGGCGTACCTTCGCCTGCATCAAGGGTTTGCAGTGAAGAATACCGAAGAGCAGGGTCAGGACGAGGCTCGTTCCCAGCGATCCTGGGTAGCGCTTGACGTACTTGAACATGGCTATTGCCTCAAGCACATGGGCGGCCAGCAGTACGGCTGCAATCGTTTTCCAGAATGACCACGCATCGGGCAGCAAGCCCGCAGTGCTTGCGGCGCCGAGGACATAGACGCCGAGGCACAAGAATTTCAGTAATGCTGTCAAAGTGAGTTCCCCTTATTGCTCGTGGCCCGACCGGGCGGCAGACGCGCGACCTTCATTGCGCGCGTATCTGCGACTCAGTCAGGGGCTTCAGTATTTCTTCAGAATGTGCACGAATCCCGCGCTGCCCAGTCCGCCGTTGTGCTGCAACGCGACCCTTGCACCAGGAACCTGCCGTGACCCAGCCTGGCCGCGTAGTTGCCAGGTAAGTTCCGTCAGCTGAGCCAACCCCGTCGCACCCAGCGGATGCCCCTTCGCCAACAGGCCGCCCGACGGGTTGATCACCCATTGGCCGCCATAGGTGCCGCGACCAGACGCGACAAAATCGTTCAACTCTTCCTGCTGGCACAGCCCCAGCGCGACGTAGGTGGCCAATTCGTTACTGGCAAAGCAGTCGTGCAGCTCGATGACGTCGACATCCGTCGGACCAATGCCGGCATCTTCATAGGCTTTGTTGGCCGCATTGCGGCTCAGTGCCTGAAACATGACATCCATGACGCTGCCTTCGAAAAAGCTCCGCTGGTCACTGCTCCAGCCCTGGCCGGCGAGGCGAACGTCGGCGCGGATGCCATGAGCGCGGGCAAATTCCGCTGTGCAGACAATCACCGCGGCGGCGCCACAGCTCGGTGGGCAGGCGAAATTTTTCCGCAGTCCGCGAAAGATAGGTTTCGTCGCGAGGATTTCTTCGACCGTCAACGGCGTACGAAAGATGGCGTTCTCGTTGTTGGCGGCGTGCTTGCGCGAGTTGACGCACACCGCGGCCAAAGTCTCCTCGGTCACGCCCATCTCCAGCATGGCGTCGACCTGGGCCCCGAACATGCGGACTGCCGGCGGTGTATCGCGCTCCTCAAAGCTCAGGTTCATGATTCTGGCGATAGTTTCCGAGTGCCGCGCGAGTGGGCTGACCTTTTCAGGAAAGACCATATCGATCGCGCCTGCGGGCATCTGTTCGAATCCAAGCGCCAGTGCGCATTCGACTTGCTGCCCCCGGACGGCCTGGACCGCCAGGGCAAAAGCCGAGGAGCCACTGGCGCAATTGTTATTGACGTTGAAAATCGGGATGCCGCTGATATCCACCCGATAGAGCGCTGCCTGCCCTGCGCAGCTGTCCCCGTAGACATAGCCACAGAAGGCCTGCTCGATCAGCGCGTAGTCGATCCCGGCATCCTTGAGTGCCGCCCGCGCGGCTTGTTCTCCCATGACATCGTAGCTTTGCGATTGACCCGGCTTGCGGAAGGGCACCATGCCCACTCCGGCGATAACAATATCGGTACTCATAGCGACTCCCCTGCCAACAGGCTGGCAAGTATCCACAATGCCCAGGGTTTTTGATTGCAAGGGGAGCAACCTGATAACAAGTCAGGCACGCAGGGACAAATCCGCCTTGTTCAGGCGGCGCCAAGGCGTTCTGTATTCACTGCGAAGTTGCCAGCTCAACTGGATTGGGGGCGGGCGAGCACAGCAAAGCAAAGGGGGCAATGCTGCTGCTCCATCTTGTGCCAGGGACAAGACTTCTGCCTGCAAGGACAAGCCCATGGGCGGGCGGCGGGATAGGTTGACGGTGAACGAGAAAGCCCATTTGGCATGAGTGAGGAGAGTTACCGTGGATTTTACTGGAAAGGTTGTCATCGTTACGGGCGCTGCCAACGGCATTGGTCGTGCCAGCGCAGTCCAGTTTGCCCGCCTGGGTGCGAACCTGGTGCTGGCGGACGTCGATGAACAAGGGTTGCAGGAGACCCTGGAAGTGATTGGCGACAACGCGATCGTTGTTCCCACCAATGTCGCGGATGAAGCAGCCTGTCAGGCGATGGTGGACAGTGCAATCAGAACGTTCGGACGGGTTGACGTGCTGTTCAGCAATGCCGGCATCTGCGGGGTTCGCGGACGGACGGCCGACGTGTCCGTGGTCGAGTGGCGCCGTGTCATCGACATCAATCTGAACGGTGTGTTCTTCTGCGCCCGGGCAGCGATTCCGGCCATGCTGGCCAACGGCGGTGGGGTCATCATCAATACGGCTTCGGTGGATGGCCTGGTGGGCATGGCGACACTGCCGCACTACACGGCCGCCAAGCATGGCGTCATCGGGCTGACCAAGGCCTGCGCACTGGAACATGGACGGCAGAACATTCGCAGCGTCGCCATCGCCCCCGGTTATATCCGCACAGCCATGACCGAGGATAACCTCAGCAAGAACGAGCAGGTCATGTTAGAGGCCATGGTTCCGCAAGGAGGCCGTGCGGGTTCCCCGGAGGATGTCGCCAACCTGGTGACATGGCTGGCCTCGGACAAGGCCGCCTATATCAATGGTTCGTGCCATACCGTGGACGGAGGGCTGACCGCAGGCTTTGCGCTGCCGGATTGAGTTCGAAGGAGAGAAAATCAAGCTGCGCAAGCCGTTCCGGGGCTATTGTCTATTTGCGGGACTGTAGAGAGGCATCGCCAACGTGGATCGCATAGAGCCTGAACTGGTGCTCAAGACAACCCCTCCGCGCAGCCAGAGGGGAGCACAGTTGCGCAATCGACTGAGCATTGATGCCCCCGAGCTGGCGGACAAGGTGGCGATCAGCGTGCAGGGCCCGGCCGGCTTCGGCAAGACGATGCTGCTGGCGCAATGGCGCCGGGAGTTTTTGTCCCGCGGGGCAGTGGCTGCATGGCTGACCCTGGATGCGCGTGACGATGTCAGCCGTTTTGTCCAGGGGCTGGCGGCGGCCATGGCCCTGGGGAGTGGCCGGCAGTCCTTTGCGAGCGCCAGCGAAGGCATACCCGGCAATGGCCGCGACGAACTGGAAGGGCTGACCGACTGGCTGGCGCAAGTGACCGACCTTGGCGGCGAGGTGGTGCTGATCCTCGACGAGGCGGACGCGTTGCCCGAGCCCACCCTGCGCCATGGTCTGACTTACCTGCTGCACAATGCCCCGGCCAACCTGCGTATCCTCATGTCCTCGCGTCGGCGCTTGAGCCTGAATACCGCGGACCTCCTGGCCAGCGGGCGCTATGTGCGGATCGCGGTGGATGCCTTGCGATTCCGCGCCGAGGAGACCGTTGCGCTGCTCAGCAGCCGCTTCGGCGCGCGCATCGACGCCGATCTCTGCCTGCGCCTGCATGAAATCACCGAAGGTTGGCCGCTCGGGTTGCAACTAGCGATTGCGGCGATCGAGAAGAGTGCTCATTTGGTGACCGCCGTCGAGGAACTCTCGGGTTGTTCCGGTGATATCCAAGTTTATTTCGTCGATAAACTGGTCACCCGTCTATCTGCAGAGCAAGTCGATTTCGTTACCTGCATCTCCCTGCTGGAAATGATTAATCCCTCATTCTGTGCCGCTCTTACCGGCAATGAACGGGCAGGCGAACTACTGCATGGGTTGTGCGCCTCGACGCCGATCTTCGCCGAGGGGGTCGACAGCGAATGGGTGCGCATCCATCCCCTGGCCAGGGAATTTCTGCAGAGCCGTTTTCGCGACCTCCCGCAGGCGCAACGCCAGGCCCTCCATGAGCGGGCAGCGAGCTGGCTGGAAGCCCATGGCTTTTTCGAGGAGGCGGCGCGTCAATTCCTGCTGGCCGGGCAAGCCACCCAAGGCTACCTGATGATCGAACAATGTCTCTACGAGATCATGCTGCGTGGTCAATTCAGCCGGGTGCTGGAATGGATCGAAGAGTTGCCTTCCAGGGAAGTGGAGTCCCGTCCGCGTCTGTGCCTGGCGGCGGCCTGGGCCTTGGCGATGGGCGAGCGGCATGTGGAGGCGGCCAGGTTGATCGCCTGCATCGAACAGGACCCGGCTGCGGATGAGGAAACACGCTGCGAAGCGGCGGCGATAGCGGCCGCCGCAGCCTACTTTGCCGACCAGCCAGACGAGTCAATGGCACTGCTGGCCCCCTGGATGGACAAATTGTCTTCCGGTTCGATCAAGCTGCAAGCCATCGTCGCCAACCTGGTCGCCCGCATAACGCTGTTCCAGGGGCAACCAGAAAAAGCCCGGCGCATCTTTCAGCGCGCGCCGCACTATATATGGACTCGGGGGCTCGATGGAATCCGCGGGTATGGTGAGTGGGTCGTGGGCATGACCTACTTGTCCGAAGGGCGTATGCCACCGGCCGAGGCCGCTTTACGCAAGAGCTTGCTGCATGCCGAGCAGGACATCGGTCGGCGCAGTCCGGTGGCGGTGATGCTGGCCTGTGGTCTGGCCGCTGTGCTTCTCGAATGCAATAAGGTACAGGAGGCGACGACGGTGCTCGCCAATCGGCTGGATGTCGTCGAGCGCCTGGCGTCACCGGATGCGATTGTGATGGGCTTTCTAACTGCCTCACGTCTGGCTGTGCTGCAGGGGCAGACCCATCGTGGCTACGACTTGCTGGCGGCGTTGTTCGCCCTCGGCGAGGAGCGTGGCATCGCGCGTTTCTGCATGGAGGCCCTGGGTGAACAGATCCGCCTGCATGCGCTGCATGGCCGGGGCGATACTTGCCAGGCACTCTGGCGCCGGCTGGATGAGCTGATGCCAGACGTCGCTCGCCAGCAGCGCGGTCTGCTGGGACAGGAACTGGCCCTGTCGGCCGGGCTGAGCAACGCCTACGTCTACCTGGTCCAGCGCGACTGGCAGGCCATGCTCAGCGTGCTCGCCGTGGCTAACGAGATTGCCGAGCGTCTCCAGCGTGGCCGTGAGATCGTCCAGGTCAAGTTGCTCAAGGCATTGGCGCTCAAGGATTCGGGAGGGGACGGCCTGTCCTGCTTGCTCGAAGCGATCAGCCTGGCCGATACATACGGTCTGCAGCGCATCCTCCTGGACACCCATCCTGATCTCGTCACGTGGGCGCAGGAAGTCCGCCACAAGAATGCCCGGCCGCACACGCAGGCACCGAGCCCGTCCGCCCCGGTGCCACGACCTGAACCCGTGACAACGGGCGTTTCACCCAGCCGACTGCTGACGCCCAAAGAGCGCGAGGTATTGCAGTTGCTGGCACGCAACCTGACGAACAAACAGATAGCCCTGGCCCTGAATGTCGGCGATGAAACCGTGAAGTGGCATCTGAAAAACCTCTACGGAAAATTTCATGCAGGCACCCGCAGGCATGTCGTGGACCGCGCCTACATGCTGGGCATCCTCGAGGCGTCTGGTTGAGCGATGCCAGCTCGGGTTACCAGAGCTAGTCCTGAACTCCTGCCCATGGGGCATAGGTATCTACACATCTCGTAGCAGCTGCCGAGCCTGCGAGGCTGCGTTCGACCGCGGAGCGGTCGTTAAATCAGGTAACGGGTTCTTTCAAGTAAACCGTGTACTCAGGATTTGCGAGGACTTCGTCCTCGGACGCAGCCTCGCAGGGCTCGGCAGCTGCTACGGCATTGGAGCGGGCGAGGAAAAGTAGTGGGCTTGCGGCAGCGGGGCGTTTTAGCCTGGCAGGAGCACGTGGGCGCGCATGCGCGCGCCGCCGTGTCGAGGACAGTGTGTCGTTGCGCGAGGGGCTCCTGCACCGCTGATCAGAGCTTGGTGACCGTGGCACGAGCCAGGCCGCGCTCTTCACAGAAGCCCAGCAGGTAGCGGTGACCGAATGCCTTGGAAGCGGAAGCGAAGCCGACCTTGGCGGTGTCGCCGTCGAGCAGCTTGATCACCCCGGCCACTTGCAGTGCACCGGTGGCAATGTAGGCGGTGGTGCCAAAGACCTCGGCGCGCACGGCCGAGAGCTGCCCGCGACCGATCGCGGTGTCGACCGTACGCATCAAGGTCGTGCGCTCGCGTGGCGGCATCGCCGGGGTCGTCGCCTGGACGATGTCCTTGAGTACCTGGTCCTGGGTTTCGGGCGGGAGATGCTTGTATTCGGCTTGCCATTTCTGGTTGAGCGAATGCACCATTTTCATCGCGTCGTTGTCGTAGAAACCGACGCACGAGACGCAGGACCGTACGCGCGGATCATTCTCGAAATACACCGGCAGCGAGGTGCCGCCCCACGGCAAGGCGAATACCGGCTGGATGAAGTGGGGCGAAGGGATCATGAACGAGGCATCGACCGGGTGTGGCACCAGTTTCTTGTCCCACAGGTAGCAATGCTCGGCGCGGTACATCTCGAAGATCGAGGCGGTGGAGCCCACGGTCACACCGGCGCCGATGCCGCGCTGGCCGCGGCATAGCGCCGAGGTTTCCAGTGAGTCGATTCCGGGGTGTTCGAGCGCCAGTTCGGCGGCGATCTCGGAGAAGGTATTCATGTAGGCCAGCGATGGCGAGACCAGCAGGCCGGCTTGAGCGTAGAGCTCGCCAAACCGGTCGCGGACATTGCGCACGTAGGACTGTTCGCCGGTGGTGTCCAGGTGATGGCAGCCGGCCTTGAGCGCGGCTTCGACAGCGATGAGACCGAACTTGGCGAACGGCCCGACGGTGTTGCAAACGACCTTGGCACCCCTGAATGCCTGGGTCAGCGATTCGACTGTGTGGTCGGCCTCGATGATTTCGTAGGTGGCCGATTCCAGTCGCATCACCCGCTGCGCCATCATTTCACGTACGCGCCCGGCATTGCGCGCCACAGCGGTAAACGGAATGTTCTGATCGATCAGCCAATCCATGGTCAGCATGCCGGTGTAACCACTGGCGCCATAGACAACGACGGGATACTTAGCCATTTTCGTTTGTTCTCTTGATGTTGTTGTTGGGTATGCGAGACAGACGCGGTAATGCCCTGGTCAGCGCAGAGAAGTAGCGTTGTTCAAAATAGTGAGTTCGAACCCCTTGACGACCCCCCGCACCGGGGGGCATTGAAATGTCTGGATAATTCCGGGCACACCCATAGGACTGGACCTACCGCCCGGCAATGAGATGTCGAGAACTGATGCCGGAGCCGGCACCGGTGATGAGTAGCCCCCCCGTCCACGAGGGGGACGAGAGCAGTTTCAGTGGAAATGCCGGGTAACTCGCACGCTTTCCAGCAAGGGTGTGACGTCATGCACAGTGCCGGGCTGTTCCGGCGCGTGGGTGATTTTTTCGTCGAGGATGCTCATGTATTCGACCAGTGCCGACTGGGTCGAGCGGTCGGCGAAACAGCGCACGGTCGAGGTCATCTCGATGGCCAGCGCGTGGCGCAATCCAGTGTCTTGTCCGGCATGTACCGCATGCTTGACCGAGGCCACCGCGATCGGGCTGCGCCGGCTCATGCGTTCGGCGAAGGCCTGGACCTGTTCCTTGAACGACGCTTTGGCAAAGTGCTCGGTGATCAGGCCGTTATGTTTGGCCTGTTCCGCGTTCCACTGGTCGCAGCCGAGCATGAATTCCAGCGCCCGGGCCTTGCCGATCAGCCGTGGCAGGCGTTGCGTACCGCCGCCGCCGGGAATGATGCCGACCAAGGCTTCCGGCTGGCCGATGGTGAAACCGGCATCGCCGACCATGAAGCGGAAGTCAAAGCAGGCGGCCATTTCCGTGCCGCCGCCGTTGCAGTTGCCATTGATCGCGGCGATGGTGATCTTGCTGCTGTGCTCGATGGCAAAGTAGGCCGCCATCATCTGGAACCACAGGTACAGCGTCGAGCAGCGCCCGCGCAGCCGGCGAGTCAGCGCCAGCACGGCCCGTTCGCTGAACGGCAGCTTGTCCATCAGCCACAGGCAGAATGCGCTTTGCCATTCCATCAGCTGGCTGCCGATGCGCGTGCCGCAGATCCGGTCGAGCAGAAAGGCCCGATTGTCGGCACTGATCTTTTGCAGCTCGGCAATCGAGAAGTGGAAGATGAAGGTGTCTTCGAGGCCACCGGTCAACACCATCACTGCGATGCTGCTGTCCTGCTCGGCGGCCTTGAACACCTGGTGCAGTTCGGTGCAGATATCGACCGTCAGGAAGTTGGCCGGCGGGTTTGCCAGCTCGATCCATAGCGTGCGGTCGAGTTGGGTGGTTTTCAGGTAGTGCAGTTCCATGACGGTTTTTACCCCTATCGAGTACTGCTCAAATAACGCCAGAACAGCATTTCAAGCCCATGCCGAAAAGGTCAAGCGGGATTTCGGCCAGTGGGCTTGTGCTAAATGAGCAAAGTCACTCTTTACTCAGAATGTGAATGGCCACCGCCGCTTCCTCGATGCCCTGCAAGCCGCCACCGTTTTCCTGAATGGCGTGGCGTGCACCCTCTACCTGGCGTTTGCCGGCTTCGCCACGCAACTGGGTGACCAGTTCCCAGAGCTGGCCGATGCCGGTGGCGCCGAGGGGATGGCCTTTGGATTCCAGACCGCCCGAGGTGTTGACCGGAATTCGCCCGCCAAGGGTGAATTCGCCGCGTTCGGCTGCAGGTCCGCCCTGGCCGAGGGGAACGAAACCAAGGTTTTCGACCTGGATGATTTCACCCATCGCCGACGCATCGTGGACTTCGGCCACATGCATGTCCTGAGGGCCCAGGCCGGCCAGTTCATAGGCCTGGTTGGCGGCCAGCCGGCCGACGTTCAGCTCAGGTTGATCGAGGCGGCGATGGCTGAAGCTGCGCATGACGCTGGCGGCGACCTTGATGCAACGGCTCTTGTCGGCGCCGATGCGCTTGAGTCCTTCCTCGGTGCAGAGAATGGCCGCGGCGGCACCGTCCGACAGCGGGGCGCACATCGGCAAGGTGATCGGGTAGGTGATCGGCGGCGCGGCAAGGATCTCCTCGATGCTGAACGGCTTGCGAAATTGCGAGAACGGGTTGTGCACCGAGTGGGTGTGGTTCTTCGCCGATACCGCGGCAATCTGCCGTTGGGTGGTGCCATAGTTGCTCATGTGATAACGGCACATGGCGGCGTAGATGGCCATGAACTTGCTATAAGGCTTGTCCGATTCCGAACCGGCGGGGACTTCCACCCCTTCGCCCATCTGCAGCAGCGTCTGGTAGTTCTGTTCGACTCGCGAGACATCCCAGCCGCCTTCGAAAACCGAAAATGCCTTGAGTTTGTCGGCGATGTTCATCTTTTCCGCGCCGAGCGCCAGCGCGACATCGGTGGTGCCGGCCTTGAGGCTTTGCACCGCCAGATTGAACGCCGAACTGCCTGAGGCGCAGGCGTTCTCGATGTTGTAGATGGGGATGCCTTGGATGCCGATCTTGCTGAAGACCACCTGGCCCGGAATGGCGATCTGACCCTGCAGCGGGCCGTTGGTCATGCCGGCATAAAAGGCGATGCCCAGATCCTCGGTAGTGCAGCCGGCGTCCTGCAGCGCGCTGTTGAGAGCCTCGCGCGCCAAGTCTTCAAGACTGCGTTCGAGGTGGCGACCGAAGACGGTCATGGCGATGCCGGCGATATAGATAGTGCTCATAGGAAATCCTTGTGTTCAGTTGACCGGCCTGAGGTTTGAGCCTGAGGTGAGGTTGATGTCTGAGCCCGCGACGCGTTCGCCTGTGTCTGCGAGTGGCGCTCGACGAATTCGCCCACACAGGCCAATGCCTGCCGGGCCTCTGGCAGCCAATGCACGGCCTGCCAGACGTGGGGCATGTGTGGCCATATCTGCAGTTCGGCGTGGGTTCCGGCGTTATGCGCCTGGGCTGCGGCAATTTGCGATTGATGCAGCAAGACCTCGGTGCTACCCGCTTGCAACAACAGCGGCGGCAGCCCGTGCAGGCTGCCCGCACAAGGGGACACGGCGGCATCGTGCATGGCGACTTCGGCCACCACTGTGCGCTGCAGCAGATCGAGTGCCCCGGCGCCTATCATTGGGTCGTTTTCGGTGGCCCGCGGGTCCAGCTGGCGAATAGCGTCGACACAGGTGCCTGGCGAAAACATCACGGCACAAGCGGGCAAGGGCAGGCCGGCATCGCGAATTCGCTGCAAGGTGGCCAGCGCCAGCAACCCTCCGGCGGAGTCGCCGATCACGATGATGCGTGCAGGGTCCTGGCCCTGGTCGAGCAGCCAGCGATAGGCCGCAAAGCAGTCCTCGTGAGCGGCCGGCAGCGGATGCTCGGGCGCCAGTCGGTAATGCGGCATCAAGGCCCGGGCGCCAAGGGTCCGGCAGAGTCGCGCGGCGAGCCGGGCATGCAACCGCGGTGTGCGGAACATGAAGCCACCGCCATGCAGATAGAGGATGACGCGGTCCGAGCCAGGTGCGTCGATGCTGATCCAGTCGGCGGCAACCCCGTGGGCACTGATGGGTTCACGCTTGAAGCCTTTGCCACCGCCGCCCAGCCAGCGGTCCAGCCTGGTCAGTAGCGCCTGCACCCTGGCGAGCTCCATGGGTTTTGCCAGACGGGCCTTGACGATGTGCCGGTAGAACCACAGCAATAGCCGTGCCCGCAGACTCAAAGCGCGTGGCGCGTTCGGTTGCGGTGGTGTGCAAGTCAGAGTAGGGCTCACGCTAGGCTCCCACGTTGCGCACGGCTGGCCGGCGAGTTCTGGCCCCGGGTTTGTTCCTTGCCGCTTTCACCGGCACTGGCGACAGTTGATTCGGCTCATCGCCGAACTCGCGCTCGAGCTCGTCAAATGCCTGCTGTACCAGCCAGGCAAGGCGCTCAACATCGGGCACCACAGAGCGTATCGAGGTGAGCGACATGAAGGTTTCGTCGGCATAAGTCCAGATACCCACCATCAGCCGCGCACCCAGTGAAGGGCCCATCATCGGTACAAAGTAATCCAGTCGGCTGCCATTCAGGTGCAAGGGGTGCGGCACGCCGTATGGATTGGAAATCAGCAGATTGGCAGTCGCCGGCAGGCGCTCGCCGATATGCAACATGTCAGGAAAAGCGGCAATGCCCATCTTGATCATGGCGTAGAGCTTGGCTCCGGCCGGGCTCATCGCGCCTATTTCTCTTTTGGCGGTGCTCATTGCCCCATGGATGGTGGACAGTCGTGTGCGCACGTCGCTGCGGGGTGCCCCGAGCCTGACCAGGGCACCGGAAATCTGGTTCCCGGCACCGGCCGTCTTGAGGGCCATCGGCACCATGGCTACCAGCGGTTTGCTGGCCGTTATGTCCAGTTCGTCCAGATAGCGGGTGTAGGCGGCGTCGATCACCGTGGTCATGACATCGTTGAACGAACACCTTGTCATCCTGGCCAGCGCCTTGACGCGTGTCAGTGGCAAGCGCACCAATCCATAGGTGCGTTCACCCGAACCGTTGCGCTCCAGCCGGGTTTCAGGCGCGGCCAAGGGCAGGGCGATACCGCCTTTGCCGGTGATCAACCGCAGGTTCTGCCGTGAGTACGCTTTACCCATATCGGTCGCCGCGCCAACAGCACCGAACACAGTTCCCAGGGCCCGGCGCAGTGCCGATGGACGACGCGCCTTGCTTTCCTTGTCTGGCGAAACCTGTTGCATCCAGGTCGATACGCCTTGCCAGGGAGCCCTGAAGGTTTTTCTTTGCGCCGACTGCGACATGCTTTCACTCATCAGGCGGAATATGGCCATGCCATCCCACTGCGAATGATGGGCCACCAACAAGAAGGCAAAGCGCCCACCTTGCAGTCCCTCGATCCAGTGGCAACGCCACAATGGTAACGACCATGACAGCGGCTCCTGTATGGCTTGCGCAGCGGCATCGCGCAATTGCTGATCGTTGCCTGGCGCCGGCAGGCGTAGTTCGACCAGGTGTTGGGCGAGGTCAACCTCGACCTCCTGCCAATAGGGCAGCCCGCTCAGCCGCAACCGTGGTCGCAGGTTGAACGGTGCGCCGATGGCACGTTTTTTCATTGTCGCCAGTAGTCGACGGCTGTAATCAGCCCTGGCGCCTGGCGGCGGGGTAAAAACGTGGAGAAACCCTCCGTGCACCGGAATAGCCTTGGACTCCAGTGGAAACCACGACATATCGAGCAGCGTCATGTTCATCGGCATACCTTCATCAGTGGCGATCTTGCGCAAGCAGAGGATCGCCGGTTGTGATGCTCAGATCTTTCGAGCAGAGTTTTCCCAGTACTGCTGGCGCAAGTCTTTCTTCAGCACCTTGCCCACGGGACTGCGGGGCAGGCTGGTGATGAAGTCGACAGACTTGGGCGCCATGACACTGCCGAGCCTGGCTTTGCACAGCGCGATGAGTTCTTGCGCCGTGGTGCTGTGGTCCGGATTGAGCTCGACCACCGCCTTGACCGCTTCGCCCCATTTCTCATCGGGCACGCCGATTACCGCGCAGTCCTGCACCGCTGGATGGCTCCAGAGCACTTGCTCGACTTCGCTCGGATAGACGTTGAAGCCACCGGAAATGATCATGTCTTTCTTGCGATCGGTGAGGTGCAGATAGCCATCGGCGTCGATATGACCGACGTCTCCGGTGTGCAGCCAGCCGTCGATGATGGTTTCGGCGGTCTTCTCCGGCTGCTTGTAGTAACCCTTCATGATCAGGTCGCCATGCACGCAGATTTCGCCGGTAGCACCGCGCGGCAGAATCTGCCTGGCGTCGTTCATCACCTCGACGCGGATCAACGGATTGGGCCGACCGACCGAGGACAGACGTTCGTCGCCAGCGGGTTTGCCATCAACCAGATGCTCGTCCGGGCGAAGGTTGGAGATGCTGGCCGGGGCTTCGGTCTGGCCATAACCGCCGGCCATGATCGGACCGAATACCTCGATGGCCTTTTTCAGTTTCTCCACCGACATCGGCGCGGCGCCATACATCAGGTATTTGACCGAGGACAGGTCCACGGTCTCGATGCCGGGAATTTCCAGCAGCTTGTAAATCACTGTTGGCGGCAGGAAGAACTCGCTGACCTTGTGCTGCACGATGGCGCCGAGTATCAGTGCCGGATCGGGCTTGGTAATGACCACCACCGTGCCGCCCTGCGCCGTGCAGGGCACCGCCAGCAGGCCGGCGGTGTGGGTCATCGGAGCTGCCGCCAGGTTGACCGGCTTCTCGCCGTCGCGGTAGGCGCAGGCCAGCATGAAGTGGGCGATGAAGGTCTGCACGCTGCGGTGGGTGTTCATCACCCCTTTGGGCATGCCGGTAGTGCCGCCGGTGGGCGAGAGCATCACCACGTCGTCCATGGCATAAATCACTTCGGGGCGGGTCGAGGGTTGACCGGCGCACCAGTCCTTCAGCGACGGCGCATCGGCGCCATCGGCGTCGATGCAGATCCAGTCCTTGATCTTCGGCAGTTGAGGCCGCAGCTCGGCGATGATGGGCGCGAAGTCGTTCTGGTAGAACATGACTTCGCAATCGAACGCGTCGAGGATGTAGTGATTCTCCTGGGCCGAGTTGCGCGCATTGACCGGTATCCAGGTCATGTTGGCGCGCCACAGGCCCAGGGTGCAGGCCCAGGCGGTAACGTCGTTGGCCGACCAGATGGCGCCCTTGGTTTCCTTCGGCAAGCCCAGTGCGAGCAGCTTGTTGGCGACTCGACAGGAGAGCTCGCCGACTTCGTCGAAGGTATAGCAACGCTCGCCCTGGATGTAGGCGACACCGGCCGGGTTGATACCCCAGCCACGGTCGTAAAAATCAATTATTGCCATGAAAGTCTCCAGTGCCGGCGATCAGAGCGGGGTCACGGTGGCACGTGCCAGGCCGCGCTCTTCGAGGAAGCCCAGCAGGTAGCGGTGACCGAAGGCCTTGGAGCCGGAAGCGAAGCCGACCTTGTTGGTCTCGCCATCGATCAGCTTGATCGCGGCAGCGGTCTGCAAGGCGCCGGTGGCAATGTAGGCGGTGGTGCCATGCACGGTGGCGCGCACGGCCGAGAGCTGGCCGCGACCGATGGCGGTATCGACCATGCGTACGGTGGTGGTGCGCTCGCGTGGCGGCATGCTTGGGGTGGTCGAGTCGACGATTTGCTTGACCAGCGCATCCTGCTGCTCTTTGGACAGATGCTTGTACTCCGCCTCCCACTTCTGGCCCAGGGCATGCACCATCTTCATGACGTTGTTGTCATAAAAGCCGACGCAAGAAACGCAGGAACGCACCCGTGGATCGTTCTCGAAATACACCGGCAGCGAGGTGCCGCCCCAAGGCAGGGCGAAGACCGGCTGCAAGAACTCCGGCGAGGCAATGTTGAAGGAGGCATCGACGGCATGGGGTACCAGCTTTTTCTCCCACAGATAGCATTGCTCGGCGCGATACAGTTCGAAGATCGAGGCGGTCGAGCCGACGGTGACGCCGGCACCGGCATCCCGCGGGCCGCGGCACAGCGCCGAGGTTTCCAGGGCGTCGATGCCGGGGGTTTCCAGCGCCAGTTCGGCGGCGATTTCCGAGTAGGTGTACATGTAGGACATCGACGGCGAAACCAGCAGTCCGGCCTGGGCATAGAGATGGCCGAATTTGTCGCGCACAGCGCGCATGTATTGCTGTTCACCGGTGGTGTCGAGGTGATGACAGCCGGCCTTGAGCGCCGCTTCAACGGTGGTCAGGCCGAAGTTGACGAAAGGCCCGACGGTGTTGCAAACAACCTTGGCCCCGCGGAAGGCTTCGGTCAGCGCTTCGACCGTGTGTTCGGCCTCGATGACTTCATAGGTGGCGGACTCCAGGCGCACCACGCGCTGCGCCATCATTTCGTGTACGCGCCCGGCGTTGCGCGCCACGGCGGTGAAGGGAATGTTCTGATCAATCAGCCAGTCCATGGTCAGCATGCCGGTGTATCCGCTGGCGCCATAGACAACTACAGGGTATTTAGCCATTTTCGTTTGTTCTCTTGTTTTTGGAGAGTTGCTGGGTAGCTGCCGGGGTCAGTTCTGCGACCAGCCATCGGCATGCAGTTGTCTGCATGATTGTTCTTTCGGCCATCGACAACTCACGTAAATAGCGCTCATATTTGTCAAAATCTGCTCATTCCGAGATATCGATGAATCCGCAACAGCAAGTACACGCAGTACTGGGTTTACCGATGGTTGGCGGCATGCTGTGCCGTGAAATGCCCTTGTATGCCGAACGTTATTTTCTGCATGAGACCGATCGGGCCGTGCCGCCGGTCGGTGTCATGGCGTTGCTCACCCAGTTGGGTGGTTCGCGGGTGCAAGAGGGCGTGGAAGGTGAACTTCGCTCGACCTCACTGCCTTGCGTCTCGTTGTTGATGCCTGCTGGTTGCGCCACCCATTGGCACTATTCCGGCAGCGTGGATTTCGCGGTGTTCTACCTCCCCGAACGAACGGACGAGGTTTTCCAGCGTTTGCGCGAACTTTGCGTTGGCGCCCAGGCACCGTTACCCTTCAGTGATCCCCTGGTAAGCGCCGCTGCGCGGCAACTGATGGACGAACTGAATCTCGGGGCAAAGGCCGATCAGGGCTTCATGGCAAGGTTGGCCACGGTCATGCTCGAGCAAGTGAGCCGGGCACTGCGCGCTGATGCCAACAGCGGCATTCATCCGCCGCATATGCAGCTGGCGCGTTTGCAGGCAGTGCTGGCCTTCATCCGCGAAAATCTGGCGCAGGAACTGTCGATCAATCAGCTGGCGGAGCAGGCCGGGGTCAGCCCGGCGCATTTCCGGCGGCTGTTCCAGGAGGCCATGGGCCTGCCGCCCCATCGTTACGTGATGAATGCGCGGCTGGAACGTGCACGCGATCTACTCATACAAACCGACCTGCCGATTCTGCATATCGCCCTGGAGTGTGGCTTCAGCACCCAGAGTCACCTGACGGCGGCATTCAAGACGGCGCATGCAACTACGCCGGCTCAGTATCGAGCTCAGGCAGGCGGCGGCAGGGGAAGAGCATGAATCCGTAGCAGCTGCCGAGCCTGCGAGGCTGCGTTCGACTGCGAAGCAGTCGTCAAATCAGACAACGGGTTCTTTCAGGCCAACCGCGGACGCAGGCTTTGCGAGGACTTCGTCCTCGAACGCAGACTCGCAGGCCGCGGCAGCTGCTACGAGAGCTATGCCCCTTGGAACAATTTCAGTGCAATGAAGCGAAACTCACTGCCGGTTTGAAGCAAGTGTATTGATTGACCTGACATTCATTCGCAGCCTTGCGCTGCGACTCGAACCAGACCTCGTCCAGGCGTAAAACGACGCCGATCATCGCAGTCAGCGATGCAACTACAGATAGCATTATTATTGTTTTCATCCGATCACCTGCTTTTTTGGGTACTCGATGCCGGCCCTATCGCCATAGTTGAAGAATGACGTTGTCCGGGTTTTTCAGCCCCCCCCACGCTGAGGGGGACATCGGATTCAGGGGGCGGGTTATCCATGAGTACATGGCCAGGGAGTCAGCCAACACACTCCTTGCCAAATATCGCGCGAGCAATGACCAGGCGTTGCGGTTCGGCTAGTGCTTGAGCAAGGCGGTGGCCCGCAGGTAGTGCCAGGCGGCCCAGGGGTAGAACAGGCCAGACAGCAGCAGTGCGTTGCGCAAGCCGGTCGTGGCATCGCCGTTGGCCAGCAGGTCACTGGCCAGGCCGACCAGTTGCGGACCGATGACCAGGGCGCCGATATTGGCGACAAGCACGCCGATGCCGATGGTGGTCGCGCGCATGCGTGGTGGCGTGATGTTTTGCATGATGGCCCAACCCACGGCCACCGGCGCGTAGATGAAGAAGCCGGGGATCACCAACAGCCACAAGGCAGTGACATAGTTGCCGCTCAGCAACACGGCGACCATGCATGGCCAGACCAGCATCTGCATCACCGCGCCCACCAGCACCCGACGCGAAGGATGGCGGCGCGCTACCCGGTCGGAAACCCAGCCGACGACTATGGCTCCAATCATGCCGGCGACGCCGATCACCAGGCCCAGTGCCGGGCCGAGCTGCGCTTCGCTGATATGGAAGTTGCGGATCAGGTAAGCCGGCACCCACAACGCCAGCACGGTGCCGCTGGTGGTGGTCAGAATGAGTGAAGCGATGAGATGCACCAGGCCACGATTACCGAGCACAAAACGCATCACTTCAGCGAAGGGCGGTGCAACTGCATCGGCTTTCGATTGATGGGTCGGGTCGGTCTGGCCGCGCACCGGTTCCCTGGTTGACACCATGAGCAGCAGCGCCAGCACGATGCCGGGTGCGCCGAGCACGATGAACGCCCAGCGCCAACCCCACTCACCGGCGATCAGCCCGCTCAAGGTAAAGGCCAGCACCATGCCGAGGCTGCCGCCGCTGGCAAACAGGCCGACCGCCTTGCCGCGCTCGCTCGGCGGGAACAGGTCGGCAATCAACGATTGCGCCGGCGGCGTCGAACCGGCTTCACCGACTCCGACGAAGATCCGCGCCAGCGCCAGTTGCAGTGCATTGTTGGCCATGCCGCAGAACATGGTGCACAGCGACCAGATGAACAGCGATGCAGCGACCACGTTGCGGCGGTTGGAACGGTCGGCGAGCATCGCCACTGGAATCGCCAGCGTGGCGTAGAACAGCCCGAAGACGGTGCCAGACAGAAAGCCCATCATGCTGTCGGACACGCCCAGGTCGCGCTTGATCGGCTCCACCAGTATGCCCATCACATAGCGGTCGAGGACGCTGAAGGTATAGGTCAACCACAACAGCCCAAGCAGGTAATACCGCCCTGGCACTGGCGATGTCATATCCGTGAGCTCAATAGTGCTGGTTCCCGTCTTCATTTTATTGTTCTCCGAGAGTTAGTGGAATTTCTGCACCAGCAACACGAACCCGACCAGGAACAGCGCTTCGCTGCCCAGCAGCAGCGCTGCGCGCGGGCCGACCTTGCGCACATCCAGCAGTGAGGTTTTCAGGCCCACGGCCGCGATGGCGATCACCAGGCAGGCGCGTGAAACCTCGTTCATCGCCGCGCTGAGAGACGGCGGTATCCAGCCCAGGCTGCCGACCACGACCAGGATGACGAAGCCGATCAGGAAGGGCGGCAGCAGCGGATCGTTGCATTGACGCTCGGCATTCTTGCTGCGCCGCCGCACGGCAATGGTGAGAGCCATCACCACCGGCAGCAGCAACGCCACCCGCAGCATCTTGGTCAGCACGGCATAGTCGCCGACCTCATGGGAAATGCTGTAGCCAGCGCCGACTACCTGCGCCACATCGTGGATAGTGCCGCCGAGAAAAATTCCGGCGGCGTCCGGCGCCAGGCCGAGGAGCTTGACGATGACCGGGTAGAGAATCATCGCCAGGGTCGAGAGCACCGTGACCCCGGCGATGGTGAAGATCAGTTCGCGCTCCGATTTTTCGTCGCGAGGCAGCACGGCGGCGATGGCGATTGCCGCCGAGGCACCGCAGATCGCCGTGGCGCCGCCGGTGAGGATGCCGAGCCGGCGGTCCAGGCCGAACACCCGGCTCATCAGCACACCAAAGCCGATGGTCACCAATACTCCGGCGACGATCAGGCCGCCGTTGTACCAGCCCAGACCACCCAGCTGTTCCAGGGTGATGCGGGCACCGAGCAACGCCACGCCCAGGCGCAGGATGCGCCGCGCGGCAAAGTCGATGCCAGGTTTGGCGCTGCCCTGGACGGTGACCGTATGCAATGCCATGCCCAACAGCAGGGCGTACAGCAGCGCCGGGCCGCCGCGGGCGTCGGCAATGAAGGTCGAGGCGATGGCGACGACGATGCTGAGCAGGATGCCGGGCCAGTTGCCACGCACGCCAATCAGCCACGCTTCGCTGAGTGCGCGCGGGTAGGTGAATAGATTCATGGTATGTACTCTGTGCTGGATACTGTGCAACGTTGCCCTTGGCCGGCCTGCCGTGGCACAGCGCAAATAGGCCTTAACGCACCGGCTTGAGCCCGGCCAGGCGGATGGTCAGGCGATCGAGCAATCGGTCAGGTATGAAATTTCGCAAGTACCACAGGCCGACCAGCGGGTAACGCGGCTTGGGCTGTGGCGCCTCCAGTGCATGGCGGATGGCATCGATCACTACCTGCATCGGCTTGGCGTTCTTCAATTCCTTGGCGACGAAGGCCGGCATGCCGGCCATGGCGTCTGCGTAGTCGGTATGGGCGTAGCGACCGTCGACCTGTTGCTGCGGGCTCTTGTCCCAGATCGGGGTCTTGATCGCTCCGGGTTCCAGGACGCTGACCGTAATGCCATAGATCGACAGCTCGCGGCGCATGCCATCGGAGAGGGCTTCGACCGCATGCTTGGTCATCGCGTAGAGCGTCACCAGCGGGAAAGCTACGCCACCACTGATGGAGCTGAGATTGACCACGCGCCCCGGGGGCTGCCTGGCACCGGCCCGCGCGCCAAGCAGCGGCAGGAACGCCTGGGTCACGGCCAGCAAACCGAAGACGTTGATCTCGAAGGCTTGCCGGACCTCATCCAATGAGGTGTGCATCATCGGCCCCGACGGGGCTACGCCGGCGTTGTTGATCAGCCCGGCCAGACCTTCCTCACCCACTGCCGCCTGTACCTGGGCCACTGCTGCAGGCAAGGCGCCGGTGTCGGTGACATCAAACAGCAACGGGGTAAAGGCTTCACCCAGTTGTTCGCGCACGCGCGCGCCATCGGCTTCCTTGCGTACGCTGCCAAACACGCGATAGCCGCGTGCGATCAGCATTTGCGCCGTGGCAAAACCGATGCCGGTGGAGACGCCCGTGATTACGACTGTCTTGCTCATGGTTGTTTCCTCTGGCCGGGAGGCGGCGCTGACACTGTCGCCGCGCGCGCCTGGGCCTTCTTGTTGTTTTTCAGTTCACTGCCGATTTCCCTACTCAGATCCTGCAGGGGTCCGAGAAAGCGCTTTACCACCTCGGCTTCGCTCAACGCCGAGCGGAAATGCCGCATGCTGATTGCACCGATGATCCGTCGACCCTCCCATAGGGGGACGGCGATACCCCGTCCACGGTCGCCCTGGATCGAGCCGGTAGTCGAATAACCCTTGGCCTTGACCTCGGCCAGCAGGGCATCGACCGAAGCCTGATCGCGCACCTGCCCATCCTCCACGTCGGGGATTCCCAGCAGCGGGGCGAGCATCAGGCGCTGCTCGGCACGCGGACAATAGGCCAGATAAGCCTTGCCCACCGCCGAGACCACCAGCGAAAAACGGTAGTGATAGCCCGACAGATAATCCGGCGCGATCGAGCTCAGGTTGGCGGTCGTGTAGCGCATCCACAGGGTCATGTCCTGGGGAGTCGCCAGGTACAACGGCCATTTGTACTGCCGGGTGAAGCGATCCATCAGCGGTTGTGCCACGTCCACCAGCAAATCGCGCGGGTGATAACCCGAAGTCAAAGCCAGCACCCGAGCGGCAAGGCGATAACCGGCCGTGCGCGACACCTGGGTGACGTAGCCGTCAGCCATCAGCGCCTGCAACAGGCGAACCAGGGTCGGCTTGGGCAGGCCGGTGTCGCGGTGCAGATCCTCGATCGTTGTCAGCGGACGACGATTGAGGACCTCGAGTATCCGCAGGGCTCGACTGATCGGCTCTATTGCGGCTGAATCGGGCGTTTTCCCGCGCTCGTCGTCCATCTTGATCATCCGCCTCAGGCCGTGGGACGTTCGCCGATAATCGACACACGTTGACCGTAACGGCGGTTCGGGAAGTAGTCCCATACCGCATGGTGCTGGGTGCAGCGGTTGTCCCAGAAGGTCAGCATGTTTGGCGTCCAGTCGACCCGGCATTGCAACTCGGGCATCGTCGCGCAGTGCTCGTAGAGCATGTTCAGCAGCGCATCGCTTTCATGGGGTGAGAGCTGCGGTATGCGCAGGGTGAAGCCCTTGTTGACGTAGAGCGCCTTGCGACCGTTGCCCGGATGGCGTATCACCACCGGATGTTCACTTTGCGGCCAGCCACCTTCAGGTACCTGGACGTCATAGAAACCGGTGTAGGGCTTGCCGCCGCTGTGGATTGCGGTCAGCCCTTCGAGGTAACCCTTCATCGTTGGCGATAGAGTCTCGTAGGCCAGGTGCATGTTGAGGAACATGGTGTTGCCACCACCACCCTCTGGCGGCTGGGTGATGTACAGCATCGAACCCATCGGTGGCTGGGCGTCGCAGGTGACGTCGGTATGCCAGCCTTCACCGGCGACGTTCTTGCTGGCCTCGTCGGCCTTGACCTGGAGAATCTCCGGGTCGTCGCCCGCGCCGTACAACTCATTCATGGCCACCGCCGCCTGATCGCCCGCGGCTTTGGCTTTCGCCTTGGCTGCGTGGATGGGGTGCGAGTGCAGCTTGCCGAACATACGGCCGAAACGCTTGTGATCTTCGTCGGACAACTGCTGGTCGCGGAAGTAGATGACGTGGTGCTCGTTCAGCGCGGTATTGATTTCGGCAAACAAGACCGGGCTGATCTGCTCGGACAGGTCGACTCCTAGAATTTCCGCGCCGATCGAGGGGTTGACCGCCTTGACCGTGATCAGTTTGTAATCGGGGCGCTGACGCTGGTTCCAGGCCCTGATGGCATTCAGTGCATGTTGATCCATGATTGTTTCCTCGAACGCTGTGCTTGTTTTTATGGGTTTGAGTTTGGGTCGCGGATCTTCGATGAACAAGGAGAAATCCCGAACATTCCGTATTGCGGAACGCATGAGTGCGCCCGGGGCGCAGGGGAATCCACCTGTGTTGCGCGGGCTTGGGCGGTCGATCCGCTGATCGTTTGGTTCACCAGGCTCTGCGGTCTTGTGGGAGCGAGCCTGCTCGCGAAGGCTCCCCGCGCGGTAGCCGGCGAAAAGATCGCAGCCTGCGGCAGCTCCTACGCTGACCGCATACACCTGCGATGTTGTGGGTGCCTGCAATCCCCTGTAGGAGCTCCCGCAGGCTGCGATCCTTTGATCTTGATTTTGTGGGAGCGAGCCTGCTCGCGATACGGCGGTACAGGCGCGAAAGATTCAGAGCTCAAACGAAAAAGCGCAGAGCAAAAAGGTTTACCTTACATTCGAAAAATCATATATTCGAAAAATCGTATGTGAGCCGGGATTTAATGATGGACGCATCAACTGTGCTTCCTGAAGAAATCCAGACACCGAGAACTGCAATGGCTGAACACCTGACCCCGACCACCGTTTTCAAATGCCTGGCCGACGACAACCGGGTACGCATGATGCTGCTCATCACCTTTGAGGGAGAGCTCTGCGTCTGTGAACTGACCTGTGCGCTGAATGAGAGCCAGCCCAAGGTCTCCCGACACTTGGCCCAGCTTCGCAATTGCGGCTTGCTGATGGATCGTCGGCAAGGCCAATGGGTTTATTATCGACTGCATCCGGACCTGCCGGATTGGGTGCGAGGCGTTCTAAGCACCACGCTGCAAGCCAACAAACACTGGCTAAGCCCTGATGCGAAACGCCTTGATGAAATGGGCGACCGGCCGCAGCGTGCCACTGCTTGCTGTTGAACCCTAATCAAGGGTTCACGGGCGATTCAGCATCCAATCCCATCGAATACATCGGCCAGTTTGCCCCCCGGTCGAACTCCCACTGAAAACAGATACAGAGCACAACAACATGGCTATCAAGGTTGGCATCAATGGTTTTGGTCGGATCGGGCGTCTTGCGCTGCGTGCAGCCTGGGGCTGGCCGGAGTTTGAGTTCGTGCAGATCAACGATCCTGCAGGCGACGCGCCGACCCATGCGCACCTGCTGAACTTCGACTCGGTGCATGGCCGCTGGCAGCATGAGGCCGGCGCCGAGGATGGGTGCATTGTCATCGACGGCAAACGGGTCAAGATCAGTGCCAATAAAGCGCTTGCCGATACCGATTGGTCGGGTTGCGATCTGGTGATCGAAGCCAGCGGCAAGATGAAGACCGTTGCCGTGCTCCAGAGCTACCTCGATCAGGGTGTCAAGCGGGTGGTGGTCAGTGCCCCGGTGAAAGAGGCGGGCGCGTTGAACATCGTCATGGGGGTTAATCACCAGCTGTTCGATCCCGCTGTGCATTCGATAGTCACCGCCGCGTCGTGCACCACCAACTGCCTGGCGCCGGTGGTCAAGGTGATTCACGAGAAGCTCGGTATCCGCCACGGCGCGATCACCACCATTCATGACCTGACCAACACCCAGAGCATCCTCGATCAGCCCCACAAGGATTTGCGGCGTGCCCGAGCTTGCGGGATGAGCCTGATTCCGACCAGCACCGGCTCCGCTACCGCCATTGCGGAAATTTTTCCGGAACTGCGCGGACGCCTGAATGGCCATGCGGTACGGGTGCCACTGGCCAACGCTTCGCTGACCGATTGTGTGTTCGAGGTCGAGCGCGTCACCACCGTCGAGGAAGTCAATCAACTGCTCAAGAGCGCCTCGGAAAACGAACTCAAGGACATCCTTGGCTACGAGGAGCGACCACTGGTCTCGATCGATTACCGTACCGACCCACGCTCGGCGATCATCGATGCGCTGTCGACCATGGTCATTAGCGGGACCCTGGTCAAACTCTATGCCTGGTACGACAACGAATGGGCCTACGCCAACCGTACCGTTGAACTGGCCAGAATGGTCGGTCTGGCAGTCGAAGGCGGCGATCAATAAGGTGCTGTCAGTCCTCGCTCCAGAAGTGCGGCAGTACCTGCTTGTCACCGGCAATTACTGGGCCTTCACCCTCACCGACGGTGCCTTGCGCATGTTGGTGGTGCTGCACTTTCACGCCCTGGGCTACAGCCCGCTGCAAATCGCCGCGCTGTTTCTGTTCTATGAACTGTTTGGGGTGATCACCAATCTGCTGGGCGGTTATCTCGGTGCCCGGCTTGGCTTGAACCGGACCATGAACATCGGCCTGGCCATTCAGGTGGTGGCCTTGCTGATGCTGACGGTTCCGGCGGCCTGGCTGAGCATCCCCTGGGTGATGGGCGCCCAGGCGTTGTCGGGGATCGCCAAAGACCTGAACAAGATGAGCGCCAAAAGCTCGATCAAGCTGCTGGTGCCGGATGGCCAACAGGGCAAGCTCTATCAATGGGTGGCGATCCTCACCGGTTCGAAAAATGCCCTCAAGGGTGTCGGCTTCTTTCTCGGTGGGGCCTTGCTGGCGCTGCTGGGCTTCAAGGGCGCGGTGCTGGCCATGGCCGCCGTTCTGGCGTTGGTCTGGATCAGCAGCCTGGTATTACTGAAGAAGGATCTCGGGAAGGCGAAGGCCAAACCGAAGTTTCGCGACATTCTCTCAAAAAGCCGGGCAATCAATATTCTCTCGGCGGCGCGGATGTTTCTGTTCGGTGCCCGCGATGTCTGGTTCGTGGTGGCCTTGCCGGTTTACCTGAGCACGGCTTTTGGCTGGGACTTCTGGAAGGTCGGCGGGTTTCTGGCGCTGTGGGTGATTGGCTACGGCATCGTGCAATCCTTCGCGCCGCGGATCACTGGCAAGCGGCGAGGGCATCTACCAGATGGTCGCGCCGCTTTTATCTGGGCGCTGGCGCTGGCCGGGCTGCCAGCGGCGATCGCCCTGGGGTTGGATACGGGACTGTCCCAGCCGGTGGTGCTTATTGGTGGATTGCTGGTCTTTGGCGCGCTGTTCGCGGTGAACTCTTCGTTGCACAGCTACCTGATCGTTTCCTACGCCAAGGAAGACGGAGTGTCGCTGGACGTGGGTTTTTACTACATGTCCAACGCCATGGGGCGGTTGATCGGCACAGTTCTCTCCGGTTGGATTTACCAGGTGTATGGCCTGGTGGCGTGCTTGTGGATATCGAGCGTTTTTGTGTTGCTGGCAGCGCTGATATCCATGGCGTTGCCCAGGCATCCCGAGTAGCTCCACGAAAGTGACTCGCGGTCCTCCAACCAAAGACCGAGAGTCAGCCACTGCGCGCCCTGACTCAACTTGATTGAGCGCTGTCATCCTCCACGCTTTCGTCCAGAGCGTCGGGTGGCTCTGGCGCCTCGGTGGTCACGCTGAACTCGCTCACTTCGATGGCGCCCAGCCCATGGCCGAGCAGGTGGAAGGAGAAGGCCTTGCGCGATTGCGGGTTGTCGAAAGCGAAATCCATTTCCAGCGGTTGGTCGGGCGTCAGGACGATTTCCGCCGGGAAGTCCAGCGCCACGTCTTGCTCGAGCTCCTTGGCCTTGAGCAGCAGGTAGGCATTCTGTTGAGTGCCTACCGAGCGAACCTTGATCCGCACCCGTGTATGGGAGCCCTTGGGCATCTCCAGGTATTGCGCGCCAATCAGGTTATCGGCCCAGTCATCCTTGATCCGCTCGTGGAGGGGGATCTGGTCAGTGCTGCCAAACTGATAGCGCTGGTTCAACTGGGTCCGCAGCAGCGAATGATCCAGCGCCGCGGCGCGTGCGCTGATCTGGCGCGCGCGCTGAGTGCCGGACTGGCCGAGGAACGCCGTGCGCTCGCCGAGAAAACCCTCACTGGCGTAGTGCCGACAGCGCTGTTGGAAGTCGCATTCGGTGAAGGTCCCCTGGCCATCGTGGTAGCGCAGCATGCCATTGGTAAATGACATGATTTCCCGACCCTGCGCATAGTCGCGAAACAGGGAGCGGCCGCTCAGGGTTGGAGGCACCGCAAAGTCGAAATAGTCGAGGACCGAGGCACTCAGGTCGACATGGCCGTAGACCCCGGACTTGATCCTGGGCAACCGGGCTTGCTCCGGCGCCAGCAGCAGGTTGAAACCCCAGGCCGATGCCAGGCGCACGTCGTCGATTCCGTGGGACTCGTCGGAGGTGATGATCACCAGCGTATCCTGCAAGATACCCTGGCGCTCCAGCCCCGAGAGGAACTGCTCGAGGGCGTCGTCCAGATAGCTCACCGCCGCCTGCTTGGGCGTGGCATGGCGTTGCAGATAGTCTTCGGGGGCGGAATAGGGCTGATGGGTACCCACCGTCAACAAGGTGAGCATCCAGGGTTGGTCATGCTGCTGCAGTTGCTCGACGTAATTCAGCGCTCCTTCGAAAAACCCCTTGTCGTCCATGCCCCAGGGGAAATCCAGGTAACCAGGATTGCTGAACCACTCCAGACCCAGGGTGGTGTCGAAGCCAATGTGCGGCATGATTTTGTCTTTGGCCATGAAACGCAGGCCCGCACCCTGCAAATAATGGGTGGCAAAGCCGTGCTGGCGCAACTGGGCCGGCAGGCACGCCTGGTTGCGCTGGCTCAGGTTGAGCATCTCGACGCCCTTGGGGGTACCGTTGTCGAGCTTGTCGTAGTCGCCGCACAACATGGAGTAGAGGCCGCGAATGGTCTGGTGGCTGTGCAGAACGTAGTCGGGAGTGTTCATCCCGCGTTCGGCCCAGCGGCTGAGGTGCGGCATCAGGTTTTCCGTATAACCGCTATTCAAGGCCTGGCGGTCGGCCCCGACATAGGCGCCTGGAATGCCCTCCAGGGCGACGATCAGCACATTACGTGCGCGCCCGGGGGCTTGCAGCAACTTTTGTCCATTGAGGTCAAGCTGGGTGAGGCCGGCCATCTGCGGCGGGAGGTCAACCTCAGGCTCGCCGAACCATTCCCGGGCGCGGGTCTGGCCTTCCCCGAGGCCGGCCATCAGCAGTTGGTGCGGCAGGTTGAACTGGCGCCATTGATCCGCTTCGCTGGGATGCAGGTATTGCCCGCCACCATGGGCCAGCAAGAGCAGCAGCGGCACGCTCCAGGCATGCCGAGGCAGGGCCGCAGCCTTGTGGCGGCTGGCGCCCCACTGGGTCCCTGCACAGATCAGCAGAGCCAGCAGCAGCGCGCCGGCGAGCCATGGATGCCCAAGGCCGTCGCCGCCGGTGGAGTTCTCCAGAAACTGCGGATCGATCAGGTAGTTAACGTCGGCCAGGGTCGGTAGCCGGCCGACCGCACTGACCAGCTCGGTTGCCGCCAGGCTCAGCAGGCACCAGACCATCAGCACCGGCAACGCCAGCCACCAGGGGCGCCGGTACAGCAGCACGATCAACAAGCCGGCAATGCCGAGGTCCGACAGGTAGCCCAACGGATGGTTCCAGCCCAGGGCCAGGCGGGTGCCCAGTGGCACCAGCAGTACCAGTGCGGTCAGGCTCACGAGAAAAGCCAGGGGATGTCGCAACCAGCGCCGGGTAACATTCACAAAAAACCTGCTCTTCATTAAAATGTAATACAGATGTGTCGGATATTATCAAAGGAGGGGAACCGCGGCAGAGGTTAAGCGTGTGCAGATGCGTAGGCTCGCGACCCGTTCGACAGCGGCCAATCCATAATCCGGCCAGCTCCTTGCGACGCGAATCGATCGGGTTGACCGGCTTCAGGAGGTCTTCAATGTCCTATTATCCTTCTTCGCAAACGGGCCTGAGAGACAGGCGGGCCGCAGGCCAAAGCCTGGTACCGGGACTGCTCGGATACCGTCGCAGAGCCGATGTCATCGTCCTCGGCTTACCCCGCGGCGGTGTTCCGGTCGCTTATGAAATCGCCACCGCCCTGGAGGTTCGCCTGGACTTGATGCTGGTCCGCAAGCTCGGCGTTCCTTCTCATCAGGAGTACGCCATGGGGGCCATCGCCAGTGGCGGCATACGGGTACTCAATGAGGAAGCGCTGCTGGCTCACCACGTTGATCAACGTACGCTCGAAGAGGTTGTCACGCGGGAAGCCCGGGAGCTGCTGCGTCGCGAGAGCGTTTACCGCGCTGCGCGTCCACCGCTGCAGCTGCAGGACCAGGTGGTGATCCTGGTCGACGACGGGCTGGCCACCGGCTCGACGATGCTGGCAGCGATACAGGCTGTGCGCCAGCAACAGCCATCACGCATCGTCGTCGCCGTACCGGTGGCGCCGCCTGAAGCCGTGGCGGCGCTACGCCGTAAAGTGGATGAGCTGGTGTGCCCGCTCATCCCCGAATGGATGATGTCGATCGGCCACTGGTACCTGGACTTTACCCAGACCACGGACAAAGAGGTCATTGATCTGCTGCAGCGCGCCTGGCAACGAGAATCGCAGGCGGGGCAGGAAGTCCCTTGAGGTAGATCCAATGCTGAATTCACAGAGTCGAATACTGGATCTGGCCGACGTCGAGTTGGCCGCTGATTTACGTTTACCGGCAAACCCCACCGGATTGGTGGTGTTCGTCCATGGGAGTGGCAGCAGTCGTTCGAGCCCACGTAACCAGCAGGTTGCACAGTCTCTGGGCGGACGAGGGCTGGGCACGCTGCTGTTCGATCTGCTCACGGAGCCGGAACAACACGTGGACTACCTGACCGGGGAGTTGCGCTTTGATATCGCGCTGCTCTCCAGACGACTGGTAGCTGTGATCGACTGGATAGGGCGCAGCGCTGAGTTGCAATCGTTGCGCATCGGACTGTTCGGCGCGAGCACCGGGGCCGCCGCGGCGTTGTTGGCAGCGGCGTTGCGCCCGGACGTGGTGCACGCGGTGGTCAGCCGAGGAGGGCGGACCGACCTGGCCGGCACTGCGCTGGGCCTGGTGAAGGCACCCACCTTGCAAATCGTCGGAGACCAGGACCCGACGGTGCTCGGCCTGAACCGCCAAAGCGCCGATGCCCTGCAGTGTGAGCAGCGGCTGGACGTCATCGCCGGCGCCACCCACCTGTTTGAAGAACCAGGGACCCTTGAGGCAGTTGCCAGACTGGCGGGCGACTGGTTTGAGGTGCATCTGCACTCACCGGTAAAAAAAGCGCCGGCGCAATGAAGTCCTGATCCGTTGCCGGGTGTCACACACCAAACGGAAAGGTTTCGTCTTCCGGTTCCAGCTCCTGGCTTTTCGGCAGGTGCAGTGCCGTCACCGCGTGTGTCTGTTCAATCCACACCATGGCGTCGAATTGCTCGGCCAGTACCGCCTCGAAGTAGTGACTGCTGCGCTCGCTTTGCGGCCGGTAAATCACCCCGATGGCCCGCTCCAGCAAAGGCTCGGACAAGGCCAGGCGCAAGTTTTCGCGCCGGGGATCGCGCCAGTCGGTCAATGACGCGGGAATGCCCGCCTGGACGAACTGATGCTCCCAACTGTCCTCACGCGAGGGCAGGACGGTCTTGATGCGCATCTCGCCATCCCAGTCATCGGCCGCCGCTACCTGGCCACGGTCGGTGCTCATGCCAATCAGCACGACGTCGCGCCCGTAGGCGCTGCGGCACAGCTGACCGATATTGAACTGGCCCTTCCAGCCCATTTCCGTGGCGGCGGCATTGCCGATATGCGAGTTGTGCGCCCACACCACTGCCTTGGCCTGAGGCCCTCGATGCTCGATCAATGTACGCAAGGTGTCGAACATGTGCCGGTCACGCAGGTTCCAGGAGGCGGTCGAGCCCTGGTATATGGCTCGGTAGTATTGCTCGGCGGCCCGCACGACCTGGGCGTTTTGCGTGGCATTGAAGATGGCTTCGTCGTTCTGGCCGGCCAGCTGCTGCGCCAGCATCACATCGAGCTGCTCGACCACCGCCTGCTCACAGGGCATCGCGCCGCCGCGTTCGACAAAGTGGCCGTACAGCGCCGGATCATCCTGCCAGGGCGTCAGACAGCCATAGCGCTGTCGTGCTTCGTGGGCAAGTTGAGGGTCGCCCTGGTCGAGGTAGTTCAAGACCTCGCGAATGGAGTTGTGCAGGCTATAAACGTCCAGCCCGCGAAACTCGACACGCCGCTCGGGCGCTGTCTGGTGGTTGTGCCGATGAAGCCAGTGAGTGAACGCTCTGACATCGGTATTGCGCCACATCCAGGTCGGGAATCGGCTGAAGATGTGGCGTTTCCAGGCCGTGGGTGCCAGCCCGCGGACATAACGATCAACCTGACCCGCATCCGGCCAGTCCGCCTCGACGGCAACGATATTGAACCCATGCTGCTCGATCAGTCGCCGGGTAATGGCGGCCCGGGCGCAATAGAACTCGGCGGTACCATGGCTGGCCTCACCGATCATCACCACCCGCGCATCGGCATAACGGTCGAACATTGCGCCGAAAGCCTCTGAATTGCGTTCCGGCAGCGGCTCGGCGTATTGGCGCAATAGGGGCACAATGGCGGCCGCCGCACTGGCGCGGGAACCATAGAGTTTTTTCAAAAAGTCCTGGCAAGAGTTCATGAGCGTCATCCCCGTGAAAGGGCTAGCCAACCTCACCGCGTGAATCGTACCTGCGCCTGAATGCTGGCGGGTCAGTTCAGTTATATCAACAATTGGCATACCCGCGCTGCGGATGGGCTGGGCGGTAGGTGGGTTATCGAAAGAAGGGCAGGCCCGCGTGTTTTTTGTTGCTTGAATTGTCCATGGTCTGTATTTGTCTGCGCCTGGACCAAGGCAGACCCCATGAAAAAGATCGTTACCCTTTTCTCAGCGCTCGTCATCGCAGGCGCGCTCGCCGGTTGCATCAGCCGACCGATTGCAATCACGCCGCAAACCGAGCAACGCTTGCAATCGCAGGCACCGATCCGTTTTCTGCTGACCTTCGACGACGGCCCAAGCGCCTCCGGGTTTTACAATCCGACTCAATCGATTCTCGACGACCTTGCCGCCAATCCGTTGCAATCGGGCATCAAGGCGGTATTTTTTGTCCAGACGCGGGCGTCGCGCGCCGGTGGCAGCGAACTGGGCGGCGCCATCATGCGCCGCGAACAGGCTGAAGGCCATGTGCTGGGCTTGCACACGGCCACGCCCGGGCACACCAATCATCGTTCACTGAGCCCGCGGCAGCTGGAGCACTCGCTGACCAATGGCAGCGCGGACATTGCCGTGATCACCGGCGCGGCGCCGACGCTGGTGCGCCCCCCATTCTGGAATTACGACCAGCGCACCTTCGCCGCGTATCAGCGCCACGGCCTGCATGTCTTGTTGACTGATCTGAGCGCCAATGACGGCAAGATCTGGGGCTACAACTTCAGTCTGCGCAGACGTTCGAACATGCTCAGGCAATTATCCGAGGTCCGCGAGCGAATCGCTGCGGGTGAGTTGCCGACGGTCGATGCCGTCATTCCGGTGGTGGTGACCTTTCACGATCTCAATCGCTACACTTCACGGCATATGCAGGAGTATCTGCAGATCCTGCTCGAGAGTGCCCGCGAGACAGGCCTGAGCACAGCCGCCAAGCCGTTTTACGACGATCGATCGGCATTGCAGCGTGCTGCCATGGCCCGCACGGTCCGCGACAGTTCCGAACCCGTGCAGTTGCCGGGATTCTGGAACTGGCTGTGGAAGCGCAATTCGGATTAATGATCCAGGCCGATATGGAGAACCGTTGGGAGCGGCGTCGGCACTGCATCCGCCAGCGTTGCTATAGTGGTCAGGCACGGGCGCGAGCCAGGCGTCCGACCCTCTGGAGGTCTTGTCATGCAGATTACCCCCTATCTGTTCTTCGCCGGACGTTGTGAAGAAGCGCTGAAATTCTACGAGTCCGCCGTGGGCGCCAAAACCGAATTCGTCTTCCGTTCCCGCGAAGCGCCCGACGGGCAGCAGATGCCCGATCCCGACAACATCATGCACGCAAGCTTGCGTCTCGGCGATAGCCTGTTGTATGCCTCCGATGGTTGTGACGACAACAGTGCCAAGACCCGAGTATTCCTGTCGATTGCGGTAAAGGACACCACCGAGGGGCAGCGGGTATTTGATGCGTTGGCGGTGGGTGGCACCGTCAGCATGCCGTTCGGCAAAACCTTCTGGGCCGAAGGTTTTGGCATGCTGGTCGATCAGTTCGGCATCAGCTGGATGGTCAACTGCGAGTCGGCAAAACCCTGACAGTCCTCTTCCGGTCTGCTGTCGATCACATCCCGCTGGCGAGCAGTTTCAAGTACTCCGGGCTTTGCGAGATCGAGTTGTGGTCGGCGCCGGCAATCACCTTGAGCGAGGCCACGCCAGGGAGGAACTGCGAATAGAGTTTGTCGGTATTGGCCCGCGGGATGATTTCGTCGTGTTCGGCTACGATCAACAGCGTCGGGACGCTGATGCGCGGGGCGTACTTCGCGGATTCGTACCTGTCCTTGAGCAGCCACCTCACTGGAAACAACGGCATTTTTATCGCAGCCAGATCTTCCAGGCTGCTGTATGGCGTAATCAGGATCAGCCGCGAGGCCGGGCGCTGGCTCGCCAAATGGACGGCGATGCCGGTGCCCAGGCTGCGGCCGACAACCACTATATTGGGATGCTCGGCGTGGACCCGGTCGAACAAAGCCAGGGCATCACGCAGGAGTGCCTCTTCGGAGGGAGCTCCGGAGCTGCCGCCGAAACCTCGGTAGTGCAGCAGGTAGATCGCCTGATTCGGCAAGGCTCGGGAAAACCCGGGCAGGTTCTGCGACACATCCTCGGCATTCCCGCCGAAATAGATCAACGCATCCGGACCGTCGTGAAGCCTGGCTGAAACCAGCACCTGGGCGTCGGCTACCGGCAGGGTGAGAATCGATGCCGAAATGTCCGGGTTGCGAGGTTGCGGAAAGTAGATGAGCGCACGCTGAAACACCAACAAGGCAGCACAGAGCCCGAGGTACAAGGCTGCAATCGCTGCGAGAAGCAAGACGACGGTTCGTGGCATGGGACTGACTTCCTTCCGGGAGATGCATTCAAGGCGTAATTCACAGTAAAAGCTGGCGCTGGCAGCGCAAGTGTAGTGTTATCTTCATGCCCCCAGGATTGCCTCCCTTTAGTGTTGGCAGGGCCATGGCGCAGGGTAGGGCGCCCATCGCTTTACCCTGATATTAATTTTTTTCTTGCGGTTCTTGACATGTCCTGCGAACAAGTCCAGAATTGCGTCCATTCCTGATACAGGAACTAGAAAAACCCCTTAGATTTCAAAGGGTTGAGAGCTAGATTAGAGTCTCGTTTTCAGCTCTAATGTGTACACGTTTGATGTAGATGGAAATGACATCGAACGTTTGAGGCCGAGTAGCAAAATGGTTATGCAGCGGATTGCAAATCCGCCTACGCCGGTTCGATTCCGACCTCGGCCTCCATCATAAACAGGCTCCGTAGATCTATGATTTACGGAGCTTTTTTATTTAAGCTTGAATGCAGGATTTTGTCTGGTATTTGACGTCGACAAACTTGCTTCAAAGGGAAGGGATGTATATATTTCTTCCTTTGCTGCACAAGCGCTAAAGCTACTTAATCGTTATTTAAAGTGCTGCAGACCGCTTACCGCGCTACCGCCCGAATGGCGAAACTGGTAGACGCATGGGACTTAAAATCCCCCGGCTGTAAAGCCGTGCCGGTTCGATTCCGGCTTCGGGCACCATACAAATCCTGAGAAATCAGGTACTTAGAGAGGTCTCCACGGAGGCCTTTTTTTGTGCCTGCGTTTTTTCAAGGTCATGGAAACCTCATGGAAACTTTGCGGGGCAATCTTGGCTAAGGTCTATCCATACTACGGATGGTCATGCGGATGGAGCGTGCTTGAGATCTGATTTGAAGAGGAGGGACGACCCAGGCTGTGTGAAAACGCGCTAAATACGTCGAAAGCTGAGAGGCGCGAGGATTGCCTGTGCAATCAGCGGGCGGAAGCGCGAATTACCTTAGTCAGCTACATAGACGTTCGTAATGCCGTTTGGGCGCGTCAGCGGCCCAAACGGCTACTAACTGGCGAGCCAAGCGGCTGGATTCACGCCCTGATCGCCTCAAGCAGTCCTGCGATGCCGAAGATGCTCATCATTCGTTTGAGGTTGTAGGCTAGCACATGAAGGCTCATTTCGGTACTTACCCGCGGTAAGTGTTTTGGTCAGGAAGTGGGTGGCTCCCATCCAATATTTGAGCGTTCCAAAAGGATGCTGAACGGTCTGGCGACGAACCCTCATCATCGCTGGATCATGCTCCAGCCGAACCTGCATCGCGTAGATTACCGCCTCATGTTCCCAGCGCTTCACACGGCGCTCCTTACCCGTCGTACATTGCTTTTGCATTGAGCAGGACTGACAGCCCGAGAAGTAGTAACAATGCAATAACATGCCGTCTTCCATCGACGAATGCCGCCTGGTTAGTAACTGCCCCGCAGGGCATCGATACTCGTCCGACGCAATAAGATAGATGAAATCCTGCTTGCCGAATCTGCCTAAGGCTTTGCTTCCAGATGTCAGGGGTTTCGGTACGAAGGTAGTGATGCCGGCTTGCTCGCACGCAAGGATTTCCAGACCTTTGTAGTAGCCTCGGTCGGCCCCACCACCGTTAGCGATTCAGCCTCGATTTCTTCACGCGCTTGGTTCGCCATATTGCTCAGTTGCCCACGATCATTACCAACGTTGGTCACCTCATGGGCAATGATCAGATGGTGTTTGTCGTCGACAGCTGTTTGTACGTTGTAGCCAACCGTTCCGGTGCCTCGGCCGCTCGTGGCCATTGAGCGTGCATCTGGGTCTGTGAGGGAGATCTGCTGGTCTGGACTTTCGTGGAGCTGCGCCTCGATTTCCTTGAGTTTCTGCATCTGCTTTTTCAGTGTTTCGATCTTTTCCTTAAGCCGCTCTGCTTTGGCCTCGGCCACTTCGGGCGTTGCCCGATCCGCAGAATCCATCGCCGTCAGATATCGATCAATGCTCTGCTCGATCTGCTGCATGCGTGCCTTCACCTTGCCCTGAGTGAAGTTGCGGTTGCGATTATTGACGGCTTTGAATTTGCTGCCGTCGATGGCGATGATCGATTGGGAGAAGAGATTGAGGTTGCGATAAAGAACTACGAACTGGCGGCATACGCTGCGAATGGCTTTGCCGTTGTCTTTGCGAAAGTCGGCAATGGTTTTGAAGTCCGGATCCAAACGCCCCGTTAGCCACATCAACTCGACGTTGCGCTCGGCCTCACGCTCAAGCCTGCGGCTGGACTGAATCCGATTGAGGTAGCCGTAGATATAGATCTTCAGCAAGACCGCTGGGTGGTAGGCCGGACGCCCAGTTGCGGCAGGATCGACGCCCTCAAAACCAAGTGCGCCCAGGTCGAGTTCATCGACGAAAACATCGACCACGCGCACTGGATTTTCTTCGGCTACGTAATCGTCCGGACACTCCGGCAGCAAGGTGACTTGCGTCCGAGTCTCGCCTTCAATAACTCGCTTCATGATCGCCCCCGCTACGATCTCGACGATCAGAAGATTAGACAATTGCGGGTGTTTTCACACAGCCTGGACCCAAAGCGGTCATTGTCCGATCGGAGACGGCCCACTCAAAATCTTTGCTGGGCATACGCCCACTCCGGTTCAACCCTGCTCTTCAGCTGACGACGAACTGTCCCGGCCGAAGTCTTCACTTTGTGCAGCTTTATACAAACGCTTGAACAGCTTCCGTTCAACGTCGATCAGTGGCAGGCAATTGTGAATTTGCGCGAACGCTGCAAGAAAGCCACTGGCGGCGTGCTGACAGCAGAGAGAATGTCGACCACTTGGCTCTCTGTATTGGCAAGAAAGTCCTCGACGTTCATTTCGCCGGGGTTGTGTGCGCTCATGAAGTAGCTCATACCGTACACTGACCCGTGGATGATCTCCGAAGAGATGGCGTATATCAGTCCATAAGCGCCGAGCAAGGCCCCTCCAGCTGACCGGACTGCTTTCCTTATGCGATCAATCTTCGATGGCGCATCCAGCATGCTCCATGAGCCCTGTCCTTTACCAGCGAACTCAGGAAACATCAGCGCTGCCGATGCCTTCGGATCAGGGTCGGTGCTCAATGTGAATGCGAACTCGCCGGTGCTAATCACGCGGTTCATATGCTTCCAAGCGGCATAGTCTTTATGCTTCAAAGCGCGTTGCGATACTTCGACCGGCTGAATTACGAAGAAAGCAGCATTGATAAACCCCTCTATCACACCGCGGGCAATCGGGTGCGCTTAATGAGAATGCTGGAGTCATCTTGTTAGTTTCTCTATTTCTAATCGCTTTAGTGCGAGTTTTTTTGTTGGTTGTTTCCGCTGATTTGATCAGCTTCCCTTTTACTCGTTCAAAGTCCCTGCGGGCTTCCCGTCGCCGGCTGCCGATCACCTCGAGCAGCACATCTCCCTCGACGAACTCTTGGATGGGTAATTGCACAGACTTGCCCACCCATTTGCATTCGACTTGACCAGTCGTTTGCATTCCCACTGACCACTTGTTTGCATTCGAGCTGACCAGCGATAGATGACGTATCACCTCAACCAAAAAAGCATTGCGATCTCTACCGCGCCGCATTGTGTGCCTGAAAAATGATGAGCCTGAGCGCTTGCCGAAGGGCACCCAAGTCAGTCAGAGCAAGGAGGTGGTGGGCGATCCATCAGTGTTAAAAATCTCGCTTCCCCACTCTCATCGCTGAAACTCAGAAGTACGTAGAAGCCAATCTTTATGTTCGACCGGAATCCGCTCATCAGGTAAGAGTTACAGCTCGTAAAAAGAACCGCAGCCTCCGGGAACGAATGGGAGCGGTTGTGCAGAAACGCGATACCTTGCCAGCCCTACTGCCAGAATCATGTTGCCGAATTGGAGCGGGCGCTTTCGAGCCCCAACGTTGTGCCACTTGGGCAGGCGAAGAAAATCAGTAGTGAGCAGTCAACTGCATTCGTCTTGATTTACCGCTATAGATCAGAGCCGAATTTATCGCTAGACAGCCTTTAGCCCAGTTCTTAGCGTTGATACAAAGGTCGCCAATGAAGGATCTTTCTCAGCATTTTGCTTATGCCTGCCGATGAAAATCCACTCATCTTCTGCCCAAAAAATTCGAATTGTTTTGGGTGATTTGCAGTCGAATACAACTTGATAGATTCTCGTTTCCCGCTGCTGGACGACGACGCATTGCTCAAGGCAAACCAACAGTCGTTGCCCCGGCTCCAGGGTCGGAGCATTGAGCGGGAGGCGCTTCTCAATTTCTGTTTTCCGCATGATGACTGTCGTCCTTAAAATTCAGAAACCGTACGCGTTGAATCAAAAGCAAGGGAGATCCACTGCTGCGAGGTACGCATCTGGAGCCTTTGCGCATGACGCCATATGTGCTCTTCAAGGTGGTAATCATCACGGTCAAGTAAGCCATTTCGGAGCCTGTGCAGGCAATCACCTTCAAGGTCTGGAATTGATAGCTCGCTACTTATTGTGAGAGCCCTTTGGTTCCACTTGTTCTCGATCTGGCCGGCAAATCCTGTTATCGCGGGAAACTGGCCGCATGGCCCCGTGCGCCTTCAAAGCCACGGCATTGGGCGGACCGACTCGGACCCACATGGCTGAGGTGCTTCGACAGTCCTGCTCATGACTAGCCTCCAAGGGGTCATATGTGCATAATATTATCATGCAGTGATAATGGAAAGGCAATCTACTCGCCCTTGCTTCAGGCAGGGGCGAGGTCTTTTGATCGATTGCCGGGAGGCAAAATCATGCATGAGAACAGCAATACGTGAGCGCTTGGAGACCCGCATGAAACGTGAGGACGTAAAAACCAAACACGCTGAAGGCATTCAGTTCGACACCCATTTGATTGCCAACCCGGCCAACACCCAGGAGTGGATCGCCTTCTTTAAAAAGGATGCAGGAAGAAGCTTCTTCCTGGTCAATGACAACGAAGAAATCGAACCCTTTCGCTACCTTGATGATTTGATTCATGAGCTGCGAGAAATCGGTATCAAGGTTGCTGAAATTCATTTTTGAGTTCTTTTCCTTGGAGTGTCGCCATGTCTGTCAAAATCGAGCATCTGTCTAGCCAGAGTGAAGATCTATGGTCCGTGTGTGTCGGTACCAGGCGCATTCAATTCCGCAATGAGCAGGGTGCAAAAGATTACGCGGCAAAGCTAAAAGAGCGTATTGAAGCTCCGCACTCATACCCTCGTGCGTTGCCGTTCGCCTACAAGCGCGGTTGCAGTAAGTAATAATGGTTAATGACTTTCTATTAACGCTAAAGTTACGGCAACAAAATATTGTTTCTTCCTTAGAGTGCTGTGGAGCTTAGCAAGGTTGAATTAATTTTCATGCTACGTTTCTGTAATTGAACAGCACTCGGCAAATGAGCACCCGCCCAACCAGTCCCTAATGTTCATAATGAGGATAAAGGTTCCACTATGAAGCCTGCACTAATTGCTATGTCACGCGCTGCGGGCAAGTTGGCTGCGGAGGTTCTAAGCATGATTGCGCCTCACGTCAGACCCGGGGTTTCGACCAATGAGCTTGATAAGCTCTGCCATGACTATATTGTCAACGTGCAGAAAGCCACTCCAGCCAATATCGGTTATCACGGTTTCCCCAAAACCTTGTGCACCTCCATCAATCATGTCGTATGCCACGGAATCCCGTCAGATAAAGAGCTCTCGGATGGCGATATCCTCAATATTGATGTCTCGGTGCTCAAGGATGGTTGGTTCGGTGATACAAGCCGCATGTTTTTTGTCGGCGAGCCAAGCGCAGAGGCTCGTCGGCTGGTGGACACGACCTATGAGGCGATGTGGGCCGGCATTCATGCAGTAGGCCTCTCCGGTGCCACGCTCGGAGATGTCGGTCACGCCATTCAAACCGTGGCGCACCGTGAAGGGTATAGCGTAGTGCGTGACTACTGTGGACATGGCATTGGCATGGTTTACCACGATGAGCCACAGGTCCGTCATTATGGTAACCCTGGTGAAGGTATGAGACTGAAACCAGGCATGATCTTCACCATCGAGCCAATGCTCAATGCTGGAAAGCACGGTGTAAGAACGCTGGGGGATGGCTGGACCGTGATCACCAAAGATCTTTCTCTCTCGGCCCAGTGGGAGCATATGGTCTTGGTCACCAGCGATAGCTTTGAGGTTTTGACTGCGTGGCCGGATCAGCCCGTGGAGTATAAGAAGATTTAATCCAGCAGACTGTCCTACTGGTAGGTCAGGGTGGAGCACACGTAGAGAATCGCCAGCTCGTACTGAGCTGGCGACGCGGACGGAGCGCGTGTTTCTTGACTCTCTATCTAGTCACGCAAGTAGGCCACCAAGGCGTCAGCGAAGGACTCAGTTGTACCGGTCCCTCCCATATCCGGTGTCACCTGGTTACGCGAACTTCCCAAAACAGCGCGGATAGCGGTACGAACGCGTGTCCCCTTGTCCACCATACCCAGATAATCAAGCATGTCCGCGGCAGCCAGCAACAATGCACAGGGGTTCGCGATGTTCTTGCCGGCGATGTCCGGTGCCGAGCCGTGGACCGCTTCGAAGATGGCCGCATCGGCGCCGATGTTGGACCCGGGCGCCAAGCCCAATCCACCCACCAGGCCTGCGCACAAGTCTGAAAGGATGTCGCCAAACAGGTTAGTGGTGACAATGACATCGAACTGATGGGGATTCATCACCAGCTGCATACAGGCGTTATCGACGATCATCTCGTGGAATTCGATTTCCGGATAACCCGCGGCGACCTCACGCGCCACCTCAAGGAACAAACCGGAGCAAGACTTGATGATATTGGCCTTGTGCACCGCGGTAACTTTCTTACGGCCTTTGCTACGAGCCAGTTCGAACGCGTACTGCACGATGCGTTCGGAGGCTGTGCGTGTGACCCGAATGCTCGCCAGAGCGACTTCGCCGTCCTCCGAAATACTTTGTCCTTCTGGTAGGTACGCCCCTTCGGTATTTTCGCGCACCGTGATGATATCGATATCTTCGAAGCGCGAACGGGTCCCTGGGAAACTGATCGCTGGTCGGACATTGGCATAGAGATCGAAGTGGCGGCGAAGGTGGACGTTGATCGATGAGAAGCCGCGGCCAATCGGCGTTGTCAGAGGGCCTTTGAGTGCGACACCATGTTTGGCGATCGTCTCTATGGACGCGGGTGGCATCAGTTGCCCATGCTGCTGCAAGGCCTCCAAACCGGCCTCAACGAAGTCGTACTGAAGATTGCAGTCAAGGGCATCGAGTACGCGTAGCGTCGCTTGCATGATCTCAGGGCCGATGCCGTCACCCTTGATGATTGCGATAGTTTTGCTCATGGTCTCTTCCTTAACAGCGCTTTGTCAGCCGCTGTATTAATTGGGTCATTGAGACTGGTGTCACGAGTCTGCTGATTGGCATTGACTGTCTGGCGGCTTTCACCGCGCCAGTGTGCTGTGTTTCATCCTCCGCGCCGTGACTGCGCAGGTCATCGCGGATCAATAGACGGGCGACCTGAGTGGGAGTCAGTTCTCGCGCCGCACAAAACTACTCAAGGATGCGGCTGTAACGGCCGAGCTACCGGATCAAGGATGCTGTCATTTGCTCCATCGAAGATGCGAACAACATTAACATATAATGTTAATCGCATGTGCTGACAAGGAGCGTTTTCATCCTGAGACGGTAAGGTGTTTGAATGTCTGTGCGTTACATGTTGAGGTAGCTTTTGGGCAGGAATAGAAGAGGACAAGTTGTGGCTCGGATCATTCTTGAAGTCGTACTGCCAAGCCAAAATCGACGGGCTCGCGAATGACCAAAAGCGCCCATGATCATCAGATCGATATCGTGTTCGGTCTGATAGGACTGTAAGGCGAGCTCTACTCTCCCGCCACAGATGGCTGTCCGCACGTCACACCCGGCTGATTGCAGAATGGCTCCTGCCGCATCGAGTCGTTCCAGATTCTTCGACGTGTTGGCTGCGACCATGACCAGGTGCACGGGCAGCTTTCTGAGAACTGGACTCGCTGCCAGCATTTCCACCCCCATGTGCGTGTCCTCGCTCCCGTCATAAGCAAACATCAGGCTTCGTGGTGGGTTGAAGGAACAAGGTGTGACCAGGATCGGCTTGTGCAAAGCATGGATGATGGTTTCGAGCTGGTTGAGTCGGGGACAGAACGAGCTTTGTTTTCCCATGACCAGCCAGCGCATGTCAGTTTCCATCTCGAGTAACCGACCCAACAGTTCTCCGTCGCTTTGACGAAGCTCTGGCTGCATCACGCCATCAGCAATCGCTCTTTCTCGAGCGTTTTGCAGCATTATCAAGCCTTGCTTCAACGCCTGCTCATGGCGCTTTTCGTCCAGCGACATAGCTTCTAGCACGTGCGCCAGGCTGCCGGGCCGTATCTCTACGCCAGCGGGGCGGTCTACAACATTCAGGAGGGTTAACGGCAATACAAAGTTGAGACTGGCCCAAGCGGCGTAGTCGCAGACGGCCGGAGATGTAGTTGAACTGTCGATACAGGCCAATATGTGGGTCATCACAACCCTCATCTCGATGATCTTGAAGAGCCGGTCACCACGCGGGGTATAAACGAAAAAAACCGCTCGGCGAAGGCACCGCTTTTAGCGTTCGAACGAGTGGGATCCGTCGCTGGACATCGGGCACGTCATATATCGACACGATCAACGTAGTGAAACTCCAGTATAGCAACGCCTGGAAAGCTGCTTGCAGGCAAGCTGCTCACTTTCGCATGACGCGGCGGACAAAAAGCCTGGCGTCATCAACGGCAGGCACGATCGCCAGCGTCACCAGAACCATCGCGAGCGGTACCGTTGAGATATAACCAATGTGCTTGAACCCAAAGGCACCCACCACGCCGCCAAAAAAGAAATTCAGCGCAAGCAGTATCAGTATTTTGAGTCGGGTCCGATTGGCGAGAACTTTTGGATGCTTCGATGTGTTGACGGCATTCCAATAAAAGAGTTTTCCAAACTCAATACCGATATCCGTGATGATGCCGGTGATGTGCGTCGTTCGGATTTCGGCTTTGGAAATTTTGGTGATCACCGCGTTTTGTAGCCCCATGATGAAGCACAGCAGCATCACGGTGACGGACACGAATAGACCATCCACGGTGGATAGCCGAGCTCCTAGAAAGCCAAAGCAGATGAGCAAAAAGGCTTCGAACAAGAGTGGCACTGCAAACTCGCTGTGCATGCGTCTGCGGCGGGAATAATTGACCATGACCGCCGAGCACGCTGCTCCAATCAGAAAGGACAACAGAGCGCCGGTGCCACTGAGCACCAGGTCGTAGGCTCCCAGCACACTGTTGTCTGCCATCGAGGAGACGATGCCCGTCATGTGTGAGGTGTACTGATGCACCGCCAGGAAACCACCGGCGTTGATTGCCCCCGCTACGAAGGCCAAGGCAAATCCAAGATGTCGGTTTGCGTCTGTGGTACGCCGTCGCCCAGTGAGGCTCCTAACATATTTGATCGGCATTCATTCACCCCTGTCCCAAGCGTATGAGGAGCAAGAAAGCCAACCGATTATGCACATCTGATATCACCAGGTCCTCGCGATTTAGGCTGGTCTGCTCGTTGAGTGTTAAAGCCGCTGACTGTCGTTTTTTCTGATCGGTGATCAGGATTGCCTGGGATGGCAACTCTGTGTGGTGATTACCTGCTGGGGGAGCAGACGGGGATCCCGAAAGCTTCACCCCGCGATCAGCCAAGAGCGGATGATCTTGCAAATGGCGGGCTGTCGATATTCAGGACGTGCTGCGGCTGGATGATCCCCGAGTGCGACAGCTGTCAACCTTGTAAAAGGTCGTGCAGCTGCGGCACATCAGCATGATTGACGTCAGCTTAGAGCGGGTAGTGCGTCGGGTAATGCAGCTTCGCAACGCCGGTGTCGATAGCGGCCTTGGCCACTGCGCCGGCTATTGCTCCGAGCAGGCGAGCATCGAGCGCTTTGGGAAGAATGTAATCGCGCCCAAACTCAAGCTTATCGACGTTGAACGCTTGCAGCACTTCCACAGGGGTTGGCTCTTTGGCCAATTGGCGCAGTGCTTCCACCGCCGCAATTTTCATCGCTTCGTTGATCCGGGTTGCCCGAACATCCAAGGTCCCGCGGAAGATGAACGGAAAGCCCAGAACGTTATTAACCTGGTTCGGGTAGTCAGAACGACCGGTCGCCATGATCAGGTCATCACGTGTGGCCATGGCCAGCTCGTAGCTGATTTCAGGATCGGGGTTTGAGCAGGCAAACACGATCGGATTGGGAGCCATCGCTGCCAGCGCTTCAGCCGGAAGAAGGTTGGCTCCGGACAGACCAACAAACACGTCAGCACCGCTCATGGCTTCCATCAACGTACGCGGGCCACCGTCGTTTACGAATTGTGCTTTGTATTGGTTGAGATCTTCTCGTGCGGAGTGGATGACGCCGGTGCGATCGACCATGTACAGATTGCTTTTTTGAGCGCCGAGACTGAGCAGCAGGCGCATGCAGGCAGTGGCTGCGGCACCCGCGCCAAGGCAAACAATTCTCGCGCTCTCCAGGGTTTTGCCCTGAATCTCCAGTGCGTTGAGCATACCGGCGGCAGTGACGATGGCAGTACCGTGTTGGTCGTCATGGAAGACCGGGATGCTGCACTGTTCGATCAGTGCTTCTTCGATTTCAAAGCACTCAGGGGCTTTGATGTCTTCCAGGTTGATGCCACCAAAGGTGTCGGCAATGCGCACGACTGTATCGATAAAGGCCTGGGAACTCTCAGCATTGACTTCGATATCGATCGAGTCAATGCCGGCAAAACGTTTGAACAGCAACGCTTTACCTTCCATGACCGGCTTACTGGCCAAGGGGCCTAGATTGCCGAGGCCCAGAATGGCAGTGCCGTTGGTGATCACGGCCACCAGATTCCCTTTTCCAGTAAAGCGATAGGCGTTCTCCGGATCCTTCGCGATTTCGCGAACGGGCTCGGCTACGCCTGGGCTGTACGCCAGTGCGAGTTGGGCGGCTGTGTCGGCGGGCTTGGTCAGCTCAATGCTGATTTTCCCTGGGGTTGGGAATTCGTGGTAATCCAGTGCAGCCTTCTTGAAGTCGGTAGTCATGCGATCCCCTAATTGGACGTTGATTATAATGTAATGTTAACACTATTATAATGCAAGGCAACGAGATCCTGACCCACAGACCAGGGTCAAATTGCCGGCTTGAACGCTGCTGATGAAGGGGTTTGTCAGCCAGCGGACCAACTCTATTGGCCTTAGACTTCAGGGCGGGCCTGTATCTGTTGGTCAATAGAGATCCTCCTATGCTTGAACCCGTCTTAGGCCACCTCGTGTGGCCATTTTTTTGCGCGCTCGAATGTCCCAAGCGGTGTCACGCCCTAAGCGCGGCACATTAGGATTCAGAGTTTTCTCATGGCCTCTTGGATCTGATCCGCGTATTTCGACAATTGCGTGAGCTCATGACCCAGTTGCATAGGGCTTCTGCGTGGGTCATTCGCCCGTGAATCAATACCAGCGCAGCATTTACAGCCATTATTCGCGTTCCTCAGTAGATCCTGGAACGTACCTGTTGAAATCAATAAGGTCCTGCACTGTTTGAATGGCAATACCCGTACGACTCGACAGGTAAGCAGGCAGAAACCGGCCAGGAGCTGGCCCCTCAACATCAATACCGTGGTCTGCCCCCGATTGTTCCAGTCGAACACCCTGATTCAAGGGGGGGACGGGTATGCTTATCGCTTCACTTGGGGGCCTGCTTTATGAGCGACGGCGAAAAGGAAGAACAGAGGATGTCTGACTGTGCGTACTGTGACCTAACGATGGATTTCGTTCCCGATGACGCGAGGCATCGGTTCGAGGTTCAGTGCGAGCATTGTCAAATAATCAACGTAGTGACTTGGGAAGTTTGGGCGCAGGGTCGCTGGTACACTGCGATCAAGCACGATTGAAACTCAATAAATGAGGGTTGGTCGGCCGGTGGCTTGAGCGGATTTTCGACCACCGCCGGCCTTTGGGTAATACGGCTCAATCAACGCCAGTAAACCGCTACAGGACACTATCTGATCCATCTCGGCGAGGAACCGTTCGCGGCGTGTCTGCTTGCGCTTGCCGGCGTATTCAAAGTCGGAAAGCTCTCTGGCTCAAGGGCGGCTCGGATCAGGTGGTGAGGGTATATTTCAGCACCTTCGAGGATGTGGCTCATAGAATCCCTAGAGTTTCAGCGACCAGAATTCCAGATCGAATTTCTTCCCATAAGCCTTTTGCCCAGGCACCACCTCAGTCATTCGGAAGTTGAGGCGCCCATAAAGCGCCCTTGCGTCGACAAGGCAGCTATAGGTTTCTAGCTGCACCTGCTTAAACGAGTGCTGGCGAGCATGATCAAGAGCGAGTTTCATCATCGCAGAACCAGCACCTTTACCCCTATACTGCGGCAGGACTAGCACGAAGTTAAGAAATGCCACGCTGTCAGCTCTGTCCGATATCGCTATCGACGCTACGCGTTTGTCCCCTACCAATCCAACCCAGATGCGATTGAATGGACTTAGTAATTCAAGAAAGGTGCGCATCTTTTCGGCGATGCCATCCTGAAAGCGCCTGTCAAAACCGAACTCTGTGGCATAGACGTCACCATTCGCAGCAATAATCCACTCGTGATCGTCCTGTTGTGCTACTCGCACCGTCAATTCTGTAGCCATCACTCGAAACCTCCGCTTTGTCTATGCTGGCTTTATCTATTTTACACTGCATGCCATCTCAACCGCGCGATACATTATGAAAGGTGTCACGGTCAATTCGAATGCAAATAACTGGTCAAGTCGAATACAAACAGGTGGTCAAATCGATGCAATTACACAACGTAGAGACTGTGGCTTATGATGAGTGTTCCTGACTTTAGGTGTCACTTTGGTAAGGCCGATCAGTGCTGCTGCGGGGTGAATGATTGATCTCTGCATGAGGGACGCAGGTCGAATGTAGAGTTCTGAATGGGCCTGAACGGGCGGCTCGAGAGCGCAAAATCAAGACGCCGAGTAACGCAGACAAAATTGAACCCATCAGTACCCCGATTTTCACGTCGGTCATCACAAGGGAAGGCGATGAATCGGTCTGGGCACCAATGAGCAGGCTCGCTGAAAAACCAATGCCGCCAAGTACCGCAACCCCGTAAAGCTGCATCCAGCTGCTTCTCTCGGGGAGCTTGGCGAGCCCAAGCGCGATTACGCGACCAGCTACAGCGAAGATACCCAGTTGCTTCCCGATCAACAGACCTGTCGCGACACCCAACGTGACCGGGGCTGAGAGATCTTGCAGTGACATGTCAATGAGGGACACGCCGGCGTTGGCAAAACCGAAAATCGGCAATATCAGAAATGTTACATAAGGGCTGAGCTTTTCTTCAACGGTTCGCAACAGAGAGCTGGATCTTTTGTCGGGGTTACCTAGCGGTAAAAACAACGCCAATACGAGTCCGGCGAGTGTCGGGTTCCAGCCGGATAACTCGATGGCAATCCACAAAAAGACCCCTGTCACTGCGTACGGGCGCAAGCGTGCTATCTCCCTTTGCTGTTCAGCGCTACAAGCAGGCTCAACAGCAACAATGAGGCGAGCAGCATCGGAACAAAAAAATGCTGGGTGTGAAAAAAGGCAACGATCATGACCCCGCCAAGATCATCCAGAATGGCGACGGCGGTTAGGAATACTTTTAGCGAAGCTGGAACCCTGTCACCGAGTAACGACAGGACGGCCAGCGCAAATGCAATGTCAGTGGCCGTGGGTATAGCCATCAATATTGGGGTTTCGTCTTGGGGTTGATTAAACGCCCAGAGAATAAGCGCCGGCAGGATCATGCCACCCATCGCCGCAAAGCCCGGCAATGCACGCTGCTCCCACGTGGCTAGATGCCCGACCAACCATTCACGCTTGATTTGCAGTCCGATGACCAAGAAGAACAACGTCATCAGGCCGTCATTGACACAGTGGGCTAACGACAGACCCAGGCGGATGCGGTGTAGCAGTTCAAAATAGCTGGGAGCGAAGGGAGAGTTGGCCAAGACAAAGACGATGAGAGAGGTGCCCAGCAGTGCCACACCGCCGGCCGCTTCGATCGAGAGCCCGGGAGGAATGGTGGCACCTGACACGTCTTTTGATTTTTCCACCCTGGGACTCCAGTATCGAGCGTGATAAAAACTTGGTCAGCTAGCGTCAATTAAATAGGCAACAGCTCAGTGATGTTCTGAGTTGTCGTTAGATGTCTTTCATTAAGGGGCTTGGTGTTCTGCTCCTATTGGTCAGACGTCGAGCCTGTCCAGCGGAGGGAAAAGTCCAGATCAGCGTTGATCAGTGGTCTGGGTTGGGAGCGTGGTGAATTCGCGGAAAGGTATGCGGTGCGTCGATTCTTTCTTTAAGTGTGGCCGCATAGTCCTTCGCCCCTTGCTCAGTACGAAATTGAATGCTGCGGCTACCTAAACAAACAGACCAAAGCTCTTTGCTTTGACCGGACAGATGCTCAATCTACTGACATGATCAAACTCCCTGAGTGTAACTATCAGAAGTGAACCTCGGCGGACTTGATACCCAGCTCGCGAAGCTCATGGATCAGCTCATCGAGGCGTCCAAATGACTCAATCTCCTCGTTGTCATTGACCAGAAAATAGCTTCTTCCTTCATCCTTTTTGAAAAGAATGATCCACTCGAGCGTGTTGGTCGGGTTGGCTATCACATGCGTGTCGAAGTGCATGCCTTCACCGTGTTTGGTTTTGACGTCTTCGCGTTTCATGCGGGGGCTCCGGGCATATGGTTTAGCTCTCTCAGCACCGAATCTACAGCGTCGCTGGTGTCGTACCGAGGCTAGGCCAATTGCTTTGCTATTATCACTACGTGTGAATATTATGCACATGCCACCAGAGAGAGGCTAGTCATGATTGCGATACGAGAAGCTTGGAAAGCGGGCTTGTTAGGGCGCGAGCATTGGCTTCGAAATATCGTCTCAGGGGTCATCGTCGGCGTCGTGGCGCTGCCGTTGGCCATGGCATTTGCCATCGCCTCGGGCGTCAAGCCGGAGCAAGGGATCTACACGGCCATTGTTGGTGGCCTATTGGTTTCGCTGTTCGGCGGGAGTCGACTACAGATCGCCGGTCCTACAGGGGCGTTCATCGTCATTCTGGCCAGTGTGACGGCCAAGTACGGCGTTGATGGCTTGCAGATCGCGACAATGATGGCCGGGGCAATTTTATTACTGCTCGGTATCACCAGGCTTGGCGCACTCATCAAGTTCATTCCCGACCCCGTGATTGTGGGATTCACCGCCGGTATCGGGGTGATCATTTGGGTCGGACAGTGGAAAGACTTTTTGGGCTTGCCGAAAATCAGTGGCGACCATTTCCACGAGCGGCTGTGGCACCTCATCCAGGCACTACCCAGCCTTCATGTGCCCACGACACTGCTAGCCCTGTTGAGCCTGGTGTTGGTGATACTAGCTCCTAGACTACCGGGCGTAAGGCGTGTTCCCGGCCCCCTGATTGCCATGGTCGTTGTGACGGCGTTGCATTCCTTTTTTCAATTCGATGGCGTGGCCACTATCGGAAGTGCATTTGGGGGAATTCCTCAAGGACTGCCCAAAATTGGCCTTCCTGAAATAACGCTGCCGCAAATTATTGAATTGATTGGCCCCGCGTTTGCGATCGCGATGCTGGGGGCGATCGAGTCGCTGCTGTCTGCTGTTGTCGCCGACGGGATGACCGGTACCAAACATGACTCCAATCAGGAGTTAATCGGACAAGGCATTGCTAACCTGGTCACTCCTCTGTTTGGTGGCTTTGCTGCGACAGGCGCGATCGCTCGAACAGCGACCAACATCCGCAATGGTGGCAACAGTCCTATCGCGGGTTTTGCGCACGCCCTCACTTTGATTTTACTGATCTTTTTCTTGGCGCCCTTGGCTTCGAATATCCCGCTCTGCGCGTTGGCCGCGATCTTATTCGTGGTCGCTTACAACATGAGCGAACTGAAGCACTTCAAACGCATGGTCAAACGAGCCCCCAAAGCCGACGTTGCCATCCTGTTAATTACCTTCAGCCTAACCGTTTTCAGTGATCTGGCGATTGCGGTGAACATTGGGGTCATTCTCGCCATGCTGCAATTTATGCGTCGGATGGCGTCTTCTGTGGAGGTACAGCTAATGGTCGAGAAAGAGCTGGAGGTAGAGTTGCGTATGAATGGGCATGTACATCTTCCCCCCGGTATTTTGGTTTACACCATTGAGGGGCCTCTCTTCTTTGGCGCAGCAGAAACCTTTGAGCGCGTTTTGGCTCAAACACACACTGATCCTGGGACTTTGATTATTCGCCTGAAGCGAGTGCCGTTCATGGATATCACGGGCTTACAAACGCTGCTCGAAGTCATTGAGCAGCTGCGCAAGCGCAGCATCGTCGTGAAGTTGTGTGAAGCCAACGAGAAAGTCCTTGGCAAGCTCGACAGGGCAGGGATTCTTCAGGCGCTCGGCTCAGAGCATTATCATGCCGACTTCAGTGGTGCACTGGCCAGTTATGTCGAGATCGACAAGACCCACGGCTAGAGATGGGGCGCAGTAGGCTAGAAGGAGCGATGAGCAGGCATTATTCGTCGTGCCCGCTCATGCGCAGATGAATCACTTACCATTGGCTGCAATTCTGCTTTTGGTCGAGTATGAAACGCCATGCGTCTCCAGGTAGTCCCGAATAAGCTGACGAACGACCTGAGAAGGCGTCAGATCCTGAGACGCACAAAGCTCCTCAAGTGCTTTTTTCTTGACGGGATCAATGAGCACAGTTAATCGTGCAGTCTTATTTTCCATGGAATTGCCGGTACCCTAAAACGGTCGATGATAATCAAATTATAATAGGCGGAGGGTTATTTGTCACTGGTTAGGTTCGTTACCGTTAGCTAGATTGACCATGATCAAAAACTGGCGACGGTACGTCTACCAGAAACGGGTAAAAGAAGGGATAGATAGACGGGTAATGGGCAGGGAAACTGATTCTGGCCTCTCCCGAATCAATAGCCGCCCTGGCCACTGCGCCGGCAACCACCGAGTGCAAGCGCCCATCCAAAGGCTTGGGAACAATGTAATCCTTTCCCAGCACCAGCCTGTCGACGTTGTAGGTTCGCAGTACGTCTAACGGCACCGGTTGCAAAGCGAGCATGTGCAAAGCACGGATCGCAGCAATCTTCATGGCTTCATTTATACGCCGCGCTCTGACGTCCAGGGCTCCTCGGAAGACGAAAGGCGAAGCCAGGCAGTTGGCTAATTCATTTGGATGTTCGAAGCTGTCGGTGGCGAGAATCAAATCCGTCCGAATTTCACGAGCCTGCCAAGGCAAAATCGCTCGATAGGGGCCCGCGTAAGCAAACACGATGGGGTTGCTTGCCATCGACAGGATTGCTTCCGGCGTTAACCAGTCTGGATCTGCAACACCAATAAAAACGTCAGATCCCTTCATGACCGCGGGCGAGTGCTGTGTGAGTCCATTCTGAACCGTTTGCCCCAGTTGCGCGATTGTGCGGACACAGCCGGTTGTTACGACAATACGAGATTTGTGGGCTCCCAAGTTCAGTAGCAACCAGGCTGGCCACCACAACGATTGCCATTCCGTGTGGTTCATCTGAACACCGGGATGTCGCATCGAGCGATCAGCGCTTGTTCGATCTCCAGGCTTTGAGACTCAGCCATGCCATCCAGGTGTACGCCGCCGAAGGTGTCAGCAATGCGAACGACCGTATCAATGAATGCTGCCGATTCGCTGGTGTTGACCTGGATATCTACCGCGTTGATCTTGGCCAGGCGTCTAAACAGGAGCGCTTTTCCCTCCATCACCGGCTTGCTGGCAAGAGATCCCAGGTTGCCCAGATGCAGAATTGACGAGCCGTCGGAAATGATTGCGACGAGATTGCCCTTACCCGTAAAGCGGTAAGCCTCATCCGGATTTTTCGCTATTGCCAAGCAAGGCTGCGCCACCCCTGGGCTATACGCCATTGCCAGATCGCCGACCGTTTCGACCCGTACGCTTGATTCGACGGTGGTTTTCCCAAGAGGAAAATCCTCATGACGATACGCCGCTGTATTTTTTGGACCTGTCTTCACCGCACGCCTCGCGTTGTACTTTTATTATCATAATATGATAATGTAATTAGATCCTAATGTGTGCCTTTGAAGGCGCCTCATTTCAAGGGCTTTTCCCATTTGCAGTACAGGCTGGTTCCGTAGATGAAGGCTTACCACGCTGGTTGGGTGATCTATTACTGTGAGTTGTTAGGCGTCGCAGCCTTCGCAGTGGCCGGCACCCTGATGGCAGGGCGAAAATCGTTGGACTGGTTCGGCGTAATCACCATCAGTTTAGTCACCGCTTTAGGCGGCGGTGCCTTGCGTGACGTACTGATGGCTCATTATCCGATCGAGTGGGTTTCCAATGAGAATGGCTTTTTGGTAGGGGTTAGTGCTTCGCTAGGAACCATGATTTGGGCGAGGACTTTGAAAACCTTCAACGAGAGGGTGTTGTTGGTAGCCGATGCATTTGGATTGGCTGTATTTACGGTCACAGGAACAGATATGGCTCTTCAGCAAAACCTCCCTCCCAGCATCGCAGTGATCATGGGTGTAGCTACCGCAGTCGCAGGGGGTGTGATGCGTGATGTGTTGTGTAACGAAATACCGTTGGTGTTTAGACGTGAGGTTTATGCTTCCATCAGTATTTTGGGTGCCGTCGCCTACATCACGCTGCTGGATTTGCAGATTTCACTTGAAGTAGCGTCTGCAATCGCCATTGCGTTCGTTTTTGTCAGCCGTATTGCCGCCATTCGTTGGAAATGGATGCTACCTAGGTTCCATGTAGTCGATTGATCTTGTTGGTTGGCCGATAAAGCTACGCCCTATAAGAAAACATGAGTGACGCTAAGTCATCTCTGCCCCCCCCATCCTTGATGGCTGCTCCTGCAGCCTTTTTTTCCCTTCGCCATTAGATGATTGCGCGTCAAGGGAAGAGCTAAAAAGCTACCTGCACGTTTACTCGACATTATCTGGTAGGCCCCCAGGTCACCGGCTTCGAACTCGAGTGCGCACGCCGTCATATACAGACGCCATGTGCGGTAGGTGACCTTGCTGACTAATCCCAACACCTGATCCTTGTTCGCCTCGAGCCGCTCAACCCAACGCTTGAGGGTCAGTGCGTAATGGTGGCGTAGCGCTTCGACGTCGGCGATTTCGAATAGGCAATGCTCCATCGCCTGCTGGATATGGCTGACGGTATCGAGTTGGCCTTCGGGGAAAATGTAGTGATCGATGAACAGGGTGGACAAGGTTTCTTTCCCCCCATGCACATCGTGAGTAATCCCCTGATTGAGGAAAAGACCGCCGGGTTTCAAGAGCCGATACACGGCCGTGAAGTACCGTGGCAGATTCTCCAAGCCGACGTGCTCAAACATGCCGAGGCTGGTCACCTTGTCGTAAATTTCTTCGCCCGGGTGAGTGTGGTAGTCAGCGACCTCGACGGTGACTAGATCCTGTAGGCCCGCTTCGCAAATTTTTTCTCGTGTAATGTCCATCTGTTGCTGGTTGGTGGTTATGCCATGGGCGCGTACACCAAAATTACGTGCGGCATAAATGATCAGTGCTCCCCAACCACAACCGATATCAAGCAGATGATCGCCGCGCTTGAGCATTAGTTTGCGGCAGATTAGGTGCAGCTTTTGCTGCTGCGCTTGTTCCAGTTCGTCGTCGATGCGCTTGAAGTAGGCGCAGGAATAGACCATCGACTCATCCAGCCACAACCCGTAGAAAGCGCTCGGCAGAGTGTTGTGAAAAGCGATGGTCTCTAGATTTTCGGTTCGGGACCGTAAGTTAACTCGACGTGAATGAAGCCTCGGATGATGGTGACGAGCTGGCGTACTGCGAAGGATCGCCAGTTTTAAGCGCAGCGCCGCGGTAATCGCTTCAAGTCGATCGAGACCGCGAATGCTCAGGTTCCCCAGGTGGTCTTTCAGTGCTAAGGCGCTGAACAGATCGCCGTCGATATCGATGTCTTCAAGAAGATAGGCATCAATCCAGCGCAGTGGGGCACGCCCAATTGCCAGGTTCAGTACTGCCTGTGGGCTACGAAATATCAGGGTGAATGGGGGAAGCGCTTGTTCCGCGGCTTTACCGAGTCGCATGCTTGTACCGTTCCACAACCGTACGCTAAGGCCGCCGCGATAGACGCGAAAAAGCAGCTCAAGCAGGTCAGAGGCGGCCATTGCTGCTTGATCACTCTGTCCTTCGTTGTGAGCCACGATGAGATCCTTTTTGCGCGTAATTACGAGGCACAACGCCGGTATTGATCGTACGACGTGACTGCTTTCTTTCGCGTGCACGGCGTTGATGCGCGATCGATGACGATGTCAGATTGCCCTGGAAGACTATAGCCCTTGGGGTGTCATGATGTGCGTCATGCCCAGGGTGTCAGTGTTTGATGTCCTGCCTAGAGGTGCCTCGCGTTGTTTGGTAATGCGTTCAACGCAAGTGTGTCCACGATCCAAGAGCTCGGTCAGTTCGCTAGGGAACAAAAAGTCGGGACAGCGACGGATTACGGGTGCTTGTCATTTACACCTTCGCGGCGCACTCCGAGCATGTTGGCAATCAGCTCCTGGGTCACCGTCAACTCGTTGCCCGGTAAGCGGTCTAGGTATAACAGGAGCCAACGACACAGCTGCTGATCGATCGAATGATGGCGGTTGCAAACAGCGGTCTGTGCCATTTGGGTAATCAGTGCCTGGGTATAACGCAGCATCAGCAGAAGCATTTCACCGTGCCGATTGAACTCTTCCTTAAGCCGGCGCCTTTCCAAGGGGCCCGAGGATTAATGGAACCCTGCACAGAACTAACTTCAACTGACATGATACAGGCTTGTGACGCAGGCTTTAGCGATACCGCCAGGCGGGAGTCCTGCAACAATGGCTTTACAGCACCGCTCTTCTTAACGCAAAAAAATCAGCATTCCCTACTTGGCTTTACGCATGGGGCATCGGTGTTTCTGAAGATCAATCTATGGACGAAATGAGGCGTTTTTACTCACAAAATATTGGTTTCCATGGACGAATATACGAAGCCAATGACCCTCTAGGACGGGGAGATATGAATGTCCATCCAAGTACCTGACGGCCTGATCACAAACGCGCTTTGCGCCACGCGAAGTTGCGATGGAGCTTATTTTCTCGATTTCTACCGCTTGACCGGCCTGGGTGGCCGCTCGAAAGGACGCAGCGCCTTCGGTTTCAACGGCAATAACCGGTACGTCTTGCCAGCCGTTACGGTGTAGTCCTTCGATCACCCCGCATAGCAATCCACCGCCACCGACCGAGAGCACTACGGCATCGGGCTTCTGACCAGCTTCAGCTACTTCATCAATCGGCGTGGCATGCCCAGTCCATAGCAGAGGTTCAGTCATTTCCTTGTGGCGTGCTTGGTTGAAGGTGCTCGGTGTGCCAAGGAGATGGTTGGCTTTTTTCGCAGCGCTTCCTTTAAGTAGATCAAATAGCGCATATGAACATTTACTTGATATTTCAAATTCATCCAAGGGTGGCAGATATTTTTGGGCGAGAGTTTTGCGCTCGGCTATACTAAAAAGGTTAAATGCGCGATGGTGAGTGCTTTTTGGTGGAGGTATTATAATTATTGGGATTTATATATTTTGCTGTTTTTGGAAGTTGGAGGTTAATAATAGTTTTTTGTGATGGTTCGGTGTGTTGGTGAGGATTTTATATGAACGTCTTGTTGAATGAACTGCACGCCTATCATCATGAGGCGGCTATCAAAATTACTCAGATCAAAGCATTGCTGGGGAGGGTGAGGCATGAATCCGCTGGTGCCGATGACTGCAAGCTATTGTTTGAGATGCTGGAAGCCTTGCATGGTGAAGCAGAGCGACGCCACCATGCAAATGAAGAGTTTATTCGGCGGGCCCTGCTAGCGACTGAGGCACCGATCCACCAACGGGTTAAGGATATCGAGCGAGATCATCTGGCATTTGAGCGCATTGCTGGACAGCTCAAGATGTTGGAGGAATCAACTCAAGAGACGAGAGTGATCGCTGACGCCGTCGATGACTTCATCAAGAAATACTACGATCATATGGATGCTGAGGAGAGCATTTTCTTTCCGATGGCAGATAAGTGGCTGTCAGACATCCAGTGGCAGGAAATAAAGCGTCAGTGGCATTAATCGGAGCTATCACCATCTTCCTTCAAGATTGGGCTGCTACTTAATACTCGAGCTCACAAAGTAATTGCGTGGACACCAGGTGTTACTCCGAGCTTTATTGACTCGGCAGGCTTGCCCAGCATGCCATTAGATTATGGCTAACCCCTAAGTTCCTGTGCAGACACTGCTAAACACCCTTTGTTGTAAAAGGTGCAATTCGAGCTCGAAGTGACTTGAATGTGCAAGCGGCGCTGCTATAGGATTAAATCAGGAGATGGCATTCCTCCTTTAACCGCCTTTGTGCTGATGATGCCTACGTGAACCTTGGACAGGGTGCGTAGGTGTGTCTCCCTGTCCTCCAATTTAGGACAGGATCGTGACTTCCAATTTCATATCAGCTCCCTCTATTGGCGTGCGGTTATCAGCACCTCCTCGGCTATACCAGCCCAGAGGAGACATGTAACCATGCTGAAACCACTTCTAGTCATCGCTATCGGCGCATCGCTTGGTGCCTGGCTGCGTTGGCTCTTAGGCATGAAGCTTAACGCGCTGTTCCCGACCATACCCCCAGGCACTGTGGTGGCGAACATGATCGGGGGCTACATCATTGGCTTGGCCATCGCATTCTTGGCCGCTTCGCCCACCCTAAGCCCTGAGTGGCGTCTGCTGATCATCACAGGCTTCTGTGGTGGTTTGACTACCTTTTCTACGTTTTCAGCCGAAACAGTTGCCCTGATTCAGGAAGGCAGACTGCTCTGGGCGTTCGGCTCAATTTCATTGCACGTCGTGGGCTCGTTGGCGATGACCGCTGCCGGGCTTCTGTCCTATCAAATGATTGGCACGCGCTGAGGACATGAACATGAAAGGTTTTCTGGTGATTTTCTTTACTCAACAGAACCGTCGTTATCAGGGAAAGATGCTTGGTGATTGGATCGTCGATGTGGCCAAAGAAATGGGGTTGCGTGGTGCGACCTTGTCTACAGGTATCGAAGGCTTTGGGCACACCGGCCGTTTGCACTCTTCGCATTTTTTTGAGCTGGCAGATCAGCCTACAGAGATTCGCATGGCCATCACCGAGGAGGAGTCAGAAAGATTGTTCAAGCGATTGGAGGGCGAGGAAATCTCCGTGTTTTTCATAAAGACTCCTATCGAGATGGGCACTGTCGGTAAGAAGGCCAATTAGCGTGAATTTTTCCTAAATCTTTGGAGCTATGAATAGGAACTGTGCGGATGTCCCGGTTGGTGACGCGATTACCGATGATTTTTTTACTGTTATCGAGATCCCTGCAAACCACTCTCCGATCAAGTACGAGGTGGGCAAACCAAGCGGACAGATTTTCGTTGACCGCTTTCTCAGTACGCCGATGTCCTATCCGGACAACTACGGATTTATTCCAAATACACTCAGTGATGATGGAAATCCTCTGAATGTCCTGCTGATCTGCTGTTACCCGGTTTCTCCAGGCGCTGTAAATGGGTAGGAGATATGCAGGTAATGGGGTCGAATGACTTGTTGCGAAACAATCCCATGAATGAACCAAGTCAATAGTCGGCCACTTCCTAAATCAGGGCGGAGGGCATTCCACAATTTGACGCTGGCACCACTCCCTTTTTTTCGAGGACTGGTAATTATCGACGACAGAAACTACATTGAGCGAGTAATTATAAGTGAGCGAGGCAAACTCGCCAGAGCTGAAAGGGGTTAGCACAAATGAACGCATACCAGCGCCGCCGCCGACGTATCGTTTTCTGGTGCGGCTCATTCCCCGTATTAGTAGGCTTTACCGTTCTGATGTTTGCCTTGATTCTGGCTGACCAAGTAGCTCCGCTAACTCCTCAAGAACTCGATGGTGTAGATTTGAGCCAGCAAGCGAGGTACTCCCCAAAATTGGTGAATCAGAAAGCCAAATCAATTCTGGCGGTGTCTCAATAGCAGCGTTCCGCTAACGCCTTTTCCTGTACAGATTTGAGGCTGAGCTTTGCTCATATGATGGCAAGATAGACCATGAGTAAGACTCCCAGCACTGCGGTGAACACATTCACTACAGGGCCGGAATTCATGCTGTACCCCACTGGGATTTCAACTGCTTTCAGAGCCTTAACCACGCGCTTGTATTGCCAGGATGACCAGTATGCAGCCCATGAGCCGAGCATTAGAAAAGCCAGTCCGAGCCAGAAGGAAAAGTGTTTTTCTGGGCTGCCCGAAACACCGGGTTTTAGCATCTGTAGCAGTAGCCCGGATCGTTCAATCACAAAGCCAAATGCCATAAGCGAAAGACTGGTTCGGTTCCATGCCAGCAAGGTTCTCTCCGCGGCAAAGAACACTCGTGGATCGTTCAGGTCGGACATCAAATTCTCCTTGGCCGAAAAATATATGAAATCGCTCTGGTCAGATGGTGCAGAAATCGGTCGGGTTTTCCGCCATTCGCTTCCATAACCATTTTTCTGATTAACACATGCGTCGGCTTCCTAGCACAGAGAACAAATACATACCGGCCAACATTGCCAACACGAAAACGATGATTTGCCAGTGCCCTGTGAGCAGAATAGCTACCGCCGGCCCAGGACAGATCCCAGCAACTCCCCAGCCAATACCAAACACCAAACTGCCACCAATCAAGCGGGTGTCTAGCTCCCGTTTGACGGGTAACTGCATGCGGGCACCAAGCCAGCTTCGCTTCTTCTTACGTGCCCAATTCAGGGGGATAACCGCCACTGTGATGGCCCCTCCCATGACCAGAGCAAGAGAAGGATCCCAAGCTCCAGCCAAATCAAGAAAAGCCAACACCTTGGCAGGATTTGCCATACCTGCCAGGAGTAAACCCAGCCCAAAGATCAATCCGGCAAAAAATGCAGTCAGCTTAGCCATTTTTAAGTCCCCAATACATGACGAGTGACATACACAGTTGCGAACCCTGCTGCCATAAAGCACACCGTTGCCACGATGGAGCGTGGAGACAATCGAGAAATACCGCAAACCCCGTGACCACTCGTACAGCCGGAGCCGTAACGGGTTCCTACGCCGACGAGCAGACCCGCGATAACCAAGGCAGGCCACTTTCTCTGGATCTCGATTTCCGGCAAGACGGCAAACACTCCCCATAACAAGGGCGCAAGCAAAAGGCCAAGAAGAAACAGTGTCTTTTCGCTCCAGCCTTCACTGTCAAATTGCATCAGACTGCCAAGCAAGCCGCTGATTCCAGCAATACGGCCATTTGCGAGAACAAACAAGCTAACCGCCAGCCCTATGAGGGCCCCGCCGCTTAACGAAGACCAAGGTGTGAAGTTGATCCAATCAATGCTCATTTGCATCTCCTGCACAAAAGTGATGGTAAAGGACATGGATCACAGCGAGCGCAGCAGAGCTGCTGATCCGGTAATAGACCTGCTTCCCCTCACGTCGCGTTTTCACTAACTCCTCCCGCCGCAAAACCGCGAGCTGCTGAGATAGGGTAGGTTGCTGAATACCTAACAACGCCTCTAGATCGCTCACGTTGAGCTCACCCTGCGACAATTGACAGAGAAGAAGCAGTCTCGATCAGGGTTCGCTAGTGCTTTGATTAGCTTGCCAGCGGCATCCGCGTTAGCCCGCAACTGCAGGATATCGAGTTCATTTTTGGATCGGATCATGAGAGCTCACACATTTAAGATTTTTATAATCTATATATTTGTAGAATTATTGGCTAGAACTACGATGTCTAGACAGGCGCAGCCTGCATTTGAATGCATGAAGGGCGAGCTAGGTTCTGCTACGTAACGTGGGATCCTTGGTTGGCTTATTTCCGTAGAAATTTTACGCAAAAATTACGGGGGTATTGAGGTTGAACATTCGATACTGCGCGGCGCTAATTTGGCAGGCTACTTTTTATGTCCCTCGCGGCAATGCGGCTTATCGGTTTCATCTTAGGTATCTTTCTGATCACGCTGGCCGTAAGCATGGCTATTCCTATGATTACGCTGGTGGTCTACGAGCGCAGCGATGATCTGTCGGCCTTTCTCTGGTCAAGCCTGATTACCTTCGTCTGTGGTCTTTTGCTGATCGTGCGAGGGCGCCCAGAGACTTCCCAGCTTCGTCCGAGAGACATGTATCTGCTGACGACTGCCAGCTGGGTAGTGGTGTGTGCCTTCGCTGCATTGCCAATGGTGTTCATCCATCACATCAGCTACACCGACGCTTTCTTTGAAACGATGTCTGGAATCACAACCACTGGCTCGACTGTCCTGACTGGTTTGGATACCGCTTCACCGGGATTGTTGATCTGGCGCTCGATGCTTCACTGGCTGGGCGGCATCGGTTTCATCGGCATGGCTGTGGCGATCCTGCCATTGTTACGGGTAGGTGGCATGCGTCTATTCCAGACAGAGTCATCGGACTGGTCGGAGAAGGTAACTCCACGCTCTCATATGGCCGCCAAATACATCCTCTGGTTTTATCTAGGGCTCACAGGCGCCGCGACTCTAGCGTTATGGATCGCGGGGATGACTCCGTTTGAAGCGGTCAATCACGCCATGTCATTGATCTCTACTGGAGGGTTCTCAACCTCGGATGCCTCACTGGGACATTGGACGCAGCCAGCGATTCACTGGGTTGCGGTGGTCGTCATGATTTTGGGGAGCCTGCCTTTTACCTTGTATGTCGCCACGCTACGCGGCCATCGGCGTGCGCTACTCAAAGATCATCAGGTACGCGGACTTGTTGGCTTCTTAATCGTCACTTGGTTAGTGGTGGGTACTTGGTTGTGCTTTCACAGTGATTACGGATGGTGGGATGCGTTCCGTATCGTGGCAGTCAATGTAACGTCGGTTGTCACGACCACCGGAGTTGCGGTTGGCGATTACACACTTTGGGGCAGTTTTGCTGTTCTGTTGTTCTTCTATCTGACCTTTGTTGGTGGATGCTCAGGCTCAACGGCTGGTGGCCTTAAAATCTTCCGCTTTCAGGTTGCTGCTGCCTTGCTCGTGAGTAGCTTGAAGCAACTGATCCATCCTCGAGCCGTGATTCAAAAGAAGTACAACGGTCATCCCATTGACGAGGAGATCCTGCGTTCGCTTTTGACCTTCTCATTTTTCTTCACCGTCACTATTGCAGTAATTGCCTTGGGCCTGGCTCTCATTGGGCTGGATTGGACAACAGCCTTGAGCGGTGCCGCTACTGCGGTGTGTAACGTCGGGCCAGGGCTTGGCACGATCATTGGGCCAGCAGGTAATTTTTCATCATTACCTGATGCCGCCAAGTGGCTACTGACCGTTGGCATGCTCCTTGGGAGGCTGGAAATCCTAACTGTGTTGGTGCTTGTAACCCCAGTTTTTTGGAGATATTAACCTTCCCCGCTATTGAACTGTATCTCCCACCTTGTTGGAACTCCGTAGGCGAGTTTCAATAGGGTATTGGTGACTAAGGTCGAAACATCACTTAGCATGCAGGATGTGCATTTCGCGCAACCCTATACCTTAAGGACGTTATCCATGTCTCGTTTGGCTGAATTTCGCAAGCTTGAACAACAACTCGCCGAACAGCTCGCAGAGCTCGAGTCAATGAAAAGCGATTCCGGCCTCAAAAAGGAAATGGAATTTGAGAGCAAGCTGCGGGCGTTGCTTGGCGAGTACGGCTACAGCTTGAAAAACGTGATCAACCTGCTTGATCCACAAGCTGGTCGTCGCGCACCAGCAACCGAGTCGAAAACTGGCACTCGCAAGCCTCGCCAACTGAAGGTCTACAAAAACCCGCACACCGGCGAGGTGGTTGAAACCAAAGGTGGCAACCACAGAACTCTTAAGGAGTGGAAAGCTGAATATGGCTCTGACACCGTGGAGTCTTGGCTGACCAAGTGATGCCGTTTGATTGCAAAGGGCCCTTCGGGGCCCTTTTTAATAGTCATTTTGCCAGGCGATTGTGGGTGCGATCAGCCTATTGAGCTGAATAGCTGCTCAGCGTTTTTCTTTTCACACTCAGCTTCCGCTTGCGCGCGGGTTGAGTATGAGAGGCGGAGACGATACTTCTCCTGATTATCGTAGATGTCGAAACCACCAGAGGCCATGCTGGAGTAGTAACGGGCGCCATTGCGCGCCGATCCAGTCTCGATGGGAATCCCTGGAACGACAACGAATCTCGACACCATTTTCATCCCCTTATGCTTTACCTATCATTAACTATTAGCGGCATATGGCCATTATTTCAACCCCTTGCAGTTAGGAGGGTGACGAATGGGTGGGGACATAGGGGAACACTTAGTGAGTTTACCGCACATGCTTTGTTCGTCGTTGCACTGCCGCTGACTGATGGGATTGGTTTCGTGCTAGGTGCACTGCTGATACTTCAGCATGTCTGTCTGTTTCGTCGTGGCGGCTCGCCAAGGCATGATTGGCTGGCGCCGTCTGAGCCCGATTTCCCGATCTCGAGCTTGCAACATCGCGAAATGGTCATTGATCGTCGTGGGTTGAGCAAAGGCGACTAACAGTGAGTTTTGAAGTCAGCTATGCGTATGAATCGGTTGTTAGCTGTGGTGGCAGGGTGCCACAATAGATCTTTGACGCAGCATCATGATTAGGCGGAGCGAATGGATGTCCAAGGATCTCGGGATGATCAGGATTTTTTCATAGTAGAGCAGGTGCGAACTGACCGGATGCATCAGTTATTTCGCCAATCAGTTTCTGCGGTTTTCGGTAGTTACCTGGCTGCTGTGATTCTGTGCTGGATGTGCTGGGATCGTTTTGAGCACGGCCTCATTGTTTGGTGGATAGCCATACTGACGGGATCGGCGTTGTTACGGATCTGGATGTTCATTGCCTATTTTCGCAGCCACGAAAGCGAACGCACACCTCAACGCTGGGAGCGGAAATACTGGAGTACGCTAGTATTATCCGCCGGTATCTGGGGCGCAGGGGCGTTAGCCTTAATGCCACCAAACGACCTTTTGTCGCAGACTTTGGTCATGCTTTTTATCGTCGGAATGTCGGTGAGCGCGGTGTCCTGCTACTCAGCCTATCGATACATGACGTTAGTTTCCATTGGCTTGGTTTTGTTGCCATGCACCACATGGCTGCTGTTTCAATCGTCTGCGATGCAGATTGGTATGGCACTGGCCGTTTTAGTGTTCACGTCATTTGTGGCCAACGCTACACGCAGTCTATCCGATGCATTGGAAACTGCCTTTCGTCTAACACGAGAAATGGAGCGGGCGCATAGTATTTCCACTCGTGCGGCGCAGACCGATGAACTCACTGGACTGAAGAATCGTCGAGCTTTTTTTGAGCATGGCCAGCAGTTGTATAATTACTGTAAAAGCAATCGGCTACCTCTGTGCGTCGTGATGTTGGATATGGATCACTTCAAGCATATCAACGACACCTACGGTCATCAGGTCGGGGATCAGGTTCTGCGTCAAATGGGTGTGGTCATCAATACGTCCTTTCGTGAAACTGACGTCCACGGCAGGCTGGGTGGTGAGGAGTTCGCTGTTCTACTCCCGGACACCTCCATTGAGGTCGCCGTTGAGATCGCTGAACAGCTCATCCAAACTATCGCCGGATTGATGACTGAGCCTGGTCACTGCATAACGGCCAGCCTCGGCGTAGCGTCAACAGATACCGGTGATAACGATCTGCACAGCTTGATGAACAATGCCGATAAAGCTCTGTATCGAGCCAAGGCGATGGGACGTAATCAAATCGCTGTTGCTGAGTAGGTTTGCTTGCTGGCCGAAAACCGTCATCCGTGGCAGGCCGCTTACGATCCAATATAGGTAGTCCGTTCCAACGCACCATCAATTTCTAACTAGCGGCCGTCTGTTGGCGGCTGTGTCAGCTTGTCCGTGACTATTGGCGCGATCATACGGTTACAGACATCCATCAGCATCGACGTGCCGTGCGGGCATGGCACTCGTCCAGACCGGGTTGTGTATGCATAATCAAAGGGAGATGGAGTGGTTAACAAGAGAGGCGTCACCGATGAGCGACCAGATTGAAATTCGAGTGAGGCAACTCACTAGCGCCGAGATACCGGCGTTGAGCGTTTTTCTGAGCGAGGCTCGGCTTCCAACGGAGGATCTGTTGCTTCCTGATCGGGTGTTCTATCGATTCGAACAAGATGGAGAGTTACTTGGGTTTGGTGGAATCGAAGGGGCAGGTTCTGATCGATTGCTGCGCTCCCTCATTGTGTTGGATAGTCGACGGGGACGGGGTAATGGGTGTCGCTTGCTGGCGATGCTTGAACAGGTAGCGTTAACAGATGGAGCACGACGACTGCATTTGCTGACGAATACAGCTTCGGTTTTCTTCGGTGCAAACGGTTATCGAACAGTCTCACGTGTCGAGGCCCCCGGGACGATTTCTAGGTCAGCTGAGTTCACCTCACTCTGTCCCGCTTCGGCGGTGTACATGGTGAAAGACATGGAACCTTTCTCTGACTGAATGTTGAAACCATGACGGCGTTTGGGGTTGTAGAACATCTCAATGTCATCGAGCACATCACCGTGAGCATCCACGCTCCATGAAGCGTGGGCACTCGCAAGCAAAGAAAACCAAGGGCGATTCAGTGCCAGCGTTGATCCCTTCAGACTCTTCACTCAGGCTTGTCAGCTCTGTCTCTCGCTTAGTCGGAGCAAGCGTTCTACCCCAACAGGCTCCTCAGCCATCAAGGGGATCACGGCATAGCGTTGGGCGTGTTCGCGCGCCACATGCTCAATTTCTTTGAGCTCATTTCGGGCTCGCTTACGAAGTAATGGTGATTGAGTCCTGGACGCCGCGATGCTGTTGTTGATCACCCACGCCCAGGGTTCAATGCCTGCGCGGCGCAGATCGGTTTCCAGATTGGCAGCTTCAAGCACCGGAGTCGTCTCGGCCAATGTAACCAGTAAAATCTTGGTTTGTTTTGGGTCTTGAAGCTGCATCATTGGCGTACTGAAGCGGGTATTGCTGCCTTGCATCTGCCGAGCGATGTCGCGGTGATAAGCACCCGTGGCATCAAGCAACAAAAGGGTATGCCCGGTCGGCGCTGTATCCATAACCACAAACTTCTTTCCCGCCTCCCGAATAACGCGCGAGAAGGCCTGAAAAACTGCGATTTCTTCAGTGCAGGGCGAGCGAAGATCCTCTGCCAAAAGCGCTTTTCCGAACTCGTCTAGCTTTGCGCCTTTAGAGGCCATTACCTGATCACGATAGCGTTGAGTTTCAACGTGAGGATCTATGCGACTGAGGGTCAGGTTCGTCATTGCCCCATCCAGGGTTTCTGCCAGATGAGCCGCTGGATCGGACGTGGTGAGGTGAACCGGTAACCCTCTGTGTGCCAATTCGACTGCCACCGCCGCCGCGAGTGTTGTTTTTCCGACTCCACCTTTACCCATGACCATAATCAGTCCATGACCATCAGCGGCAATTTCATCGACTAAATCACTCAGGCTTGGCGCATGAATCTCGACCGCTGCAGATTCAAGCTCTTCAACGGCTTGACTATCTTCACTCAGCAACTGTTTCAGCGCTTCAACGCCGACCAGATTGAAGGCTTTCAGGGGAAGCTGATCAAAGGGCAGCGCCTTGAGCTCATCCGGCATCCCGGTAAGGGCTGCCTGTTCCCGTGCATACACTGCTGCGGCTAAAGGGTCTTTCTCTGCCTCAGTACTGGGCAACACTCCGTTGACCACCAGGTATTGCTTGCTCAGGCCAATACCCGCAAGCTCTTCGTGGGTGCGTGCGGCTTCACGCAGTGTGGCCGTTTGGGCGCGAGCAACCAGTACGAGCCGAGTACGTGCGGGATCGGACAGGGCTTCAACAGCCTTACAATATTGATCGCGCTGTTTATCGAGACCAGCCAACGGCCCCAAGCACGAGGCATCACCCTGGCCGGCCTCAAGGAAACCACTCCAGGCTCCAGGTAGTTGGAGCAGGCGAATGGTGTGACCGGTCGGGGCTGTATCAAAGATGATGTAGTCAAAGCCATCAGTGTGCTTCGAGCCCACCAGGAGCTCGGTGAACTCATCAAAGGATGCAATTTCTGTTGTACAGGCACCGGACAACTGTTCTTCCATGCCTTTGACCACATCGGCGTCCAGCACGCCTCGCGCAGGCCCGACAATACGGTCTCGGTAGGCCTGAGCTGCGGCCTGGGGGTCAATTTCGAGCGCTGACAAGTTAGCAACGGCAGGTACAGGGGTGATGTTGTTGCCAATGCTGATGCCAAATACTTGTCCCACGTTGGACGCCGGGTCGGTACTCACCAGCAGGACGCGTTTGCCTTGAGCCGTCAGCTGCAGCGCTGTAGCGCAGGCAATCGACGTTTTGCCAACACCGCCTTTGCCAGTAAAAAACAGAAAACGTGGTGCGTTCTCAAGAAACTGCATGAGTATTTCCCTAGCGATTCGACAGTCCGAACTCGTACGCACGAGTGCCATTGACCCTTTTTACTAATCAGAGCATTACCCGCACACTGATTAGTGCGCTTACCTGATAGTCGTTATGCCCAGCGACCAGGATTGATAGCGCGTCCTGAGTCTAGTCCCTGTGTGGATGAGACGTTCTGATCCGCGTCAAGCCTGGAGTAATAGCCGCAAGTGTATTTAGGCGCCTGGGCGGGGCTTGGAAAGACTTGCTGTAGAGCCCGCCGGTCGAGACTCCAGCCGGCACTGCTTCAAGCGCATTGAAGTCGGTGATGCTTTTCTGACAGGAGGGCGGGCTATGAGAAGGGTGTCTGACGCCCCCATACAATTTAAATTGGCATGGGGGCAGTGCGTCTAGCGTGACCACCTCGGGTAGAAAAGCCCGGCTAACGCTAAACAAGCGCGATTACACGTTAAACCTTCGCGACTTGAAGCTGATCTTCTCCTTGAATTCCTCCACTTTCCCGATGCGGCGAATGTTCGCCCACGTCCCTTTGTAATATGGGATTACGTTTCGGTCTGTCCACGGCGTGGTCAGATCGCCCATCACGCCGTTGAAATGGCCGAACTGCATAAACGTCTGGTTACGCTTGATATCCGATTCCAGGTAGGCCAGAGCGTAGGACGAACCGTAGTCGTTAAACACCTCGACCACGTCCCCGGATGTAATGCCTAAGACTTGTGCATCGTCGGGGTTAATTTCCAGATAGGCCATTGGCACACGCCGTTGTACGAAGTCGTTGTATTGATCGTGGTAGAGCGTTTGCCACACTTCGTTGATGCGCCCGTTGTTGACCCAGAACTGGTATTTCTCTTTCTGCTCTGCCACTGGCTTCGGCAACCCTGGCCACGTCGCTGACTTGAACTCAGCCTTGCCGTCCGGCGTCTCGAACTTGTAATCGGTGTAGAGCATCTCTGTGCCGATCAGTTTGCCATCTCGGTATTCTTTGGCGGGTAACTGAACTCCATTGTTGCCCATGGCCCTCAACCGCTCGTAGGTGACAAGATTGCCCGTGTTGCCGCCCTGGCTGTCGATTGGGCCGGCACCGGCTTGGCCGGCCATGCGAAAGCCATCATTGAAGGCGTCCTCCTCGGTTTTCCAGTCGAACCCTGCAAAACGCGCCGCCATTTCCTGTTTTCCTTCTGCGAGATACATCTGCTGAAGGGTATTGGCGATAGCCGCCGCGATTAGGCAGTCGGCTTTCGCCGAGCCAGGAGGATCCGTGAATCTTTCCGATAGCCGCATCCTGCGCTCCCCATTCATAGAGGTCAGATTCATCTCACCTGGATGGGCTGCCGGCAGCATTACATGTGCGGCTTCTGCCAGTTTGGTGGGGTAGAGGTTGATATTGGCAAGGAAAAGCCCGCCTTTGGTTTTCACCGCATCGTAAATCGCATCGACCATCTGCGCGGTTGAACCGCCACGGACATTGGCCATGGCCTCTCTGACAATATTGGCGCGTCGTAGAATGACAGTGCGATGTTGCTCGGCATTGAGCGTGGTCTGGAACGGGTTGGCCCCCCATGCCGTATACATCATGCCCTTGCCGTTGATGATCTCCTGATCCACGTAGATCTTGGTGTCGCCTGGATAGGGAGGACGTGTGTACCCCTCCTGATGCCCACCCATCCGCACCACACCTGTACCCCGTCGTCCGACGTTATGGGTCGCCAGCACTAGGTCGACCAAGGCGGACTGGATGAGATAGTTGTCATTCCCCCAGATGATCCCTTTTTCGTATGCATGCATGGTGTGAGGGCGGTGGCCAGACGCTTTGGGTTTGTAGGCCCATTCGGCTGCAAGCTTGAGTTTATCTGCCGACACGCCAGTGATACGGCTGGTTTCTTCAAGCGACAGCCGGTTGGCTTGAAGTGCTTGATCGAACCCCTTGGTATGGGCCGCGATAAATTCCTGGTCATGCCATTTTTGTTCAACCACGTAGGTCAACAGGCCGTTGAACAGAGCGATATCTGACCCCGGCTCGATATCGAGGTGAAGCACGTTGTCCTTACCTGCCGCTTGTTCGGCTACCGCGATAGTGGGCGTCCTGCGCGGGTCAACAAAGATCACTTTCGCAGGGACGACACTCTCACCAGGAAAACGCTGTTTACGTTTGTCGACCGTCTGCCCCTGCAAGTTGGGTAGCCAGTGGGCCAGGAAGTAGTTGGTTTGGGTTTCGTATGAGTTGCAGCCGATGGCAATAATGACGTCGGCCAACTCGGCGTCTTCATAGCTGTTGTTGAGTTCGCCAATGCCCATCTCGCGGGTAGCGTGGCACTCGGAGTTATAGGCCGGGCGGTTGTGGATACGCACCAGTGGTGTTTTCAACGCAGTGAACATCAACTTGCCGGTGCCCCAAGTATTCTCGAATCCGCCTCCAGCGCCTCCGTGATCGAAGCAGTCGAAGGCGAGCGAGGCAGGCCCATCATTATCAAGAATCTTTTTGGTCACCCCGGCGTAAAGCGCCAGTGCATCATCCCAGCTGGTGTCCACCCACTGATCAGCCACATAAACGCGTGGGCTGCGTAACCGCTCCTTGCCTACGCCGTCGGGGCTGTACATGACCTTGGCCAATTGTCCGCCTCGCGTGGAAGACAGCCCTTTATTAACTTCGCACTGTTTGTCCGGCACGATCATGATGTTGTAGCGCTTGCCATCCTTATCGGTGATCGTGTTCTGCATTGCCGGCGTCATGATGACCGCCAGGGGAGGTAACTGTTTGCGAAAGTCGAGCCCGAGTGCGTTTTCATCGGGTGCCCGTCCACCTTCCTGATTTTCCGGCCATTTGTACACGTGATAGCCACAACCCACGATGCAGAAGTGGCATGTCAGGTTGGTCTTTTGGGCATCTGTAGGAGGCAGTGCCACACGATCTTTGTTGGTTGCCATTTTTAATCTCCTTATCAAAGGAGGTTGGACTGACGTCCGTAGATCAACCCTTCGACGGCAACTGCACGTACCGAATCGTCTTTGGGGTTGTATTCGAGCACTACGCTGGGCAAGTTCTCGGTGGCTTGGCCGGAAACCATCTGACCAGCATTCTCAGGGTCGAAGATGCTGAAGTGGCAGGGGCATTTGAACAATCGCCTCTCTGCGTCATAGGCAACCGGGCAGCCCATGTGTGTGCATAGGGTGCTGTACGCGACAATGTCACGTTCCGGGCCGACGCCGCCCGGAACAGGAGCGCCCATCTTGATTAATGCACAAGGTGAGGCGGCATCGGGATAGGAAAATTGGACTGGCGTATTGACCTGCAATTTCTGCGCTTTGGTGATCGCTTTCATTTGGTAGGGGAGATTGACTCGCCCCTCTACCGCAGGCGTTGATGTCGCCGCTTGTGTGAGTTCGGGCAGCCCAATAGCCACGCTCGCGGCAACCCCGCCTCCCAGTTTCAGGAAGCCTCTTCTGGAAATAGATGCCATCTCTGCCTCCGCATTACGCTTGCGATGCAGTCGGCCCCGCCTGTGTCGTAAGCGACTTTGACTTCAACCTATTCAGCATAGGATAGAAAGCCCTGTTTTGTGGCCAAAATGGCTTAGATGTCGAGTGAGTTCAAAGGGCCTGCTAGTGGCAATGCAAAGATCCGGTTGAGGTAGGCGTGCATCATTGCTTTAGTTGCTCATCGCTGCGTGGCTATCACCAGTTCTGTACCTGTGGAACGCAGATGGCGTAGCAAGTGTGGAAGGATGACTTCAGCGTCAGGCCCTACACCTCTGAGAGTTGCTGAGGCGAAATTGCGCTGCTTTGGTAACCCCATAAAGTACAGGCCTGGGATGTGCAGTGCTCGTCCATCGCGCTGCATCAATCGCCCTCGATCATCCGTCACCGCGAGGTCTTCAAGAAAGGAAATATTTGGGCGGAACCCAGTGGCGAAGACTAGGCAATCAACGGCTTCGTGGTGACCATCCGCCCAAACAACCCCGGTTGGAGTTACTTGCCCGAACATCGACCGCTGATTGAATAGTCCTGACTTCAGCGCTTTTTTGTAAGTGCCGTCATCCAATACCGGCGTGCTCTGATCATTGAGCCAGCGAGTTCTTTCCAGGCCTGTCCATCTCAGCCAAGCGTGGAAATCCGCGCCGAGTAGCTTCTGCGGAAAGAATCGAATCGCCTCGCGCGTGGCAAGCGTGACCTTGGCCACCTTGGCTAACTCGTAAGCAATCTGCACTGCCGAGTTCGCCGCTCCAATCACTACGATGCGTTGCCCACTGAACATTTCCACATTCCGATACTCGGCACTGTGAAGGCGAACACCTTGGAAGCTTTCGAGCCCAGGAGCTTCAGGTGTATAGGGGCGACTGAATGCCCCCGATGCCACGATCAGCGCCCTGGTAAAGAAGCGCTGCCCATTGGCTGCCACTATCTGGAACCCCCCAGCTTCTTGATTCACCTTTATGACCTGTATCCCCGGAAGAATCGGCAACTGGAAAAATCTGGCGTACTGCTCCAGGTAGCGCACTACTTCATCGCGGGAGGGGTAGTGCCCCGGTTCTCCAGGAAATGTCAGCCCCGGTAGTGAGGAGTACGCTGCCGGCGAGAACAGTTCGAGGCTGTCGTAGTAGTTACGCCAGTTACCACCTGGTTGCTGCTGCTCATCCAAGATAAGAAAATCGAGCCCCTGCTGTTTCAAATGCCAGCCACAGGCGAGCCCTGCTTGCCCCGCGCCTATTACGACAACATCAAATGGGCGTTCTGTTGTGTTCATGTGTGCGCACCTATACACATATTAAGATAAGAAAAAATCAGCGAGATCCGCCTGGGCAGCACAGTAAAGCAATGCTTTTGGTGTGATGGAGGATGTCCTCCAGTCGCTTGACGATGGCTGGGCCGTCCACCTCATAGAACATCTGACGTCCCACCTTAGTGGCGCGCACGATCCCGGCGTCCAGCAGCACCTGAAGATGACGAGATACCACAGAACGCTCCTGGGGTAGGTCGGCTGCAATCGCGGTCACATCTGCTCGACCTAATTGCATCACGCGCTTCAGCACCGCGACTCTTGGCGGCTCGCAGAGGGCTTTGAAAAATGTGCCATCGAGAGACTCAATGGCAGACTCAATGGCTTGAGATCGGTTGGTGGTGACATTCATGCCGAGAATATATGTGCATGTACATGCACAAGTAAAGCCCTGTTTGGAGAATGGTACTGCCCCTTTAGCAGAGAACAGTCGGGGTCGGTTTTTTCATCGCAGGATTTCTGTTTGGGGTTGAGGTGTGGGAGAGCCTAAGCCACCGTGATGACAGATTAATTACTAAATACGGATATACGACTAATCAGATGTTAAGCGGCTGAAGGCGTGCCAGTGGCCGCGATCCAGCTGAGGCTTATGAACGTCTAGGGCTTTAAATTGGCTATATTTCACGGTCACTGGTCTTGCTGCTTTACTGAATATTCGAAAAAACGTATATTCGTAAAACCATATCCAATTCGAGACTTGGCGATGACCGATAAGACCCGCGTGCTGTTTGTTTGTATGGCTAACTCTGCTCGCTCGCAACTGGCTGAAGCACTGCTGCGGCACACTGATTCCGAACAATTCGACGCCTTCAGTGCAGGCACTGCGCCCGGCGAGATTGATCCCCGTACCTTGGGAGCACTTCAGCACCTGGGTGTAAGTACCGAAGGGTTGTACAGCAAGTCTATCGATGCGTTTGCGGGAGAGCGTTTCGATTACGTCATCACGCTGTGCGATAAATCGTCTCTGGAATGTCATGCCCTTCCAGGCGCCGGAGAGGTGCTGGCCTGGAACTTTGAAGATCCGGTGACCAGCACCAAGCACGATGCATTCCGTCACACCCTTCACGAGATCCATGAACGCATCAAGATGTTCGTGTTGGTGAAAACCAAACGTTGAGACCCCTATGGCTGACCATCTGACACCGACCACCGTATTCAAATGCCTGGCCGACGAAACCCGCATTCGCCTTATGTTGCTCATCACCCGTGAGGAAGAGCTGTGCGTTTGTGAACTGACCTGCGCACTCGATGAGAGCCAGCCGAAGATTTCCCGGCACCTGGCGCAACTGCGCAGTTGCGGTTTGCTGGAGGATCGTCGGCAAGGTCAATGGGTGTATTACCGCCTGCACCCCAGTCTGCCGGACTGGGTGATCGCCGTACTGAAAACCACTCTGGACGCCAATAAGCACTGGCTCAGTCCAGACGCCAAACGCCTCGACGTGATGGGTGATCGCCCACAGCGCCTGGCCGCTTGTTGCTGAGTTAACGTCTACCCGAGAAGCGCTTGGCCTTTACGAGATAGCCTGATGAAGATTCTGTTTCTCTGCACCGCCAACAGCTGCCGCAGCATTCTTTGTGAAGCCATGTTCAATCATTTGGCTCCGACGGATATGCACGCCTACAGCGCCGGCAACCAGCCGAAGGGTGAAGTGCATCCGCTGAGTCTGAAAACGTTGGATAAGGCTGAAATCTCGCCAGCAGGGCTCTACAGCAAGTCGAGCGATGTCTACGAGAACCTGGCGCCTGATTTCGTCATCACGGTGTGTGACAAGGCTGCCGGCGAAGCCTGCCCGGTATTTTTCGGGCCGGCCACAAAGGCCCATTGGGGCTTGGCAGACCCTTCGGAGTACCAAGGGACTCAAGAAGAGATCGAGGCTGCTTTCGAAGCCACTCTGGAACAGATCAGAACCCGAATCGAAGCCTTCCTGGCTTTACCGCTCAAGCAGTTAAGTGCCGAACAACTCAAGGCCGAGCTGGCCCTGATCGGCACTCTCTGACACTGGAGACATGACGATGAGTAAAAGCCGTCTTTCTTTTTTGGATCGCTATCTGACGGTCTGGATCTTTCTCGCCATGGTGATTGGTGTCAGCTTGGGCAGTCTGTTCGAGGGACTGCCGGCCTGGCTTAACAGCCTTTCGGTGGGTTCGACCAATATCCCGATTGCCATCGGCCTGATCGTGATGATGTATCCGCCGCTGGCCAAGGTGAAATACGAAGAGCTCCACGAGGTGTTCAAGGACAAGCGCATTCTCGCGCTGTCGCTGATCCAGAACTGGGTGATTGGCCCAGTGCTGATGTTCGTACTGGCCATCGTGTTTCTCGCCGACAAGCCGGAGTACATGACCGGGCTGATCCTTATTGGTCTGGCACGCTGCATCGCCATGGTGCTTGTGTGGAATCAGATCGCGGGCGGCAATAATCAATACGTCGCCGGGCTGGTGGCCTTCAACAGCATCTTCCAGATCCTGTTCTTCAGTGTGTATGCATGGATCTTCCTTGGTCTGCTGCCGCCACTGTTCGGTCTACAGGGCAGCGTGATTGACACCAACTTTGTCAGCATCGCCGAGTCCGTGCTGATCTACCTGGGCATCCCATTCCTGGCTGGTTTCCTTACGCGCAAGATTCTCATCAGCCGCAAAGGCGAGACCTGGTACAGCGAGCGCTTCATCCCGAAGATCAGCCCGCTGACCCTGGTCGCGCTGCTGCTGACCATCGTCGCGATGTTCAGCCTCAAGGGCGACATGGTGTTGCAGCTGCCGCTGGATGTGCTGCGCATCGCTATCCCGCTGACCATCTACTTCGTGGTGATGTTTTTCATCAGCTTTTGGATGGGCAAGCTGCTCCGCGCTGACTATCCACGCACCACCGCACTGGCCTTCACCGCTGCCAGCAACAACTTCGAGCTGGCCATAGCCGTTGCCATCGCGACTTTCGGCCTCGCCTCGCCGGTAGCCTTCGCCACGGTGATTGGCCCGCTGGTGGAAGTGCCGGTACTGATCTCCCTGGTTGGCGTAGCCCTCTGGCTCAAGCGCCGCTGGTTCGATCATCCGAAGGGCGCCCTCGCTCAGGAGTAAATTTATGACTGAAGAAATGATCCCCAACCTCGATGCCGAACTGGTCGATCTGCCGACACTCGATAAGCTCGGCAGTACGTTGTCGGCCACGCACAAGCCGCGCATCCTGCTGCTCTACGGCTCGACTCGCGAGCGCTCGTTCAGCCGCCTGCTGACCGAAGAAGCTGCGCGCCTGTTGCAGCGCTTCGGCGCAGAAACACGCATTTTCAATCCATCTGAGTTGCCGTTGCCAGATGAAGTGCCGGACAGCCATCCCAAAGTACAAGAGCTACGCGAACTGGTGCTCTGGTCAGAAGGTCAGGTCTGGTGCTCCCCCGAGCGCCACGGCTCGATGAGCGCGGTGTTCAAGGCGCAGATCGACTGGATTCCGTTGACCATGGGCGCGGTGCGCCCAACCCAGGGTAAGACGCTGGCGGTGATGCAGGTCTGTGGTGGCTCGCAATCCTTCAACGTGGTCAACCAGCTGCGTGTGCTCGGTCGCTGGATGCGGATGTTCACCATTCCCAACCAGTCCTCGGTGCCGAAGGCCTACCTGGAGTTCGATGAAGCCGGGCGCATGAAGCCCTCCTCATTCTACGACCGTGTCGTGGACGTAATGGAAGAGCTGGTGAAGTTCACATTGCTGCTGCGCGAACGACAGGACTATCTGGTCGACCGCTATTCCGAACGTAAGGAATCGGCGGAAGAACTCTCCAAACGCGTTAATCAACGCTCTATCTGAAGGACGCCTGATCGTGCACCAACATCCGTACTCCGTGCTCACCACGACAGCTGTGCAAGGCCAACTGATCTTCACGCCTTGCCCAGGCACCAAAGACGCGTCGGTCGCTGAGGCGTTGGACACTCTGAAGGCTGCAGGTGCTTCGGCCTTGCTGACGCTGATGCCGACCGAAGAGTTGAGCCAGAACGAAGTCGAGAATCTGCCAGAGCTATGCCAACAGCACGGCATCGAGTGGTTTCACCTGCCCGTGGAAGACGACCAAGCACCTGCTGAGTCGTTCCAGGCTGCCTGGGAGGCCCATCGTGAGCGGATCAAGCAACTGCTCACCGAAGGCAAGAATATTGCCATTCACTGCAAGGGCGGCTCGGGCCGTACCGGATTGATTGCAGCGCAACTGCTGATCGAGTGCGGAGTGCCGTTCCGCGAGGCGGTAAGCGAAGTACAAGCGCTGCGTCCGCGTGCCATTCAGCACCCTGCGCATATCAACTACATCAGTCAATTCGACATCGCCAAGTCGTAGTTGCCCCCAGACAGCAGTCCCAAGAGAACAACAGCATGAGCATCAAAGTAGGAATCAATGGTTTCGGTCGTATCGGTCGTCTCGCTCTGCGTGCAGCCTGGGGCTGGCCAGAGTTCGAGTTCGTGCAAATCAACGACCCGGCAGGTGATGCAGTAACCCATGCGCACCTGATCAACTTCGACTCTGTGCATGGTCGTTGGCACAACGGAGCCAGCGCAGAAGGCGATCATGTAGTAATTGGCGGCAAGCGCATCAAGGTCACCGCGAATAAAGCGATTGCCGACACCGACTGGTCGGGTTGCGATCTGGTGATCGAGGCCAGCGGCAAGATGAAGACTGTGGCGGTGTTGCAGGCCTACCTGGATCAGGGCGTTAAGCGTGTGGTGGTCTGTGCGCCGGTCAAGGAGCAAGGCGCCTTGAACGTGGTGATGGGCGTTAACCAGCACCTGTTCGACCCGGCGCAGCACCGCATTGTGACGGCGGCCTCCTGCACCACCAACTGTCTGGCACCAGTGGTCAAAGTGATCCACGAGAATCTGGGCATCCGCCACGGCTCGATCACCACCATTCATGACCTGACCAACACCCAGAGCATCCTCGATCAACCGCACAAAGATCTGCGCCGCGCCCGCGCTTCAGGCATGAGCCTCATCCCGACCAGCACCGGCTCGGCCACCGCCATTGCGGAAATCTTCCCCGAACTGCGTGGCCGCTTGAATGGTCACGCGGTGCGTGTACCGCTGGCCAACGCCTCGCTCACCGATTGTGTGTTCGAAGTGGAGCGTGCCACCTCGGTGGATGAGGTTAATGCGTTGCTCAAGGCGGCGGCAGAAGGCCCGCTGAAAAATATCCTCGGCTATGAAGTACGCCCACTGGTGTCCATCGACTACCGCACCGATCCGCGCTCATCGATCATCGATGCGCTGTCGACAATGGTGATCAATGGCACTCAAGTGAAGATCTATGCCTGGTACGACAACGAATGGGGTTACGCCAACCGCGCTGTTGAGCTGGCCAAATTGGTCGGTTTGGCCGATTAACAGGGAGTGATCATGAACGCGTTGTCAGCCCTTTCCCCGCAAGTGCGCCAGTACCTGTTGGTGACCGGCAATTACTGGGCCTTTACCCTCACCGACGGTGCGCTGCGCATGTTGGTGGTGTTGCACTTCCATGCGTTGGGCTACAGCCCGTTGCAGATTGCGTTCCTGTTCCTATTCTACGAAATCTTCGGTGTCATTACCAATCTGGTAGGCGGTTACGTGGGTGCCCGTCTAGGCCTGAATCGCACCATGAACATTGGTTTGGGCTTGCAGGTGGCAGCGTTGTTGATGCTGACTGTGCCCGCCGCCTGGCTGACCATCCCTTGGGTGATGGGGGCCCAGGCGCTGTCGGGTATTGCCAAAGACCTCAACAAGATGAGCGCGAAAAGCTCCATCAAGCTTCTGGTGCCCGACAACCAACAAGGCACCCTCTACCAATGGGTGGCAATTCTCACCGGCTCGAAGAACGCGCTCAAAGGTGTGGGTTTCTTCTTGGGCGGTGCGCTGCTGGCATTGCTGGGCTTTACGGTTTCCGTGCTGGCGATGGCTGCGACTCTGGCGCTGATATGGATAGCCAGCCTGTTCCTGCTGAAGAAGGATCTGGGTAAAGCCAAGGCCAAACCGAAGTTTCGCGACATTCTTTCCAAGAGCCGGGCGATCAATATCCTCTCGGCGGCGCGAATGTTCCTCTTTGGTGCCCGCGATGTGTGGTTCGTGGTGGCGTTGCCGGTCTACCTGAGCACGGTGTTTGGTTGGGACTTCTGGTTGGTTGGCGGCTTCTTGGCGGCCTGGGTCATCGGCTATGGCATCGTCCAGTCGTTGGCCCCGAACATCACCGGAAAGAAGCATGGCCACGTCCCGGATGGACGGGCTGCTTTCGTTTGGGCGGCATTGCTGGCGGGTCTGCCTGCGGCAATCGCCCTTGGTCTCTCGGCGGATTGGTCGCCTCACGTTGTGCTGCTGGGTGGGTTGATGGTGTTCGGCGTGCTGTTCGCGGTGAACTCTTCTCTGCACAGCTACCTCATCGTTTCGTATGCCAAAGAAGACGGGGTATCGCTGGACGTGGGTTTCTACTACATGTCTAACGCCTTGGGCCGACTGCTCGGCACCGTACTGTCCGGCTGGATTTATCAGAGTTACGGATTGGAGGCCTGCTTGTGGGTTTCTACGGCCTTCGTGTTGCTGGCGGCCCTGATTTCTATCGCCTTACCCAGGCATGCCGAGGCGATATGAAACCGTCAGACAGGATGGAGTGAACCTCTGCGCGCTGCGCGCGTGGGGAAGTTGGCAGAGCCTGAATCAGCACATGTCGGAGGCATGCCATGAGCAAGTTTATCGACATACCTGCACTGTCTTTTGTGGTGCTTACAGCTGTTGTATTGGCCGCCTGTGATCAAGGCGAGACACAAACCAAGCGTCCGTCCGGTAATCAGTGCCCGCCACGCAACGTGCTGGCGATCGTCGATGTACTGCGCAGCGAAGAGCAGGACCGGGTGTTCAACGATCAGATCATCGACGCAGCGGTGAAGCTGGCGTCGCAGTGCGACGCCCATCTTGAGGTGCTGCATGCCTATGACTGGACCGCCGTGTATATCAGGACATGGGCGTTGGTGCATTGCCACTGGCCACAGGGCTCTACAAAATGCTGGGAGCCCGCAGCGCCAAGCGTTTGCCGCCCCACTAGAATCAAGGGGGAACGATGAGATAGCCCCGCTGATGAGCAGCAGGTATTTTTGCAGCGAGGGATGGCGAATCCTTTTTGAGGAATCCACATCAATGCTCAGCAAGTGGCTGGACCCCGCTCTATTGCTGCTCACCAGCCTGACACTGCTGACCGGGGACATTGCGCATTTTGCTCAGAAGTCTGACTGGGCGGCGTTATGCTGGGCCTCAGGAAGCCTGGTGATGGTCTTGGTACTGCTTGTGGAGATAGCCAGGCGTCTGGCCCGGCGCGAGGCAGGTGTAGATCTGATCGCTCTGCTGTCGATCGGCGCAGCCCTGGTATTCGAGCAGATGCTGGTAGCGGCGGTGATTGCCTTAATGCTGGCTTCCGGACGCACCCTGGAGTTTTTCACTAAGCAACGCGCCGAACGCGAGCTACGTGCGCTGGTTGACCGGGCTCCACGCTTCGCCTGGCTGCAGGAGCTAGGCGATTTGCGTCAAATCCCGGTTGAGCAGATCCAGCCGGGGCAGACACTGCTTGTACGCCTGGGAGAGGTGATACCGGTCGACGGCCGTCTACTCAGCCCCACGGCAATTCTGGACGAGTCGGCGCTCAGCGGAGGCACGTTGCATTCGACAATGTCATTGGCGCCTACCTGCAGATGCACACCGACAATATGAGCATGGACCGGCTGCTGGCAGACGTGTCGATCGACCAATACCGCGGTGTAGACCCGGCGTGCGCCAAGTTGCGCCAGATACGCGCAGGTACGCAACAGCGAGTGACCTTCGAAAAGGACATCATCGACAATCAATAAGGTGGTGCTGGCAAGGTCCAGCGTGCCCAGAAGCGGGTTTTCGATCAACTCCGTGTGTGAATGCAGCACGCTAAGATCATCGGCATAGCGCTTGACCTTCAGTGGATAGAGCGGGATTTCAGGCTGCCCGGTCTGGTGAGAGAGATGCTGCTGTAAAAGTCGTGCCAAAGGCTCTCCGCGGCGTTGTATGCCGATCAGTGCCGCTTGAGAGGCCGGCAACAGAGTTGCCGCATGGCGCGCCATCGTTTGCATTACGCCATTGAGTTCATCGGTATCGTACAAGCGCAACCGCTGCCCCGCAGGTGTGCTCGGCATAGAAGTCTCCTGTCGGTGACTGTCTTTTTAACCATAGAACATGGTGGCGGTTTCACCGGCAGGGTGGCTGCCCATTTGGTAACTCCAGGGGGAATGATCTCTGGCAACGCTTCGGAAAGGATCAGCACTCGGAGGTTCCCCCCTTCATATTGGCTAAGGTGAAAACGCCGTTGCACTAACAACCGGCTTGTCCGTATCACTCGCTCATCGGCATCTTCATCATGCTTGACTGCTGATCCATCATTTTCATCATCATGTCCATCATTCCCATCCCCATGCCGTCTTTATTGCTAGACATGCCCATGCCCATGCCCATGCCCATGCCATGACAGTTTTTATGCATCAGGGTCATGCTGTCTTTCATCGTCTCAATGCTCTCCTGCATGGCGGCCTGTCGCTCGGCAGGGGTCTTGGCGGCTGCGACCTTATCGTGTGCAGCCTGCATTTTTTGCATTTGCTCAGCCATGGCTTTGCTCTGCACAGGCGTTGCAACTTCGCTTGTTTGAGCTGACGTGGTCGGCGTCTGCTCCTGGTTTTTCTCATCGACGGCCGAGACCATGAGTGGGCTGCTCACGAGCAGGGTGGTGAGAATCCATTTCAATGAGGTATGCATGGCAATCTCCAAAGGGGAACAACGCAGGTAATAGCAAGCCGCGCCAGATTGGCACAGCCGCCAAGGTTCAAAGGGCCTGAATCAGGTCCTCTGAGACGCATGCTTCAACCGCTGGCGTTCAAAGCGTGAGGCGGTAAATAACCTGGGTGGCATTGTCAGGGTCGCGGTGACCTTCAAACCCGAGAAAGTGCGCCAGTTCACGCATATGAGTATTGGAGGCGGAGTCAATGGAGTACATCTGGCGGAAGTCGTTTTGGCGGGCTGCGGTGATCAGATGGCGCATCAAGGCAACCCCAAGCCCCAGGTGCTGCCACTCGTCGGCGACCGTCACCGCGCATTCGCATTGATGCTCTCCGGTGCCGGCAGCATAGCGACTGACGCCAATTTCGAGCAGTTCACCGTTTTCATGAACCAGGGCGATATACGCCATGTGTCCCTGGTAATCGACGTTCATCAGTTGGTCGAGCAGGGCCGTACCAGGTTCATTAATGGCTTCGAGAAAACGCAGATGCCGGGACTCGCTGGACAAGCGTTTGATGAAGTTATATTCGCGCTCTCGGTCTTCTGCCGACAACGGTCGGATGAGCACATGCCGGCCGTCCGAGAGCGGTTCAATCCAGTGTTCACCCGGCACCGCAGCATAAGTGGCGGCCGCTTGAGTGTTTTGGTCTTCGATAGTGAGCATGATGCGATCTCCATCAGGCGTAGAAGATGACCCGCGTGGCAACAGTCCACGCGGTTGATGATGTTGTACACCTTGGGTGCAGCCAGAATTTGATCTGGATCAGATGTCACGCAAGCCACACCAGAACCCCATAAGTTTGATGTAAATCAAATCGCAAGGCAGGTGTTTGGGTGCAGCCTTGAGGCTATATCGTGCTGGTCGTGTCAACGCGATCAGCCTGTTTCATTCGCTCACGGCGCTACCCGAATCGAGGTGTGTGATGAGGCAATACCAACGTTTATTGCTGATTATCGATCAAACCTTGCATCAGTCTCCGGCGATGCTGCGAGCTGCCGCTTTAGCCAAGGTTTGCGGCGCGGCCTTGCACCTTTGTGCCTTTGTCGAACCACCACCGCGAAATCATTTATGGGAGGAAGTAACGGACGAGGCGGCAAGCCAGCGTTACCTGCAGCGGTATCGCGAATGGTTGCTGGACGAGGCCGGACGGCTTCGCAGCCAAGGGCTGGAGGTGACCACGGAGGTGGTCTGGACCACTCAACCGCTGTTGGACATGCTGCAGTATGTTGAAGAGTTTCAGCCCGACATGCTGATCAAGGATGTGACGCTGGAACCGGTACTCAAGCGGGTATTCGTTACTCCGCTTGATTGCCACCTGTTGCGCGAGTGCCCGGTGCCCGTCCATCTGGTCAACCAGGTCCGGCACGGGCTGCCGCGCAGGGTCGTGGCGGCGGTGGATCCCTCCAACCCGCAGACGCTTATCTGCGGCCTCAACGACAAAATCATCCAGACTGCCAATGCACTGGCCCTGCAATGTGATGCTCCGCTGCACCTGCTGTATGCCTATGATCTGACACCTGCCTTCAATGGCGATGCACCGCTTGCCGGCGGGTCATGGGGCTCCAATTTCATGGACGAGTTGCGCGAGGCATTGCACGCGGCTTTCGTGACGCTGGCCGATCAATATGGCGTACCGCCCGAGCGCCGGCATTTCATCATGGGGCTGCCGGTCAACGTGATCCGTGAGTTTGTGGAGGAGTACCTGGCCGATGTGGTGGTCATGGGCACCGTGCATCGCGTGGGAATCGACAGATTATTGGGCAGTACTACGGAGCGTGCCCTGTATTCGGTACCGGGCAGCATCCTGGCAGTCAAACCGCCGAGCCACCAATAGCCATGCGAGGCCGGGGGGCGTGATCGATGCTCATTACATCAGCGACAATCACCCCCTTTAGCACGAAAATCAACGTGTCATCCAGCGGCAGCCGACGTTCCTGATCCAGACTGGAAGGAGGACTTCATGAGTGATTTTCTGAGTGCCGATCAGTTGCACGGTATCGACGCCTATTGGCGGGCTTCCAATTACCTTGCTGTGGGCCAGATCTACCTCAAGGACAACCCATTGTTGCGCACGCCCCTCAAACGGGAGCACATAAAGCCGCGCCTGCTGGGCCATTGGGGAACGACGCCGGGGCTGAACCTGATTTACGTCCACCTCAATCGGCTGATCAAAACCTATGACCTGAACATGCTGTTCATCACCGGGCCCGGTCATGGTGGCCCAGCGATCGTGGCTCAAAGCTATCTGGAAGGGACTTACACACAATTCGATCCTTCGGTGGAGCAGAACATCAATGGACTGAACCGGCTCTTCCGGCAGTTTTCCTGGCCTTACGGGCTCTCCAGCCATGTATCGGCGCAGATTCCCGGGTCGATCCACGAAGGTGGCGAACTGGGCTATTCATTGGCCCACGCCTATGGGGCGGCGTTCGACAACCCGGACCTGATCGTTGCCTGCGTGATCGGCGACGGCGAGGCCGAAACAGGTACGTTGGCCGCCAGCTGGCACTCCAACAAATTCCTCAACCCCGAGCGGGATGGGGCTGTACTGCCGATTCTTCATCTCAACGGGTACAAGATCGCCAATCCCACGGTGCTGTCCAGGATCAGCGAGGACGAGCTGTCGGCCTTGATGTACGGCTATGGTTATGACCCTTACTTTGTAGAGGGAGACGACCCCGAGCAGGTCCATCAACTGCTGGCCCAAACTCTGGATACGATCCTGCTGGAGATTCGCGAGATCCAGCGTGTGTCGCGAAACCGTTCACCAACCCAGGAGCTGGAACGCCCGTTTTGGCCGATGCTGGTGCTGCGTACGCCAAAGGGCTGGACGGGTCCGAGCTTCGTTGATGGCAATCGGGTCGAAGGCACCTGGCGTGCGCATCAGGTGCCCCTCGGCGAGTTCCAGCAACCACCTCATCTACTGCAATTGGAACAATGGCTCAACAGCTACCGGCCTCAGGAGCTGTTCGACGCCAATGGTGCTTTGCTGGTCGAAATTGCCGCGCTGGCGCCGACGGGACACCGGCGAATGGGCGCCAACCCCCATGGCAACGGTGGGTTGCTGTTGCAGGCGCTGGATATCCCCAGCTTTACCAATTACGCGGTGGGGCTGTCAGCACCGGGCTGCCTGCGCGCCGAGGCAACCAGGGTGTTGGGTGGTTTTCTCAGGGATGTGATGAAGAACAACCTGCAACAAGGCAATTTCCGCGTGTTCGGCCCAGACGAAACGGCTTCCAACCGTCTCGATGCCATCTACGAGGTCAGCGCAAAAGCGTGGATGGGCGCCCGGGAAAGTGATGATGTCAATTTGACCTGCAATGGTCGTGTAATGGAGATTCTCAGTGAGCAGGTGTGTGAAGGCTGGCTCGAAGGGTATTTGTTGACTGGTCGCCATGGGCTGTTTTCCTGCTATGAAGCCTTCATTCATATCATCGATTCGATGTTCAATCAGCATGCCAAATGGCTGAAAATCGCCGCAGAAATCCCGTGGCGCAAACCGATCGCCTCGCTTAACTACTTGCTCACATCCCATGTCTGGCGTCAGGACCACAATGGCTTTTCCCATCAGGATCCAGGGTTCATCGATCATGTTGCGAACAAGAAGTCCGACATGGTTCGAATCTATCTGCCCCCCGATGCCAATTGCCTACTGTCGGTGACTGACCACTGCTTGAAAAGCCGCGATTACGTCAATGTCATCGTCGCTGGCAAACAGCCGGAGTGGCAGTGGCTCGATATCGATTCGGCCATCCGTCATTGCATGGTCGGGATCGGCCGCTGGGCCTGGGCCTGTCATAACGATGCAGACCCGGACGTGGTGATGGCCTGCGCGGGGGATGTCCCGACCCTGGAGACACTCGCTGCCGTAACGTTGTTGCGCGAGTACGTGCCGGATATTCGAATCAGGGTCATCAACGTGGTAGACCTGATGGTGTTGCAACCTTCGTTTCAGCATCCCCATGGGCTGCAGGACAGTGCGTTCGATGAACTGTTCACTGTCGACAAACCGGTGGTTTTCGCGTTTCACGGTTACCCATCGCTCATTCACAAATTGGTCTACAAACGAAAAAACCACGACAACTTTCACGTGCGTGGTTTCAAGGAGGAGGGCGCTACCACGACCCCCTTTGACATGGTGGTGATCAATAACCTGGATCGCTATCAGCTGGCCCTGGACGTCATCCAGCGAGTTCCCCGCCTGCAAGACCAGGTTGCAACAGCCACGGCGCGGTATTGGGAAACGATGGAGAAGCACAAGCTCTACATCATCGAACATGGGCAGGACATGCCCGAGGTTCTGGAGTGGCGTTGGACGCCTTGAAAACCTTGCTGCAAAGCAGCGATGCCCTGCAGCGTGAGCAACGCCTGGACGTTTGATCCGCTTGAGGTATATCAAACTGGTCCTTCCCGCCAAAAAACAACACCCAGTTGATAAATATCAAGCGGCCGGGGCGCAAAAGGAGCAACCAATAAGCCACGTACCAGTATTCGAGGAAACGGGCATGCGAATGACATTTCTCGGCGCGGCCGGCACGGTAACCGGCAGCAAGTACCTGTTGGAACACAACAATTATTATGTGCTGGTCAGGGACTCGAAGGATCTGGATCAGTTGCGCACCCCGGCGGTTATCATCGCCGCCAGCGGCATGGCCACCGGCGGGCGTGTGCTACATCACCTCAAGGCCCTGGCGCCCAATGCGCTGAATACACTCCTGGTGCCCGGCTTCCAGGCCGGAGGCACCCGCGGCGCACAGATCGTGGGCGGCGCGAGTTCGGTGCGCATACATGGCAAGGACGTGCCTATACGGGCTGAGGTGGTCCCGATGGAGACGTTGTCGGCCCATGCCGATGCGGATGAAATCATGCAATGGTTGCTTGGCTTCAAACATCCACCCAAACACACCTATGTGGTGCATGGCGAGCCCAATGCCTCGGATGTATTGCGTCGGCGTATCAGCCTTGAGTTGGGGTGGTCGGTCTCGGTGCCGGAATATCGCGATACGGTAGAGCTTGCCGCTCAGTAGGTCGTTGGCTCGGTCAGGCGTTGGGCATCGATAGCCGTGACCCATTCTTCGTTGGTGGGCTCGACCACTACCTTGACTCGGCTGGCCGGGGTCGAGATCACGGCGGTATTGGCCAGGTTGGCTGTTTCGTCCAGTTCGATGCCCAGATACTCCAGGCCCGCGCACATCCGGGAGCGAATCGCCACGTTGTGTTCGCCAATACCTGCCGTGAACACCAGCATGTCCAGGCCACCCAGGGCCGCGACCAGGGCACCGGCTTCGTGGATGAAGCGGCGCAGATACAACGCAAGGGCCATGGCCGCGCGAGGCTCAGTTGCTTCGACTTCGAGCAATGCGCGCGGGTCGCTGGAAATGCCGGAAACCCCCAGCAAACCAGACTCGTGATACAGGATGTGGCTGACCCGCTCCAGGCTCAGCTTCCAGATTTCCATCAGGAAAATCACCGCACCAGGGTCCATCGCGCCGCAACGGGAGCCCATCATCAAGCCATCCAGCGCCGAGAAACCCATGGTGGTGGCGACGCTTTTCAAATCCCGCATGCCGCACAGGCTGGCGCCGCTGCCCAGGTGCGCGACCAGCGTCCGGCCACGTGCCTGATCGCCATAACGTTCGGCCAGGGCAATGGATTGGTAGCGATAGGAAAGCCCATGAAACCCGTAACGACGCAGGCCATTTTCCCAGGCCGACCAGGGCAGCGGCAGGATTTTCTCCACGTCCGGCAGGGTCTGATGGAATGCGGTATCGAAACACACCACTTGTGGCAGGTCGGGGCGGGTTTGCAGCAGGGTTTCGATGGCTTCCAGAGCGAAGGGTTGATGCAGAGGGGCTAGCGGGATGTAGCTTTTAAGGTCGGCCAGCACCTGCGCGTCGATCAACACAGGTTTTGAATACTTGATCCCTCCATGCACAACGCGGTGGCCGATAGCCCTGATCGAGCGGCCGCCCAGCTGAGTTCGCACCCGCTCACGAATATACCCAAGGGCATTGTGATACGGCTGCTTTTCACCGAGGGCCAGTGGCTGATCGTCGTCGCCGTTTTCGCTGACCACCGGGTTTGGCCCCGTGATGCCATCGACCTTGCCACGCCACAGTGGTGTGCGAGCCAAAGGGCTGCAGGTCGCGTCGAACAGGGCGAACTTGATGCTCGACGAGCCCGCATTGAGGACCAGAATCACTTCACCGTCATCTGCGTCCTTCATGGCGGCGTTACCCGATAGTGATGAGCGATCAGCGCGGCGATAGCACAGGATGCAATGCGCGCTTCCCGGGAGTCGGCGCGGCTGGTCAGGACAATTGGCACCTTGGCGCCGAGCACTATACCGGCGCTGGAGGCACCGCCCAGGTATTCCAGTTGCTTGACAAGCATATTGCCGCTTTCCAGATCAGGCACTACGAGAATGTCGGCTTTTCCAGACACCGGTGAGTGAATGCCCTTGATACGCGCCGCGGCCAGGGAGATGGCGTTGTCGAACGCCAGCGGCCCGTCAAGGACCGCGCCAGTGATCTGGCCGCGATCAGCCATCTTGCACAACGCTGCGGCATCGAGAGTGGCGGGCATGTTGGCGTTCACCGTTTCCACGGCAGCCAGGATCGCCACATGGGGATTGCTCACGCCGAGGATATGCGCCAGATCGATGGCGTTGCGCACGATGTCCGCTTTCTCGAGCAAGGCCGGCGCGATGTTGATCGCTGCATCGGTGATGATGAAAGGGCGCGGATAAAAAGGCGTCTGCATCACGAAGCAGTGGGTGATCCGCCGCTTGGTGCGCAATTGCGCCGCCGCCGGCACCACGGCGGACATCAATTCGTCGGTGTGCAGGCTGCCTTTCATCAAGGCTTCAACCTGACCGGCGCGAGCCATTTCCACGCCACGCAGGGCGGCGGCGTGGCTATGGGGCACGTCTTCGATGGTGAGACTCGCAAGGTCGTGTTTGCCCTTGGCCGCCAACGCTTCGAGTTTGGCTCTTGGGCCAATCAGTATCGGATCGATCAACCCGGCATCGCGGGCATCGAGGGCGGCCTCGAAACTCACTTCGTCGCAAGGATGTACCACTGCAACGCGGATCGGTTCCAGTGTCTGGCAGGCCTGCAACAAACGATTCAGGCCGTCGGCGCTGTGGCGAAGTTCGATGCCCGGCAGGCTGACCCGAGCCACATCGATATGCTCGCTGGCAGCGTGTACCAGGGATTCGCCTTCCAGCACCACCACGCCTTCCTGATTGGTGCCGGTGCAGGCCAACGTGAGCAGATGCCGTGCTTCGTCGCGAGCGATGACAATCACCGAGACTGTCAGTGTGTCGCCGATTCGTACCGGGGCGAGGAACTTGAGGGTTTGCCCCAGGGACACCGAACCCGGCCCCGGCAGCCGCGTGCCGATCAACGCCGAAATCAACGCTCCCCCCCACATACCATGGGCGAAAACGGTGTTGAAGTGGGTGGTGGCGGCAAATTCCGGATCGACGTACAGCGGGTTCACATCGCCGGAGACTAGTGCAAACAGCTGAATGTCCTGAGCCGTAAGGGTACGTTCCAGAGAGACCGACTCGCCGATGACGATCTCCTCGAAGGAGCGATTATGTATTCGTTCCAGATCGTTGATGGGCGTGGAGCTGGTCATGGATTTGATCCTGAATACGAATTTTTGCCAGGGTAGTATGTTTGCTGCCCGTTGCAGCCTCTTCGCGCAACCTTATTCGAGATGATGTCACGGCTTCACTCAGCCAGTTCTTCTGGTGAAATTACCCACACGCTGCACGGCATTTTGTACAGCAAATCCTCCACCGTACTGCCGACCAACCGGCCCAAGCCACGATGGCCGACCCGGCCCATGACAATCACGTCGACCTCATAAGCACCGGCGTAGCTGGAAAGAACCTTGGCCGGGTTGCCCATGATCATGTGCTGGTGTTCCGGCGGGATGCCGTTGCGCTCGGCCAGTTCGCGGAAGGCATCGCTTTGGGCGTCGAACAGAGCCTTGGCTTTGCTTGAAGAGAAAAACGTCGAGCCACTGTCGAAGCCAAATTCCTCCGCGCTGATAGATGAAAGGTCATGGGCATAGATTACATCGAGCTCGGCGTTACAGGTGCTCGCCAGTTTTGCCGCCTCATGCAGAATTCTGTCATTGAAACCTTCGTACTGACCATCGCGATGAAAGGGATCGACTGCCGCGACAATCTTGCGCGGCAAGGCGTGCTTCACATGGCTGACAAAATGCAGCGGCACCGGGCATTCACGTAGCAAATGGATATCCACGGGGGTAAACATTATCCGTGACAGCAGCGATTCGTGCTTCAAAGCCTTGATTACAACGGCCATCGGCTGTTCTTTGAGATGAATGAGGATCTCCTGCAAGGGTCTTTCCACCCAAATCACTTCAGTGGTGACGTGCACCCCGATTTTGCGCAAGGGACGGGCCTGTTCTTCAAGCCATTGGCGATGGCGCTCGACATACCCGAGGCGCATCTGCTCAAGCGCTTGTTCGTTGACCATGCTGGCGGTCGCCAGACCCTCCAGGTAATCGAAAGCCACGATGTGCAGTGCTGCGTCCGAAGCCTTGGCCAACGCTGCGGCTCGGTCGAAAGCGGGGCTGTTTTCCATCAGGGGCGAGACGACCAGCATGAAACGTGATTGCTCAGACATGACAAATCTCCCGTAGGTAGTCGCAGAACGCTTGAGCTCAATGGAGATGATGCTCTTGGGCAGTGACGCCTTACTCTTATCTTGCCGCTGGCCGGCGGGGCGGGCTTGATTTTTGTCAAACAGGCGGGTGGCAGGAAACACCGCCTGATATGCGGTTAGTGTCCATCCCCCTGGCGATATGGACAGGTACCTTGGATGCACTGAGGCTCTTTATCGAGTTCTCAGTCAGAGTGCGTGGCCATCAGGCTGAAACGACAAGTATTACCGCCGTTCTTTTTTGCCTGATACATTTTCGATCATTGCCCCTCCGATACTTCCGTGGACGCCGGACACTTTGATTCAGGCTAGAGTGAAGGGGGAGGGAATCTGTTGATCAAGATCAACTGTATCTTCCGTAATGAGCATCAAAAGGGACGTCGTAGCTGATAAAGATCAAGTAGCCTCAGGCTGGAACGCTCAATCTTGAATTCTATTCACTGCATTGAGATGGCCGCGTGCCGAGGTGCCCCATGTCGCAGACTCAGCGTTTACTGTTAATTGCTCCCCAAGCCATGACCCGCACACCGGCGTTCGACCGTGCCGCCGCGTTGGCCCTCGCAATGCAAATGCCGTTGCACATCGTAGCGTTCGATTATTTGCAGGCCCTGGTGGTGGCCGGCCTGTTCGCCCCTGAACAAATCAACCTGGCCCGGGACGGGTATTTGCAAACCCATCGGCAATGGCTCGCGGAGCAAGCCGGGTTGATGAGCAAACACGGTGTCGAGGTCACCAGCGAGGTGGTATGGGTACAGCATCCTTACGAAGAGATCCTGCACTTTGTCAACGAGATGCCGCTGGCGCTGATCATCAAGGATGCCCAGGAAGAATCGGCATTGAAACGGGTGTTTTTCACGCCGCTGGATTGGCAGCTGCTGCGTGATTGTCCGGTGCCGGTGCATCTGGTGACCAACGGCCTCAACCCACGCCCACACAACGTGCTGGCCATCGTCGATGTCTTGCGCAGCGAAGACCAGGACCGGGTGTTCAACGACCAGATTCTCGACGCCGCGACGAAGCTGGCTGAGGTGTGTGAGGCTCGGCTTGAATTGCTGCATGTATATGACTGGACGGCCGTGTATGCCCAGGACATGGGCGTAGGCGCACTGCCGCTGGCCACCGGGATTTATGAAGCATTGGGAGTGGCTCAGCATGAGGCATTTGCCGCCCTGGCCGAACGCCACGGCGTGCCGACGCAATGCCGCCACTTCATCGAGGGCGCGCCGCTGTCGAGTATCTGTGAATTTGCCGCAGAACACCGCACGGATGTGATTGTCATGGGGACGGTGCAGCACAAGGGGTTGAACAAACTATTGGGTACCACGGCCGAACAACTCTTGCATCGGGCGCCTTGCAGTGTACTGGCGATCAAACCGGGCAAGATGTTGCAATCCTGAGTGCTGGATAGCCCCGCGATGAACCGTTGGCCGGAACATCGCGGGGGGATTTTTTACAAGTAAAGACGATGAATGACCTGACGGCTGTCATCGGGATCATTGTGCGTCTCGAAACCCAGGGCTTTGGCCAAGTCGCGCATCGGGGCATTGCTGGAGGCATCAACCGAATACATCTGGCGAAACCCGTTCTTGCGAGCGGCCTTGATCAAATGCTCCATCAGTAGCGTACCCAGGCCCAGATGCTTCCATTCATCGGCGACGGTCACCGCGCATTCGCACTCATGCTCGCCCGTAGCGGCGTAGCGGCTGATGCCGATCTCGATCAGTTGGCCGTTTTCATGAACCAGCGAGATATAGGCAACGCGTTGTTTATTATCGGTGTCCATCAACTGATTGAGCATGGTGATGCCAGGTTCGTTGATCTGCGCGAGAAAACGCATGTGCCGGGACTCGGGAGATAGACGCTTGATAAACGCATATTCACGCTCGCGGTCCTTTTCCACCAGCGGCCGGATCAGCACGTGGCGGCCGTCCTTGAGCGCTTCGATCCAGTATTTTCCGGTGACCGCGGCGTAGGCGGCCGCGGCCCGATCATTGTGGTCTTGGACAGTGAGCATGGGGTGATCCTCCATCCGGTTTGAAAGGTTGACGCGCGGTGAAGAACCTCGCGGTTCATTCCTTTTTACGCCGCTGGCGGCCCTTGGATCTGATCTAAATCAGAGACTCGCTAGGCTGGCCGGGCGCATGCAGAACCATGGCGCGTATGACGTTTCTCCAGACGTGCGGATGTGGCAGTTAGGGCGAAAGAGTCGACGAATGGATTCACACGGATGGACTCAAGGACAACCCGCTATGGAGAATTTGATATAGATCAAGACCAGGCAGACGCTGGAGGCGGAGTCTGGATTAACGCTGGTGCTCGATCCAGCGAGGACGCAACGGCTGGCCTCGACCACGGCAGCAGCAGGCGTCGAAGATTCACTGACTGGAGGCAGATCATGAGCCAATATCAACGGTTGTTACTGATCATCAATCCGGCTCTGCGCCAATCCCAGGCAATAAGCCATGCTGCAGCGCTGGCCAAGGCCAGTGGTGCGAGTTTGCATATCGCCGCCTTAATTCCATCGCTGGATATGTTGTCGCTGCTCGAAGAAGGCGACCGGGAAAAGGCACGGGAGAATTACCTGCAGGACCATCGCGACTGGCTGAAGGCTCAGGCAAAAAACCTCCGTGGCAGAGGAATCGACGTGACCACAGAGGTGGTCTGGGCCGATGACATGAAGCAAGACATCCTTGATCACGTCACGGAAATGCAGCTCGATTTGTTGATCAAGGAAGTTCAGCATGCATCAACGCTCAGGCGCGCCTTCTTTACCCCACTGGATTGGCACTTGCTGCGTCATTGCCCGGTACCGGTTTATCTGGTGGGCGGTAGCGGCTATGTGTTGCCGCGCAAGGTCGTAGCCGCGGTCGAAGTGTCGGATACCGAGTCATCCGACAATGAGCTTAATGACCGGATCATCAAACAGGCTTCCAGTCTCGCCATACAGTGTGATGCCGAGTTGCATCTACTCCACGCCTGCGATATTTCCGCCGGCTATCTGGCGGACATGGGCGGTCTGACGCTTGCTGACCTCACCAAAGCGCTGCGCAGAGACCTGGAAAAATCTTTCCTCAAGTTGGCCGGTCGGTTCGGCGTGCCCTCTGAGCGTCGACATTTTATTCAGGGACATCCTGTCTCGGCGCTGAGCGAGTTCGCGAACGAGCACCACGTGGATGTGATCGTAATGGGCAAAGTCCAGTCCCATGGGGTGAATAAGCTTCTGGGCAGCACGACCGAGCATATTTTGTATCAGGTGCCTTGCAGCGTTCTGGCGGTTTAGAGGGGTGTCATTGCTGGACTTGGCGTCGGCCACTGTCAGACCGACGACCCGATGGGTGGCCGGATGATACGAATGTTTCATGACCGTCAAACAAGGTGGAGGTTTATTTGCGCTTCCAGTACTTCTGCATTTCGAGAAACAGAAAAGATGCTGTCCAGGTGATGAGTACCAGACCGGTCAGGGCCTGTAGGCCGGTCAGGTATTTTAGATTGCCTACGGGTGAAATATCGCCAAAGCCGATCGTCGTGTAGGTGGTAAATGAAAAGTACACGCAGTCCATGAATGAGCCATCGAAGTTGCCAATCAGGGTTCCCCATTCGCCGGAGCGTGCCATCAGGTAATAGACCAACGCGAAACACCAGACTTCTATTGCATGGGCCAGCAGCGCACCGAACACCCCGACGACAATCCTGAAACGGCTCCAAAGCTTGAGCCGGGGCAGCCAGTCGTTCAGACGTAATAGACATTCGTAATGGATGACCACGACGATGACCACCACCAGCGTATTGATCAACGTAACTGCCAGCATGGTGTACCTCTAGCGATAGGTGCAAGTGTCGGTCCATGCGTCGCTGCGTCGACTCTCGAGCAGGACCTGGGCCCGGTGGTAGGCTTCATCCAACAAGGCGCGAATACCCAAGTCGATTTCCCGAGCGGTTTGTTCTGAATAGTCTTTCTCTCTGACCCCCTGCATGTGCTCGCCAAGGTAGGTTGCGTTTTGCCGTTCGAGCACCAACTGGCCAAGTTCGGTGCTCATGCCGAACCGGGTGATCAGCTGGCGGGCAATGTCGGTCGCTCGGCCCAGATCATCAGCGTCTCCGGTGGAGATTGCCGCTGATCTGATCCTTCTCGACCCGTAAGTCGCTGAGCTTTTGCTCGTTCAGCAGTTGCAGAAACTGACTGTACGGAATGCTTTGCACGACACGACGTTCGATAAACAGAAATTGAACGAGGGTGAGCATGACAAACGCGATCGCGAAGTAAGACAAGTTCCATTGGTGATTTTTTTTCATGACTTTGGCTCATAAAGGGGCATGGGCGAGCTGACAGAGTGCCCAGTCAGTATTTATCTACGCCTGAGCGACGGAAAATCGTTGAGCTATATCAACAATGCTGCTGTGAGTCAGAAGTCGATCCGCGCGCCGACCGAAAGCGTCATTATTTGATAAAGATCAGAGCCCTCACGGGATAACGCCAGATACTTGATCAACAGCTTTTCCAGCCGCGATAAAGGGGAAAAGTCATGAATAAACGCTTGTCCTTCATTGCTGCAACGACTGCCGGTTGCAGTCATAAGCACGCCCAGGATATCGACGCACAATTGGGGTCCGGCGAGCCGTATCACCGGCTTGAGGTAAAAGATGATGAACCTTAAACGTGTCTTATTGATTGCCCCCACCGAAATGACCCGTACCCCGGCGTTTGATCGAGCGCATTCACTGGCCAGCGCAACCGGTGCGTTGTTGCACATCGTCGCGTTCGATTATGTCCGGGCACTGGCGGTGGCCGGCCTGTTTGACCACGATGCGATGGCCCAGGCACGGGAGGGCTACTTGCAAGTTCATCGTCACTGGTTGGAGCAGCAAGCCCGGTTTCAAAGGTGCACGGGGTTGCAGGTGACGACTGAAGTGGTTTGGGCCAAATCGAGCCTGGCGAACGTGATTGCGTATGTGAATGACTTCGGTGCTGACCTGGTGATCAAGGACACCCACCATATGTCGGCACTCGACCGCGCCTTCCACCGGCCCCTTGACTGGCTGTTGCTGCGCGACTGTCCAGCCACCGTGCATCTGGTTACCGATGCCAAAAATCCCCAGCCGTTGAAAATTCTCGCCGCCATCGATCTGTCCCATCTGGAGGAGCTGACCCAAGGGCTCAATGACCGGATTCTCGACCTGGCCTCAACGCTGGCGGCCTCCTGTGGCGCCGCCTTGCACCTGCTCAACGTCAGCAACTGGTCGGTGATGGGCGGCTCGGCAATGAGTGTGCCGACGCCGACGCTGGATGGTAGTTTGAGAGACGCGGTCAACGATGCCCAGGAAGAGGCCTTTGAGGTACTTGCCGATCGTTATGGCGTCGAGGAAAAACGCCGACATCTACTGACCGGCATCGCTCACAAGGTGATCGGACTTTTCGCCCAACAGAATGCCTTCGACATGGTGGTGCTGGGCACGGCCTATCACCACGGGATCGACATGTTCATCGGCGGTACCGCCGAGAGTGTGTTGAACCGCGCGCCGTGCAGTTTGACGATCGTCAAGCCATTGCCCTGGCTCGACTGAAAGGGCAACACGTCGCGCCCCCAATCGACACGGTTTCTCTAAACACGCCCCGGCGTTGCCGCTTTACATCGAGCAAGAAGACCCCGAAACACACCTCTGTGGTGCACGGCGAGCCCAATGCCTCGGATGTACTGCGCCGACGCATCAGCCTGGAGCTGGACTGGTCGGTCTGGGTGCCGGAATACCGCGACAGCGTTGAACTCACCCGCAACGATCAGCCTTCAATCCCATCGTTTGGACAACAAAAAGCCCCTTGCCGATTTCTCGGCAAGGGGCAGGGCTCTGTCAGAATCGAGATTGGTTACTTTGTGGGCCACGATCAAATGATGCTTCGCTTCGACCGCTGTCTGCACGTTACAACCGACGATTCTGGTGCCGCGAGCTGGAAAGTCGACGCTTCAATTGCCTTGAATGGTCAGGGTTTCAGGTCTTATTAGGCGATCAGTATGAGGTTTTCCACATTCGTCACCCCCGGGACTGCCCAAGCAGCATGCTCGGCAGCCTTGCGCTCTCGCCATAGGTGAACGCGGCCTTCGAGTTTCACCGTCGCCCCCTCCACCGTAACGCGGAGGTGGCGGGTATCCAACTCGCCTGGAGAAACTCGCTCTGGAGCTACCGTCACTTCAGCACAATCTGAACAAGATACTGAGCCGGGAAATCGTGCGCGATCACGACATGCTAATGATGCTGGGCAACATGAACTCGGATGAGCGCCTGGCGGCCTTTCTGCTGAACCTGTCGCAGCGCTTGGGTGTGCGTGGTTACTCGTCCAGGGAGTTTGTACTGAAGATGCGCAGTGGATGGGGCAGACTTCGCTGTCCTCCAGCGCCAACGCATTGCAGGCATGCAGGTCGGTGCTGATGGCGTCCAGGCCGAGCATTTCGCCGGGCATTTGGAACCCGGTGACCTGCTCGCGGCCATCGAGCGACAGCACGCTGGTCTTGAATGAGCCAATGCGGACCGCATACAGCGAGCGCAACGGCTCGCCTGCGCGGTACAAGGCTGCGCCTTTTTTAACCTTGAAGCGTTGCACGATCAGGGTGTCCAGCCGCTCGACTTCCTCACCGGTCAGACCAATCGGCAGGCACAGCTCCAATACGGTGCAGCTGGAGCACGTCGTCTTGAGGGCGTGAATTTGTAACGGCCGGGTGTCAGGCATGAGATTCGGCCCTTCAATTGGTTGATTCAGAATAGTCGCTGAGCGCCGGTAGAACATTTCATTCGGTTGTTTGCGGGAGCGGAGGCGACGAATGGGAATGCCCCGGCTCTGGCTGAATTGATCGACATTGATAGAAACGTGCGGCGAGTGCAGGGACGTTGCCTTCAAGTTCAATAGCCTGCCATTAATTGATAAAAATCAGAGGGGCCCATGGAATAACGTCAGATATTTACGCAATAACCTGATGCTTTCCAACCGCTCCAAACTGAGGGAATCACAATGGTTGTGCTGGGCACGGTCTATCGTCGCGGGATTGACATGTTCATTGGTAGCACGGCCGAAAGTGTGTTGAACCGCGCACCCTGTAGTTTGACGAGCACCCGGCAAACAACAGATGTTCCTCCAGCTGGAACAACGACTCATCGACCCGAGCGGGACGCCAGGCCAGTGCCAGAATGCGCCTTTGACCAAGCCTGCGTCCACAGCGACGCAGTACTTCATTAAACAACCAGCGAAGCAGATCACTGTCCCGAAAACGGCCGTGTCGATTTTTGGGAAAAGTAGAGTGGTTGGGTACTTTATCTTCAAGGCTCAACCGGAAAAACCAGCGATGCGCCAGGTTTAAATGGGTCGTCGCACAACCGCCGGTCTGAGCGAATACCGTAGCAATAGCCCACGATTAGCATGTGGATCATCAGTTCAGGATCAATCGACGGACGCCCAATCGGGCTATAGAAATCGGCGAGGTAATGGCGCAGATCGCTCAGATCGAGACATTGATCAATGCTGCGCAGAAGGTGATTTGAGATGATGAGTCAGAGATTCACAACAAGAGTCGATCATCTTGGACAGTTCAATGTAGATCAGTTAGGGGCATTCAAGTCGGCAGAGTTCGGTTCTGGCCGATTCTTGCCCATCACGACTGACCGAAATCGACCCGGGCTGTGTAAAAACGCATGCACGCTTTGAAGTCTGCGTTACTACTAAAAACTGCCAGCGTTTGGTTAACCAGCAGACCTGAAATTTGTCCGGGATCGCGATTTTCGTTCCAGTTCTGACTGTCAAACCTGCTCTAAAACGTTTCACACAGCCTCGACCCGAGGCTGACATTGGGCGATGCCAGTAAAACCGGGGCATTGACATCGCAATGCAAGGGTTACAGGCGCTTGGGTAATATCCGCGCAAGGGCGTTATCGCCGATCCAGTAATGATGATAAAGCCCCGCGCCGGCGTGTAATCCGATCAGCCAGTACCCGGCATTGCCAATCAACTCATGCCACTCTTTGAATTGTTTGGTCAGTGTGGAATCCAGACCGATCGGCGAGGGCAGGGCGAACCTGAACCAGGGAACCGGTTTACCGGCGGCACTGAGCATCAGCCAAGCCAATATCGGTGTGGCGATCATCAGCACGTACAGCGCCAGGTGGCTCAGGCGTCCCAGTGCGGTCTGCCAGACCGGCGGAGAGGGCAGAATCGGCGGACGTGGTTTCAAGCGGCCTAGCAAGCGGATCCAGACCAAGGCAAAAATCGCCATTCCAAACAGGGCATGAGCACCCAGCAGTGGAGCCTTCAAGCCATGACCGCGTGGTAGCAGCCCTTTGATCTCAATGCAGCCGTAGACACCGACAAACAGCGCCAGCATCAGCCAGTGCAGAGTGATTGATAGTCTTGCATAGCGTTGCGGCAATAAATCCGGGTTCATAAGCGGACCTCGTGGGTGTCGTTGCAAGCCGTCCGCGTCATTGCGGTAGCAAGAGAAGCCAAGTGATTCAGCTAATCAGCTTGTTGGTCTACGACACCTTGGCTCGGCAGTCTTAAGGCAGCCTGAAGACTGCGCCCCCTTTATCTTGATGCACCTCCTTCAGACTCCCTTAAGAATCACGACTGATACTCCACCCTGATTATTCACGGGAGGAGTTCTTCCAATGCCCGGTTTCGACTGGAACATCCGTTTACCCCTGCATTTCGGCAATGCTGAGACGCCCGTCATGAGTCTGCTCAGGGTATTGCCCAATGATGAGTCGCGCCCGACATTCGAGGCTTTTATTCAGCAGCGTTTTCGTCAGGCCCATGGCGCCGAGATTCGCCATTTCATGCCTGAACTGTTCGGGCTCAAAAACGCAGCGGGCACGCTTAATGCGGTGGTTGGCGTGCGGTTGGCCAGTGCCGGGGCGATGTTTCTCGAGCGCTACCTGGACGATCCGATCGAGCCGCAGATTGGTGCGGCTGCCGATCGCCCGGTTGACCGTACGAGCATTGTCGAGGTTGGCAATCTTGCCGCCGTCGATACCGGCAGCGCCCGCCTGAGCATCGTCGCCATGACCTATGTGCTGGCGATGGGCGGTCTGGAGTGGGTGGCGTTTACCGGCAGCATCGGCCTGGTCAACAGCTTCCATCGCCTGGGCTTGCGGCCCGTAACGCTGTGCGTCGCCGATCCACAGCGCCTGGGGGAAGACCGACACGCCTGGGGCAGTTACTACCAGAGTCAGCCGTCCGTGCATGTGGGCAATATTCGCGCCGGCTTCATTCACTTGCGCAATATGGGGATGTTCAACCGCCTCGGTTTGCCGTCGTCGCTCGAGGAAACCAGTCATGTCGCCTGAAGTACTGCGATTCCAGCAGACACTACGCAAACATGCCGAACAAAAGACCAACGCCCTGGCGATATGGGGTAATGAGTTGCGGCTGGACTACGCCACGCTGTACGCGGAGGTGGTCTATCGGCAACAACGCCTGCGAGATGAACGGGTTGGTGTAGTAGCCCTGGTCCTGGAGAACGGCGCGGACGCCATGCTCTGGGATCTTGCGGTGCTGTTCGAAGGGCTGACCTGTCTGACATTGCCGGGCTTCTTCAGTCCTGCCCAGCGTAGTTACTGTCTGGAGCAGAGCCAGGCGCAACTGGTCATCGCCGAGGCTGATCTGGCCCCTGAGCTGGAACTCGCCGGTTATGTGAAGCGCGGCGAATTCTGGCACCGATCGTTCACCGGTCCCAGGCGCATCCCCGAGGGCACTGCAAAGCTTACGTTCACTTCCGGCACCACCGGCACCCCGAAAGGCGTCTGCCTGAGTGCCGACAGCCTGCTGACGGTTGCTCGCGAGCTGGATCAAGCCAGCCGGCCCAACGACCCGCGCCATCACTTGGCGTTGCTACCGATGGCGATCCTGCTGGAAAACCTCGGTTGTTACGCTGCGCTGTATGCCGGTGCCACCTTGAGCCTGCCGAGCCAGCGAACATTGGGGATTCAAGGGGCAAGCGGGGTGGACGTTCCGAAGCTGCTCGGCTGTCTGGCCCGGCGCAAACCTGAAAGCTTGATTCTGGTACCGCAATTGTTGCTGCTGCTGGTCAAGGCTGCCGAGAAAAAAACCTTCAATTTCGCGACATTGCGCTTTGCTGCGGTGGGTGGCGCCCGGGTCTCGCTGGACCTGCTGCAACGGGCACAACGTCTTGGTCTGCCGGTTTACGAGGGCTATGGCTTGTCCGAATGCGCCTCGGTGGTGTGTCTCAACCGGCCAGGTGCTCTGCGCCCCGGCAGCGTCGGCAAACCCTTGCCGCAAGTGCAGGTTCGTCTGGCCGAGGACGGCGAAGTACTGATCAGCGGTTCACCGATGCTGGGTTACCTGGGGGAGGCGCCTGAGTCCGGTGACTGGTGGCACAGTGGTGATCTGGGTGAGTTCGACGCCGAAGGCTTTCTCTATCTCAAAGGCCGCAAGAAGCACCAGTTCGTCACCAGTTTTGGCCGCAATGTGAACCCCGAATGGGTCGAGGCTGAATTGACCCAGCGCAGCCACATCGCCCAGGCATTCGTCTATGGCGAAGCACTGCCGAGTAACCATGCATTGCTGTGGCCGCACACCGCGCAGTGCACCGACAGTGAGCTCGACGCCGCAGTGGCACAGGCCAATCAGGCGTTGCCCGATTATGCCCAGGTTCACCATTGGACCCGTCTCGATCAACCCTTTACGCCAGCCAACGGCTTGCTCACTGCGAACGGCCGCCCCCGTCGCGAAGCCATTGTCGAACACTACCGGCAATGGCTCACCTCATCCGTCCCCTCCGAGGAATCTACATCATGAGTTTCTTCGACACCCTGCAAGAGGCGACTCAGCAGGAGCGTCACACCTTGTTCAACCTGCCCGTCATCCGCGATGCGCTTGCCGGGCAAGTCAGCCTGGAAAGTTATCAGGCCTTTCTGACCCAGGCTTATTACCACGTCCGCCACACCGTCCCGCTGATGATGGCCTGCGGTGCGCGCCTGCCGGTTCGCCTCGAATGGTTGCGCGGTGCGGTCTGCGAATACATCGAAGAAGAGTACGGTCATGAACAATGGGTACTCGATGACATCGTCGCTTGTGGCGGTAACAGGGACGTCGTCATAGCAGGCCGGCCCGGGCTACCGATCGAGTTGATGGTCAGCTTTCTTTACGACTTGATCGGGCGGGGTAACCCGGTGGGTCTGTTCGGCATGGTCAATGTACTGGAAGGCACCAGCATCGCGCTGGCGACCCATGCCGCCGATAGCATTCGGGAGCGACTCGAACTGCCTGCAACCGCCTTCAGCTACCTCAGTTCTCACGGTGCGCTGGATGTGGAACACATGCAGACCTATCGCCGGCTGATGAATCGCCTGGAGGATGCGGCCGACCAGGCCGCGGTGATTCATGCCTCCAGGGTTGTCTACAAGCTCTACACCGACATGTTCCGCGAGTTGCCCGGCGTGACACCCAGGTCCGGAACCGGGGAGACCGCGCATGCGTCTTTCTGAAGTACGGGTCGTATTGACCGGGGCCAGCGGCGGTATTGGGCTGGCTATCACTCGCGCGCTGTGTGCCAGTGGCGCCCATGTCCTGGCGGTGTCACGACACAGAGAACCTCTGGAACCCTTGCTGGCTCTTTATCCCGACCAGCTTTGGTGGATCGCCGCGGACCTGACCTGCATCACCGACCGACGCAAGGTCCTCGCCGCAGCCAAAGCCATCGGTGGCGTGAATATGCTGATCAACGCTGCTGGCACCAACCATTTCGCCATGCTTGAACAGTTGGAGGATGACGAAATCACCTCGATGCTGGCCCTGAACATCAGCGCGCCGATTTGCCTGACCCGTACGTTATTGCCGCTGCTCAAGGAGGCTGAAACCGCGATGGTGGTGAATGTCGGATCGATCTACGGCTCCATCGGCTATCCGGGGTACGCCAGCTACTGCGCCAGCAAGTTCGCTCTGCGGGGTTTCTCCGAGGCCTTGCGTCGTGAACTGGCGGATACCCGGGTCGGCGTTCTGTATGTCGCTCCCCGGGCCACTCGTACATCAATGAACAGTCCCGCTGCACAAGCCTTGAACGATGCGCTGAAGTCCAGTGTCGACGACCCGAAAACCGTTGCCAACGCGGTGGTCCATGCCATTGCCGGGGATCATCGGGATCTTTACCTGGGCTGGCCTGAGCGCTTCTTCGTACGCTTGAACAGCCTGCTGCCCAATCTGGTGGACCGTGGCTTGCGCAAGCAACTGCCATTGATTCGCCGACTCAGCCACCCGCAAGAAAGCGAGAAGCCCAAACCATGAAAAAGATGATTTTCTGTGTCCTTCTAGGCGTGTCAAGCGGCGCCGCATGGGCACTCGACAGTGTGGATCAACAGCGTCTTGCCAGCATTCAGCACAGCTGGGCGCACATCCAATACGAGTTGCCGGCCGCACAGCGTACCGCAGCCTTTGAAAAGCTCGCCGGGGAAGCGACAGCCTTTACTCAGGCCCGCCAGAATGCCGCCGAAGCCTGGATCTGGTCCGGCATCGTCACTAGCAGTTGGGCGGGTGCGCAGGGCGGATTGGGCGCGCTGAGCAAGGTCAAGGCCGCCCGTGTCGACTTCGAAAAAGCCCTGGCGCTGGAGCCGCATGCCCTGCAAGGCTCGGCCTATACCAGCCTGGCGGCGCTGTATGATCGAGTGCCTGGCTGGCCCATCGGTTTTGGTGACGCGGACAAAGCCGAGCAACTGTTGAAACAAGCCTTGGCACTCAACCCCGATGGCATCGACAGTCTGTACTTCTGGGGTGACCATCTCTATCGTCAAGGTCGTTACGGCGAAGCCAAGGCGGCCTTGCTCAAGGCTCTGCAAGCGCCCGCCCGTCCAGGACGGGAAGTGGCGGATAGTGGTCGGCGCCAGGAGATTCAGGCGCTGCTGGTCGATGTCGGTAAAAAACTGAACTGACAGGAGTCTGAGTGCGCCTATTACTGATTGAAGATGACGTTGCTTTGGGCGAGGGTATTCACCAGGCCCTGAGTCGAGAGGGGTACACCGTCGACTGGCTGAAAGACGGCAGCAGCGCCTTGCATTCGCTGCTCAGTGAAACCTTTGACCTGGCGGTACTCGACCTCGGCCTGCCACGGATGGACGGCCTTGAAGTGTTGCGTCGCTTGCGCCAGAGCGGGTCGAACCTGCCGGTGCTGATTCTCACGGCACGTGATGCCACCGAAGACCGTATTGCCGGTCTGGATGCCGGCGCCGATGATTACCTGGTCAAACCCTTCGACCTGGCTGAATTGAAAGCCCGGCTGCGGGCGCTTTTGCGCCGCAGTGCCGGCCGCGCTCGAGTGATGATCGAGCATGCCGGTATCTGTCTGGATCCCAGTACCCAGCAGGTGACCTATCACGACCAAGCCGTGGCGCTGACTCCCAAGGAATACCAGCTACTCTACGAATTGCTGTCGCCTCCGGGGCGGGTGATGACCCGTGAGCGGTTGATGCAGTTGCTATACGGGTGGAACGAAGAAGCGGAGAGCAACACCCTGGAGGTGCACATACATCATCTGCGCAAGAAATTTTCCACGGATTTGATCCGCACCATTCGCGGTGTCGGCTACCTGGTGGAAGAGCGCCGATGATGTCCATCAGGCGCCGGACACTGATACTGATCCTCGGGCTGTTGTTCGTCGGCCTGTTGATTATCAGTGTGTTCAATCTCCACGACAGCAAGCATGAAATTGATGAAGTCTATGATGCCCAATTGGCCCAGAACGCACGTTTGTTGCAAGGCGTCATGCGCATGCCGATGGCCAGCAAGGAGCACGCCGAGCTTTATCAGGCCTTCAATCAGGCGTTGAGCCTGGCGACCCCGAAAATCGACGGTCACCCCTATGAAAGCAAGATCGCTTTCCAGGTATGGAATTCGCGAGGTGAACTGCTGGTTCACACAGCCAGTGCTCCGTCCTTTACTTCCACGCCGATCAAGCCGGGCTTCAGCGATGTGGTTGACCTGAAGAACCATACATGGCGGGCATTTGTGCTGGATGACAGCCAATACGGCCTGAAAGTCTGGGTCGGTGAGCGCGATGATGTGCGCGCCGATCTGGTTGATCGCATCGTTCGCCACACGCTGGTGCCCAATCTGATCGGTAGCCTGATTCTCGCCGCAGTGATTTGGTTGGCCATCGGCTGGGGCCTCAAGCCTTTGGCGAATATGGCGGCAACTTTGCGTGCGCGGCATTCGGGTTCCCTTGACCCGTTGCAACTGATGCCTTTGCCCAGTGAACTTGAACCCATGCAGGCAGCCCTCAATCGCTTGCTGGTGCAAATCCGCGAGGTGCTGGCACGTGAGCGACGCTTTATTGCCGATGCTGCCCATGAGATGCGTACACCTCTGGCGGTGCTCCGGGTTCATGCGCAGAACTTGCTGGAGGCGGGGACCGAGGAAGAACGCCGCGAATCGCTCGAGTATTTGATCGTCGGCGTGGACCGCACCAGTCGGCTGGTTAACCAGTTGCTCACCATGGCCCGCCTTGAACCGCAATCAGGTGCTCCGCAGCTGCAATACATCGACCTGGTGGCCACGGTTCGCGAAGGTCTGGTTCAGCTGACGCCCTGGTTATTGAGCAAGGGGCTGGAACTGGCTTTCGATGTCAGCGACGGGGTTTATCGGGTCAAGGCCGATGCCGCGGCCATTGACATTGCGCTGAACAATCTGGTGACAAATGCAGCGAACTTCTCTCCGGAACACGGGGTCATCACCGTGCGGCTGGCAAAGAACCAGGGACATTTCGAGCTGTCTGTCGACGATCAGGGACCTGGCATTGACGAAGCCGAACGTGATCGGCTTTTCGAGCGGTTCTACAGCCGCGCAAATGACCAGGGTGCGGGTCTGGGGCTGACCATCGTGCAGACCATCGCCACACGCCTGGGCGGTCAGATCAGGCTGGAGAATCGACCTTGCGGGGGACTTCGCGCGACCCTGGAAATCAGTCATTCATAACGTCGATTTCATATTGTGAATGTCTGTATATGGACTCCTCCTCATTGCAAGCCCCTTTGCTTTGGCACTCGAGCCGACTGCACACGTATATTCGGCCTCTAAATACGGCATCGTTTCGATGCAGGGCCATGATGGGCTATTGTGCTTTTCGCACTTAGACATTAAAGGGTTTTGTCGACGCCGGTTCGACCGGTTTGCCATCGTTCAGGTTGCTTCGCAATCGTGGTGAAGAGTTGTTTCTCTCGTAGATCACGTCGGGTAGATAGATCAGGCCGCTGCCTGATCCGGTTGGTAATCAGTGCCGTGACGCAGCATCGCCCAAGCAATGCGCGCAGTTTTGTTGGCCAGCGCAATAGCAGCAACCACATTGGGATGCGATCGCTCGGCTATCTGGCACATCGCACTGAAGGTGCAATTCAAGCCAGGGCAATTAAAGGTTCAATTGGCGCGGCGATCGTACTGGTGTGCTCATTCATCGTTGCCGGTATCTGGCTGCAATCCATAGATGGCTATCGCATCACGTCAGTCGTTGATACCCCCGGACTGCCCGACATTCTCAACAAGTCAGTGGTGCGCGAAACGGGAGCCTGGATGGCCAACTATGGTCATTATCCTTTGTTGTGGCTGTTGCCCGTACTGGGGTTGGTTGGCGCGGCAGGTGCCGCCATATTACTGATGATGCGTCGCACACTTTCGGCGTTTGTTGCCTCATCGCTTGCGGTGATCGGAGTCATCAGCACGGCGGGCGTCTCGATGTTTCCATTCCAGTATTCAGCACCTCCTGCTCCAATGCTGCGAGCTTTACGCGAGCCTCCTGAGTTCGTTGAACAAGGAGAGCCAACTCGCTGTTTACGATGGACAGAGCTTGCTTGTCGTTGCCATCCATCCCGCTCATAAAAGGGGCTCACGATTACCCGTTTCAGACTGCTGTATCGGTTGTTGGTGCTTTTTCTGAGTCGGCCTGCCACCCAGTATCCCTTCTTGATCCACGAGCATCTCGCCTATACGAATGCCTTGAGCGTCGATACGGTACACACGTAACTGATCGGAATGGGCGCTGGCACGAACTTTTACCACCGCCATGATCCGCAGTAATCGACTATCGACTTCTATGTAACGCTGCACAATGATCGCGTCGGTTAAAAAAGCTGTGCCGTAGGGACTGAAGCGAAGGTCGGTATAGCGATCTTCAAGCTCCGAAGTCATCAGTACGGTGACACCTGCACTGGTCAATGAGCTGACTAGGCACGAAAGCGACTCCCGGAAGTCCTCTCGGAACGTCGGCGCCAACGACAGTTCGAAACCCGACAGAGAGTCGATGACCACTCGGCTGGCGCCAAGGCGTTCGATCTCTTGAAGAAGCTGGTGGACAATCTCCTCAATCGACAAATCGGGTGAACGACTGTCTACCAGACCCACCTGGCCAGTTTTGATTAGGTTTGCCAGCGTGGCGTTTTGCGAGTGATCCGGGCGCTGCTCGAACACCGCTATTACACCGGTTTCTCCTAACCGTGCCCCTTCCGCGAGGAAGGTTGTTGCGAGGATACTTTTTCCAGAACCGGATGGGCCCGCCACCAAGAGTGAATAACCGCGTGGCAAGCCACCACCGAGCATTTCGTCTAAGTCTGGCACTCCCATCGACAGGCGCGAATCGAGTACAGGCAACCTCTCAAAGGGTTTGCTTGTTTTGATCTGGTTGACTGCAGGGGCGTATATCTTGATACCAGCGTTACTGATACGAAAAGAGTGCAAGCCAGGTAGCGTCGGTTGGCCGCGCATTTTCATGATCTCTATTTTGCGCACCATAGAATTACGCTGAACGCTCTGGCGCAGCCAGATCAGGCCATCGGCCACGGTGAAAATCGGATTGGTGTCGGTTTCGGTGAAGTATTCGCCAATCAGGAAGGTGGTCGCCTGCCATGTGGTCATCAACATGCCCAGTTGCTGAATAAACTGCGGCAGGTTGTTGTTCGGATTGGCTTGAGTCTGGCTCACCAGCACCACCGAACGGAACGAGTCGACGAACACCAGTGACGGGCCGTGGGCCTCGACCTCGCTGACGATGCGCCGCAGCACTTCATCCAGATCGCCCGTCAGCGTGTCGTCAGACAGGTTGATGTAGCGGATCGAATGGTTGATTACGTCACTGTCGAAGAAATCGAACTGCTGCTGATAGCGCAGCATTTTCAGTGGCGGCTCGCCCAAAACTGTAAAGAACAGCGCCGGGCGTTCAGGCGTTGCGAGGGCGAACATCATCTGATGGGCCAAGGTGGTCTTCCCGCAACCTGGAGGCCCGGCGATCAAGTTGAACGAAAACTCCGGCAATCCTCCGCCAAGCACCTCGTCCAGTCCTGGCACGCCGGTGGCCAAGCGGTTGATTGTCACTTTGGTGGTCATGGCGAAGTATCCTGCGATGAGGTGTCGCTTAAAGATTTCTCCCACACGGAGCGAAGCAAGCGCTCGGAAAGAGAAGATCCGATGAGCGATGACAGTAGGTCGTTGAAGGTCTTCAGCAAGTCGTCGCCGTAGAGTGTGGCCATGTCGCTGCTTTGCTGCGCGAGCAGAGATCTCAGCCAGGCAAAATCGGGATCTGAGCTTTCATTAAAGTTGCAAAGGCATTGGTGACGTGAGGAGCACAGATGGAGGCTGCGTCTGTAGAGCGCAGCAACTCCTCCCTGGCCAAGGATAGGGGTGAGAACAATGTACACATCTCTCAGGGTTGCCACGATCGCGTTGGCGACTTCCTCTGCGCTAGGGGCTTCCCCAGCTCGCCGAGCAGTCGATGTCGCGATCCTACGGGTCTCGTCGCTTTCCATGGACATGCGTCACTTCGTGGATGCGAATAGCTTGGATGGTACACCCTACAAACCCCACGACTGAGCTAATTCGAGCTCGAAGGTTTTGTATGGTCGGTGAATTTGATTCCCAGGTTTTTATTCGGGATTTGACGTGCCTAGCGCTAATTGTGCCGATAAATATCCATTTGATCCGTGCTCCTCAAGGAGCTCAAAGACTTGCGCTACTGCCCTTATGAGAATCCGCATGATCTTGTTCGTCCTGAAACTGAGGCCTGTAGTACTACCGCATTAGGAGTCACTGTTGCCCGGGGCCGAGAACTCAGCAAGCGATGACGCAAGCCGTGCAATGGCATTTCGATCGCCTTGGTTAAGGCGGCGATAATTCGCGATGACTTGGGTTTCTTCATCGGGCAGAGCTTCTTGAAACCGGGACTTCTTCCCCGTCAAAAGGTAGAGAACGTCAACGCCCCCGATGGCGATGGCCGTCAAGTAGTCGGCCCTGGGGAACCGAGATCCCTTCTCGTACTTGCTTTGGGCGTTTGCCAAAACACCTCCCAGAGCGCCGAGCTCTTGCTGGGAGAGGCCCAGAGCCGTGCGCTCCTCTTTCAATCGGTTACCGAACGTCTTCATTTTAGTAGCCTGCTCCATGAGTTCGGCCAAAAATCATAGCCATATTGAATATGGCTGCGCCGACCCGAGGATGGGCGCGCAAATGCAGCAACAGGGATTGCGCCCTCACACTGGCTGACTGATCGTGTGAGTGCAGGTGGTGGTACGCAGCAATGGTATTGATCCCCGATAAAAGGCTCAATATTTTTCCAGCGCGCTCACTAAAATAGTAGAAACGAGCGCGGCTCGAAAGGGTAGATCGGAGGTTGATCAGAATGGACACGGAGAGGCTAAAGCTCGCCACCCGCGTGCTGATAGACGCCATGATTGAAGAACTCGATGAAGACGATCGGTTGTATGAGAAGGGCTTTACGGATGGTTACATCGCCGCGTTGGTAGACTTCGCGGGCCTCAGCTTCATCGATGGGAGAGCGTTGATGGAAGAGGCTACGCAAGCCTATCTCAAACGGTGATTGCACAATGTCATAGCCGAATTACCGTAATGCCTGTGCGGGCCCGAATGACAGTGTGTCCGTTTTGCGTCGAAAGCGGCTCGCCAGACTATTCGACCGGTCCAGGGGACAATTTCAATGCATTTTTTACGCAGTCAAGCATTTGTCCTATCGCCCAAGGTTTCCGTATAAATGAGACTGGGCGCTTCACACCTGAGCTTTCGGGCGTTTCGAAACCAGACATAATCAATAGAGGAATGGTCGGCCATCGGCTATCTGCCAGGTTGGCCAAGGCTGCACCGTTCAAACTCCCCGGCATGGTGATGTTCTGTCAGTAAAAGACACACGTTGTCTGCATAGCGATCAAGAAATTCCATCGCCGCGTCTGCGCTACCCTTCGCTTCAGTCGTGAACCCTTCTTGTTGCAATATCTCACATAAGAATTCGAGAATTACCGGCTCGTCCTCAACGACAAGAATCAATGCGGAAGGAGTGCGCTTTCGCTCCCTGTTGATATTGGGTTCATGAGAACTCCACTCCTTGACTACGTGAGCGATTTGCTGGAAACGCTCGTCACCTAAAGTTATGAGCGGTGACTTACCCCCAAAATTCATTCTTTCAGCGAACATGAAATAGGCCATCAATGTACGCTTTCCACGGAAAACGACGTCGAGCAGCAGCACCGCAGATTACTCACAGCTGGGAGCCCCGATGCCAAATCGAGATATTGTATGAGCGAGGGCAACGTACGAATCGACCAAATCTTATGCCACATTGACTGACTGCTTTGGGTCCGTTTCACGACCATTAGGGGTGTGCGGCTCCTTTCGAATCGACAGGTGCAATGGTTGGAGTTCCTTCACTAGGAGGTACTCGTCATGACCACACCAAACGCCAGTCAAAGACGCCAGTCTTGGAACAAAAGTAAGCTGGTCAGGCAAAAGGCCCCGCTTCGACTGAAAGACAACTGAGCCATCCGTGTCCGTTTGCAGATTTACCAAAAAACTCGAGATCTAGCGCTTTTTGATCTGGCCATCGACAGTAAGTTGCAGGCATGTGATCTGGTCAAGCTCCGTGTACGGGACATTGCACATGGTGATCGAGTGTCGTCACGGGCATTCAAGATGCGGCAGAAAACTCAGCGACCTGTACAGTTCGAGATCACCGAGCAGACAAGAGGCGCGGTCGAGAAATGGATCCACCAAGCAGCGCTTCGTAATGAGGACTTTCTGTTTCGGAGCCGCCTACGCGACTCTCAACATCTGTCGACTCGGCAGTACGCTCGAATTGTCCATGCTTGGGTAGTATCAATAGGCCTAGACTCCTCAGCCTATCGGACTCACACGATGCGCAGAACCAAGGCGAGCCTAATCTACTGACGGACGAAGAACCTTAGGACAGTACAACTGCTTTCGGGCATACGAAACTAGAGAGTACCGTCCGATCCTAGGTATCGAAGTAGATGACGCTCTGGAGATGGCAGAGCAAACGGAGGTCTGATCCACTTCACCCGGTGGCGATCACCTTGGTCGCTATCCGGCCAAATGCAGTCCTGCGTTTGACCGACTCAACGACGGTGGAGCACCTTCGCTGAGCCGGAAATTGAATGGCACACATCCCACCCTCCAAAAAACCCAAACTGCCTCCCGGCACGAGGTAACGGACGTCAGACTTATGGCGTGACGATGTTGATCCAAAACGGGAACGTAAGCGCCGAGGTGTTTGATGACAACGAGTCTCGAAGATTTTCGATTCCAAACTCACCAGTTTCTGATAGAACTTGAAACCACGACGACAGAGATATTGAAGCTGGTGTGCTGAGGTTGATGGGTTCAGGCCACGGGGAGTTTTGCGTTCTTTTTGAAGTTCTAGGGGTCATTGTTGCGGTCTGTTCGCGACAGGACAGAGCGAGGGAGGGCTTCGAATCAATCAGAGCGGTGCACGGGAAGGTAGGGGAGTAAGCGGTCGGTTTCATTTCTGACCACGGCGTAACACTCGCAGCTCAGCTGCTCAAGCTTAGGTCTGTCTAGCACGTTGATGCGGCCGCGACTGTATTCGATCACGCCCTGCCTTTGAAGTTTGCCCGCTGCATCGGTAACACCCTCGCGGCGAACGCCGAGCATATTGGCAATCAGCTCTTGAGTCATGGTCAACTGATTACCAGGCAAGCGATCAAGCGAAAGCAAGAGCCAGCGGCACAACTGCTGATCTATCGAGTGGTGGCGGTTACATGCTGCGGTCTGGGCCATCTGCGTGATTAATGCCTGGGTGTAGCGCAGCATAAACAGCAGCATTTCGCCATGACGATTGAACTCATCCTTGAGTCGCGGCCCTGGCAGTTGGAAAGCATGCCCGGCACTTTGCACAACCGCCCGGCTAGACGTACTTTCACCGCCCATGAACACACCAATGCCCACCAGACCTTCATTGCCAACCACTGCGATTTCCGCGCAGGCTCCGCTTTCCATTACAGAGAGCAGTGAAACGATAGAGTCGGTAGGGAAGTAGACATGGCGAAGCGTATCTCCAGACTCGTACAGCACCTTGCCGAGGGGCAAGGAGATCAGTTCAAGGTCAGGGAGGAGGCGGTTCTGGACTTGGTCAGGGAGTGCGGCAAGCAGATAGTTCTGTTGTGACTTGAGTGCATCGAACATATAACGCCACCGTTCAGAGAATGAGTCCTTTCTCTCTCAGCCTAGTTCAAAACGGGTGCTCTGTGCGCTATCGCTCAGAGCCCCCTGTTACAACTGCCGTTAAGAAGTTGATGTGGCGCACCCCTCACTAACCGCCGTAGATTTCGGACAAGTCGCCAAAATGCGGTGTTCGATCCCATCGTCCAGCAGTCCTAACGTCGCATCCGTGAGTAGCGTGCCATCTAGGCTGAGTGTGTGCGTTGCGTCTTCGTTTTGGCGCACCTCGATGTGATAGAGGGTCGCACCGAACCAATAATGGAGCGTGAAGCCAGGCCAATTGGCTGGCAGCACCGGTTCAATGCGCAGCGAGTTGGCGCAGCGTGTCAGTCCCAGCAGTGATTCAACGATCAGGCGATACGTCCAGCCCGCCGAGCCGGTGTACCAAGTCCATCCGCCGCGTCCTGTATGGGGCGCAACCCCGTAGACATCGGCGGCCATCACGTAAGGCTCAACCTTGTACGTTTCGATTTGTGCAGCGCTGCGACGGCTGATGGGATTGATCATGCGCAGCAGCTCCCATGCCTTGTCGCTGTCACCGAGACGGGCGAAAGCCATACTTGCCCAAACGGCAGCGTGAGTGTACTGGCCTCCGTTCTCGCGTACGCCAGGTACGTAGCCTTTGATGTAGCCGGGATCCAGTGCACCCTTGTCGAACGGCGGGTCCAGTAATAACACCACGCCGGTATCGCGCCGGACCAAGTGCAAATCCAGTGAATCCATCGCAGTTCGGCGCCGTACCTGCGACGCAGCCCCGGAGAGCACCGACCAGCTTTGCGCTATGGAGTCGATACGACATTCCTCGTTATTCGCAGAGCCCAATACCTGGCCATCGTCGAAGTAAGCGCGGCGGTACCAAGCGCCATCCCAACCCTGATTTTCCAGGCTCACACGCAAGGTCGCCGCCTGGTCAGTACAACGCTGGGCGAAGACAATGTCGCCTTCCAACTGCGCAGTACTGGAGAATTGCAGCAGCACCTCGTAGCCGAAGAAGCCAAGCCACACGCTCTCACCAAGGCCTTGCTCGCCGACTCGATTCATTCCGTCATTCCAGTCTCCGCCCCCCATCAACGGCAGCCCATGGGATCCGCGTCTGAGGCCATGCTCAATAGCGCGCACGCAATGTTGGTAGAGGCTTTCCTGGAGTTGCGAACTGCCAGGCAAATCGTAGTAGGAGTCTTCGCCAGCATTCAGTGCGCGTCCCTCGATATAACCCACCACTTCGCTCAGCACGCTACGATCACCTGTGATGTACACGTAGCGGCTGGTTGCCAGAGGCAGCCAAAGAAAGTCGTCGGAACAGCCCGTTCGCACACCCCGACTTTGCGGTGGATGCCACCAGTGTTGTACATCGCCTTCGGGGTATTGATGTGCGGCGCAGAGCAGTAGGTGGCGGCGCGCGGCAGCCGGGTCGGCATGAATCATTGCCATGCTGTCCTGCAACTGATCACGAAAGCCAATGGCTCCGCCGGATTGGTAATAACCGCTGCGCGCCCAGAAGCGGCACGCGATGACCTGATACATCAGCCAGCCGTTGACCAGCACATCGATGGCTGGATCGGGAGTCTGAATTTGTATGGCCCCCAAAGTCGTGTGCCAATGCATACGCACAGCGTCCAGTTCGCCCGTCGTGGCCTTGGCGCCGCGGTATTTCTGCACCAGGTGGGTGGCTGATTTGGCGTCCTGCTCGGCACCGAGACGGAACACCACGTCCTGGCTTTCGCCGTCCGCCAGCTCCAGTGCGACCTGCATCGCTGCGCACGGGTCGAAACCACCACCACAGCGTCCAGACAGTCGGGCACGAGTCAGTGCTGCCGGAGTTTGCAGGTTTCCGTTGCGACCAAGAAATTCCGCACGATCACCACTAAAACTGCGCCCCGTCGAGTCCGTGTCGAGAAAGGCGACGCGACCGGAGAACTCGATCGAAAAGGCATTGCGCGCAAACAGCGCGCCACTGAATGGGTCCACCTCCGTGACCACATGCATGGCCGACTTGCTGCGCAAATCCCCCAGTACCCACTCCACGTAGCACGTTGCCGACAAACGCCGCGGCCGGCCGCTGGTATTGCGAATTTTCAGGCGCGAGAATTTGATCGGTGCATCCAGCGCCACATAGACCCACAACTCGGTATGGATGCCGTCCTCTTCATACTCGAATACGCTGTAGCCGAAACCGTGGCGAGTAAGGTAAAGGCCGCTACCTGGGCAGGGTTGCGGGGTCGGCGACCAAAAGTGTCCTGTATCTTCGTCGCGCAGGTACAACGCCTCACCGCTGGGGTCAGAGATCGGGTCGTTATGCCACGGGGTGAGACGATATTCGTGAGCATTCTCGCTCCAGGTGTAAGCACCGCCGCGTTCAGAAATCACCGTGCCGAATTGCGCGTTGGCCAGCACGTTGGCCCAGGGCGCTGGTGTGGGTTTGCCTGGCCGCAGGATCACTACGAATTCGTTACCGTCCGGGCTGAAGCCACCGTAGGGATTGTTCAATATCAAGGGAGGGTCGTTTTGTGCGGCACAGACCATGGGTGGTTGCTCCACTCGCACAAGACTCGGTTCGAGCCTGGGGAGCAGAGGGTCCGCGCGGCGCCGATGGACCTGATCGGCCAGGCTGCCGTGGCCATCGTTGAGTACCAGCCGGGCCACCGATAGCATCAGTGTCCGGTCCTCGTTCGACAACTGCTGCGCCGGCCGCACAAAAATCCCGCCAGGACGGTCGACCAGGCTCGCTTCACTGCCCGAGGTGACCAGTCCCATAATCAGGTCCTGCAGTTGCTGCCGATAGCCGGCCTGGTCCTCGTTCCAGATCACCAGATCTACCGACAGGCCTTTCTGACGCCAATAGGCATGAGCTTTGACCATCTGCTGTACAAACTCGATGTTGGCCAGATCGCTGATCTGCAGCAGCACGATGGGCAAGTCACCCGATATCGCCTGGCCCCAGAGGCCGGACTGGTTGCGCCGGTTGGCCACCAGCACGCTGCTCTCGGCCCGCAATGCGGCGTTGGCATAGATGATCGACGCGGCCATCTGTTCGAACAGACGCGCGTCGGCCAGTGACGCGTTGAGCTGGCGCAGCAGCACCTGGCTATGGGTCCAGGCCAGGTCAAAGACGCGATCGGCCAGATGACGGTCGCGATACTTGTCGATCAGGTGCAGGCAGTTGTCACGGCTGTCGGCAAGGCCAGTAACCAGGTCGATGGTCGCCGTCTGACCGGGGTTCAGGGTGATGCGACAACGTATCGCTACAATCGGATCAAGTACCGGGCCGGCGGTTCCTGACAATTCTTCAACCTCATCGTCCATTGCCGCCGGGGCCACGACACTGCGCCCACGACCGATAAAGCGCGCGCGGTCGGTCTCGTAGGAGATCGCATCGACATGTACACCGTGCGCTGCCAGCAAATGACACATCCAGGGTACTGTTTCCTGGCTGGAGCGCGGTCGACGGGTGCAGATGATTGCCTGCAGCGCGCGCAACAGTTCGGTCTGCACGAACAGATTGCTGAAGGCCGGGTGTATCGCGTCGCTGATGGCCGAAGCCAGCACTACCTCGGCGTAGCTGGTGAGTTCTATGCTGCGGCGCACCCGCGCACGGTTGGTGATGTGCAGGCGGCGCAACTCGATGTCGTCCTCCGGTGATACGACGATTTCGGTATGAGTGTCGAAGTCTTGCTCACGTACACGGAATTCGGCACGGGCATCAGTGAAGATGGCTTCGTAGCTTTCCGGTTGGCGCAACGTCGGTTGGTGCGCGGCAGACCAGAATGTGCCGCTTGCAACATCGCGCAGGTAGCAGAACATACCCCAGTTATCGCAGGTGAAGTCTTCATGCCAGCGGGTAACCGCAATTTCGTTGCTACGGCTGTAACCTGCGCCTGCACTGCTGACCATCACATGGTAGCGACCGTTGGAGAGCAACTGCACCGCAGGGCGTTTGCGGTCAGGATCGGTAAAGACCCGCAGCTTGGTTTCATGTATTCGTGATGCCCGGTCCGCAGCCGGCGCGCTTGAGACATGCAGGTATTGCGCGGCGGTCTTCGGCACACGCTCCTGTAACAGCAGGGCGGTCGCCTGGAATTGTGGGTCGGATTCGAAACGTCGCTGCATTGGCCGGTCAAGTAGCAGGCACGTCAGCGCGAGCAGGCTCATACCCTGATGGTGCGCCATGAAGGAATAGACGACTGCGCAACGCTGTCCGCGCTGCAAGCGCGCTTCGGTAAAGTCCACGGCTTCATACAGGCCGTAGCGCCCGGCCAGGCCTAGCGCGGAAAGTCGCTGCAGGTTCCGGCACGAGGCTTCGGGGGCCACCATCAGCGCCAGGGCGCTGGCATAGGGAGCTACAACGGTGTCCTCGCCAAGGCCTCGTTTGAGTCCCAGGCCTGGTACACCGAATGCGCGATACTGGTAGTTGAAGTGAGCATCCTGAATGTTGTAACCCGACTCGGAAACCCCCCAGGGAATACCCAACTGATTGCCGTGCTCTATCTGCAAGGCGACCGCTGAGCGGCAGGTCTGGTCGAGCAGGGTGCCTTCATAGTTGGGCATTACCAGCATGGGCATCAGGTACTCGAACATCGAGCCGGACCAGGACAGCAGCACGGGTAGGCCACCGTTGCTGCTGAGCAGTCTTCCAAGGCTGAACCAGCCTTCCTGAGGTAACTGGCCTTGGGCGATAACCACAAAGTTGGTCAGTCGCACCTCCGAGGCCAGCAAGTCGTAATAACCGGTATCCAGCTTGCGCTCGTCGGCGTTATAGCCAATGGCGAAAAGATCGCGCGGGGCATCATAGAGAAAGGTGAAGTCCATGTTCGCCATGGCGCCGACCAGATTGGCCAGGCGGGTAACCGTGGCAATGCGCTGTGCAGCCAGGCGCTGCACAGACGTCACTTGAGCCTGCTGAGCCGGCAACCAGCGAGCGACATCGAGTTGCGCCAACTGGCGCCAGCTGAGTGCCAATGGCTCGGCCCTGTCGATGGCGGGCGGCAACCTGAAGCGCAGCAGTTCGGCCTGCAGATCCTGACATTGCGCGTACAGCGCCTCGAGCCAGAAGGCGGCCTCGCCGACCGTCGCCAAGTGGCTGAGGGCAGTGGGTGCGCTGATGCGCTCCAGCAAGGTCAGGAGAGTCTCGATGGCTTCGTCAGGGCTCGAAACAACCCGAACCTGCGCCACGAGCGCTTCGCTTTGTAGCGTTCGCACGTCGTGGTCGTCCAGGCCCGCGGCGAGGAGGGCGTCTTGCAGCACATCCAGGGAGTCGATCAGCCCGTTGACCACCCGCAGATCAAGCAGTGGCGCATCCATCAAGTCCAGCAGCCCAGGGCGCAAGGTCAGTAGCAGTCCTGCCAGATTCCCGCTATCCACCGTCGATACGTAGTGCGGTGGCAAGGGCTTGAGCGTCAAGGTGTCATACCAGTTGTAGAAGTGCCGGCGGTAGCTCTCCAGGCCGGCCATGCTGGACAAGGACTGATCGAGGCGTTCCAGCAGCCGTTCACCACTCAGATAGCCAAAGTCGTGCGCGGCCAGGTGGGACAGCAGCGCCATGCCCATGTTGGTCGGCGATGTACGATGTGCAGTGGCAGGGTGGGGCTGCTCCTGGATGTTGTCAGGGGGCAACCAGTTGTCGGCCGGACCGACGTATTGATCGAAGTACGCCCAGGTTTTGCGCGCCAGGGATCGCAGAAAGCGCAGCTCCTGCGCTGAAGGATTGAACTCCACCCGGGGGGAAGGCCGGCTGAGCCACCAGGCGACGGCCGGGCTCGCAAGCCACAGCAGCAAAAATGGTCCGGCCAAGGCAAGCACATTCGGAGTGGGTAGTAACAGTGCAGAAAGGACCACCGCCAGCAATGGGGCGATCCACATTCCACGGTATAGATCAGACAGTTTGTTGCTGTTGCTGCGTTCCACTTCCCGTGAAGGGTCCCACTGCAACAGACGGCGCTTGCTGATCAGCATGCGCCATAGCGTACGGCCGATTGCATCCAGGCTGTATAAGGCTTCGAACGGCAGCCAGACCAGAGGAAGTACCGCCCGCGCAAAGTGTTGGCTGGAGGCGCCCAGGGCCGCCGTCAAATGCTGCTCGATCGGAACGTCGACGGTTTTTTGCATCAGCTCCTGCAAGGCGCTCGACAGCGGTTGGATCAGTACCAGGATAAGCACCGCGAAGGTCCATGAAAAAGACTGCATTGCTCCAAGCCAGCCCCACAGCAACATTGCCAGGAAAGCTGGCGGCTCCAGACTGCGCCGAAGATTGTCAAAAATTTTCCAGCGAGCCACGGCGCAAAGGCGATTGCGCTCCAGCCCTCCACCTGCCCTGGGCGTCCAGGGCATGACCCATGGCAACAACTGCCAGTCCCCGCGAATCCAGCGATGCCGGCGCTTGACGTCGGCGCTGTAACGGGCGGGGTATTCTTCGAACAGTTGCACGTCGCTGAGTAACCCCGAGCGGGCATAACAACCCTCGATCAGGTCGTGGCTAAGAATGCGGTTTTCCGGGAAACAGCCTTCCAGAGCGTGCTCGAAAGCATCCACGGCGTAGATCCCTTTGCCAATGAATGAACCCTGCTGGAAAAGATCCTGATAGACGTCCGAAACAGCGCGAGTGTAGGGATCGACACCTGCATCGCTCCCGAATAGCCGGGCATAGGAAGAGCGCGCAGTGCTCGGCAGACTGATGCCTACTCGCGGTTGCAAAATCGCATAACCGCTGCTGATATGGCCCTGATGCGGATCGAACACGGGATGGTTCAGCGGGTGCTCCATCGCGCCGATGCATTGCTGCGCAACATTGCGCGGTAGTTGGGTATCAGTGTCGAGTGTGAACACGTAACGAACGGGAGTAAGTGTCTGGATATCGCCAACGATCAGTGAAAAGTACTCTTGGTCACGGCCTCGCAGCAGGGCATTGAGCTCGGCGAGTTTGCCGCGTTTGCGCTCATAGCCCATCCAGGTCTGCTCTGCCTCGTTCCAGCGTCTTGGTCGGTGCAACAGGAAAAAGCGGTCATTGTGTGGATCGGGGTATTTCTGATTTAACGCTTCTATCAGCCGCCGTGCCAGCAACATCAGGCTTGCATCCTGCTCCAGCTCCTGGGTGGGGGCATCCATGAAATCGGTGAGCAGAGCGAAGTGCAGATTGGCATCCCGATTGGCCAGAAAGCGTACTTCCAGGCCTTCGACCAACTCTTCAATATCTTCGCAATGAGCTATCAGGGTGGGAATGACCACCAACGTGCGCGCGTGCACCGGGATACCCCGGCTGTAGTCCAGTCGGGGAAGAATGCAGGGGGGCATGGTGAGAGTGACCAGAAAATTGACCAGGCCGATAGCCAGGTGGCTGGATATCAGCAGCGTGGGTATCGCGAGCAATGCCAGCAGGTATCCAGGTCTTGCGTCGCGATAAACGGCCTCAAGGAAAGGCCAGGCGAACAGCGTTGACAGGATCAGCACCAGACCCATGTAGACGGTCAGTGGAGCGTTAAGCAGCAGGCGTTGCCATTTCACGCCCAAGGGTACTCGAGCGGCGATTCGATGCTCGAGCTCATTGAGTCCAGGGCCCACCAGGTAGTAACCCACATGTCCGGCCACGTCGCCCTCGGGCGGGAGCCTTACTCGGGCATCGGCCAGGGCGATGGCCGCTTGCGCGACGCCTTCTTCAGCCTGGTCACAGTTCTTCGCCAAACGTTCGACCACATGCCGATAGTGATCACGGGTAGCGAAATCCATCCGCGCGTAGATCCCTGCCGGGTCCGTGCGCAACACCTGCTCGACGTGGCTCAGATGTTCGACGAACTCCTGCCAGTCGGTGGCCGACAGCAGACGCAAGCTGGCGATGCTGTTGCTAATGGACACCTGATCGGCAGCTTGCTGCTGGGCATCCACCTGCACCAGACGCTCGATATTGAGTCCTGACTCGCTGAGCACCTGCTCGATCCAGGCCAATGGCAGTATCAGCGCGGCACTTTGCCCTTGTAGCCGTCGCGCCAGTTCAGCGACGAATGATGAGCTCATCGGCGGCCCCGAGCGCGCCATGTCAGCCACCGTCAGAACCACGCTTTTGGCATCCCGTTCGGCGGTTTCGATCAAGTGATCGGCCCAGTCATTGGCCAGGTTGCGGTCATCCCAGTTCGCCATGACTCGCGAGGCTACTCGCCGCAGATTCTCGATCAGTGCCAGGCGCAGCATGATCGGAATCGCCCACAATTCGCCGAGCGTGAGTGGTGTGATCGTCTGATAGAACACTACAAAACGGCTCAGACTCTCCTCATCGACCCTGCCGTCACCATGTGAAATGGTCTCCAGAGCGATGTCGTAGACCCGTGGCAATCCGGCCGACGGGCCATCGGCTAATCGCGGCAACTCACGGCTGTAGCCTCGGGGTAGGTGAGATTTGGTGGTGCGGATTTGTTCTTCGACCAGGTAATAATTGTCCAGCAACCATTCCGCTGCCGGTGTTGCACGCCGGGCGGACAACGGTGCCGCAGTGAGCGCCTTGCAGCAACTGGCTAGTGTCGCCTCGTTGTCGGCCAGGCGCGCCAGCATCGAGTCTTTTGCCGTGCGGCCACTAATACGGTGCTGTTGGGCCAGTAGAGTTCCATGGCTGGCCATCTGTTCGGCGCTGAACAACTCCGAGCGCAGCAGTGGTTCGTACTCGAATTTACGACGTGATTCGCTCCACTGGCGATAGTAAGCGACAGGCAGACGCCAGAACCGGAAGAGTACATTAGTCCAATGACTGTCCATGTTTCCTTGCATGACACTCTCTCGACGAATGGCTTGATGAGGGTGGCAGTGCTCCGACGCCGCTCGTGACCTGATGGCTGCGTCACGAGCAGCACACAACTACGGCAGGCTTCGAGTCTGCCAAAGGAGTTGGCCGATGTCTGTATGTTAGCGAGCATAGCTGCGTCAGCGGCTGATCGGAATGTAATGTCCACCTGGCTTGCGATATAGCTGACGTTGGCGTCACACCGTCGCAGAGCAGGGGTTGAGAGCGCACTTCACTACGTCGCGCCGGTAGGGGAAAAGAAGAATATATTCAGCGCGGGATGCGCAATATCGCACCATATCTCCATGATGAGCGGGTTCCTGTTTAAACAAACTTCCAGACAAGGAAATCGAATGAGCATTCGTGTGTTTCAACGCGCCACGCACCAGCAACTGACTGGTCTGAACGTCCCAAGCACCGCCGCATTTCTGGACGACCTAGGCTCCTCAAAAAAGACCGCTGCACCCATGCGTGTGGACAGGTCGCCAAATTAAAGCGCGCCTGGATGTCAGCTTTTCGCCCACGGCGGGCGGGCATAAAAAACGCGCTCCTACCAACCCAATTAGTACCTCCAAAAGACGGGTGTGAGCAGCACCAGCACGGTCAAAATTTCAAGCCTTCCCAAGAGCATGCCGACAGTCAACAGCCATTTTGCTGCATCCGGCAAAGTCGAGAAGTTGCCCGCAGGACCAATGATCGTGCCCAGTCCGGGACCAACGTTGCATACTGCGGTAGCAGCACCGCTTAAAGCAGTCGTCCAATCAAGACCGATCAGCGCCAACCCCAGGGCAATGCCACCGATGGTGATGGTGAAAAAGAATGAAAAGGTCAAGAGCGAGCGCGCGATGTCTTCGTCAATAGGATGGCCGTTGTATTTTTTCCGAATCACCGCACGAGGATGAATCAGTTGTTTCAGGCTGCCCAATAGCAATGAGGAGGCGACCTGAAAGCGGAATATTTTAAGCCCTCCCGCCGTAGACCCAGAGCAGCCGCCGACGAAGGTCAAATAGAAAAACAGCAAAACAGAAAAGCTGCCCCATAAGGTGTAATCCCCGAGGGCTAAACCCGTGGTCGTGACCACCGAGGTTACATTGACGGCCACGATACGAAACGCTTCCCACCAGCTGTAGTCACTGTTAAAGCACAACCACGTACCAAATATCAGCCAGGTAATCACCAGAAACCCAATGAACCCTCGCACCTGATGGTCTTTTAATAATGCACGTCTGTTGCCCCGTAGTGTGGCGACATACAAGGTGAAGGGCAGGCTGCCGAGTATCATGACGACCACGGATACCCAATGAATAGCCGGTTGAGGCCAGTGCGCCAGGGATGCATCCGAGGTTGAAAAGCCGCCCGTTGAAATAAATGACATCGCATGATTGATCGCTTCGAAAGGCGTCATGCCCGCTACCCATAGCGCCAGAGCGGACACCCCGGTCAACCCTAGGTAGAGCACCAGAATATATTTCGCCGCGACGTGAGAGCGTGGTGTCACTTTCTCTGACCAGTCTGAAGATTCTGTCTGAAACAAACGCATGCCGCCGACTCGCAACAAAGGCAAAATCGCCACTGCCATGCCGATAAAACCAATTCCCCCGAGCCAGTGCAGCATCGAGCGCCAAATCAGTAATCCTGGTGACGCGGTATCCAGCCCCGTCAAAATCGTCGAGCCGGTGGTGGTGATGCCGGACATCGTTTCAAAAAA
>NZ_CABVHQ010000009.1 GCF_902497895.1 Pseudomonas fluorescens
GAATTTCTTGACGACCATAGAGCATTGGAACCACCTGATCCCATCCCGAACTCAGCAGTGAAACGATGCATCGCCGATGGTAGTGTGGGGTTTCCCCATGTGAGAGTAGGTCATCGTCAAGATTGAATTCCGAAACCCCTATCTGCGTATGCAGGTAGGGGTTTTGTCTTTAGTAGAAGTCACCGATTTTTGCTGGCACGTTACTGCGGTAACGGGCTGGTCACAGAATTTCTTGACGACCATAGAGCATTGGAACCACCTGATCCCATCCCGAACTCAGCAGTGAAACGATGCATCGCCGATGGTAGTGTGGGGTTTCCCCATGTGAGAGTAGGTCATCGTCAAGATTGAATTCCGAAACCCCTGTCTGCTTACGCAGACAGGGGTTTTGTTTTTTGGGAGCAGCCACAAGCTACAAGTGGTGAGCTGCAAGCTAGAAACGGTCTGCTGCCAAGACCACTCCGTATCGAGCGTTCTTCTAAGCCTTACGTGCCTTGCCAGCTCTGCGAGCAAGCAACTTGCGCCACCAGATGTAGATCCCCGTCCCCGACAACACCGCAATCAGAACGCCTAGCAGCGCAATCATGACCTGTCCGGTGAAACCAATTATCCGTCCCCCATGGACTTCAAGCCATCGAGGTAGATGTTGTCCACCGAGCCATCGTTGAAGCCGCGCATCGCCACGTAGTCGTAGCGATGGGTGGCGCCGTAGGGATTGGTCAAGACGCCGGGGGTGTAGCGCATGGCCTGGGACACGGTTTGCGAACCCTGGTCATCCATTTGCTCACGGGTCACCACCGATACGCTTTGCGAGGTTTCCCTCGATTTCCTCGCGGCGCCAGTGGTCGATCACCAGGCCCCGGGCAATCGTGCGCAGAAAGGCCCGCGGGGCTTTCACTTCGAGACGTTCGGTTCTTTGGAGCAAACGGACAAAGGTGTCCTGGGGCAGATCCGCGGCATCGGCGGCATTGCCCAGCCGGCAGCGCAGCCAGGTGTTCAGCCAGCCGTGATGATTGCTGTAGAGCGCCTGCACTGCAAAATCAGATGATGGCATGAATACAACTGTCCGAACGTCATAAATGATAATTAGTCGCATTGTCATTCAAGCTCCGTGGATTTTGCAACCACCGTTCGGTCAGTCGGTATCAATATCGTGCTGTAGCCATTCCAGTCCGCCGTCCGGCAGGTTTACTGCGCATATGGAGTTCATTTCCTACAAAGCGCTAAGTTTTATCCGGTTCGTGCCGACAGAGTGGTGAGAAATGCGTGCACCTAAGTAGAGCGGTCTTAGAACACCGCCTGCGCTGTTACATGGAACATCTGCAACCGGACGCGTCCCCACTTTCTGCATAAGAAGTCCCCTGAAATGAATCTCAAGTTCAGCCATAAAATCCTGTTGGCCGCTTCAGGCGTCGTGGTTCTGGCTTTTGCGTTGTTCACTTTCTACAACGACTACCTGCAGCGAAATATCATCAAGCAAAACCTCGAGTCTTCTGTCGAGCAGGCCGGCGTTCTGACCGCCGGCAGCGTGCAGAACTGGCTGGGCGGGCGGATCCTGGTGCTGGAAAACCTGGCCCAGAACGTTGCTCACCAAGGTGCCCAGGCGGATTACCCGGGGCTGGTCAGTCAGCCAGCCTTCACCTCGAACTTCCAGTTCACCTACGTTGGACAAACCGATGGCACCTTTACCCAGCGCCCTGACGCAAAAATGCCGGACGGGTACGATCCGCGTCAGCGTCCTTGGTACAAGCAGGCAGTAGCGGCCGACAAGACCATGCTGACCCCGCCTTACATGGCGGCGGTCGGTGGGCTGGTGGTGACCATTGCCATGCCGGTCAAGAAACAGGGGCAACTGCTCGGGGTGGTCGGTGGTGACCTGAGCCTGGAAACCCTGGTGAAGATCATTAATTCGGTGGACTTTGGCGGTATCGGGCATGCCTTCCTGGTCAGTGCTGACGGGCAGGTGATCGTCAGCCCGGAGAAAGACCAGTTGATGAAGAACCTCAAGGATATCTACCCGGGTTCCGCGGTGCGCATCGGGAAGGGCAATCAGGAAGTCATCCTGAATCAACACGAGCGCATTCTGTCCTTCACGCCAGTGACCGGTCTGCCTAACGCTGATTGGTACATCGGACTGTCGATCGACAAGGACAAGGCCTACGCACCATTGAGCCAATTCCGCACTTCGGCCTTGATCGCAATGTTCGTCGCCGTGACCGCCATCGCGGTGTTGTTGAGTTTGTTGATTCAGGTGCTCTTGCGTCCGCTGACCACCATGGGGCGAGCGATGCAGGACATTGCGCAAGGTGAGGGCGACCTGACCCGTCGTCTGACGGTGGAAAACAAAGACGAGTTCGGAGAGTTGGGCGGCGCGTTCAACCAGTTTGTGGAGCGGATTCACGCGTCGATTTCCGAAGTCTCGTCGGCCACACGTCAGGTGCATGATCTGTCGCAACGGGTGATGGCATCGTCGAACGCCTCGATCATCGGTTCCGACGAGCAGAGTGCGCGGACCACTAGCGTAGCGGCGGCGATCAATGAACTAGGTGCCGCAACCCAGGAAATCGCCCGCAATGCCGCCGATGCTTCGCAGCACGCCAGCGGCGCCAGTGAACAGGCGGATGATGGTCGTCAGGTGGTGGAAAAAACCATACTGGCCATGACTGAGCTGTCGCAAAAAATCAGCCAGTCCTGCACCCAGATCGAAACCTTGAATGCCAGCACCGACAACATCGGGCATATTCTCGATGTGATCAAAGGTATCTCCCAGCAAACCAATCTGCTGGCGCTTAACGCAGCAATCGAAGCGGCACGTGCCGGTGAAGCCGGTCGTGGTTTTGCGGTGGTAGCGGACGAGGTGCGCAACCTGGCCCACCGCACCCAGGAATCAGCCGAGGAGATCCACAAGATGATCACCTCGCTGCAGATAGGTTCTCGCGAAGCAGTGACCACCATGAACGCCAGCCAGGTTTCCAGCGAGGAAAGTGTCGAAGTGGCGAATCAGGCCGGTGCGCGCTTGGTCAGCGTGACTCAACGAATCACCGAAATCGACGGGATGAACCAGTCGGTGGCCGCGGCAACGGAAGAGCAGACCGCGGTGGTGGAAACCCTCAACGTCGACATCAACCAGATCAACCTGCTGAACCAGCAGGGCGTGGTCAACCTCAACGAAACCTTGAAGGATTGTGATGCCTTGTCGCAACAGGCCAAGCGTCTGAAGCAATTGGTCGACAGCTTCAAGATCTGAATTTAAGGCCTGTCTGAGGGACCGCGTTATCTTCATCGCGAGCAAGCTCGCTCCCACAGGGTTTTGCACTGACCACAAAAGTGCGGGTCGGCGCAGGTCCAATGTGGGAGCGAGCTTGCTCGCGATAGCGGTGTGTCTAAAACCGATGAATTCGAACCTTACACAAACAGCTTCAGCACATTACTCATCGAGTCATCGGCAAAGCCCTGAACAAAATCCTTGAACCCAGGCAAGGCCTCGGTGCCACCCTGGGCCGGTTCGGCGATGATGGTCCAGGTCGCTCGGGACTTGCCCGCAACCAGTGGCTCGACAGTCATGGCGGCCCACAGGTTGGCGACCCCCAGGGTGTTGTAGATCGTCGTCCAGGTCATGCTCATGGCCTGATCGTCCCGCGAGTTGAGTTGCTCGACCACCAGATTGCCGTCCTTGAAGAATTTCTTGCGCAGCGAAGACACGCCTTCGCCGGTCATCTCGATGTGCGACAGCGCGGGGATGAATTGATCGAATCCGGCGAAGTTGCCGACCACCTCCCACACACGCAGTGCATCGGCAGGAACCTCGACCGAGGCTGAAACATGGCAGCCATGGGGGTTTTTGATCAGGGTATCGGGTTGCAGAGTGGTCATGCTGTGCTCCAGTTTGGTTGGGATTTGATGCATCAAATGAAGTCGATTTCTTTCAGGTAATCGCAGCCCTTGCGCAGCAGCGCGGGGGATTTTTGCGGGTAGTGCTCGCCCATCAACCGGACGCCAGCCTGGGCGTTGTCGTGGCCGATCATCGAGATGTCGCCGATGTCTTCCTCAAAGCCATTGAGGTAGAAGCCCAACACGCCGAACAACGCGTTCTCGCTGTCGACCCGGCCCAGTTGTTGTTGCCAGTCGGCGACGCTGACCATGCGAAATTCCCGTCCGGTCTCACGAAAGGACGCCACGTAAGCGTCCCAGCTCAGCGGCTCGGGGTTATGCAGGTTGAACACCGCCTGGTCCGGCTGATAGCGGCTGGCGTGGAAGGCGATAAAGCGGGCAAGAAAGTCCACCGGCATCAAGTCGAAGTTCAGGGCGAACTCCGGCACCTGGCCCAATTGAATCGAGCCCTTGAGCATCAGCATCAGGCGGTTCTTGTGGGGTTGGCAGACCCCCGTGAGGCTGTTGAAACTGATGTTGCCCGGCCGATAGAGATTGACCCGGACCCCACGCTCGCGAGCGCGCTCGAGAACCCGCTCACCCACCCATTTGGACAGGTTGTAGCCGTTCTTGATGTAGATCGGCGGAGTCAGCGCGGCCGGTTGTTCGAGGACCCGGCCATCGGCGTCGATGGTGCTGGAGGCCGAGAGGGTGGAAACGAAGTTGAAGACCTTCTTGCTGCGTCCTTCGCACAAGCGCAGGCACTCGAAAATCGGCTCGACGTTATCCCGGGCCAGTGACGGGTAATCCATGACGTGATTGACGTTGGCGGCGTTATGCACCAGGGCGCCGAATTCCCGGTCGAGCCGTTCGTACACCTCAGGTGCAAGCCCCAGCTCGGGCCGGGTGATATCCGCCGCGTAAACCTGCACCCGACTCAGGTCCAGATGCTCCAGACGGTTCTCGTGCAAGGACTGGGAAAAGCGTTCGGCGGCCGACTTCCCGGCACCATCGCGTACCAGACACGCGACTTCGGTCGCGCCCCAGGCCAGCAGAGCCTCGACAATGTGCACGCCGACAAAGCTGTTGGCGCCAGTGACGATCACCTTGTGCACATCCCCCATCCGGCTGACCGGCAAGGCGTGTATATCCAGTTCGCGGAAAGCGTCGGCCAAGGCCTTTGCACTGAGCACTTCTTCGCTGCTGTTACCGCTGACCAGCGTCGCCAGCCTGGCGATGGTCGGCACTTCAATGAAGCGGTTGATCGAGATACTGCGTCCGAATTGTTGGCGCAAACCCAGGAGCATTCGTGACAAGAGAATCGAGTGGCCGCCGAGATTGAAGAAGCTTTCGTCGGTGGAAATGTCGCTGGCCGGCAACTCCAGTAATTCAGCCCACAGCTCCAGCAACTGCGCTTCGTCAGCGGTTTTGGGTAATCGCCGCGGATGGTTTTCAAGGAAACTGACCGGCAGTTCCAGCAGGGCTTTGCGATCCACTTTGCCGTTGCTGGCGTAAGGCATGCTCGCCAGTTCGGTCCAGGCGACTGGCTGCATATAGTCCGGCAGAAACTGTAGCGCGTGCGCTTTCAATGCTTCGCGGGCGCTGCCCGGCGGGTCTTCCTGAGGTTGGGCGAGGAATGCCAGAATTCGTCGATTGCTGTCGATGACCACCGCTACCTGACGGAACAATTGACTGTCACGAAGGCAGTGTTCGATCTCTTCCGGCTCGACCCGGAAGCCGCGAATCTTCACCTGGTTGTCCCGCCGGCCGCAGAGCTCGATGCCGTCGGCCGTCCACTTCGCCATATCGCCGGTGCGATAGGCGCGCAGGCTTTGGCCGTCGGGCAACGGCAAGTCGAGATAGCGTTCGGCGGTCTGCTGCGGATTATTCAAATAGCCCAGGCAGACCCCGGGCCCGACGATGTACAGCTCACCCACGGTGTGCTCGGCAACTGGCAGGAAGGCTTCATCGAGAATCAGCACCTGGCTGTTGGCGATCGGCGCACCCAGGGTGCGGTTGCTATCGCCGGCCTGCAGTTGTCGTGCAGTAATCAGTACCGTGGCTTCCGTCGGCCCATAGAGGTTGTACAGCCGGCATTGCCGGGTCAGGCACTCGATCACGTAGGGTTCGCAGACGTCGCCACCGGTCATCACATGTTCGAGCCCCAACGGCTGGTCGAGGGGCAGAATGCTCAGCAATGCCGGCGGCACAAACCCATGGCTCAGACGCTGGCGGCGGATCAACTCCACCAGTTGTAGCGGGTCGCGGCGCTCGTCGTCGCTGGGGACGATCAACTCGGCGCCCTGGATCAACGTCGGGAAGATATCGATCAACGATGAGTCGAAGCTCAGGGACGAAAACTGCAAGACCCGGCTGTGCTCGGTCAGCTCTACATAGGCGGCATACCAGGCGCAGAAATGCGCCAGATTGTGCTGGCTGAGCAACACGCCTTTCGGATGACCGGTGGTGCCCGAGGTGTACAACGCCATGCATGGCGCATCGAGGGCGGGGCGTTGACTCATCAGCGGCTGCGAGAGATCCGCGGTGCAGGCGTCGATGCGGCTGATGTCCAATCCAGGTATCGCGGCGCTGAGCGGGTGCTGGCCATCGTGAAGCAGCAACAGCGCTCCGGCATTCTCCAGGATGTACTGCTGGCGTTGCAGTGGATGGCTCGGTTCGAGTGGCAGATACACCGCGCCGCTGCCGAGAATCGCCAGAATACCTGCATAAAGCGCGCTGGATTTCGCCAGGCAGATACCCACCACCAACGGCCCGTCGCCCGGCTTGTGTTGTTCCAGTAGCGGCAGCAATCGCTGCTGGATTGCCAGGCTTTGGGCGTGCAAGGCGCCATAGCTGATGGACGTGCCGGCGATGTTCAGTGCAGGTCGGTCGGCGAATGCCTTGAGGCTTTGTTCAAGCCTTTCGATCAATGGGGTTTGCGCGATCAGCAGCAACTCCGGTTGATGGGTGAGATTGAATCGATGGGCGTAAGACAGCCGCTCCAGCAGCAGCAGGTTTTCCTGATGTCCTTGGGAGCAAGGTTCGGCGGACTCGGCCTGCAGGAAGTAATCGGCATCGCGGGAGAAGCGACTGACCATCACGGCCACAGCGTCCACCAACTCGGCAACTACCCGCATACGCAGTGTCTGGCCATTGCCTGAAGGTTCATCAACCACGGGCCATCGGGCAATCAGTCGCTGTTCGGTGCCCGAGCCGTACCCGCAGAGCACTTCGAGTTGGGGTAGGCCGTATTCGCTCAAAGACCCCGCGACCAAACGTAAACTCAGCGGTACGCAGTCGCCAAAGTCCCGTAGACGTTGCGACGAGATCGTCAGGCTGCCGTCGTCGATCAGCAGGTTGGCGCTGCTGACCGGTTGTTGGTTGAGGGCCCGACTGTCCGTCAGGCGGCCAAGTGAGTGGCCATGTTGTTCCAGTTCCAGCGCCAGGTCGTTCAAAGCCTGACTCTGGCCTATGAGTAGAATGTCGAGCCGTCGCATGATGTGCTCCTCGGGTCAGACCAGGTAGGCGCTAAGGGCGTGCTGGACGCAGGGCGAATCCAGCAACGAACTGCTGCGCAAAAACCGCACGATGTTGGCGACCAGTGGGTGATGACGATTGATCGGGAAGGCCAGCCCGGATACTTCTCCCTTGAGTGCCAGCCTTGCGCTGTCGCTGAGTTGCAAGTGCTCGATCAGCCGACAGTCGAAGGCCTTCTGGATATCGTTGGTCAGGTAGTGGGCAATGAACACCGGCAGGATCTGCGCGATGCTGTGCCGGTCGGTTTCGCTTGCGCCATGCCAGTAGATCCGCACCAGCCTTGCCCAGAAAACCGAATGTCGGCCTTCGTCCAGCAGGTGGTCGGCCATCAGTCCCTTGATCGATTGCTTGACCGTGTCGTCCTTGGCGAAGGCTGCGACATCGTTGGTCACCGTATTTTCGGCAATCGCCACGCAGATCAGCTCCACGGCGGCGCACAAGTGCTCCGGAGCCAGCGCCAGTGCCGCTGGAATTGCCCGACTCAGCTCGATTTCACCGGGCAGCTCGATTGGCGTGATCCCGGTCATGGCGATGGTCTGTTGCATGAAGTCCATGGCCACCAACGCGTGGTAGTCCTCATCCACCACCACGGTCATGGCGTCATAACGACAGGCGAAGGGGAAGGGCACCGCGAAGCGATTCTTGGCAATGCTGCGCGCGGTTTTATCGACGATTTCGGTTTCGAAGATCACCACGTCGTTGATGAATTTGTAGAGCGTCTGCACCAGGGCAAAATCCCGCTGTTCGGGGCATTCGCGCAGAAAAGTTTCACCCAGCACCAAGGGTTGGCGACTCAGGGGATAAATCAGCTTGTTGTCGTTCTCGACCATGCGCCGCGGACGGGTGCGGATGGTTGCCCGGCTTTCCCAGGACTCGGCGAAGGATTGGTAGTCGGCGGCGTTCATGCGCTCACCTCGGCGATGGTTTCAGCCATGCTCAGGCGCAAGCCGTCCCACAAGGCGATGCGGCTTTGCACGGCGGCGATGGCGGCGGTATAAACCTCCTCTTCGCGTTGCGGGTCGCCATCGACCAGTCGTGCGAGAAGTTTTTCCGCGGCCGGGCCGTGGTCTTCGGAATCGACTTCGATATGCCGTTGCAGGTAGTAACGAAAGGTCGGCGCCTGTTCGATGCCGATGTCCCAATCGTCGAGAATGCGCTGGAACATTTGCGGGATGACGCTTTCTCGACCGTGCAGAAATGCCGCGGCGACGCTGTGGGCCGGAGCATGCAGCGCCGTGTGCAGGGTGTGCCTGACGAAGTTCGCCGCGGCCGGATCAACCTCGACACTTTGCAGGGCGGTGTCGTAACTCACGCCTTCGCGTTGCAGCGCGACGAAGCGTTCGACCACCGCGGTGCGGGCGCCGACTTCGCGCATTGCATCCAGGTACAGCTCGTAATGGCTGTAATGACCGTGATCGACTCGATTATCCGATTCTTCACCCAGGACAATTTCATTGATCAGGCGAGCGGCTTGAGGGTCCTGCGGCGCAAGCCATGGCAGCTGGACGCAGGTCAGTTCCTGTTGCAGGCGTTTGGTCAGTGACATGAAGTCCCAGACGGCGAACACATGGGTTTCCATAAATCGCTGGAGTATCGGCAGCGAGTTGATTTCCGAAAAGATCGGGTGGGCACTTAATTGCGCTTTTTTAAAGTGAAGCAGTTCTTTGTTTGTTTTCATGTTGTGGCCTCTAACGTGTAGGAGGAGTATCAGTCTGATAACGGGTTTGTAATTGGCGGGAAGCCTGGTTAACTTTCTAAAGGGCGAACAAGTGCCTCAAGTTAATATTGATAAGGTTCAAGGGTTGACGGCCATGTGCGCCAGGGCCTGTAGGCTTGACGGTAGATTGCGCCGCAGCTTTCGTTGTCAGTGATGCAGATCGCGCCGACATGAATTGGTTATGCAACTTCATGTCGGCGGAGAAAAATTAATACACAGGATAAGTGTGGGGCAAGTGTTTTTTATATTTTTTGTAAAGTGCAGTTTTTCGAGCGCGACAAGTTCCGATAAAACAGTTGGAATAAGTTTTATTGAGATGAAGTTGTTCCTTCCGGCTTATATAAGTCAGAATAAAGATAAATGAGTGAATGCCTCACTCGGAACAACTTTCTGATGGATGAGTTGAAGTTATTTGATGGTGTCGGAGGGGGTCGGGAACAGCCCGGTCCTTCCTTCCAGTGGCAGGCCTCCTTCTGTGCGTCCAGTGCGCGAGGACTGTGCAGATACACGCCGCTCGATCATTTTTAGTTGGCAAACTCAAGAGTGAGCCCAAATGGATGGCGCTGCTATCACTGGCGTAGGGATGAAGGTGCTTTGAATACTGGAAGTGGGAGCTGGTGCTCAGGTTCTGGCGGTTGCAGAGGTCGGAAACGAGGCGCTTCCTGGTGGGGAAAGAAGGATTTGCAGGCAGATTACTCGCTGAGCAGTCTGAGGTGAATGTTGACGATCAACCGGGCCCCGTGGGAATGCATGGCATTCCCCGCGCCCTTCACTTCGGTGTTTTATTGCCCTGAGGATCAGTATCGCTCAAATAACGGGTAATCACTTCGACCCCACGGTTGAGGTGATTTTCGAGGGCTTTTACGCACTGTTCGATGTTCCGCTCTTCGGTCATTCGCAGCAGGTGCCGATGGTCATCCTGGGAGATTTTTCCCAGGCCCATGGCCTCAAGGTTGAAGCGCAGAAAACGCTCTTCTTCGATCAGCCCGCTTTCTACCAGGCTCAATAGCCTGCGGTTGGGGGCCTTGCCATACAGGGCCATATGAAACAGGCGGTTGAGCCTGCCCATCTCAGTGTAATCGGTCTCGGTTTCGAGTGCGTCGATGTAGTGGGCGGCCAGGGTAAAATCGGCGGCCTCAAGCAAGGGAATCGAGAGACGCAGGGCTTCGGATTCCAGCAGGATGCGCAGGGCGTAAGTCTCGACGGCATCACCTTCGATCAAAGGCGCGACGACGGCACCTTTGTGTGCGGTCACGTGCAGCAACGACTGCGCTTCGAGTTGTCGCAAGGCTTCACGCACAGGCATGCGACTCACCCCGAACAGATCGGCCAGGTCTTGCTGGCGAAGGGCTGTCCCACACGGCAAGCGACCATCGAGGATGGCCGAGCGCAAGGTTTCTTCAATCACTGAGCGCGCGAGATGGGCGGGTATCGGTCCGCTGACCGGGATACTGCGCAAAGGGTTCGGCTTCTGTGGCACGACGACGCTACCCTGCTTTATGAAATGAATGGGATTTATTGGATCCAATGCACACTAGTGACTGCTCAGTCACTTGTCAAACCATCGGCGTTCCCTGTATCCCCTGGACGATCCGCGGTACGCAAATCCCCGTGGGAGCTGCCGCAGGCTGCGATCTTTTTGGGTCCCAGCGCTGAACCCGACGATCATTCACCTAAGTCTAGCGCGTCCGGCGAGCCGTGATTTCACGGTGCCATTGTCTTTTACTTATCGAACCTTCACCATCAATCGATTTCCCCCAATCCCTCATGGACGACTCGCATTGGCGATACGTTTAGCTCCCCCTCGAACCCTGCGCTGGCTATGTTCAGCGGTGCTTCTGGCCGGCGTCCTGCTGGGTGGCTTGCATGCCGATTGGGATTTTTCGCTGATCAGTCGTCGAGCCGAAACATTGTACGGTCCTTTGGGTCAAGGGCAGCAGAGAATCGATGCCTGGCAGCGTTTGCTTTCCTCGCAAAACCAGGCCAGCGAGCTGGAACAGCTCGAACTGGTCAACCAGTTCTTCAACAAACACATGCGCTACGAAGAAGACATCGACTTGTGGCATCAGGTCGATTACTGGGAGACTCCGGTTGAAGCCTTATGGAAGGGCGCAGGCGACTGTGAGGACTACGCCATTGCCAAGTACTTCAGCCTGCGCCGTCTCGGGGTCTCCAGCGACAAACTGCGGATTACCTACGTCAAGGCCTTGCGCTTGAACCGCGCGCACATGGTGCTGACCTATTACTCGCGCCCGGACGCCATGCCGCTGGTCCTCGACAGCCTGATCGACACCATCAAGCCGGCCAGTCAACGAACCGACTTGCTGCCGGTCTACTCCTTCAATGCCGAAGGATTATGGCTGCCGGGGGCCGAGAGCAACAAGAAAGTCGGTGATACCAAGCGCTTGTCGCGCTGGCAGGACGTATTGAAAAGAATGCAGGCCGAAGGTTTTCCAGTCGAGACTGTTGATGTCCCTGTTTAAATAACTGTTGATCGCTATTTGTCTATTCCTGGTGGTCGCCTTCAGCGGCAGCTTCATGGTCAGCCTCCAGCGCGCCGCCCACAGCATCGACTTGCCGCTGATTGCCGAACGAGTGGAGACCGAGGGCGAGCTCCTGGTGATTCGCGAGATGGGCCTGTACGGCGAAGGCCAGGGCGAGCCTGTGCCCTGGAAGTGAAGTAATTTCCAGATTCAGCACTGTCCCCGTAGCAGCTGCCGAAGGCCGCGTTCGGCTGCGCAGCAGTCGTAAATCCTGCTTCCACGATTTGTCTGGAATACCGCAGTGCCTGACTTTGCGGCTGCTTCGCAGCCGAACGCAGCCTTCGGCAGCTGCTACATGGTTCGCGTAACGATAGGGCAAGCCCCCTCCGACAAAGGACGCTTTAACCGGGTTTCAGATCAACCCTGTCTCATCATCATCGATCAGATGACTCAAACCACCCAGGGCTTCACAGGCCTGGGTCCGGTCCATCAGCTTGGCCTGGGCTGCCGGCGGCAGGTCGGTGACACGAATCACCCCTTTGCTGGTCAGCACCTGAATCAGGTCGTCGAGTACCCGGATCATATCCAGGTCGCTCTGCTTGAGTTGCTTGAGGCTGGTTTCCAGCGCTTCGTTGGCGTACCAGGCCTGGATTTCATGGTGGTCGGCGGGGAGCGTTTCCGTCGCTTCGGCGTAGGCGGCGGCTTCCACGCGAATCAGCTGACCTTGAGCATCGCGTTGCACGTAGAACATTGAGAATCCCTCATGAATGGACCCGCGTCATGCTGGCAGCAGCATAGGCCAACTGGGTGCGAGCATGCGGTGGGAAGAGAAATCATCACGCTCACTGGCCGCCCATGGAAAAGATCGCAGCCTGCGGATTTGCGTACGACCTCGAATTCGCGGCTGTACCCGGACCGCGTGTAGGAGCTGCCGCAGGCTGCGATCTTTTGATCTTTGAAATAAGTCATATCGTTATTCTCTAACGGTATTTAAATTCATGTTCTTATATCTATAAAGTCAAACCCCTGCGTACCTGCCGACCAATCGGCGCGCCGCACGAAATGAACCAACACGGGACCTCCGTGAGTTTCTGATCGACGCGCGCGCCCTTGAGCGTGCCATGCGTGGGAGTGATTTATGTCTGCAGTTACTGCTTTCCCAAGCGCCGCGAACATCGCGCCGCAAACTTTTGAAATCCGTCCGTTCAGCGGTGCCGTGGGTGCCGAAATCATCGGCCTCGACCTGGCATTGCCGATCAACGACCAGGACTTCTCCCGCATTCACCGTGCGCATCTGGACCATCACGTGGTGGTGTTTCGCGATCAGCGCATAACCCCGGAACAGCAAATCGCCTTCAGCCGCCGCTTCGGGGTTTTGCAGATTCATGTGCTCAAGCAATTCCTGCTGGCTGGCCACCCGGAAATCCTCATCGTCTCCAACATCATCGAGAACGGCCAATCCATCGGTCTGGGCGATGCCGGCAAATTCTGGCATTCCGACCTTTCCTACAAAGAGCTGCCAAGCCTGGGCTCGATGCTGCATGCCCAGGAGCTGCCGGCCGAAGGCGGCGACACTCTGTTCGCCGACATGCACAAAGCCTGGGACGGGCTGCCCGAAGCGCTGCGCAAAGCGGTCGAAGGTCGCTCGGCCGCACACTCTTACACCGCGCGCTATAGCGAAACCAAATTCGCAGGCAACTGGCGCCCGACTCTGACCCCGGAGCAGCTCGCTCAGGTCAACGAAGTGGTGCATCCGATCGTCCGCACCCATCCGGAAAACGGCCGCCAGGCACTGTTCGTCAGCGAGGGGTTCACCACCCGCATTGTCGGCCTGCCCGAAGACGAAAGTCAGCAACTGCTGGCCGAGCTCTACGCCCACAGCGTGCGGCCGGAAAACATCTATCGCCACCAATGGCAGCCCCACGACCTGGTGTTCTGGGACAACCGCTCGCTGATCCACCTCGCCGCCGGGTGCCCGAGCCATCTGCGCCGCAAGCTCTATCGCACCACCATTCAGGGCGACGCCCCTTACTGATCGACCACGGCACTTCCTATAGCCAGGAGCACTTCCATGTCCAAACCAATCAAATCCGTGGCCGTCAGCATCGGCCTGGGGTTCAGCCTGCTCGCCAGTAGCCTGCTCGCCCCGAGCGTCGCCCATGCCGAAGGCGAGATCCGCATCGCCGAACAGTTCGGCATTGTTTACCTGTTGCTCAACGTGGTGCGCGATCAAAACCTGATCGAAAAACACGGTAAGGAGGAGGGCATCGAGATCAAGGTCGACTGGACCCAACTGTCCGGCGGCGCGGCGGTCAACGATGCGTTGCTCTCCGGTTCCATCGATATCGCCGGTGCCGGGGTCGGTCCGCTGCTGACCATCTGGGACCGCACCCACGGCAAGCAGAACGTCAAGGCCGTGGCTTCCCTGGGCAATTTCCCGTACTACTTGGTGAGCAACAATCCGCAAGTCAAAACCATCGCCGACTTCACCGAGAAGGACCGCATCGCCGTGCCAGCGGTCGGCGTTTCCGTGCAGTCGCGTTTCCTGCAATACGCCGCCGCCAAGCAATGGGGCGACAAGGATTTCAACCGCCTGGACAAGTACACCATCGCCGTCCCGCACCCGGACGCCACTGCCGCGTTGATCGCCGGGGGCACCGAGTTGACCGGGCATTTTTCCAACCCGCCGTTCCAGGATCAGGCGCTGAAAAACCCCAAGGTGCATGTAGTACTCAATACCTACGACCTGCTTGGCCCGAACTCGCCAACCGTGCTGTTCGCCACCGAGAAGTTCCGCAACGAGAACCCGAAAACCTACAAAGCCTTCATCGAAGCCCTGACCGAAGCCGCCGAGTTTGCCCAGAACGACAAAGGCGCGGCCGCTGACACCTACATCCGCGTGACCAAAGCCAAAATCGATCGCGCCGACTTGCTGAAAATCATCGACAACCCGCAGTTCGAATTCAGCGTCACACCGAAAAATACCTATCCTTTGGCGGAGTTTCTCTACCGCGTTGGCGCGCTCAAAAACAAACCCGAATCATGGAAGGACTACTTCTTCCAGGATGCGAAACCGCTGCAAGGGAGCTGACAGCAATGAACGCACCTGTGCAAGGCCACACGGCCAGCAACCTGATCACAGCAGCGCCAGCGCTGCTGTCGGTCGACCACGTCAGCCTCGAGTACCGCACCCCGCAGCGCGTCGTTCGGGCGACTCACCAGGTCAGCTTCGAGATCGATCCTGCCGACCGCTTCGTTCTGCTCGGTCCTTCGGGTTGCGGCAAATCGACTCTGCTCAAGGCGATTGCCGGGTTTATCCAACCCTGCGAAGGACAGATCCGTCTGCAGGGGCAAACCGTTACCACACCGGGGCCGGACCGGATCGTGGTGTTCCAGGAGTTCGATCAACTGCCGCCGTGGAAGACCGTTAAACAGAACGTCATGTTCCCGCTGCTCGCCTCAAAAACCCTCAAGCGCCGCGAAGCCGAGGAACGGGCGCTGCACTACCTGGACAAGGTCGGTCTGGCGGCGTTTGCCGATGCCTATCCGCATACCTTGTCCGGCGGTATGAAAGCTCGCGTAGCAATTGCCCGGGCCCTGGCGATGCAGCCGAAGATCCTGCTGATGGACGAACCCTTCGCCGCCCTCGACGCCCTGACCCGACGCAAGATGCAGGAAGAATTGCTGCTGCTCTGGGAGGAGGTGCGCTTCACCTTGCTGTTCGTCACTCACTCCATTGAAGAGGCGCTGGTGGTGGGTAATCGCATCCTGTTGCTGTCGCCGCATCCGGGGCGCGTACGCGCAGAAGTCCACAGCCATCAGTACGATTTGCACAGCCTCGGTGGCGTGGAGTTTCAGCAATCGGCGCGGCGCATTCATCGGCTGTTGTTTGATGAAGGCCAGTCGGTTGAATCCAGTCGTGAACTGGATTTCGCCGATATTCGCATCGCTTATTGAGCTAATGGAGGATTGCCCGATGAGCCATTCATCACCCGTACGCCAGGAATACGAAGTTGCATTGGAACCGCTGCTGAGCGTCCCGCTGGAGCGCGAACTGCCCCTCGGTCAGCGCCTCTGGCAACAAGGCTGGTTACGCAAAAGCCTGATCCTGATTTTGCTCGCGGTGCTCTGGGAAGTCGTCGCCCGCCTCCAGAACAACGACCTGCTGCTGCCCAGCTTCCTGCAAACCAGCAGCGCACTTTACGAAGGTCTGCTCAGCGGCGAGTTGCTGGGCAAGGTCGGTATTTCCCTGGTGGTGCTGCTCAAGGGTTACCTGATCGGCATCGTCCTGGCCTTCGCCTTGACCACCCTGGCAGTCTCGACTCAGTTCGGTCGCGATCTGCTGAGCACCCTGACCTCGATGTTCAACCCATTGCCGGCCATTGCCCTGTTGCCGCTGGCCCTGCTGTGGTTCGGCCTGGGACAGAACAGCTTGATCTTCGTGCTGGTGCATTCGGTGCTCTGGGCTTTGGCCTTGAACACCTACGCCGGCTTTCTCGGCGTCTCGGAAACCCTGCGCATGGCCGGGCGCAATTACGGTTTGAAGGGCATTCGCTTCGTACTGTTCATCCTGATCCCGGCTGCACTGCCATCAATCCTCGCCGGGCTGAAAATCGGCTGGGCCTTTGCCTGGCGCACGTTGATTGCGGCGGAACTGGTATTCGGCGCAACGAGTGGCAAGGGTGGGTTGGGCTGGTACATTTTCCAGAACCGAAATGAGCTGTACACCGACAAGGTTTTTGCCGGGTTGGCGGTGGTGATTCTGATTGGCTTGCTGGTGGAGAACCTGGTGTTTGATACGTTGGAGCGGGTGACGGTGAAGCGGTGGGGGATGCAGCGGTAGGGAGGGCTTGATGTTCAGATGACACAAGCAAAAGTGCTTATGCTTGCACCGCAATAAACGCTCTGATTTCCGCACCGCTTGGACGTCACCAATTTTGCAGGTCTTCTATTTCTTCTTCGTAACCCAGCCAGAGCTAGACTGGCCAGTTCTGATATCTGTGAGCGTTGCATAGGGTGGCGGCGGACTCGAAGAGCGTGAAGAACTTGAGCTCGAACTCCAATCACTTGGCCCCGACTCGCCGGACCATCTCGATGGTGAGGGCGAGCTCGGTGCGGGGATCGGTGGTGGGGGTATCGAAAGACGTCTACCGGCAGGAGGAAAACCTTGACCGGTCGCTGGGTTGGTAGGACCACTATTTATCCCACCGCCAAGGTCCGAATAGTCTGGCGGTGAATCTATGTTGAAAGAAAAACTCTCTGTCCTGTTCGAGCCTGAGCCGACTTTCAGGTTCGGGTTCTCTGCCATTATTCGTCTGCTGCCTTGTGAGTTCAAACCGGCTGCCGTCGCCCCGTATCCTTGATAGCGTTTTGGTGTCGTGGGGCCAATAACGCTGATCGCCGGAGAGCCACCTGGCATTTGTCCTGAGGACATGACGCGATATAGGACCTCAGCAATCCCCTCTCCCGAAGGGGGTCCAGATTTATTTTGGATTAATCTCATCTTGGTTGAATGCATGCCCCACAGAGCATTAGATACATCCGATGGGTTCAGTTTCGGCACAGGCGCAACCCGATAACCGTGCACATTTTTTCTGAGCCAACTGAACCCAGAGGCAACAAGTTCGATAAACGGGAAATGCCCCGTCGGATCCGACCTGTTTATCGGATTCCCCACGCAATACATATACGGATTCAACCCGCCCCGCCCAAACGGGCTCCAACTGTCCGGGCTATGAAAGCGCATCAATCGTGGGTTGTAGGCGCGATAGCCGTTGCCCAGCAAATACCAGCCAATCCGTGCCTCGCGTAGTTCACCATTGAAGCCCAGGCTCGTCGCGACCTCCTGTTGTGCGGATTGATGACCGTACGCGGAATAGGCCAAATGGTTGGTTTTGCCGACAACCACTTCAGCGAGCACCGAGTTTTTGCTGTCGGTCGCCAATAGCATGGTGCGTGGCAGGATCGTGTTGGCCTGGTCATCAGCAATTGAGTAGGCCATGGAAAAGCCTTCCTTGGTGATACGGTCGATGTGACTGAAGGCCTCCAGTTTTACTCGCTCGGCCCAACGCTGGGAACTAGCAGAACTGCTAGGGTTGCAGCCTTGGCCAAGACAAAAACTCCATTCAAACATCGCCGCCGACACGGCTGCGGTGCACGGGCGCTCGAGTATTACCTTCTTTGCGCGCCTTACGAACCTCCACGGTCCGCGGCGCTGGTGCTCGATACCGGCGGGCAGTCGATCGATGCCTGTATTCGGCAACTGCTGGCCTGGCTCAGTGAGTGCGCGGTGCTGCCGGCCTGATAAGTTGCCTGGGGGGCGAGGGCGCTCCCAAAAGATCGCAGCCTGCGGCAGCTCCTACAATGAGTGGGCCTGCGGCCCACTCATGTCTTCGGCGACAAATCCGCCATGCCCTTCAACAACTCGATCGGCAAGGGAAAGACGATGGTCGAGGTCTTGTCACCGGCAATCGCCCCCAGGGTCTGCATGTAGCGCAGCTGCATCGCCCCCGGCTGGCGGCCAAGCATTTCGGCGGCTTGCATGAGTTTTTCCGAAGCCTGCAATTCGCCTTCGGCGTGGATCACCTTGGCCCGGCGTTCCCGTTCGGCTTCGGCCTGTTTGGCGATGGCGCGAATCATCGATTCGTTGAGGTCGACATGCTTGATCTCGACGTTGGCCACCTTGATCCCCCAAGCGTCGGTCTGGGCATCCAGCACTTGCTGGATATCGGTGTTCAGGCGTTCGCGTTCGGCGAGCAATTCGTCCAGTTCATGTTTGCCCAGCACTGCCCGCAAGGTGGTTTGCGCCAGTTGGCTGGTGGCCATGAGGAAGTCCTCGACCTGGATGATTGCCCTCTGCGGGTCGAGCACCCGGAAATACAGCACGGCATTGACCTTCACTGACACGTTATCGCGGGTGATCACGTCTTGCGTCGGCACATCGAGCACTACTGTGCGCAGGTCCACCCGAACCATTTGCTGCACCACCGGAATCAACAGAATCAGTCCGGGGCCCTTGACCTGCCAGAAGCGGCCGAGCTGGAACACCACCCCGCGCTCGTATTCACGCAGGATACGAAACGCTGACGCTATCAACGCAATCAAGAGCGCCAGCAGCGCGCCAAAACCCAGTTCCAGACCCATGATCATCCTCCTCGTGGTATCACCTGTGCCGCAGTCACTTCCAATAGCAGTCCCTTGCGCGCCACCACCTGCACCTGTTGTCCGGGTCGCAGGGGCATCGAGCTCGACACCTGCCAGTTTTCCCCTTGCAGCTGCACCCAGCCGTTGTGAGGGTTGTCGGGTTGCACGGAGATCACCGGCGTGATGCTGCCCACCAGTCCTGCATCACCGCTGACCAGTCGTCGTCGTCGCGCCCTCATTGCCATGCTCGCCAGTGCCACCAACAACAGCGCACTGCCTACGGCCAGGGTGATGATCAAGGACAGCGGAATGCCATAACCCGGCACATCGGTGTCCATCAGAATCACTGCTCCGGCGACAAAAGCCGCGATCCCGCCGAACCCGATCACCCCGAACGTCGGCAAAAACGCCTCGGCGACCATGAAGGAGATGCCCAGCAGAATCAGCGCCACGCCCGCGTAGTTCACCGGTAGCAGTTGCAGGGCATACAGCCCCAGCAGCAGGCATATCCCGCCCAGCACGCCGCCAGCACCGGTACCCGGGTACATGAACTCGAAGAACAGGCCGTACACGCCAATCATCATCAGGATCAACGCCACGCTGGGATGGGTAATCACCGACAGCAGCTTGGTGCGCCAGTCCGGGTCATGGCTGATCAGTGCAGCGCCGGCGGTCTGCAACCGTACTTCCTGCCCGGCGACATTCAGGGTCTTGCCGTCGAGCTGCTTGAGCAGGCCGTTCACATCGTCCGCCACGTAATCGACCACCTTGAGTTTCAGCGCTTCCTGAGCCGACAGACTAACTGCCTCACGCACCGCCTGCTCAGCCCAATCGACGTTGCGTCCACGCAATTGCGCCAGGCCACGGATATACGCGGCGGCGTCGTTGATCTGCTTGTGGGTCAGGGTGTCTTTGCTGGTATCAGGCTCCGGCTCCTTGTCGGAACGTGGCGCCGCTGGCGGGTTTGGTTGCCCGGGCATACCGATTTGTACGGGGGTCGCCGCGCCCAGGTTGGTGCCCGGCGCCATGGCGGCGACATGGCTGGCATACAGAATGTAAGTCCCGGCGCTGGCGGCACGGGCGCCGCTGGGGGCGACGAAGCTGGCCACTGGCACGGGGCTGGCGAGAATCGCCTTGATGATCGAGCGCATCGAGGTGTCCAGCCCGCCCGGGGTATCGATGGTCAGCACCACCAGTTGCGCGTGCTCATCGGCGGCCTTGTTAATGCCTCGAACCACGTAGTCGGCGCTGGCCGGGCTGATCACATCGTTCACCGTCAGCACCACGACCGGATCCACGGCCCACGCCTGCCCGGTCGGTAACCCGATCAACAACCACAGCACCACTGCCCGCCATCCACCTCTGTACATATGACCCCCCGGAGAGTCATGCACTACCGGCCGTCAGCCATTTGCCGGCTCTGAACTGGAGTTTAGTAGAGCAACGGGCTGAACGAATTTTGATCAGTGACTTCGCTGAACCGATCAGCAGTTTGTGGTGGTCGGTACCCGATGCACGGCCTAGACTCTTTAAGGGGGAAATCAGTTGTTAACCCATCGTCCTGCAGCCGTTGAGCAGGACACCGAGGTGCATCATGCGTATGGCAAGAACCGTGCATCTGAGCCTGGAGCAGGCCCATTGCGAATACGACGTCGTGACTCATCCTCATTCGTCGAGCAGCCTGGAAACCGCCCGGGTGGCGGGCATCCCCGCTGAACGCGTGGCGAAATCAGTGATTCTCGACGACCACCACGGGCACTACCTGATGGCCGTCCTGCCCGCCAGCCGGCATCTGGACCTGAGCAAAGTCCGTGGCAGCGGTGAATGGCAAATCACCCGCGAAAGCACGCTGGCCCATCTGTTCAACGACTGCGAACGCGGTGCCGTGCCCGCCCTGGGCGAATCCTATGGCATGAAGATGATCATCGATCCGCTGCTGACCCGTCAGGATGACATTTACCTGGAGGCCGGCAACCACAACAACCTCGTCCATCTGAGCGTGGACCAGTACCTGAAAATGGTGCCCCATGCCGAAGTGTGCGAGGTAAGTTATTCATGACAATGTGCAGTGATTATCCAGCCGTCTTCGCGGGCAAACCGGCTCCCACAGGGACTATCCGGTCAAATGTGGGAGCGTGGCTTGCCCGCGATCGACTGCGCAGCAGTCGCAATAAGATCACCCACTCAATCATTGACACTCCTCCAGCCTAAAACCAGGAGTCCCCCATGGAATCACCCACCCACAGCCTGCCATCCCTGTTCAAACAACTTGGTCTGCCGGATGACCCGGAGGGCATCGATAAATTCATCGCCACCCATTCACCGCTCAAACCCGAGTTGCACCTGGCCGACGCCTTCTTCTGGACCGAGAGCCAAGCGCAATTCCTGCGCGACGAGATTCTCGACGATGCCGATTGGGCCGAAGTGGTGGATCAGCTGGATGTGCTGCTGAGGAAGGGGCGGGGGGTGTAAAAAACTGAGGGGCAAAGAATTGAAGGAAGCGGCTAAACATCCAGTTGCTTAGCCCACTCCCTACTTTAAACCACGTCAGCCAACAGGCTTTCGTATGGAATCCTCAAACCGTCATGCAAACGCTTGATCATGCGCAAGCTCAATGGTCGTTTGCGGTTCAAGACTTCAGAAACGCGTCCACTTGGACCAATAAAGGCTTCCAGGTCGCGAGCCGTAAGGCCTTGCTGATCCATGCGAAACTTGATCGCTTCGATGGGATCCGAAGGCGGGATGGGGAAATGCTCGTCCTCATACTTCTCGACCAGCAACGCCAATATTTCCAGCTCATCTCCTTCGGGCGAGCCTAGGGCTGCCCCCCACAATTGCTCGATACGCGCAAAAGCGAGTGTCAGATCCTCATCATTTCGGATGGGCTTGATGTTCATTACACAGTCTCCGCATTGATCTGATCGTATTGAGCATGGGTGCCGACAAAACGCACAAAGCCCAATTGCCGTTCGTAGTCAATTGCCAGAATTACTCGATACTTATTGCCGGCAATATTGAATACCACCCGTCCACCTTTCAGAACGCTGGCTGTCCTCAGCTCGGCTTTTACTTCCTGAGGCGTACGATATGACGATTTTTCCATGTGTCGATACCACTCTGAGAGAGGTGTCATCGCATCGGCATAAGCCGGGCTGCTCTCCCAGAAGATCTTCAAAGTCCCTTTCGCAATTATTCGCACGATGCAAGAATCTCCCGTTTTGGGAGATATTAGGCGCGAATCTTGGGATAAGCAAATAGACGGTGATGATTGATCATTGGTGGATCAACAGAATGTGCTGCTGAGGTAGGGGCGGGGGGGTGTAAAAATCTGAGGGAAAACACTGAAATATACAAAAATCTGGTGAGTGTTGAAAAAATCTGGGGTTAACTCCCGTTTGAGCATTTTTTCTGTGGGTGGGCACTGTGTCCGCCTGTGCTTTTCGAGCCAGGTGTTTGCTCAAGAACGTCAGACAAGGAGCTTTCAAGTTATGCAAAGCGTGCTTGCCGATAGGGTCGTCAGCGTCTCTGATCTCAAGAAGAATCCCGGGGCGTTAATGCGTGATGCACAAGAGGAGCCGATTGCGGTGCTCAATAACAACCGAATCATGGGATACCTGATATCGGCGGATGTGTTTGAAGCCATGATTGAGCGCTTGGATGACATGGATTTGGCCGAGTTTGTTTGTGCTCGCCGTCATGAGGTTTCCGAGCCGGTTCGCCTGGATGATTTGTAAGCTGAGTTCGGTCGCAATAGACCGGTGTTGACGGCTGTACGAATAGGCTAAAAAAAGCTAAGAAAAGTCAACGGTCCGCCTCTTTGGTTGCAGACCCCGAACCATCCCTTCTATAGTTCGCCCCGTTGCCGCATATCGGCGACAGGATTTGGCGATCCTTTTTCTATGACGCGTTTCAGCGCACCGATTCCATGCTTGTACCATTTTGGTGAAGGCATGCTGATCTATGGCGGCTGTGCGCGGGAGATCTTCGGGTCTGCCGGGTTTCGTAGATAACCGGTTCGCCAACCTGCGTACAGCTGCCACCCTTTTTCGTTTGGCGACGATCAATGGAGGCTCCAAAAAAATTATCTACGAGATATATCTATGACTCCGTACCGTCCCCTGACATCCAACCCCACCGCCGCATCTGTTCTAACCTTCAACACCCTCGCGGCAACCCATTTTCTCCACGAAACCGCCTGTAGCCGCATCCGTATCGGCACCGATCTGCTGGAAACCCTCACCTCGGTCACCATCCGCGATATCGACGATCAGGATCTTTACCGCTTCATCAATGCCGCGTTTGTGTCATTGAGAGACGGCCTGGACATGATGGAAGAAGTGCAGCATCGCTTGACCGCACAGGCGTTGAACGCGACTTGATCTTTCGTTTTCGGATTCTGGCTTAGAGGGTTGTCGACCGTCAGTCCGTATCCCGGGCAAGCGCCAATGCCAGAGTAAAGCGAAAGGTGCGCCCTGTAGGAGCGAGCTTGCTCCGGGCGGCGTTCCGACGATGAACGTTAACGATAACGCGTGTTTTCTGAATAAACGCGCCGCTCTTGAGTCCATCGCGAGCAAGCTCGCTCCTACAATAAAGACCTCATGTCCTTAACTGACTGGCATTGGGGCAAGCCCGCGAATGGGCTGGAGCAGGCGATGATCTGGAAAGCAGACGAACGCAAGGTTCTGAGCACACGAAACCCTGAGGCCGTTGCTATGCTTTGATCAGTTGGGTGGACGCGCGGCGGTTGGCGCTTGTCCACGGATCAAGGCTCGCGATGGTCATGGGGATTCCAATAATGAAAAACCCTTATGCTCCCGGCTTCTGGTGCGCCATCGCTGCGGTGGTGCTGCTCTCTGCCACTTATTTCTACGGCATCATGCTGGCTCACCAGATAGACAAGGCGCTGCTCTTCCTCGACAGCGCGGTGGCGCTGATTGCGGTGCTGGCGATGGTGATGTTCGCCTGGGCTTCGCTTCAGGGTCAGCGGATCAAGAAAAAGCAGCTTGAACAAGGCAAGACCCTGGTGATGATCTGGAACACCAAGGTCGCGTTGCGCCGCGTCGAAACGGTGTTTGATCGCTATTTCTGGGGCAGTTACTGGCAGCCGGGGCGCACCTTTCAGGAAGTCATGGGCGAACTCACCGGCACCCCGCTGGAAAAAAGCCTGGAAGCCTTGAAACACCAATGTCTGGCCCTCGACAAACAAGTTGCCGACGGTCGGCACTGGCTCAATAACGCCCGCGAACTCTGCGACGTCGCCAGCGCCATGGCCCGGGAACGCTATCAGCTGGATTTCCATGACACGCGTGCAGAGTCACCGGGCGGGGCAGTGATCAGCCGGGATTTTGAAGTGCTGGTGTACACCTGGACCGCGCGGCTGAAGAGCTTTGATCATCAGCTCGATGAGATGGAAGTGGAGTATTCCTGAGGAATGAAAGCCTGAAGATCGCAGCCTGCGGCAGCTCCTGTGACAAGCGAGTACACCCGTGTAGATGCGCGCGTACGCAAAACGTGTAGAAGCTGCCGAAGGCTGCGATCTTTTTGCTTTTTTCGCGCCGATCACCTCGACCTGGACCGTTGTTTCACCTTCGAAGGTGGGTCGTGCTGTGCCGCAAATGCTAATCTCCCAGCACTTTTAGTAGCGTCGAGCCGCAACCCGTCAAGGGTTCAGGAAAGACCACCACACTTTCAACTACGGATATTGATCGGGTAAAGCATGAATAAATCAGCAGGCATCCTGTTAGCAATCGTTGTCGCGGTCGGTGCAATCAGCGCGGGCGGCGCCTGGTACACCGGCACCAGACTGGAAGGGGTGCTGCAAACTTCGATCGCCGATGCCAATAAAGAACTGCAAGCCGCCCTGGTCGGTTCAAAAGGCAATGCCACGCTGGAGCTGATCTCGCTGGATCGCCGGATATTCACCAGTACCGCGCACTACCGCCTCAAAGGTCAGGGCGAAATGTTCAGCGACAGCCCTGAAGGCGTCGAACTGCTGTTCGTCGACCATATCGAACACGGCCCGCTGCCATTCTCGCGCCTGGTCACGCTCAAATGGCTGCCGGTCCTGGCGACCAGCCACTACGAGCTGGAAAAGACCCCGTTCACCGAAAAATGGTTCGCCGCCACCAAGGATGCTGCCCCGGTCAAGGGGGTAGTCAACATCGGTTACGACAACTCCACCGACAGCAAGCTCGAGTTGCTGCCACTGGAGGTCGCGCTGGATGAGAAATCCAATCTGAAGTTTTCCGGTCTGAACCTCGATGTTGCCGCCAGTGCCCAAGCGCAGCAGGTCAAAGCCAAGGGCTACATGGACAGCCTCAGTCTGTCATCGGTCGCCGAAGACCAGACACTGGTATTGATCGAACTCAATGGCATGACCCTGGCCAGCAACCTCAGCAAAAGCAGCTACGGCTATTACCTGGGGCAAAACACCCTTGAGCTGACCAGCACCAAGACCACCTTCGGTGACAAGCAGTCGGTAGTGACTTTCAAAAACGCCGAACTGAAAAGCTCTACCCAGGAATCCGGGACTCAGGCAGCGGGTCGTGCCGACTACAAGGTTGGCGAAATCCTCTTCAACGGCAAGGCGGTCGGCGCGGCCAAAATGGCCTGGAGCATGAAGAACCTCGATATTCCGGCCACTGTGTCGCTGGTGCAGGTTTATCAGAACAAATTTCCGCCCTACGAAGCGGCTGCAGCCGCTGCAGCTGCCGCCGGTGAGCCGGCGCCAGAGCTGAACCTGACCGACGCCGAGCAGGCCCGGGTCAAGGCTGATCTGGAAAAACTGCTGGACGCCAAACCGCAGCTCGCTCTGGAAAACCTGTCGTTCAATACCGCCAACGGTGAAAGCCGTATGAGCCTGGTGGTCGATCTGGCCAAACCGCAATCGATGGACCTGCCGCCTGTAGAAGTGGGCAAGCAGCTGATTGCGCTGTTGGACTTCAATTTGTTGCTGTCCAAACCGATGATCGCCGACGTCGCCAGTGTGCAGGCGCAGATCGAAGGCCAGACCGATGCCAAGATGATTGCCGACCAAGGGACCATGGCCAGTGAAATGGTCAGCAGCATGGCGGTAGGGACTCAACTGGCGACACTGGACGGCAACAACATCGTGTCCAAGCTGCGCTACGCCAACAATCAGGTGGATTTCAACGGCCAGAAGATGACTGTCGAGCAGTTTATCGGCTTCGTGATGAGCAAGTTGAGTGGCCCTGTCGTCGTTCAATAAGTCGCCTCGAGGGCGACGTTGAGGGGCAGCGTCGCGCGAAACGGCTGACTAATCTTCATCCACTTTGCTCCTCATCACTGGCAGTAGCCGGGCCCGCCATCCATCGGCTTGACCCTCAGCGCCTTCAGCGCATGTCGGCGTAAGGCGCTATGGGTTCGACCGGCAACGGCAGGTTGCCTTGCCAGGGGTCGAAGGTGTAGCGCAGGTAGAGCAAGGCCCGGCTCGGCGCATAGCCCTCGCTGTGCTGCCAGATGATGCCGGAGCCCAGGACCAGGTTGTCCGATAGCCTGCGTTCGAACAGACCTTGCAGGCGGACGTTGACTCCGCTGCTACTGCTGTCGGTGGTGATCTGGCTGGCATCCCCGGCGAATACGTAGTCGGCATGCTCGATCAGCTCGCGCAACTTGTCCGCCCCGTGAACGGGGTAAAGATCGCTATCGCTGGTCTTGGAATAGGACCAGCCCACCGAGCTTTCCAGCAGCACCGACCAGTCGGCATTGCGCCAGGCATAGTTGAGCGGTACGCCGATGGAGTAGTACTGCTGCGGGCTGTAGTAACCGCCCTGGCCCAGGCTGTACTCGCTCAGGTCTTTGTCATAGCCCCAGTACATGAGGGTCAGGCCCGTGCGCAGACGCTCGTCGGCGCGGTCGACCAGGCGGTAGTAATAGCCGGCCATGGCCGACCGACGCTGGTTGTCGGCGACGTTCTTGCCCCGCAGCCAGTGGGCGCCGAGTCTGACCCAGACTCCGTCGACACCGCCTTCGTCATGGCTGAGCCCCAGGGTGACGCCATTGGCGGTGACGCCCCCCCAGGTGATGCCGGTGATCGGGTCGACCGCGCCGGCATAGGACACCAGAGAGTTGCTCAACGGCCGTCGCGAGGCCGTAAGGGACCAGCCGAGTGACCGCCAGTCACTGCTGTAGGTGACCCCGCCGAGCCAGTTCGGCACCTTGAAGCCTTCCGGCGAGTGCCCCAGATCCAGCGCCCAGCGCTCATTTTCCCAGCCCATCGCCAGGCCTGTGCCGCTGGTGCTTTCGGAGGTATCCGGGCAACCGTTGGTGACCAGTGCGCAGGTACCGAACTGCTCGCGGTGCAGGCCGTTCGCCTTGGTGTCGAAACTGCCGACATCCAGCTCCACCCGCTCGGCCTGGAGGAAGCCCTGGCCTTCGGCAACCGGCGCATCCAGGCGCAGAATGGTGGTCTGTGTGGTCAGGTCGGAAATCCCCGACGACGAGTTGTCCGTACGCCAGGCGAAGTCATGGGAGAGGTGCACAGTCGGGTTCTGCGCCTGGTACAGGGTGTCCACGTCACTGCGCAGGCTGCGCGGCAGCCACTCGTCGGCGTCCTTCGCCCGGCTGGCCAGGGTCATGGCGCGATCGTTGCGGGGGTTGGCCTGCGCGGGATCGATCAAGCTGGCGGCGGCCATGCTGCGGGCATAATTGTCCAGCGCCTGTTGGGGCTGCTGGCGGGACATCAGCCGCGCCGCGTCTCGATACAGCAGCGGATCGCTCTGTGGCGTCTTGAGCAAGCGGGCGTACAGCGCGCGAGCCTTGTCCGGCTGGTTCACCCCGGTCCAGGCATTGGCCAGGCGCCGCTGGTAGGCCGCCGGCGCGTTCGCTGGCACAGGCAGTTCTTCCAGGGCGCGGTGCGCCGGCGCAAGCTGGCCGCGGGCAATCAGGGTTTCGATCAGACCAAGCTGCGCCTCGGCGTTGTGCGGCTCGCGCTGCAGGACTTGCCGATAGTAGGCCTCGGCTTGCAGCTGATCACCGCGCTGGTAAGCCCAGTCTGCCAGGGTCGACAGATCGTCGGTGTTCGGGGCGCGCAGCAGCAGGGCGATCGCCTGCGGCTCGTGACCGGCATCACGCAGGGCTTGAGCCCGGGCTAACAGCTGGCGACGTTGGACCCGGCTGGACAGGTCACGCATATTGTCGTCCCACTGCGTCGTGGGAATGGCGGCCAGGGTGGCGAGGGTCTCGCTGTCGCGCCTGGTCGACGCCAGGTACAAGCCGTGGGCGTAACGCGCCTGGGCATTGCTGCCCTGGCGTTGGATCAACTGGCGGAAGCTGTCTTCGGCCGCGCTGTCTTGCCCCTGTTCATGCTGGGCATTGGCCAGGCGATAGGTCAGCCAGGGATCGTCCGGGGCTAGTGCCCGAGCCTTGAGCAGCACCCGCGAAACTGTCAGCCAGTCAGCGCGCTGGATCGCGGCATCCGCTTCAAGGTTCAAGCGGTCGAGCTCCAGGCTCCGGCGCAAGGCCGCAAACTCGCGCTGGGTGGCCGCCGGCAATGTGTCGAGGTAGGCCTTGGCCTTTTCCGGCGCTTGCACCTGGTACAGACGAACCAGGGCGCGCACCGCCTTGCCGTTGTCGGGCTGCAGCTTGCGCGCCTGCAGCAGCAGGGCCTCGGCCTGAATGTCTTCGCCTTCGGCCTGGGCGATATTGGCCAGACCCACCAGCCAGTCGGCTTCGTCGGGTTTGACTTGGCGCGCCTGTTGATAAGCTTTGCGGGCCGTCGCCAAGTCTTTGCGCTCCAGGGCTTCGTCACCCTGTTGCAGCAGCATCCAGTTGCGGTTGGCCAGCTGCAGGTCTTTCCACTTGCTGATCCAGGAAGTGTCCTGTTCCTTGCTCAAGGCCTCGGTGAACGCCGCATAGGCCTGGTCATGCTTGTTCTGGCGCATCAATGCGGTGCCCAGGAAGCCGATCAGGCTGGCATCGTCCGGGTAGTTGCGTGAGGCACGGCGCAAGAGCTTTTCGGCGCCGACATAGTCGTTGGCCTTTAGCAGCTCCTTGCCTTTGACGCCTGCCTGCCAAGCCGGATCGCCGAGCAACTGGCGCTGATGCTGCAGCTGCTTGGCCGCCTCGTTCGTGAAGATCGAATAGGGGTAATGCCGCTGGAAGTCCTCCCAGGCGCGAGCGGTTTCGCCGCTGACCGGCAGCTTGCTCAGGTAGTTGTATTCGCGCTCGGAGGCGAGGTTGCTGGCTTGGGGATCGCCGGCCAGTTGGTGCAGAATCGCCAGGGCTTCGGCATCGCGCTGTTCGGCGAACAGCAGGCCGGCGAGCATCTGGCGCAGCCCCGCATTACCCGGGTACTGGCTGTCGAGGCTCTGCAACTGCTGGATCACCGCGGGGCGCTGGCCGCTGATGTCACTGCGCACGCCCCAGTATTCCAGCGCGCTGGAGAAGTCCGGCGGCTCGCTGCCGAACAGCTCCTGGTACTGCGCGGCCGCCTCCTCCGCCCGTCCGGCGGCTGCCAGCAGGCGGGCTTGCTGCAACAGATGCTGACCGTCCTTGCTCTGCAGCTTGATCAAAACCTGGGCCTGGCGCAGCGCCGTCGAACCCGGGGCCTGGAGGCGCAACCGCTCCAGGCGTTGCTCCACCAGCGGCTGGTTATGCTGCAGCAAGGCCTGGCGAATCCCGCCGACCAAGACCTGCGGATGCTCCGGAGCAATCAGCTCCAGGCGCGCCAGCGAGTCGCGCACCAGGTCCTCGCGATACATCGCTTCGCCCAAGCGTACCTGTTCGAGCAGCCACTGTTGCTGTTCCTGGGGAGTAACCGGCTGAGCCAGCGCGGTGCCCGACAAGCAGCTCAACACCAACGTCCATTGCGACACGACTTTGCGCATGAGCACTACTTGCATGATGAGGTCCACGCCGGCAGTAGCCGTCCGTCCTTGTCGAAACGATAACGCTGCTGGTCCCATCCTTGGCCGAACATCAGCAGTGATTGGTTGTAATAGGCGTCCGCCAGGGGCGGGTTCTGGCGTAGACGTTCGCGTTGGGCTGCCAGCGCCGCACCACCTTCGGCTGCGCTGGCCAGCAGCGGCAACAGCGCCGCCGAGAAACCGACAGGGCCGACCCCCTGTTCGGTGCCCCGGGCGACATCCACACGCTCTGGCGGATGGCCGAGCCGCGCCGTCATCGCCACCATGGGTTGCACCTGCGCGAGCAACTCGGCCCTGCCCGGGGCTTGGGGATTGAGCATGCCCAGCCAGAGGTAGACGCGGATCGCGTCATAGCTGCCGAACGCGCCCTTGGCGTCCGCTGCCCAGCCTTGCCCGGCTTTCCAGACCACCCAGTCGGCGGCCTGGCCCTTGGGCGAGCTTTCCAGAAGCAGGCGCCGGGTACTGTTCGCCACGTCGCTCCACACCGGAGCGATCAGGGCAAAACGCGCCAGCAGTTGTGGCGGCAGGTAGCTCGGGTTGAGCCGCCAGCCGTCGGCGGATTCGAAGCCGACATCCCCCGGCAACAGCATCAGGCCCAGCCCGGGCAGCGGGCGCAGGGTTTGCGCGGCGCTGCGCCAGAGCATGTTGCGGCCAAGGCTTTCATAATCCGACCGCTTCCAGAGGCGGCCGGCCTCCAGCAGGCTGTAGGCCATCCACAAGTCGGCATCGCTGGCGTTGTTCGGATCCAGCACCTGCCAACGACCCTCCTGGCTCAGCCCCCACTGCCAGGCGGGCAGCCGGCGGTTCAGGTCGCCGCCGGCGAGGTTGTCCCGGGTCCAGTTCAGCAGCTTGGCGAAACTCTTGCGATCGTTGCCCAGCAGGGCAAAGAACATCCCGTAGCTTTGGCCTTCCGAGGTGGTGATCTGCTGCGGCAACGAGTGGTCGATCACCCGTCCATCGGGGCTCACCATCGCCTTCTTGTAGCTCTCCCAAGCCGGCCAGGTGCACTCGGAGGCAGTCGCCAGCCCCGGCAGACTCAGGGCCAACGCCCATGCGACGGCGGCTTTCATCCCTTACTCCTCGTTCGCCAGCCGACGATGCGCGGCCCAGCGCAAGGCGCGCCACAGCAGGAAGGAGGTCAGCAGCACGCTCAGGACCGCCATGCCCGCCAGCAGTACCGGATGTTCGGAGAGTTGGAACCAAAGCATCAGCCACCATGGCAAGTAGCCGACAAAGTACTGCTCGCCGACCAGCTGGCTATTCACGCCGCTGCTGCGGATCATGGCCACGGAACCGGACACGGCGTCGATTTTCCCGTTGTCGCCCAGGGTTTCGCGCAGCATCTGGTAGTCGGGGGGGGTGGTGGCCAGCAGCGCGACAATGCTGCGCTGGCTATGGAAGGGCGACTGCATGCCGACGATCGCCGCCATTGGGGCCTTGGCCGACACTTCCACCAGGTTGGCTCCCAGGTTGCGCTCATCGTTGATCTGCCCGGCCCGGGGCGAAGACTGGCCGGCGGCGGCATTCGACGCATGCATCAGGGAGTCGCGGGTATGGTCGAGCCACAGGTTGAGGTCCGACTGATCCCGCAGGTCCGCGGGCAGGGCGCCCAACACCAGCAGGTCGACGTCGGCTTTCCTGGCGTCATCCCAGTTGTCGCTCAGGTTCAGCGCCAGCGCCGGGAAGCCGGTTTGCGAGGAGATCCTGGCGACCGCCTCGAACAAGGTGCTGAGCTGGGTGGCGGTCGGATTGGCTGGCACCACCACCAGGGTCTCCGACAGGTCAGCCATACGACTGAACGGGAAACCGCTGCGGGCGAACGCGCGCAGGTCCGGCATGGCGATGTAATGGTGATAGCCCGAAAGGTCGATGGTCGACTCATCGTCGATCACCGCCCGGGTGTCCACCGGCAGGGAGGTCTGGCAGCGGTCGCGCTGGGAGCTGCCGAAGGTGCTGGCGAAACTGAAATCGAAACGGAGGCTGTTGCGGTCGCCGATTTTCAGCGCCGGAACCAGGAGTTGGTCGCTGACGTTCGCTGATTCGTTGGACAGCACCGCCAGGCGCAGTTCTTCCAGGCGGCTGTTGGTGTTGCGCAGCAGCGGCAGGCTGGTAATGAACTGGTTGTTGAGGCTGATGTTCAGGCGCGACTCGTCGTTGGCCGACGGCGGCGTGTAGCGGTACTTGGTCTGCAGCGGGATGCCCTGGTTACGCCAGACGAACAGATCGGGCGGCAGGTTGATGTCAAGGATGATCGACCGCGGTTGCAGGCCGCTGACCTGCAATTGCTCGGGGTATTTGAGCAGTTCGGCGAAGCGCACCGGGCGATCGGTACGCATCCAGTTGGGGGCGTCGTAGGGCTTGCGCGGCTGCAACTGCTGGACGTTTTCCACCGTCACCCGCGAGCTGCGAAACAGGTCTGCGCCCAAGGCCAGGGCGCGGGCGGCCACCGCCAGGTCAGCGTCATTGCGCCCCATCACCAACAGCACTTTGCTGTAGTGGTCGTTGGGGTTGTCGATCAGCTGCACCACCGGCGCCTGTACCAGCGGGAACTTCTCCAGGTCCGCGAGGAATTGTGGCCGATGATCGTTGGTGGCGAACACCACCGAAGGGGTGAGTGTGCCCCGGTCCTGGCTCGCCGGTAGCTGATCGAACAGCACCGGGAACTGGGCGCCGCGCCAACCCGCCAGGCTGCCGAAGTAAGAGGCCAGGATGCCGGCGGCGCGCTGTTCGCCCACGGTCGGGGAGGCGGCGAACAGCAGGTTGATGACCGGCTTGCCATAGCCCAGAGCGTCGAAGAATGGCCTCGGGAAGAACGCCAGATCGTTCTTGGTCGCCAGTGCCTGTTCCTGCAGGGAAACCTGGCTGGCGCGGCTGACGTTGACCCACAAGGCGCTGTTGGCCGGGTCTTCGCACATGTCGGTGTAATGGCCGACGAATTCCAGGCGGACGCGGTTGAAGTCGGTGACCAGTCGTGGATCCAGGGCGATCTGCTGCGTGGTCTTGCGCCCCAGATGTTCTTTCTCGATGGGCACCACGCTCATCAGCGTGTCATTCAGGTAGACCCGCATATGCGAGAGCGTCGGCAGCAGCGCCGGAGACGGGGTGTATTCCAGCTCAAGCCTGGCATCGCTGGCGATTCGGTCGCGCCGCAGGGTGAACTCGATCTGATCGCTGTTGTGGATCCCCAGCAACAGGCTGTCAGTCGAACGCCCCAGCTGTTCGAAGGTGCGCGAGGTGGCCCAGCTTGGGGTTTTCTGCTTCTGCTTCTGCTCCTGCTCCTGCGCCAGCGGGGGAGGGGCAGGCGCCGGGGCGGCCTGCGCGCAGGCAACAGCCAGGAGCGCCAGGGCGGCAAATAGCGATTTGCTGAAATAGCGGCTCATGCTGCGTTCACCGTTATAGACGAGGAGGGGGAAGACGCCAGGGGCATACGCGGCAGGTAACTGCCCAGCCAGGCCAGCAGGCGCAGGAACGGATCGATCACCACACGGGTCCAGGCTGGAAGGTATTCGTAGAGCCGGTAATAACCCTTGGCACCCAGCTTGAGAATGTCCAGGAAGCTGTGCAGCGGCCGGTCCTGGGCGAAGCCTTCGCCCCAGTTCAGCCAGGCGTCGGCCCGGGCGAAGGTGCACTGTACGAAATCGATTTTTTGTTGCTCCGTGAGCTGGGTGAAGCTGATCCCCACGAAGTTCTTGTGGCTACGGCTGACCACGCCGGGAAACAGGAACTCGCGCTGCCCACGCTGCATCAGCAGCGAAACGCGACCACCCACCGGCAGCGACAGCGGCACATCCACCTGGAACCCGGCGCCGCCGTCGGAGTAGTCCACCAGCATGCCGGAGTAGAAGTGACCGTTTTCCAGACGCACGGCCGCCGGCAGCTTGGACTGCACCCTGTGTGTCTGGCGCACCTGCCGCACTTCAGCGGCAATCGCCACTGCGGCACCGATGATCAGCAGGTTGTAGACCACCCAGAGAATGCTCACCAGCACCGTGCCGATCTCGGTCATCGGGCCGCTGAGCAAGCGCCAGAAGGCGAAGCCCAGGCCTGCCACGTTCAGGGCCGAGAGCGCCAGATAGGGCTGGGCGATCTTCCAGTCGAACTGGTTGTGCTCCATCAGACCGCCCTTGGCCGTGACGTTGAACTTGCCTTTCTTGGGGTTGAACAGCGCCACGGTGGTGGGCCGGGCGATGTACCAGGCCAATACCGTTTCGTAGACCTCGCCCCAGAACGTCTGGCGATAGTTGCCCTGCATCCGCGAGTTGGTCAGGCTGGCATGGATCATGTGCGGCAGCACGTACAACAGGATCATCAACGCCGGGGCGTAGATGATGTAGGCGTGAAAAAACAGGAAGGCCAGCGGCGCGGTAAGAAACACCAGCCGCGGTAGCCCGGCCAGGAAGTGCATCATCGCGTTGGCATAACAGATCCGCTGGAAAATCGTCAGGCCTTTGCCCAGCAAGGGGTTGTCGGTGCGGAAAATCTGCGCCATGCCGCGGGCCCAGCGAATCCGCTGGCCGACATGCGCCGACAGGCTTTCGGTGGCCAGCCCGGCAGCCTGGGGAATGCGCACGTAAGCCGAGTTCCAGCCGTGTCGGTGCAGGCGCAGCGCGGTATGGGCGTCTTCGGTCACGGTTTCGACCGCGAAGCCGCCGATCTGGTCCAGCGCCGAGCGGCGCAATACTGCACAGGAGCCGCAGAAGAACGCCGCGTTCCACATATCGTTGCCGTCCTGCACCAGGCCGTAGAACAGCTCGCCCTCGTTGGGCCGGCGCCGGAACATGTTCAGGTTACGCTCGAAAGGGTCGGGAGACAGGAAGTGGTGCGGAGTCTGCACCAGGGCCAGCTTCGGATCGCGCAGGAACCAGCCCACGGTGAGCTGCAAAAAGGAGCGCACAGGGATGTGGTCGCAGTCGAAAATTGCCACCAGCTCGCCATCGATACGGCTCAACGCATGGTTGAGGTTGCCGGCCTTGGCATGCCGGTTATCCGCGCGAGTGATGTAGCCGACGCCGACTTTGGCCGCGAACTGGCGGAAGCTCTCGCGCTTGCCATCATCGAGAATGTGGATGCGCAGCTTGTCCTGCGGCCAGTCGATGCCCAAGGCAGCGTAGACCGTGCTGCGGACCACCGAGAGGTCCTCGTTGTAGGTCGGGATCAGCAGATCGACGGTGGGCCACAGCCGGGTATCGCGAGGCATCTGCGCCGGTTGGCGACCCAGCGGCCAGCAGGTCTGGATATAGCCCAGGATCAACACCACCCAGGCGTAGGTTTCGGCCGCCAGCAGCAACAGGCCGATGGTCAGGTCCAGCGGGCTGTTCCAGTTCAGAGTCGAGGTGTAGCGCCACCACAGGTAGCGGCAGGACACGATGATCGACAGGACGATCATCAACAGCGTCGGGAAGCGCCCCGGGATGCGCCGCACCAGCATGGCCAGCGCCCAGAGCAGAATCACGAACACCAGTTGGGCGATGTAGCCGAAGGGTTCGGTGATGCACACCAGCATCAGCACCACCGCTACCACACTCACGCCAATGTTCAGCCAGCGCTGACGACGGGGCTTCAGGCCTTTCCACCAGGCCTGGCTCTGCCGCACTCGCGCACTTTGCTGGACATGGCGCGGCAAGGCGTCGAGCAAGCGGCCCAAGCGCACGCCGAGCAGGCGTTGCCGCAGCCGCGCAGGGCGCGTCCAGCGCGGCCAGCTCAGCGGGCGGCGTAGCGGCTGCACCAGCAGCAACCAGAGGCTTTGCACCATGAAACGCAGCGGATCACCCAGGCTTGGCGGCTTATTCGCCAACTGCGGATACCAGCGCTGACGCTGCTCGCGCATCTGCTGCCAGCCCGGCGCCTCCAGGCGCAGGAACAGCCAGCCCAGGGCATTGAGCGAAGCCAGCAAGAGCGCGGTCAGAGGGGGTGTATCGTACTCGCGACGCAGGTAGGTGTAGGGAAACCAGCGGGCAATCATGCCACCTCCCGGCGGCGGGCCAGGCACCAGGTCGCCAGGCTCAGTACGTCCTGGGCCGCCAGACTGCCTGGCGCATACAGCCCGATCGGGGTCTTGAACGCGAGCGACTCGCGCATCGCCTCATCGTTGTGCACGGTCAGGGACAGCAGCCGGTCGGCATGGTTCTTACGCCAGATCAGCATCAGATCACGCTGCAACTGGCTACCGGGATCGAAACGATTGACCAGCAACGGGCCGTTCACCGTCCCCTGCTGTTGCAGCAGCACATGGCAGGCCGCATCCGCTTCGGCGACCTGGATCGGGAAATGACAGGGGCCGGTGTTGCCGTGTCCGACCAGGCGCTGCGGCACATCGAACAGTACCCAGTCGTAGTGCTCGGCCAGGCTGGCCTGACGCCGGGCCCACAGGGTATGGTCCTTCGCCAGATGGCGTTCCATTTCAAGTTGTTCGTCACTGTCGAGGCGGCCATAGGGCAGCAGACTCAGATTCGGCGCCAGGCTCCAGGCCTGGTTGTACCATTTCTCGCCATCGAGCATGCCGCGGGCCCAGCCGCAGCTTTTCACGGTCGCCAGATTGAAGTACAGGCGCAGCAGGTTCTCCGGGCACATGTCCACCACCAGCACGCGCTCGCCCAGACTGTGCAGGGCGTAACCAATCCCCGCCAGCAGGGAACTGCTGCCGACGCCTCCACGCAACCCACGCAGACTCAACGATCTCACGTCCTCACCTTCTGCGGGGCCTTCAGTTGAGTTTTCAGCGGCAGTGCCGCGCTTTCCAGCTCGGCCAATAGCGGCCAGCGCTGCAAGGCGCGGCGCAGTTCCAGTTCGGCGGAAATGTCCACGTACTCGAGATCCGGCAGCTCAAGCTCAAGCTTCAGCCGGGCGATGTCATCGGCCCGCCCGTTACGGGCATGCGCCAAGGCACTCATTTGAAGCGCTGAGGGTAAGGTAGCCATGCACTTTTCTCCTTGATCCGGATATAGGGCTTGCCGCCGTAGTCGAGTACCACGGTGCCGGAGTTCTCGGACACCACCGGGGTCTGTGGCAGATCGCTCAACAGCGCCTGCCAGTCCGGCCCCTGGCCCTCGGCCTGGGGCGAGGCGGCATACAAGCGGGCGATGATTTCGGACAAGGCCAGATAACTGGTGGGTGCGTTGACATGCAGCGGCACCGAATTCGCCGTGGCGCCCATCCCGATCAGCTTGATGCCCACCGGCACGTGAGTGATGGACGGGCTCGGAATCTCACGCATGCCGGAGATCTGCATGCGGTCGCCATGCAGCGCCGCGCCGTGCTCGGGCACGATCACCACGGCCACGCGCCGACCGCTGCGCTCGAGTTTCTTGATGAAGGCCGTCAGGTCGTCGATCAGAGCCTGGGCACGAGGTTTATACTCGGCGCTCTTGGTGCCGCCGTCGGCGGTCAGCGCTCGGTTGCCGTCGTGCAGTGTGGTGGTGTTGTAGAACAGCGCCACGCGCGAATCCTGGTTTTTCTCGCGGTGCTGCCACCACTTGTCCAGGACTTCCCGGTCGCGCCAGATTGGCGAACCGTCGAAGCCCACCAGCACCCGCGACAGGTTCGAGGCGTTCACCGCCGGGTTGGGCAGAGTCCCCTGGCTGCGGACTTCATCGAGGAATCCTTCGAACTGACCGGTGTGGTTGAGCATCACTTCGCTGGCAAAACCCAACTTGCGCAGATCGTCCATCAGCAGGCATTGCTCCGGCGCCACGCGGTAGAGCTTGTTGTGCGGTTGCTGGCCGCAGCTGGCGCGCAACAGACGTATCGCCGCCGGGCCGCTGTAGGAAGTGGCCGAGTTGAAGTTGTCGAACACCACATCCATCTGCTGCAACAGCGGGTTGTCCCGCAGGCCCACTGCGTCCAAGTCGTCCCAGGCCATGGAGCAGATATTGATCAACAGCAGGTCGAACGGCTGGGCCCCTGAGGTCGAGGGCTTGAACTCGACGCGCCGGCCGGCCTCGGTGTCGTAGAACTTTTGCAGGTAGTCGTCCAGTGTCGCGCTGTCGGGCTCGGCGTTGCCGACCACGGCGCTGGCAGACGCCGTGCCGGGATTCGCAGCCTGTTGCGCGGGCGCTTGCAACGCCAGCAGGTTGGCGCTGCCCAGCAACGCCAGCCAGCCCAGGGTCAGGGTGGTCAGGCGCAGCCACTGATTGACGAACAGGTACGCCACCACCACGATCAGCAGCAGACCGCAGAGGCTCCAGTCGATGAAGCGACCGGCCAGCTCCAACAGGTATTCACCGGTGAAGTCCAGTACGCCGGGTTGATCCAGAAGGCGGCTGAACGGCGGCAGCCAGGAGTCCTGATAGAACAGCGCCAACCCCAGTGGCACGGCGATCAGCCAACGCAGCAGGGTCGTATAACGATTGCGCAACGGTATCAGCAAGACCGCAGCGAACACCAGGTTGGGCAGGATCTGGAGATTGAGGTAACCGCCCCAGAACAACAGCAACTTGATCAGGAAGTACAGGTTCCACAGGCCCAGACCCGGCCAGCTCCACGCGAGTTGCGGGCTGACGGGGATTTCAAGACGGCTCATGGGGCTCACTCTGGACAGGTTGCGGGGTCGTACGCCGACGTACACCACGGGATTTCAAGTAACGTGGGCCCAAATAACGCTCAAGCCCGTGCTTGATGCGCTGACTGAAACGGCTCAGCAGCAGAACCAGCGCCAGCGTCAGCAGACTGCTGGCGGCAATCACCTGCAGCAACTCGGAATACATCATGCGCAAGGTTCCGTCAGCGAAAGGGTGGTGCGGTGCGGTGTGAAGCCGGTCAGTCCGACGAATTGCGACAGGTTATCGACGACCCGCTCACCCGCCAGCAGAAACGTTTCGGGCAATTCGGTGGCCTCGATAAAGGCCTTGCGCGGCAGGTGCTCCACCGATGGCAACGGCTCGCAGGCGCTGAAAATATCGCCCCATGACAGGCGGCATATATTGCTCAGGGCCGGTTCCAGGCCATCGGCGCGGCAGGCGAACAGAAATAGATAGAAGGTGCCGTCCAGCACACAAGCGATGTCGCCATAGCGGCGCAGGCTGACCTGACTCAGGTATTGCTCTATCTCGAGTCCGCCACGTGACTGCAGTTTCAGCAACTGGTGGCTGATCTCGCCGGAAGCGCCGCTGTACACCTGGTCCAGGGTTGCGATGAACTTGCTCGGCGTCAGCAGCCCGCGAACATGAGGGGGGTGCATACGGTCATAAAGGGCCTGGAACTCAATGTCGCTGCGGTAATGCCAGAGCTGCCCCTGCACGCTATCGGTCAGGCTCAGAAAGTGTGCCAGAGAGGCCTTCTGCGGCACGATCAGATTGGCGCCGCAGGCCAGCAGCAGACGCTCGTCGCGGTAGCGCAGGCAGGGCTCCATTTCGCGAACGATGATTTTCAGTGCCATTCCGCAGTGATTGCGTAACTTGTGCAACTGACGGGCAAGGTCTTCGACCTGGTCGTTACCCTCGATCGCCACGATCACGCTCGCGGCTCGCGCCTTTAGGGCGTGCAGCAACAACTCGTCGCGCTCCGCGAACAGTCGCCATTGCTGGGACAGCGGCGGCGCGCCTTCGAGTACGCTGCGCTGGGCCAGGTAGACACGCTGGTCATCGGTACGGATGGCTTGCGGGCTACTACGTTGCGCCCGGCTCAGGCCCAGAACCCCGTCGGCCTGCTCCAGTTCGAACTCTCGTGCGGCGCACACGCCCAGCTCGTTATGCCAGAAGTGCAGCTGATAACGGATGCTGCCATCGCGCCGATACAACTGCGCCAACCCCGACAACTCTTCGTTGAGGCCCACCAGTTCGGCATGCACCGCCGGTTCCTGGCCGTGGCACAGCACCATCAGGGTGCAGCGGCGCTTGCGCAGCCACTGGCGTGTTTCTTCACACCATTGCTGCAGATGCCGAGCGTCAAAGCGCCGCCAGGCCAGGGCCGGTAACAGCAGAAGGATTTGACTGTCCGGGGTCCTGACGCTGCGCTGCAGCTCGGGCACCCAGGATTTCAGGGCCATGCCGAGGTCATCGCCGGCCACTTCGAAGAGCCGCAGACACTCCGGGCCAGACTCGCCGTCGAGGTTTTCCAACAGGGTCCGGGGATCGCATCCGCCGCACACAAGTGTGGTTGGCTGGGTTTGCGGCAAGGCGCTCAGGAACTGAAGCGCAAGCGCCTCGGCATCGCTGTTCAGATCGACGGAGACCCAGTACAGGCCGCCTTGACGCAATAACACTTGCTCATCCTGCAAATGCCGGATACCTAAGCTAACATGACTCAAACTGACTTCTCCGTACCCGAAAAATGCCTTAAACCAACGGGCAGAGAGCCCTGTGCACAACCGATCCGCGACTGCCTTCCTACCTGTGAACCGGGTGTGCAACGGCTACTGCAAAGGCGCTGACATCTGGCCGGAAACCTCAAAAAAACAAGGATATTCAGGGATGAACCCTGCGCCTGACATGATCTGAATCATCCTTGCCGCTGGAGAGGCAGACCTGGTCATGTGCCAGTCGTCATATCGGATGCGAAAACAATCCTCGGCGCTCGGTGTCTGGCTCGTGTGACTTCTTTAGCCATCCACGGCGGAGTCTCGGGGGCCCGTGAAACCGGGCTCGCGGCGTGCAATCATCGAGTGTTTGTTTCGTGCAATGAATAACGTCCTTGTCATCCTGCAGTGAACCTTTCCCCGGATTATCAAGACTTTACGACAGTGATCGGTGAGCTTCGCGGCTCAGGGCCGAAGGCGCCGTCAACGCGGCGCCACGCTGGCGTGGCGGGCGATGCAACTCGAACCAGCCCTGCCGTCTCCAATCACTCAGTCGAGTGTCTTGTCTGAATCCTTCTGTGTTCGGGTGCACGGCAAATCAAGCTGCTGATCTGTGCATTTTGATCCGGGCCCGGTACGCAATGATTGCCGCAAGCAGCGCAACGTACAGGCAGGTGCAACTACAGTTTCGAAGGCTTATCCGCTGCTTGTCGTATCGGCTATGCAAGTCGACAGCAGGAGGGGATCAAAATGATACCGCCAATTTTTTGAATTGTCCAAGCGTCGCTTCGAGTCTTGTTATTAAAATAACCAAATAGCGCCATAAAAATGGCGCCTCCCGTTCGGCGGTCAACGCAACGGTAAAATGGCGCCCAGTAATACATATGGATTTTCTGCTGAACAAAAGGTCAGAGTTTTGGAAGTTGCGGCAGGTTTGCGCGCAATCCGAGAGATATTTTTCTCTCGCCCTGCCCATCCGCTCTGGATTTTCTGCGAGATGAATCCCCATTCCCGACGTGCGACTTCGATCACGCATTGAAACAGGGCCAGTTCACGCTTAACCGTATGCCCCTTACGCAACTTCGACGCTCATCGCGGTAGCGGGCAAAGTCGGAGGATGATGCTTGAGGGCTTCCAGGCGTTTGATTTCGAAGAAAAGGGGGCACGAAGAAGAAAAGGGGAGAGATTTAAGAAGAATAGAAGAAGAAAATGGGAGAGATTTAATTGTTGAGCCAAAGAGGCCATTAAAGAAATAAATCCGTCCCCTTTTCTCTCATTGCGCAATTGATTTTCTGGTTAATACATAAAAATTTCTTCTCTGGTCTCCATCAAATCCTGTAGCAAAGTCACTGATTTGATAGCTCCCTGACGTAGCTATTTTTTGTACTAATGCGGGATCATTTTTGGCATCGGCTGGGATTTTGACATACTCTGTATCCATCAATATTCCGAATACTTTCCTCATGTCATCTCTCCATGCTATTTTTTCTTCCTCCTCAAGCTCATCAGCATAGGCAGGGATTTCATAGAGAAGGGATGAATGTCTATCTTGTTCGATTTGTTTGATATTATCTCCTGTTGCAATAGGTAGCGCTTGTATATCCTCTAATGTTAATCCTTGAGAAACCCCTTGCGAGATATCTATTATTTTTTGTTGAGTGCGCGGTAACAAAAGATTCCATTCAACAGTAATTCTATCTGTTGTTCCAGGTCCATAGAGCTTGTATTTCATATCTCTATATTTATCAATAGTAAAAGTAGAAGCTGTCCCTCCCAATTTATTAATGCTTAGTTTTGCAATTTCACCCCGCAAAGGACCTTGCATCCATTCAATTCGAGTAGATCCATTTTCTAACGCATCATTTGATTGAAGTAATCTTAGATGAAACCCAATAGCATTTTTGCTTCTGTTCTTTTCTCTAACTCCCAAGAATGTAGATTCCAACGAATTGTTTTTCCCACCAAAAACAAATCCAAAACCTAACCACCCTTCATCTGTAAATCCTTCCTTTTCAGTGTATGCTACAAATGCGGACCCGCCAGTTTTTGCAATATTACTTATAAGATAAGGGGGCATGATGTCGCGATGATCCCTCATTCCAAAAATTCTTTCTTGTTGTTGCGAGGCAAGCTCTAAACCATTTCCTTTCTGGCCATCTTTCAAATTTGTTAAAAAATGCGCATGTTCCCAATTAAGAGGAGTAAAAATAGTTGAGCCTATTCCAGGTATAACTTTTTTCCAGCCAATTCCATGTTTTTCAAAGCCGAAATTTCTGGGGGCAAAAAAATCTCGCGCGGCTTCGATTTCAAGCTCTTGTGGAATATGTTCAGATCTAGCCATGCGTTCAGTCCTATAATTTGCCGCGCAGTATAGTCGTAGGTTAGAAGAATGTGCATAGAGATCATTATCGTATTGTTGCAAGTAATTGCGGTTTTTATTTTTTACAAAATGTATAAGCTCTCCAATTGCGGCACCCGGTTGGTGAGAGCCTGAAGAAACGCAACCGAGACGCGCTGGGTTTGAATTGTTAGATGATAGAGTTAAAGAAACAGATACAAGCATCAATTGATGCGATTCAGAAGCAGCTGCAAACTTCAAATGAATTTGTTGTAACTGATTATTTGAAAAAATATCAGGCTGCCTTGATCGAAGCTAAACAGGAAAGGGGAAATACGGGTAGACCCTGAGAGAAATAGAGGACGCCCGTTAGCCGGCCCTACGTCAGGATCCAGGGCTGCTAACCGCAGGGTCCATCACGCAGGCTATAGTTTCCAGGCCCTACGACGATCCCATCCGCAGAAGGTGCTCAGTCATGTCTCTACTTGTTCCGCCCAACAGCTGGTTGGTCGCCAGCGCACTGGTGCTTGGTCTGCAACTGACCGCCCAGGCCCAGGAACGCTTCACCCTGACCACTCCCGGGGCGCCGGACAATGCGCTGTTCAGCCAGGCCAATGCCAGCGATGCCAACGATTGCGGTGGGCAAAATGTTTCTCCGGCGCTGAGCTGGAGCGATGGGGCCAAGGGCACCACCAGCTACGCCATCGTCATGCACGACCCGGACGGGCAAAAAGGCCTGGGGGTCGATCACTGGGTGCATTACGGCATCGCTGCCACCACTCGCGTTATCGCCTCCGGGGCGAGTGACCAATCGACCCTTGAAGGGCTCGGAGGGACCAACAGCAAAAATACCACCACCTATGCCGGTCCATGCCCGCCGGCCGGCGACAGCGCGCATCACTATGTGATCCAGATCTACGCCCTCGATCTCGCTCCGGATGCGTTGCCCGCGGGCCTGACCCGTGCGCAGCTGATGGAGAAGATCAAAGGTCATGTGCTGCGCAATAGCAGCGTGGTGCGGCGTTACCAGCGCTGAAAAATATTCTTCGGGACTTAACCCGAATCGATAAGGCTGTCCGTCTCAGAGGATGAATGGATCATTTCCTCTCGAGGTCAGCCACATGTCACTTCCTCTGCATTTTCTTCGCCCGGCCGCACAGGGTTTCGCCGCCGGGTTGCTGCTGGCGATTGTCGGCTGTGGTGTGTCATCCAGACCCGACGCCGCTGCCCCCCAGCCGCCGGCCCAAGGTGCGCTGCACCGCGAGGCGGAATCCTCGGTGCAAAGCGAGGCGCTGATGGCGGATGCGACGCAGGCCAAACGCAGCCTGGGAGCGATGCCTGCGCCTGCCACGATGTACGCGCCAGTAGCGGCCGGTGAAGCCACTGCGCCGGGTTATCGGGATGAGCAACGCGAGCAGTATCAGGCTCTGACGGATAACCCGATCCAGAGCGTCGCCCAAGCGCCGGTATCGACCTTCAGTGTCGACGTCGACACCGGCAGCTATGCCAACGTGCGGCGTCTGCTCAATCAGGGCCGCCTGCCGCCGGAAGGCGCGGTGCGCCTGGAAGAAATGGTCAACTACTTCCCCTACGATTACGTCCAGCCCGGCGACGGCACGCCATTTGGCGTGACCACTGAGCTGGCGCCATCACCGTGGAATCCCCACACCCGTCTGCTACGCATTGGCATCAAGGCCTCGGATCGCGCGGTAGCTGAACTGGCTCCGGCGAATCTGGTGTTTCTAGTGGACGTGTCCGGCTCCATGGATCGCCGCGAAGGGCTGCCGCTGGTCAAAAGCACCCTGAAGTTGTTGGTCGATCAGTTGCGTGAGCAGGATCGGGTGTCATTGGTGGTGTATGCCGGTGAATCACGGGTGGTCCTGGAGCCGACCTCCGGCCGCGACAAGGCGAAGATCCGCGCCGCCATCGAGCAGTTGACAGCAGGAGGCTCGACCGCGGGCGCCTCCGGTATCGAACTGGCGTATCAGATGGCCCGGCAGGGGTTTATCGCCAAAGGCATCAATCGCATCCTGTTGGCCACCGACGGCGACTTCAATGTTGGCGTCAGCGATTTCGACAGCCTCAAACAAATGGCGGTGGATAAACGCAAAACCGGCGTTTCCCTGACCACCCTGGGGTTCGGCGTGGACAACTACAATGAACAGCTGATGGAGCAACTGGCAGACGCTGGCGATGGTAACTATGCCTATATCGACAATCTGCGGGAGGCGCGCAAGGTGCTGGTCGATCAACTCGGCTCGACCCTCGCCGTGGTGGCGAAAAACGTCAAGCTGCAGCTGGAGTTCAACCCTGCGCAGGTCAGTGAATACCGGCTGCTCGGCTACGAAAATCGTGCATTGAAACGCGAAGACTTCAGCAATGACAAAGTCGATGCGGGCGAGATCGGTGCCGGGCATACGGTCACCGCGCTGTACGAAATAGTGCCCAAAGGTGAAAAGGGCTGGCTGGAGCCGCTGCGTTACACCAGTGGGCAAGCCGCTCGGCAGGATGGAAAAGCCAATGAACTGGCGATGCTGCGAGTGCGCTATCAACTACCGGAGGGTGGTGCCAGCCGCTTGATCGAACGGCCGATCGTTCAGGGCGAGCAGCCCGGCAAGTTGGCACAAGCCAGTGATGATCTGCGCTTCGCGGCGGCAGTCGCGGCGTTTTCCCAACAGCTTAAGGATGGGCGCTACACCGGCTCCTTCGGCTTGAACGACACCGTGGCACTGGCCCGTGGCGCACGAGGCGATGATCGATTTGGCCTGCGTGGCGAGTTCGTGCAATTGGTCGAGTTGGCGCAAAGCCTGCAAACCCCGGCGGCAACGGTCAGTCAGCGGCCCAGTGCAGCAGACGACAGCCGCGTCGAATAACGCCACAGTGAGCAGAGCCAAGGAGTCTCTTACTGATATGTCTGCCGCGAATGCGTCATCCACCGACTCCGCCGGCAGCGATGAAACGCTGCTGGCGCGCTATCGCACCGGCGATGCGGTGGCGTTCGAGATTTTGTATGAGCGGCATCGCCAGGGCCTGTACCGTTTCCTCCTGGGCTTGAGCGGCAAGACCGAACTGGCCGAAGAGGTTTACCAGGAAACCTGGCTGAGCCTGATCCGCAGCACCAGCCAGCCACAAGGTCGGGCGAACTTTCGTACCTGGCTCTATCAGATCGCCCGCAACCGCCTGATCGACCACTGGCGCAAACAAGGCATCCGCAACCCCCTGCACGACAGCTACGACGAACAGGCCCACGCACTGATCGATGACGCTGCCGGACCGGAGCAGCTACTGACCCTGAGCCGCGACAGCCTGCGTCTGGAAGCGGCACTACAGGAGTTGCCCACCGATCAGCGCGAAGTCTTCCTGTTGCGGGTCCACGGCGACCTCGAGCTGCCACAGATCGCAGCCCTGACCGAGACGCCGCTGGAAACGGTGAAAAGCCGTTTCCGTTATGCACAGCAAAAACTGCGTCGGCTGCTGGCCGAGGAGGTACTCACATGACTGACGCCCGACAGCCGCCGGATTCAGCGGAAGACGATCTACTCCAGCATTTTCGCCAACAAGCGACGGGTGAACCACCGGCCCGACTGGATTCGCTGATCCTCGCCGCCGCTCGTCGCGAAACTCCCGCGCCGTCGCCAAGCCTGTGGCAGCGTTGGCTACAGGCCTGCCAGAAACCCCGCTGGCAAGTGGCTTTCGCCAGCCTGGTGGGCGTTGCGCTGATGCTGGCGTTGGTGCAGCGTTCGCCGGAACAACAACCCAAGTATGACTTTGCCCCCGAACCGAAACTGTCCGCGCCGAGCAGCGCCAAACGGCAAGCTGTGCCCGGGTCGGCTGAACTCGCCGAATCAATGCCGCAATCCATTCAGGGTGGCGCCCCTGCTGGCGCCGTGTCAGCTCCCGCCCCAGCGGCTCCAACGGCCAGTTTCGCTATGCCAGCGCAAACCGAGTCGTTTCGTGCACAAACCCAGGAAAAAGCCAGTGAGTTTATGGCGGACGAGGCGAAAGCCAAGGTCAGCAAGCGTGCCGCAGCCCAATCCAAAACACTGGATGAGGAACTGCGAGAGGTCCTGCGCCTGCGCGGCCTTGGTCAGGAAAAAGCCGCGGACGCCCAGCTAGAGGCGTTGCGCAAGCGTTTCCCGAAGAATGACCTCACGGCTCGACTCAAGGAATTGCAGGACCACCGAGGTCAATGACGGTCAGCAGGTTGGCGTCGATAATTGAAAGGGCGCACTATTGAACCAATTGCTGATGCGTTGGAGAGTAGCCGTGACGCAACGAATCGACCGCATTGCCCAGCTCAAGAATTGTCCGGTCATGGGCGAGGAAATACGCCGGGCAATCACTGAAAGCCGCAAAGATCCGCTACCGACGTCGGAAGAGGATGATGATACTGAAGAATTGGATGCGGACATCGAGCCAGTTGAAGCGCCTGCGGGTGGCAAGTCCAAAAAAAGATCTTGAGTCAACGCCCACAAAAAAGCCCCAGGCCATAAGACCTGGGGCTTTTTCGTTTCTGCGTATGGTGCACCAGGCGGGATTCGAACCCACGACCACTGCCTTCGGAGGGCAGTACTCTATCCAGCTGAGCTACTGGTGCAATGCGGGCGCCATGATACTCATAAGCATAGCGGGCGTCCATGCTGCTGAATCGCCTGATGTTTTGCGACGCTAACGGCTATTCACTACGTTGATCAGAAAATTTCAGCAAAAGCGCCATTTTTGTTCTTTTTTTCGAACAGCCTATTGTCCTTTACCCCCTTTGATCCTAGGATTCGTTTGAGATTTCAAACGCTCTTGTCTGGGTGCTGAACCGCACGAGTTACTTTATGTGCGTTATTTATGTGCTTCGGCCGGTGAATGAATTTCCTGACGGCAGCCCTTGAGGCGCCTTTCTACAATTAATAATTCGCTCCGCGCCTGCGCGGTGCTGTTAAGGAAAAGCCCACATGCAGCTCAAAGACACCCAATTGTTCCGCCAGCAAGCCTATATCGATGGCGCTTGGGTCGATGCGGACAACGGTCAGACGATCAAGGTCAACAACCCGGCCACGGGCGAAATTCTGGGCACTGTGCCGAAAATGGGCGCTGCCGAAACCCGTCGTGCTATCGAAGCAGCTGACAAAGCCCTGCCGGCCTGGCGCTCACTGACCGCCAAAGAGCGTGCAAACAAGCTGCGTCGCTGGTTCGAGCTGTTGATTGAAAACCAGGACGACCTCGGTCGCCTGATGACCCTCGAGCAAGGCAAGCCATTGGCCGAAGCCAAGGGCGAAATCGTTTATGCCGCCTCGTTCATCGAGTGGTTCGCCGAAGAAGCCAAGCGCATCTATGGTGACGTGATTCCTGGCCACCAGCCGGACAAGCGCCTGATCGTGCTCAAGCAGCCGATCGGTGTGACCGCCGCGATCACTCCGTGGAACTTCCCGGCCGCGATGATCACCCGTAAAGCCGGCCCTGCTCTGGCCGCCGGTTGCACCATGGTGATCAAGCCTGCTTCGCAAACCCCGTTCTCGGCCCTGGCCCTGGTTGAACTGGCACACCGTGCCGGTATTCCGAAAGGTGTGCTGAGTGTCGTCACCGGCAGCGCTGGCGACATCGGCGGCGAGCTGACCAGCAACCCGATCGTACGTAAATTGTCCTTCACTGGCTCGACCGAAATCGGTCGCCAGCTGATGGCCGAATGCGCCAAGGACATCAAGAAGGTTTCCCTGGAACTGGGCGGCAACGCGCCGTTCATCGTGTTCGACGACGCCGATCTGGATAAGGCCGTCGAAGGCGCGATCATCTCCAAGTATCGTAACAACGGCCAGACCTGCGTCTGCGCCAACCGCCTGTACATTCAGGATTCGGTCTATGACGCGTTCGCCGAGAAGCTGAAAGTGGCTGTGGCCAAGCTGAAAATCGGTAATGGTCTGGAAGACGGCACCACCACCGGTCCGCTGATCGACGAAAAAGCCGTGGCCAAGGTTCAGGAGCACATTGCTGACGCCCTCAGCAAAGGCGCGACCCTGTTGGCGGGTGGCAAGAGCATGGAAGGCAACTTCTTCGAGCCGACCATTCTGACCAACGTGCCAAACAATGCCGCCGTGGCCAAGGAAGAAACCTTCGGTCCATTGGCGCCACTGTTCCGCTTTAAAGACGAAGCCGATGTAATCGCGATGGCCAACGATACCGAGTTCGGCCTGGCTTCCTACTTCTACGCTCGCGACCTGGGTCGGGTGTTCCGTGTGGCGGAAGCCCTGGAATATGGCATGGTCGGCGTCAACACCGGGTTGATCTCCAACGAAGTCGCGCCATTCGGCGGCATCAAGGCCTCGGGCCTGGGCCGTGAAGGCTCCAAGTACGGCATCGAAGATTACCTGGAAATCAAATACCTCTGCCTGGGCATCTGAGTCCGGCAAGGCGTTGCTTGAATCGGAAAGGGCACGAGAGCGCTGTCCCTTTCCGAGCTTCACACGGAATTTTCTCTGTGGTCGGGAAAGCTGTGGCAGTCGATCATCGCATGCTGCCGTAGTTGCCTCCCCGCCGCATTTTCCTTGAACCACGCCGCCCGATGAGCGGTGAATGAGGACACTATGAGCAAGACTAACGCTTCTTTGATGAAACGCCGCGAAGCCGCTGTACCACGCGGTGTTGGCCAGATTCACCCAATCTTCGCCGAGTCGGCGAAGAATGCCACCGTGACCGACGTTGAAGGTCGCGAGTTCATCGACTTCGCCGGCGGCATTGCTGTGCTGAACACCGGTCACCTGCACCCGAAAATCATCGCGGCCGTGACTGCGCAACTGAACAAGCTGACTCACACCTGCTTCCAGGTGCTGGCCTACGAGCCGTATGTCGAGCTGTGCGAAAAAGTGAACGCCAAGGTTCCTGGTGACTTTGCCAAGAAAACCCTGCTGGTCACCACCGGTTCCGAAGCCGTGGAAAACGCCGTGAAAATCGCGCGTGCCGCCACTGGTCGTGCTGGCGTGATCGCCTTCACCGGCGCGTACCACGGTCGCACCATGATGACCCTGGGCCTGACCGGTAAAGTCGTGCCTTACTCGGCCGGCATGGGCCTGATGCCAGGCGGCATCTTCCGCGCGCTGTACCCGAACGAACTGCACGGCGTGAGCATCGACGATTCGATCGCCAGCATCGAGCGAATTTTCAAGAACGACGCCGAGCCGCGTGACATCGCTGCAATCATCATCGAGCCAGTTCAGGGCGAAGGTGGTTTCTACGTCGCGCCGAAAGAATTCATGAAGCGCCTGCGTGCCCTGTGCGACCAGCACGGCATTCTGTTGATCGCTGACGAAGTACAAACCGGCGCTGGCCGTACCGGCACCTTCTTCGCCATGGAGCAGATGGGCGTTGCTGCCGACCTGACCACCTTCGCCAAATCCATTGCTGGCGGCTTCCCGCTGGCCGGTGTGTGCGGCAAGGCCGAGTACATGGACGCCATCGCTCCAGGCGGCCTGGGCGGCACCTACGCCGGTAGCCCGATTGCTTGCGCAGCTGCGCTGGCGGTGATGGAAGTGTTCGAAGAAGAGCACCTGCTGGATCGCTGCAAAGCCGTCGGCGAGCGTCTGGTCACTGGCCTCAAAGCCATTCAAGCCAAGTACCCGGTAATCGGCGAAGTCCGTGCCCTGGGCGCGATGATCGCCGTCGAGCTGTTCGAAAACGGCGACAGCCACAAGCCGAACGCCGCTGCTGTGGCGCAGGTTGTGGCCAAGGCTCGCGACAAGGGCCTGATTCTGCTGTCGTGCGGCACCTACGGCAACGTGCTGCGGGTCCTGGTACCGCTGACTTCGCCGGACGAGCAACTGGACAAAGGTCTGGCAATCATCGAAGAGTGTTTCTCCGAGCTCTGATCGCTGGCTGTGACCTGATTAACAAAAAACCCGCTTCGGCGGGTTTTTTTGAGTTTATGCGGTTGCGCAAAGGCTAGGTTGACTTCATACCTGTGGGAGCGAGATACCTTTGGGAGCGAGCTTGCTCGCGATGGCATCACCGCGGTGCATCTGTCAGACCGAGGCGCTTCAATCGCGAGCAATCGAGCGTCGACCGGCTGCTCCTACAGTCAGGCGAACCTCACCCCAAAACAATCCGGTTCTTGCCCTGGCGCTTGGCCTCATACATCGCGGCGTCGGCGCGAGCGAACAGGCTGTCCAGGGTTTGGTCTTCGGCGGTGAGGCTGGTCAAGCCCTGGCTCACGGTGATGCCGAAGGTCTGGCCATCATGGTTGAAGCTCAGTCTCTGAATTTCCCGTTGCAGACGCTCCGCCACTTGCATGGCCATGGCGGGCGCGCAGCCGGGGAAGATCGCCGCGAACTCCTCACCACCAATGCGCCCGAACAGATCGCCGCGACGCAAGGTTGCGCGACCACTTTCGGCGATGCGCTGCAGCACCAGATCACCTTCCGGGTGGCCGTAAGTGTCGTTGACCACCTTGAAATCATCTATATCCAGCAACAGAAAGGCCAGCGGCGAACCTTCCAGTCGAGCCTTTTCGAATTCGCGATTGGCGCATTCGAAAAAATGTCGACGATTGCTGCTCTGAGTCAGTACGTCAGTGGTGGCCAGGCGTTGCAGTTCGGTTTCGAGCTGTTTCTTTTCGGTGATGTCTTCGGCAAAGCCGACCACGATCACCGGTTGTCCAGGCTCGGCCTGGCGATTGATGAAGCATTTATCGCTGATCCAGCGAATCTGGCCGTCAGCCGCGATGATGCGGTATTCGCGATCTTCGACGGCGCCTTTGTGCAAGACTTCGGCCAGGCTGCGTTCGGCGTACTCGAGGTCGTCCGGATAAATGCTGTTGCGCCACTCGTTGTAGTCGGCCAACAGCAGGCCCGCGGAGCGGCCAAAGATTCGCTCATAGGCCGGGCTGACATACAGCACTTTTCGAGCTTCCCAATCGAAAGCCCAAAGTACCGCGTTGACGCTCACCAGCAAGGAGCTGAACAGTTGTTCACGCTCGCTCAGGCGCGCGACTTCACCTTGGGCATGCATCAAGGCAAGCAGGGTTTGCGCAGCGTCGGGCCACGATTGAGAGGGTGGAGTGGGTAGATCTTTAGGGACCATCGGCACAGATCTCGAAGGACGTGCCGCTCAAGGTTCGAAAGCGGCCACAGCAAAGCCCGCCTGGATGGCGAATTGCTCCTTGAGATAAGGGATTTGCAGCTAAGTTCCCGTTTTTGTGGCGAAGGGGCTTGCTGTGGCGAGGGGGCTTGCCCCCGTTCGGCTGCGAAGCAGTCGTAAAATCTGCCAATGCGCTTTATCTGTAGAAACGCATCAGCCGGTTTTAGGGCCGCTGCGCGCCCCAGCGGGGGCAAGCCCCCTCGCCACAGGCAAGCCCTCACCATAGGGTCAGGCGGTAGCGGGGCGCAGCGAGTAGGTTTTCAGCTGGTGGGCGAAGTCGCGCAGCGATTGAATGCCGCTGGCCTCGGCTTCGTTAACCCACTCCTTGATCGCCGCCAGCATGTCATGACCGTTGGTGCTGGTCTTGATCCAGATCTGCTGCAATGCGAGGCGTTTTTCGTAAATGACCTTAAGCGCCTGGCTGTGCTCGAGTATGGTCTGGATACGCAGATGATGCTTGTCATCCAGCAGGCTGGTTTCTCGCGAGAGCAGACGCTTGGCCCGGTGGAACTGATGACGGACCGAGTGATCAACCCTTTCCAGCTCCTGCTTGACCAGCGGCGCGATGACCAATTTGCGGTACTGGGCCATGATCTGGAAGCGGTTGTTGAGGATCGCCATGGCGGTGTCCATGTCCAGGCTGCCCTTGCCTTCGACCCGGTGGGCGATGGGCGCGACCCGCTGAACCTTGGCCAGACGCAAAAAGCTGAAGACCTTGATCCATGCCCAGCCGAGATCAAACTCCCACTTCTTCACCGACAGTTTGGCCGAGTTAGGGTAGGTGTGATGGTTGTTGTGCAGCTCTTCGCCACCGACCAGGATGCCCCAGGGCACCAGATTGGTTGCCGCGTCGCGGCATTCGAAGTTGCGATAGCCGACGGCATGGCCCAGGCCGTTGATGACGCCGGCGGCCCAGAACGGAATCCACATCATCTGGATCGCCCAGATGGTGATGCCGATGGTGCCGAACAGCAGCAGGTCGATGACGCCCATGATCGTTACACCCAGCAGCGGGAAGCGGGTGTAGAGGTTGCGTTCGATCCAGTCATCCGGACAGTTCTTGCCGTAGATGCGCAGGGTCTCGGGGTTTTCCGCTTCGGCGCGGTACAGCTCGGCACCCTTGCGCATGACCGTGGAAAGGCCTTTGATCACCGGGCTGTGCGGGTCATCGACGGTTTCGCATTTGGCATGATGCTTGCGGTGGATAGCGGTCCACTCGCGGGTGTTCTGCGCGGTGGTCAGCCACAGCCAGAAGCGGAAGAAGTGTTTCAGGCCGGCATTGAGCTCCAGGGAGCGATGGGCTGAATAGCGGTGCAGATAAACTGTGACGCCGACGATGGTCACATGGGTCATCAACAGGGTGACTGCCACCAGTCGCCAAGGCGACAAGTCAAGAAAACCGTTGTACCACATAGGTTGTATGGCCCTCGAAAAAATGAAAACAGCGCTCGCATTATCACTCAGCCCACAGATAAAACCAGTCGCCCTTTCAGATAAGAGTGTATGGATGTTACTTATCCTATAATCCGGATTTTTTGCGAGGACATTGATCGCCTTATGACGGCTTCTTATCGAGATGCGATGCGTGCAGCGTTGCTCTACCTGCTGCTGTCAGTTTTCTGGCTGCAACTCAGTGGTCATTTATTGAGCAGTTTCCTCGATGATTCGATTGATCTGGTCCACTGGCAACTGATCAACGGTTATGTCTGGGCCCTGTTCAGTGCCGCTCTGATCTTCATCGCTCGTGCACGATTACTGAGGTTTCTCGGTATCGGTTCAAGTGTGCGCCACCACCATGAGGATCGTGCGCGATTGCGTCAGGCCGCGGCGGTGTTCGATTGCACCCGCGAAGGGGTGCTGGTCAGCGATCGGCATGGGCTGATTGTCCATGTGAACCGTGCGTTCATGGAAATTACCGGCTATCAGCGTGAAGAAGTGCTCGGTCGCCAGCCGAGCATGTTCAAGTCCGGCCGTCATCCAGCGACATTCTATGCAGCGATGTTTGAGTCTCTGGAAAACACCGGCGAGTGGAGCGGTGAGATCTGGAACCGGCGCAAGTGTGGTGAGATCTACCCCCAGTGGCAAACCATCCGGGCCATAAAGGATGACCAGGGAGAGCTCAGTCAGTATGTCGCGGTATTTTCCGACATCAGCGCGATCAAGGATTCGCAGCATGAACTGGCCCACCTGGCGCACCATGATCCGCTGACTGACTTGCCCAATCGCTTGCTCTTCACCGACCGGGCCGAGCAGGCGCTGGCCTCGGCGCAGATCCATAAGCGTGGCTGCGCCTTGCTGCTGATCGATCTGGATCATTTCAAGATGATCAACGACAGTCTCGGCCACAATGTCGGCGATCAGCTGCTCAAAGCGGTGGCCGAGCGGCTGCAAGGGATGTTCGGTCCCGGGGTCACTCTGGCGCGACTGGGCGGCGACGAGTTTGCCGTGCTCGCTGAAAGTTGCCCGCAACTGATGCAAGCGGCAGCGCTGGCCCAGCGGATCATCGACGGGCTGAAGGAGCCGTTCAAGTTCGACGGGCATCAGCTCTTCATCAACGCCAGCATCGGCATCAGCCTGTTCCCCAGCGATGCGTTGAGTGCCGAGCAACTGTTGCGCAATGCCGATTCGGCGCTGTTCAAGGCCAAGAGTGCCGGGCGTGAAGGCTATGCGCTGTATACCGAAGAACTCACCGCTCACGCTCAGCACCGGGTAGAAATCGCCAATGAGTTGCGGCGCGCACTGGAGCAGCAGGAGCTGCGGGTGTACTACCAGCCGGTGCATGAATTGCAGACCAGTCGATTGATCGGCGTCGAAGCGCTGGTGCGCTGGGAGCACCCCGAGCGTGGCCTGGTGGCGCCGGCCGAGTTCATTCCGATTGCCGAGCGCACCGGATTGATTGCCGAGATCGATGCCTGGGTCATGCAGCAAGCCTGTCAGCAGATGTGCCAATGGCTGAAGTCGGGAGTGGCGCTGTCGTTCATCGCCGTGAATGTCTCCAGTCGTCTGTTCGCCCGTCGTGAGCTTTATCAGCAGGTCGCCCAGGTGTTGCACGACACAGGCCTGGATCCGGCCTTTCTGGAGCTGGAAGTTACCGAGAGCGCGGTGATGGAAGACCCCGAAGTGGCGCTGGAGCAAATGCACCGGTTGCGCGAGCTGGGCTTGCGCCTGGCCATCGATGACTTCGGCACCGGCTATTCATCGTTGCTGCGGCTCAAGCGGTTGCCGGTGCAGAAACTCAAGATCGATCAGGGTTTCGTCGCCGGATTGCCTTGGGATGACGACGATGCAGCCATTGTTCGGGTGATTATCGCCCTGGCGCAAAGCATGGGCATGCAAGTGCACGCCGAAGGCATCGAACAGATCGAACAGGCAGGTTTCCTCCTCGAGCATGGCTGCGATCTGGGCCAGGGCTACTGGTTTGGACGGCCGGTGCCGGCAGACCAGCTGGACTGGGCAAGAGCGCCGGTGATTCGGTAAGTCTTTGAGTTTGAGTGGCGTCCAAAAGATCGCAGCCTGCGGCAGCTCCTACGGGGATTTGCGTTCCTTCAGGGGGAACGCGAAGCCTGGGATCTTTTGATCTTGTTCCCGCAAATCCCCCCGCAAACCCCTGTCCCGGCAGATAATTCATTTTGGTTATATAAACATTCTTAAATAGTATTTTTAAGAATATAACCACCTATTTACTATTGCTCTCACGCCGCAAGCAGTGCCGCCACTGTCAGGCACCTCTTATTTCAGGAGCAGCACCATGAGCGCATCTCTACGTAGCGTTGACGGCCAGGACGAAGCCACCATTTTGCGCGAGATCCAGAGCGCATTGCGCGACCTTCGTTTCGGGGCAGTGGAAATCACCGTGCACAACGCTCAAGTGGTACAGATCGAACGCAAAGAAAAATTTCGTTTGCAGAACCCAGGTACCAAGCCGGGCTAAAGCAAGATCAAAAGATCGCAGCCTGCGGCAGCTCCTACGGGGGATTTGCGTACACCTGTGTAGGAGCTGCCGCAGGCTGCGATCTTTTCCGACGCGACCCGCTTCCAGAACCCATAAGAAAAGCCAACACCCCAAGAATTTCAGGAGCTTTCACTATGTCGTCGATTCGCCGTTACGCTCTGGCCGCGCTGGCCAGCGCTATTTTTGCTGGTTCCGCGGTTGCCAAGGATTACGAGTTGCTCAACGTGTCGTATGACCCGACCCGTGAGCTGTATCAGGATTTCAACGCCGAGTTCGTCAATTTCTGGAAGAAAGACCACGCCGGCGACACTGTGAAAATCCAGCAATCCCACGGGGGCTCGGGCAAACAGGGCAGGGCGGTGATTGATGGCTTGCGGGCGGATGTGGTGACACTGGCACTGGCCGGTGACATCGACGAAATCGCCAAGCTCGGCAAGTCCCTGCCGGCGGATTGGCAACAACGCTTGCCTGAGGCCAGTACTCCCTACACCTCGACCATCGTGTTCCTGGTGCGCAAGGGCAATCCCAAAGGTATCAAGGACTGGGGCGATCTGACCAAAAACGGAGTTGAAGTGATCACCCCGAACCCGAAGACCAGCGGCGGTGCGCGCTGGAACTTCCTCGCCGCCTGGGCCTATGGCCTGAAAGCCGGCGGTAGCGAAGCCAAGGCTCAGGAATACGTCCAGGAGCTGTTCAAGCACGTTCCCGTGCTGGATACCGGTGCTCGCGGTTCGACCATCACTTTCGTCAACAACGGTCAGGGTGACGTGTTGCTGGCCTGGGAAAATGAAGCCTTCCTGGCACTGAAAGAAGACGGTGGAGCGGACAAGTTCGACATTGTAGTGCCATCGTTGTCGATCCTCGCCGAGCCGCCAGTGGCGGTGGTGGATAAAAACGCCGAGAAAAAGGGCAATGCCGAAATCGCCGAAGCCTACCTGAAACACCTGTACAGCCCGGCCGGCCAAGAGATCGCGGCGAAGAACTTCTACCGTCCGCGAGACAAGGATGTGGCGGCCAAGTATGCCCAGCAGTTCCCGAAACTGGACCTGGTGACTATCGACAAAGACTTCGGCGGCTGGAAAACTGCCCAACCGAAATTCTTCAATGACGGTGGTGTGTTCGACAAGATTTACACTGCTCAGTAAGGAAAATTGCAGGAGCGAGCTTGCTCGCGATGGACTCAAGAGCGCCGCGTTTACCCAGTAAAAACGCGTCATCGTTAACGACCATCGCCAGCAAGCTCGCTCCTACAGTAGAGCCCGCATTCGTTTGCGGGCTTTGCGTGTCCGTTCAGTCAACCAAGGACTTTTATGTCGCGTCGTATCTCCCCCGTCATACCCGGCTTCGGGCTGACGCTGGGTTACACCTTGGTGTACCTCAGCCTGATTGTGCTCATACCCCTGGCAGCGATGTTCGTGCATGCCGCTCAACTCACCTGGGATCAGTTCTGGGCGATCATCTCCGCACCTCGCGTGCTGGCGGCGTTGAAACTGAGTTTCGGTACCGCGCTGTACGCCGCGATCATCAACGGCATCATCGGCACGTTGCTGGCCTGGGTGCTGGTGCGCTACACCTTCCCCGGACGCAAGATCATCGACGCGATGATCGACCTGCCGTTCGCGCTGCCCACCGCCGTGGCGGGTATTGCGCTGACGGCGCTGTACGCACCGAACGGCCTGGTCGGGCAGTTCGCCGCTGATCTGGGCTTCAAGATCGCCTACACCCCGCTGGGTATCACCCTGGCGCTGACCTTCGTCACCTTGCCGTTCGTGGTGCGTACGGTACAGCCGGTGCTCGCCGACATTCCCCGGGAAGTCGAAGAGGCCGCTGCCTGTCTGGGGGCCAAGCCGTTGCAGGTGTTTCGCTACATCCTGGTGCCGGCCTTGCTGCCCGCCTGGCTCACCGGCTTCGCCCTGGCTTTCGCCCGTGGTGTTGGTGAGTATGGTTCGGTGATCTTCATCGCCGGCAATATGCCGATGAAGACCGAGATCCTGCCGCTGCTGATCATGGTCAAGCTCGACCAATACGACTACACCGGCGCCACCTCCATCGGCGTGCTGATGCTGGTGGTTTCCTTCGTCCTGTTGCTGCTGATCAACTTGTTGCAGCGGCGCATCGAAAAACCATAAGGAGGCCCGGAATATGTCCAGTTCAACGCTTACCGCCGCTTCCTCGGCCAACGCCGCCCGTCGTGGCAGCGCCGTTTCACGACGCATTCTGATCGGCCTTGGCTGGCTGATCTTCGCCCTGTTTCTATTGCTGCCGTTGTTTATCGTGGTGTCCCAGGGGCTGAAACTCGGCCTCGGCGCATTCTTCACCGCGATCTTCGAGCCGGATGCGCTATCGGCCCTGAAGCTGACGGTGATCGCGGTGCTGATTTCGGTGCCGCTCAATCTGGTATTCGGCGTCAGCGCCGCCTGGTGCGTGAGCAAGTACTCGTTCCGCGGCAAGAGCATGCTGGTGACCCTGATCGACTTGCCGTTCTCGGTGTCGCCGGTGATCGCCGGTCTGGTCTATGTGTTGATGTTCGGTGCCCAGGGCTTCTTCGGCCCATGGCTGCAGGATCACGACATCCAGATCGTCTTTGCGCTGCCGGGCATCGTGCTGGCGACCATCTTTGTCACCGTGCCGTTCGTGGCCCGGGAGCTGATCCCGCTGATGCAGGAGCAGGGTACCCAGGAAGAAGAAGCCGCGCGGCTGCTGGGTGCCAATGGTTGGCAGATGTTCTGGCATATCACGGTACCGAACATCAAATGGGGCCTGATCTATGGCGTGGTGCTTTGTACCGCGCGGGCAATGGGTGAGTTCGGCGCGGTCTCGGTAGTGTCCGGGCACATCCGCGGGGTGACCAACACCCTGCCGCTGCATGTCGAGATTCTCTACAACGAATACAACCACGTCGCGGCGTTCGCCGTAGCGAGTCTGTTGCTGATCCTGGCGCTCTTCATCCTGCTGCTCAAGCAGTGGAGCGAGAACCGTATTAACCGCCTGCGCGCCAGTGCGGCGGAGGAATAAATCATGTCGATCGAAGTCCGTAATGTCAGCAAGAACTTCCACGCCTTCAAGGCCCTGAATAGCATCAATCTGGACATCCAGAGCGGTGAACTGGTGGCGCTGCTCGGCCCGTCCGGCTGCGGCAAGACCACCCTGCTGCGGATCATCGCCGGCCTCGAAACCCCGGATGCCGGCAGCATCGTATTCCACGGCGAAGACGTCTCCGGCCATGACGTGCGTGATCGTAACGTCGGGTTCGTGTTCCAGCACTACGCGCTGTTCCGCCACATGACGGTGTTCGACAACGTCGCGTTCGGCCTGCGCATGAAGCCGAAAAACCAGCGTCCGACGCAAAGCCAGATTGCGGTCAAAGTCCACGAACTGCTGAACATGGTGCAACTGGACTGGCTCTCCGACCGCTATCCGGAACAGCTTTCCGGTGGCCAGCGCCAACGTATCGCCCTGGCCCGTGCCCTGGCGGTAGAGCCGAAAGTCCTGCTGCTGGACGAACCCTTCGGCGCGCTGGATGCCAAGGTTCGTAAAGAGCTGCGCCGCTGGCTGGCGCGGTTGCACGAAGACATCAACCTGACCTCGGTGTTCGTGACCCACGACCAGGAAGAGGCCATGGAAGTGGCCGACCGGATCGTGGTGATGAACAAGGGCGTGATCGAACAGATCGGTTCGCCGGGAGAAGTTTACGAAAACCCGGCCAGCGACTTCGTCTACCACTTCCTCGGCGACTCCAACCGGCTGCACCTTGGCGAAGACAACCACGTGCTGTTCCGTCCCCATGAAGTGTCGCTGTCGCGTCATGAACTGGAAGACCACCACGCCGCTGAAGTGCGCGATATCCGTCCACTGGGCGCGACTACCCGGGTGACGCTGAAAGTTGAAGGGCAGAGTGAGTTGATCGAAGCGGAAGTGGTCAAGGATCACGACAGCCTGATCGGCCTGGCGCGTGGTGAGACATTGTTCTTCAAGCCCAAGGTCTGGCAGAAAGTGGCCAACATCTAAACAGCTTCGCGGGCAAGTCGGATCGCCGCACCGCCGCTCCCACAGGTTTCACACTATCCCTGTGGAGCGGGCTTGCCTCAATGCCGATCAGTTAAGGCGTTTGAGGTTCAGCACTGTTCCCCGTAGCAGCTGCCGAACGCAGGCTTCGGCAGCTGCTACGGTTCGCGTAACGTCTTAACTGATCGGTAGTGGCTTGCCCCGAAAGCGATTTACGGCTCACCACAACCTCAAGCCGATGCCTTCTTCTCTCGCAACGCCACCGGCCCCGAACGCTCTTCGATAGCCCGCTTCAAGTCCTGCCGCAACCCCAGCATGAACGCCAGTTCGACCACGACAAACAGCGGCCCGACGATCAGTCCGGTCACATCATCGACAAACGCCGGTTTGCGCCCTTCGTAGTGATGGCCGACAAACTGGATTGCCCAGCCGATGACAAACATGCCGATGCCGCTGCCGAGCCAGACCAGCGTGCTCTGGTGCGAGAGCACATGACCTAGCCAAACGGACAGGGCTAGCAATACGGTCATTAGCACTCCAAGGCGCAGTTCCAGGCGCAAATAAAACCACGCGCAAGCCAATGCCAACAGCACCGCTGGGGACACCCAGAGCCCGGCCAGCGGCCATTGCGGCCGTGACAGCAGAACTGCAACAGCCACCACAATCAGTGGAATGCCAATAAAATGGCTGACGATATTTCGCGGGTCACGATGGTAGGCGGCGTATTGACTGAGGTGGTCAACGAGGCTTTTCATTGTTATTTCCTCCTGTAGGGAGTTCGATCATGCCCTGCGCTCAATCTTCGCTCTGTCAGCCAGGCGACAATCATCTGGAGTTCTCATGGATTTGCAGGCCTGGCGTCCGCGTTTGTCGAGCGGTCAGTGGTTCAATCATCTACCTGCCTTGTTACAGGATAGTCTGCTGGCCATCGCCAGAGTGCGGCGCCTGGCGCCCGGGCAATGGTTGTTCAAGCGCGGTGATCCGCCTTGTGGTTTGTATGCGGTGCTTGAGGGGGCGGTGCGTATTGGCGCGGTCAGCGAGCAGGGCAAGGAGGCGCTACTCAGTGTGGTCGAACCGCCGCACTGGTTTGGTGAAATCAGCCTGTTCGATGGCCGGCCGCGCACCCACGACGCCTGCGGAGTCGGCCGCTGCATTCTGTTGCAGGTGCCTCAGACCGCATTACTCGAACTGCTGGGAGAACATCCGCACTACTGGCGTCACCTGGCGTTGTTGATGAGCCATAAATTGCGCCTGACATTCATTAGTCTCGAACAGTTGAGCCTGATGCCTGCAGCGGCGCGCGTGGCTCATCGGCTGCTGATGATTGCCGAAGGCTATGGCCAGACCGAGTCCTCGCGGCGACTTCTGCAATTGCCCCAGGAGCAGTTGGCACTGATGCTTTCGCTCTCCCGGCAGACCACCAATCAGATCCTCAAGGATCTGCAGAACCAGGGCATCGTACAGTTGAATTATGGCGAGATCGAAGTGCTCGATCTGGAAAGGTTACGGGGCGCGGCGCAGGCCTGAATCAGTCGGCTCATCCGAAATAACCGTTAGTGATGGGCAATGGCCTCCAAGGCGCCTAGCCTGTATCGACGATAATCGAGGTGCACCATGCGTTTGCTGTTAGTGGAAGACGAACCCGAGGCCGCAAAGCTGTTGGCGCAAGGCCTGAGCGAAGCGAGTTATGCCGTGGATGTGGCGGCCGACGGAATGCAGGGACGGCGCTTTATCGAAGAGCGTCCTGAGTACGATCTGGTCATCCTTGACGTCATGTTGCCTGGGCTGAATGCCTGGCAATTGCAGCAGCAGATTCGTAAGCGCGGCGCGACGCCGGTGTTGTTTCTGACCACCAAAGACGGGATTGAAGATCGGCTGCGCGGGCTTGAGTTGGATGCCGATGATTATTTGCTCAAACCCTTTGCCGTGAGTGAACTGGTGGCGCGGGTGCGCAAGTTGTTGAGGCGTGATCGAGGGCGGTGATTTGTGGTGTCTGGGCGAATGCCATCGCGAGCAAGCTCGCTCCCACAGGGTATTTGGTTGATTACAAAATAGTGATTCCACACAGATCCAATGTGGGAGCGAGCTTGCTCGCGATGAGGCCAGCGCAGGCAACACAAATCTCATTGTTCAGTGCAACCCATCCCGAAACTGCCCCGGGGTCATTCCAGTCCAGCGCTTGAACGCGCGGCTGAAGCTGCTGATGTCGGCAAATCCCAGCAAATAGCTGATCTCGCTCAATGAGCACTGCGGGTCACGCAGGTGCAGCAGCGCCAGGTTCTCCCGACATTCGTTGAGCAAGGTATCAAAGCGACAACCCTCATCTGCCAAATGTCGCTGCAGACTGCGCAGGGTCAGATGCAAAGCCTGGGCGATGTGTTCGGCAGAGGGTTCGCCTTCCGGCAATTGAGCTTCAATGGCGGAGCGGACCTTGCGCTCCCAGGTCAATGGTTTCGATTGCGTCAGGGTGCACTCGAGCACTGTTTTGCTGTGTTCGGCCAGTTCCGGGTTGGCGTCATCCAGATGACTGTCGAAATCGCTGGCGGCAAACTCCAGACGGTCCTCGTCGGCCGCAAAAAAGACCGGCGCGCGGAACACTGTATGCCAGTGTTTAGGGTCAGCCGGTTCCGGCCGGCGCAGGTACACCGCCAGCGGTGCATAGTCCCGGCCCAGACGGTTGCGGCAGGTTCGCACATAGATCGCCGCAAACGCATCGATGGCTTCGAACGCCGGTGCCGGGCTGCTTTCAGGCACCTTCAAATGAAAACAATAGCGGTCGTCATGCAGGTTTAACTCCAGCTCCAGCGCGTCGCTGACCATCTGGTGATAACGCACGATCCGCTCAAAGACTTCGCGCAAGCTACCGCTGGCCACTAGTGCATATCCCAGCGCGTGAAAGCTGGTCGGGCTGACGAAGCGCGAGACCCGCAAGCCGATCGCCGGGTCGCCGCTGGCCTTGACCGCCACTTCCCACAGACGCGTGGTGGCGGACAGTGGATAACGGGCGTTCGGGTCGTCCATCAGTTGCGGGTCAAGCCCGGCTTCGCGGCACAGTGCATCGCTATCGAGGCCAAGAGCCTCGAGTTGTTTGCGCAGAGCGCGGGTCCAGCTGGCGAGAGAGGTAGGTTCAATCATGATGATTGGCGCGTCCGGTCAACAGGTTGGCGTTCACGGCTAGCACTCTGCTCGATGACGCAGGGCAAGTGCGAACATCAATAACCAGAGGATGGAATCATGCGGGGTACTTCTGCAAGTCCCAAGCGCCCGAATGCACAACGATCGGCGCATATTCGCCAAGTGGCGCTGGCCCGGGGCGTCGAGTTGCGCAACCGTTTTCCGATTCTCAACCAGTGACGGCTGAAATGATTTCGGCGGGCAAACCGGTTTGCCCACGAATGCGATATTCAGGTTTTTTTATTTCTGGGGCGCCAACCTCTATATTCTTTAAAGGAATTAATAAATATCTTCTTATTCCTTAACGAATATAACTCTGGTCCCTATACTCGATCCCGAACAGACAAGCAGCCGGAGGGCTCCCCATGCGCAACGAATCAATTCGCTACCTGATCGTGCCGGGCTGGCAAGGATCGCCAGAAGATCATTGGCAAAGCCATTGGCAGAACAGTTTGCCAAACAGCGCGCGCGTGGAGCAGGCCGACTGGTTGGCGCCGCGTCGCGAGGATTGGGTCGCGGCGTTGGCGCAGGCGATCGCGGCTGATAGCACACCGGTGATCCTGATTGCCCACAGCCTGGGTTGCATCACCGTTGCGCATTGGGCAGCACAGGCACCCTTCAGCTTTTTGCGTCAGGTCCGCGGCGCCCTGCTGGTTGCTCCCGCGGATGTCGAACGCCCTGCCTGCGCGCCGGCCTTGCGCAACTTCGCGCCGATCCCGACGCACCTGTTGCCGTTCCCCAGCCAGGTCGTCAGCTCGGACAATGACAGTGCGGTCAGCGCCGCTCGTGCCCTTGAGCTGGCCCGCAACTGGGGCGCCGAAGCCGGGATTCTGACCGGTGCCGGACACATCAATGTGAAGTCCGGGCACCAACGCTGGGAGCAGGGCTTCGCTTATCTTTACCGTCTGCAAAATCGCATGGAGCAGCATTCCCTGCGCCGCGCCTGAGTCTTTTATTTTTTTAACGCCTCCCGTCTGCCGGCGGATTTGGGCGGGAGTCTGTCATGAGTCTGCATGAAACCTTCGGTCAGCCACTGCTGACCTTTCCCGACGCGGAAAAAAGCCCGCTGAGCATTCGCGCCAAGGCGCTGGTATTCGTCGATCCCCGTTCACGACAACTGCGTCACGAGCTCGAACAGCTGGCACCACGCTCGATTTGCGTGCTGATCCGCGGTGAAACCGGGAGCGGCAAAGAACTGCTGGCGCGGCACATCCACCGTGGCAGCGACCGTGGTGGTTTGTTCGTTTCGGTCAACTGTGGAGCGATCAGTCCGACCTACGCCGATGCCGAGTTGTTCGGCTATGCCGCCGGCAGTCACAGCGGCTCGGCCAGCAGCCGCGCGGGTTGGTTCGGTTCAGCCAACGGTGGCACCTTATACCTGGACGAAATCGGTGACTTGCCGCTGCCGATCCAGGTCAAGTTGCTTGCGGCACTGGAGAACCACGAAGTCACCCGTGTCGGTGCTCAGCAGCCAAGCCCGGTGGACGTGCGGCTTGTTGCGGCGACCAGCATCGACCTGGCGCAAGCGGTGGCTGCCGGGAAATTTCATGAGCGGCTTTATCACTACTTGAGCGAAGGTCAGCTGGAACTGCCGGCATTGCGCGAACGGGTCGGCGATATCCTTTCACTGGCCGAGTATTTCCTCGGCATCTACAGCCAGCGTCTGGACTTGCCGGTGCCCTTGATCAGCGAAGCGGCGCAGCAACTTCTGGAACATCACAGCTGGCCGGGCAATACCCGTGAGCTGGAGAACGTCATTCACTTTGCGTTGCTGGTGAGTACTGGCGACGAGATTCTGCCGGAGCATTTGAATCTGCCTGAAGTGCCTACCTCGCTGGCGGCGATCGAGCGGCAACTGAAGCACATCCTCACCAAAGGCACTACCAGCGAGCAAGCAGCTCTGAAACAACTCTTCAAAGACGCCGCGCTTTTGTAGGAGCTGGCGCAGCCTGCGATCTTTTGATCTTGGCGAATGCTCAAGCCACCGAAGATCAAAATCAAAAGATTGCAGGCTGCGCCAGCTCCTACACTGACCGCGGAGCTGTATGAGCAAAATGGAATATGAAAGTGAATAAAAGATATTGTTAGGGAATAAAAAATCCCGGTATTGTCCGCACCACGCCAGCGACAGCACTCCACTGGCACCTCACTTGAAGCCGTCGTCGATGACGACTGTGATTTTCGATAAGGACACTGCATGAAAAAGGTTCTGTTGTTCACCGCACTGGCGGCTGCCCTGGCCGCAGGCATCGCCCAGGCTGGCGAGAAACTGGTGGTTGCCGCAACGCCGGTGCCCCACGCCGAAATTCTGGAACTGATCAAGCCGACCCTCGCCAAAGAAGGCGTGGATCTGGAAATCAAGGTCTTCACTGATTATGTACAACCGAACGTACAGGTCGATCAGAAGCGTCTGGATGCCAACTACTTCCAGACCCTGCCGTACCTGCAAAGCTTCAACGAAGGCAAAGGCACTAACCTGGTGACCGTGATCGGCGTTCACGTCGAACCTTTCGGTGGCTACTCGAAGAAAGTCAAATCCCTGGCCGAGCTCAAAGACGGCGCGACCATCGCTATCCCGAACGAAGGCAGCAACAGCGGCCGTGCGTTGATCCTGCTGCAGAAGGCCGGCCTGATCGAATTGAAAGACCCGAAAAACGCCCTGGCGACCCCGAAAGACATCGCCAAGAACCCGCATAACTTCAAGTTCAAAGAACTTGAATCGGCCCTGCTGCCGCGGGTTCTGGACCAGGTCGACCTGGACATGATCAACACCAACTACGCGCTGGAAGCCGGCCTGAACCCGGCCAAGGACGCGCTGATCATCGAAGGTGCCGATTCGCCGTACGTGAACTTCCTGGTGGCCCGTCCAGATAACAAGGACAGCGTCGCCATCCAGAAACTCGCCAAGGCACTGACCAGCCCGGAAGTGAAAGCATTCATCGCGAAAAAATACAGTGGCGCAGTACTGCCGGCGTTCTGATTCAGCACGCTGTAAAACCCTTTCAAGGTTTCAACGTCGACGGCTGGTAAAGCGTCGGCGTTTTTTATTGGGTTGGGGATCGATCAAGCAAGGCGCCGGACACACACCTGTGGCGAGGGAGCAAGCTCGCGCTGGGTCGCGGAGCGGCCCTGAAACCTGAAGACACGTTTTGTCTGAATGAACGTGTTTCATCGTTCAGGACTTGGTGTAACGCCGTGATCAAGCGCTTACCTAGCAGTTCTGCTAGGTAGTCGACGGGCTGATATCCATGCAATCTAAACCTTCTTCACGAAGGTCAGGCCATGGCAGCACCGGAAACGCTTTTGTGCCGCTACGTTTACGATGCATTGGATCGGCTGACCGGACTTGTGCCCTCAGAGCAAGAACAGGTGCAGCGGTTTTATAACATTGAGCACCTGGTCACAGAGCTTCAGGGGCAGACGTCGCGGACTGTGTTCCAACAAGGCACTCAATTGCTCGCGCTACAGCAGCGAGAAGGTGATGAGCTCAACAGCCAGTTGCTGGCCACCGATCAGCAACGCTCGGTATTGCATGCCATCGACGGGACTCCGCGTCCGCAAAAAACCTATACGCCCTACGGTCATCGACGAGCTGAAAGCGGCCTGAGCAGCCTCCTTGGTTTCAACGGCGAGCGCCCGGACCCGGTGACCGGACACTATCTACTGGGCAATGGACATCGGGCGTTCAATCCGGTGTTGATGCGCTTCAACAGCCCGGACAGATTGAGCCCGTTTGGTCGGGGTGGATTGAATCCGTATGCGTATTGTTTGGGGGACCCGGTGAATTTCAGCGACCCGACAGGGCGAGAAGCCTGGCAACCCTGGATGTTCGTTGGCTTGAGTCTCCTGGGTTTCATCTCCGGAGGAGTTGGACTTCTCTCTGCTGGGGTTGCAGGCGCAGGCTTGAAAACTACCAGTGTTTTTGCATCTGCAGCGGCTTCGAAAAAGGCTGTGTATTCCGGGGCAGTGAGTGCCGCTCTGGGCTTTGGCGGTGCCGGGGTAGGGGTGACGAGATCCATCATGAACGCCACAGATCCGGGTAATTCAGCTCAGGATCCTCTGCTCATTACAATGGCCGCGCTGAGCGTGTTGTCCTTAGTAGCCGCAGGCGTTTCGGCAGGCTATAGCTTTCGCGCGCATAGGTTAAACAAGGCAGGAGCGAAAGGCTCTGATTCTTCGAAAAGCATCTCACCCCCTCGATCTTCTGTTTCGAGCAACAACATTTCAGGGCGCTCACAGACCCCTTTTGAGCCCTCGGCTCGTCCCCCGACGCCGGGCATCGATTTGGATGCATATGACTGGATGAGTCCAGAAATTAAAGCGGCTCTAAACAACTTTGGCGGAGGATCACAGTCTCCCCGGAACTCTACACCTCGTAACTCCATTACAGAGATTCGCAGAACATGACGCAGGAGAACCATCAGCCAGGGGAGCCTGTCGCTCAATCCGGCCAATTCCACGCCGGTTCATCCAGCATCCCTTGTCCAACGATCTCGGTCTGACCGAAATTTTTCTCCAGCACAATGGAATTGCACCCCGAGTCTTGCTGCAGCGCCGCAATCAAGCGGCTGGCGTGGGACACCACCCACACCTGGCAGTTTTCCGAGGCGCGGATGATCAGCCGCGCCAACGCCGGCAACAGGTCTGGGTGCAGGCTGGTTTCCGGCTCGTTGAGCACCATCAACGTCGGTGGACGTGGGGTCAGCAGCGCGGCGACCAGCAGCAGATAACGCAGCGTGCCATCCGACAGCTCCGCGGCAGACAGCGGGCGCAACAAGCCTTCCTGATAAAACTCGATTGCGAAGCGCCCACCTTGCAGCGGCGCGATATTCAGCGTCGCGCCGGGGAAGGCGTCGCTGATGGCGGTCTGTAACGCCTCTGGGTCGCCGATTTCACGGATGGTTTGCAACGCAGCGGCGAGATCGCGGCCGTCGTGGTGCAACACCGGGGTGCGGGTGCCCAGTTGTGGTTGGCGCGCGGGGGCCTCGGCATCGCTGCGAAAATGGTCATAAAAACGCCAGCCACGAATGGTCTCGCGCAGCAGTAACACCTCTGGTGAGGAGCGCAGGCTGCCGACCTGATCGAACAGGCTGTCGAAGGTCGGGGTGTGTTGTGCGAGTACATCCCAACTGCGGTCTTCGCGGGCGCGGATCATCGGGCCGGCGCGATCGACCAGCAGGCTGGCGGGACGATAAATCGGTCCAGCCCAAATACATTCGCGTTTGATTTCCGGGTCCAGGGAAAAGTACGAAAGGCTGGATTCTGGCAAGCCCAGTGAGATCGCGTAGCTGAAATCTTCACCGGCAAACCCCAGGCGCAAGCGCTTGGGAGACTGGCGCACTGAGGCTTGGACCGCCACTTCTGCGTTGCGCATGCGTCGCGAAAGGATCTCGGGTCCGGCCCAAAAGGTTGAATCCAGCCCACCCTCACGGGCCAGCCCATTGATTACGCCGCCCTGGGCTGTCTCCGCCAACAGGCGCAGGGCGCGATACAAGTTGGACTTGCCGCTGCCGTTGGGGCCGGTAATCACGTTCAATCGATCGAGGGGGATCACCAGTTTGTTGATCGAGCGGTAATTGGCCACCGCGAGGGTTTTGAGCATGAGGAAGTTCCTGCTGCGTGGTTCGGCAGTTTGCCTGATTATCTATTGGTAGGGGATGACAGCGATCCAATGTGGCGAGGGGGCTTGCCCCCGCTCGGCCGCGAAGCGGTCGTAGAACATCCAACCGTGTTTTTTCAGACAGAACACCGAGTGCAAATTGCGACCGCTTCGCGCTCGAGCGCGAGCTGCTCCCTCGCCACGGAGTCTCCGCACATCGTATGCTGAGCCGCAACCCTGTTCTAAGCTCACAATCGTATCGTCACGTGTCCGCCCGTATCACGCAAAGGAGTCTGCATGGCTGGTCCCGGAATGAAATGGGTCGTAGGCCTGAGCCTATTGGCCCTGTTGACTGCATGTGACGACAAACAGCCCGTAGAGCGCCAGCGCCCGCGGGTGTTTGTGCAGGAGGTGCGGCCAGCTGACTTCGCCGCGACGGTAACGCTCACCGGTGATGTTCAGGCGCGGGTCCAGACTGAATTGTCGTTTCGGGTCGGCGGCAAGATCATCCAGCGCATGGTCGATGTGGGTGACAGGGTTTCGGCCAGGCAGGTGCTGGCCAGACTCGATCCCCAGGATCTGCAGACCAATGTCGATTCAGCCCAGGCGCAGGTGGTTGCCGAGCAGGCGCGGGTCAAACAGACCGCCTCGGCCTTTGTCCGCCAACAGAAGCTATTGCCCAAGGGCTACACCAGCCAGAGCGAATACGATGCCGCCCAGGCCGCGTTGCGCAGCAGTCAGAGCGCCCTGGCCGCCGCCCAGGCGCAATTGGCCAACGCCCGCGAGCAACTCAGTTACACCGCCCTGCTCGCCGATGCGCCGGGAGTGATCACCGCACGCCAGGCCGAAGTCGGCCAGGTGATGCAAGCCACTGTGCCGGTCTTCAGCCTGGCCCGGGAGGGTGAGCGCGACGCGGTATTCAACGTCTACGAGTCGCTGCTGGTCGAGCCGCCGACGGATAAAACCGTGGTGGTCAGCCTGCTCGACAATCCGCAGATCAAGACCACCGGCACCGTCCGCGAAATCACTCCGGCGGTCTCCGCGCAAACCGGCACGGTGCAGGTCAAGGTGACCTTGAGCGAACTGCCAGCGGGCATGGAACTGGGCTCGGTGGTCAGTGCCACGGCCAAGGTGCCGGGCAAATCCGCCGTTGAATTGCCGTGGTCCGCCTTGACCAAGAACCTCAGCGACCCGGCCGTGTGGCTGGTGGACGGCGAAGACAAGGCGCAGTTGCATACGGTCAAGGTTGCCCGTTACCTGACCGGCAAGGTGATCATCAGCGAGGGCCTGAACGGAGGCGAAAAAGTCGTTACGGCCGGCGGGCAACTGTTGCACCCTGGGATGTTGGTGGAGATCGCCGCGCAATCTGCGCAGAGCCCCACTCAGCCAGGAGCCCGGCCATGAAGCGCTGGCTCGCATTACTGTCGGCCGGTGTGCTGCTTGCCGCCTGCTCAAAAAAAGAGCCACCGCCGGAGCCGGTACGTCCGGTGCTGTCCATTGAGGTCCAGGCCGAATCGGAAGAAAACCTTGGGCGTTTCGCCGGGAGCATTCAGGCGCGGTATGAAAGCAATCTCGGCTTTCGAGTGTCGGGACGGATCGCCAGCCGCAATGCCGATGTCGGCAGCGAAGTTGAGAAGGGCGCCTTGCTCGCGACCCTCGACCCGACCGATCAGCAGAACCAGCTGCGTGCCCGACAAGGTGACCTGGCGCGGGTCGAGGCGCAATGGATCAACGCCCAGGCCAACGCCCGGCGTCAGCAGGAACTGTTCGACCGCGGGGTCGGTGCCCAGGCGCAACTGGACATTGCCCAGACTGACCTGAAAACCACCAGCGCCTCACTGGAGCAAGCCAAGGCCGCGGTCAACCAGGCCCGCGATCAGCTCAACTACAGCGAACTGCGCACCGATCACGCGGCCATCGTCACTGCCTGGAATGCTGAAGCCGGGCAGGTGGTCAGCGCCGGCCAGCAAGTGGTGACCCTGGCGCGGCCGGACATCAAGGAAGCGGTGATCGATTTGCCTGCGGGCCTGGTTGACCGGCTGCCCGCCGACGTGGTGTTCACAGTGGCCGCACAGCTCGACCCGAGCATCAACACCACCGCGATCGTGCGCGAGATCGAACCCCAGGCGCAGAGCGCGACCCGCACTCGGCGTGCGCGCCTGACGCTGGCCGAGACGCCTGGCGGATTTCGCCTGGGCACCGCCATCGGCGTGACCCTCAGCTCGGCCATCGAACCGCGAATCGAACTGCCGCTCAGTGCCGTACAGGAAGTCGACGGCAAGAACCGGATATGGGTCATCGATACCCAGACGCAGACTGTGTCACCCCGTGATGTGACCTTTATAAGCCGCAATGGCAACACGGTGCTCCTGGCCTCCGGGGTCAAGGTCGGTGAGCGGGTGGTCAGCGCCGGTGTGAACAGCCTCAAGCCGGGGCAGAAAGTCAAAGTCGACGAGGTAAGCCCGCGATGAAAGGGAGTTTCAACTTATCCGAATGGGCCATCAAGCATCAGTCCTTTGTCTGGTACCTGATGTTCGTCGCGTTGCTGATGGGGGTGTTCTCGTACCTGAACCTGGGCCGTGAAGAGGACCCCTCGTTCACCATCAAAACCATGGTAATCCAGTCCCGCTGGCCCGGCGCGACCCAGGAGGAAACCCTCAAGCAGGTCACCGACCGCATCGAGAAAAAACTCGAAGAGCTTGATTCCCTCGACTACGTGAAGAGCTACACCCGACCCGGCGAGTCGACCGTGTTCGTGTACCTGCGCGACACCACCAGTGCCAAGGACATTCCCGAGATCTGGTACCAGGTGCGCAAGAAGATCGATGATATCCGTGGCACCTTCCCGCCAGGGTTGCAGGGCCCGGCCTTCAACGACGAGTTCGGCGATGTCTACGGCTCGGTGTATGCCTTCACCGCCGATGGGCTGACGATGCGCCAATTGCGCGACTACGTCGAACAGGTGCGCGCCGAGATCCACGAAGTGCCGAACCTGGGCAAAGTCGAAATGATCGGCGAGCAGGACGAAGTGCTCTACCTGAACTTCTCCACCCGCAAACTCGCAGCGCTGGGCATCGATCAAGGTCAGGTGGTGCAAAGCCTGCAATCGCAAAATGCGGTGACCCCGGCCGGGGTGATCGAGGCGGGGCCCGAACGCATCTCGGTGCGCACTTCGGGGCAATTCGCCTCGGAGAAAGACCTGGCCAACGTCAATCTGCGGCTCAATGACCGCTTCTATCGCCTCGCGGACGTCGCCGAAATCAGCCGAGGTTATGTCGATCCGGCAACGCCAATGTTCCGTTTCAATGGTCAGCCGGCCATCGGCCTGGCGATCGCCATGAAAAAGGGCGGGAACATTCAGGACTTCGGCAGCGCCCTGCATAAACGTATGCAAGACCTCACCGCCGATTTGCCGGTGGGTATCGGCGTGCACAAGGTTTCCGATCAGGCCGAGGTGGTGGAAGTGGCGGTGGGGGGGTTTACCCGTGCGCTGTTCGAGGCGGTGGTGATCGTTCTGATCGTCAGCTTCGTCAGCCTTGGTGTGCGCGCCGGGCTGGTGGTGGCCTGCTCGATTCCGCTGGTGCTGGCGATGGTTTTCGTTTTCATGGAATACAGCGGCATCACCATGCAGCGGATTTCCCTCGGTGCGTTGATCATTGCTCTTGGCTTGCTGGTGGATGACGCGATGATCACCGTCGAAATGATGGTGACTCGCCTGGAAAAGGGCGAGACCAAGGAACAGGCAGCAACCTTCGCCTACACCTCGACCGCGTTCCCGATGCTCACCGGCACCCTGGTGACTGTGGCCGGTTTCGTGCCCATCGGTTTGAACGCCAGCTCCGCCGGTGAATACACCTTCACCCTGTTCGCGGTCATCGCCGTGGCGATGCTGGTGTCGTGGATCGTTGCGGTGCTGTTCGCCCCGGTGATCGGCGTGCACATCCTCAGCACCAACGTGAAGCCCCATTCGGCGGAACCGGGACGCATCGGTCGCGCTTTCAACGGCGGGCTGCTGTGGAGCCTGCGCAATCGCTGGTGGGCAATCGGCATCACCGTGCTGCTGTTCGTGCTGGCGGTGTTTTCCATGGGTTTTGTGCAGAACCAGTTCTTCCCATCCTCGGACCGCCCGGAAATTCTGGTCGACCTGAACCTGCCGCAAAATGCCTCGATCAACGAAACCCGGCTGGCAGTCGACCGCCTCGAAGCGACGCTCAAGGACGATCCGGACATCCTGCGTTGGAGTACTTATATCGGTGAAGGCGCGATTCGTTTTTACCTGCCCCTCGACCAGCAATTGCAGAACCCTTACTACGCGCAACTGGTGATCGTCAGCAAGGGCCTGGAAGAGCGCACGGCGCTGATGCAACGCTTGGACAAACGCCTGCGCGAAGATTTCGTCGGCGTCGGCAGTTTTGTCCAGGCGCTGGAAATGGGCCCGCCAGTGGGGCGGCCGATCCAGTATCGGATCAGTGGCAAGGACATCGATCAGGTGCGCAAACATGCCATCGATCTGGCGACCATGCTCGACAACAACTCGCACATCGGCGAGATGATTTACGACTGGAACGAACCGGGTAAAGTGCTGCGCATCGACATCGCCCAGGACAAGGCGCGGCAATTGGGATTGTCCTCGGAAGATGTGGCAAACCTGATGAACAGCATTGTCAGCGGCGTGTCTGTGACCCAGGTGCATGACGATATCTACCTGATCAAGGTGGTCGGTCGCGCCGAAGACGCCGAACGTGGCTCGCCGGAAACCCTGCAGAACCTGCAGATCCTCACCCCGGGCGGTACCTCGATTCCGCTGCTGGCGTTTGCCAGCGTGCGTTATGAACTTGAACAACCCCTGGTCTGGCGCCGCGACCGCAAACCGACCATCACCATCAAGGCCGCGGTGCGCGACGAGATCCAGCCAACCGATCTGGTCAAACAGTTGAAGCCCGATATCGACAAGTTCGCCGCCGCTCTACCTGTCGGTTATTCGGTCGAGACCGGTGGCACGGTAGAGGAAAGCAGCAAGGCCCAGGGGCCGATCGCCAAAGTCGTACCGCTGATGCTGTTCCTGATGGCGACCTTCCTGATGATCCAGTTGCACAGTGTGCAGAAGCTGTTCCTGGTGGCCAGCGTCGCGCCGCTGGGGCTGATCGGCGTGGTCCTGGCGCTGATCCCCACAGGCACGCCCATGGGCTTTGTGGCGATCCTCGGGATCCTCGCGCTGATCGGTATCATCATCCGCAACTCGGTGATCCTGGTGACCCAGATCGAGGAGTATGAGCGCGACGGCTTCGCGCCATGGGACGCCGTGGTACAAGCCACCGAGCACCGCCGTCGACCGATCCTGCTCACCGCCGCCGCCGCGAGCCTGGGCATGATCCCCATTGCTCGCGAAGTGTTCTGGGGGCCGATGGCCTACGCAATGATCGGCGGGATCATCATTGCCACGTTGCTGACGCTGTTGTTCCTGCCGGCGCTGTATGTGGCCTGGTACAAAATTCGCGAGCCGAAGAAAGAAGCACAGTAGCGAGCGCTTCGCGCTCATCGCGAGCAGGCTCGCTCCCACAAGATTATTCGTCGTTAACAGATCCAATGTGGGAGCGAGCTTGCTCGCGATGGCGCCCGAACTGTCTACACCGGCTTGCGCCAGACACTCGCCAGCCAGGGTTGCTGCTCGCGCGGCAGCCCGGCCGGCCGATAGTAGTGTTCAAGCTCGACAAACCCGGCCTCGGTCAACATCCTGCGCCACGATGTCAGGTCGTGATACGCACCATAACGCGGGCCATTCCAGCCTTCCTGGTTCTCGCCACGGGGGTTGGAGCTGAACAACACCCCGCCGGATTTCAACGTGGCGTGCAGTTGCCGCAAAACCCGAGGCAACTCCTGCCCTGGAACATGAAACAGCACTGCGTTGGCGAAAATCCCGTCGAAGTGCTCGGCAGGCAGATCGAGTTTGAGAAAGTCTTGCTGCCAGACCTCGCAGCCACTGTCTTCCCGAGCCATTTGCGCAAGACGTTCCGAGCCGTCGAGGCCCACCGCGATATGGCCCATGCGCGTGAAGGTTTGCAGATCGCGCCCCGGGCCGCAGCCGAAGTCGAGAATTGTAAACGGCGCCTGGCCTTGAATATGCCGCAGCAACGCGTCGATGTTCTGACTGACGTCGTGATCGCGAGTGCCTTCACGAAAGCTCTCGGCCACCTGGTTGTAATGGCCGAGGGTGGTGGAGGTGATCTGTTCGAGGTCGGTCGGGGCGAGTTTCATGATGAGCTGCGCAGGCGAGGGGTGATGGGACGACTATACCCCAAGCTCATATACCTCGAAAAAGCGCCGAGCCTTAAAAGATCGCAGCCTGCGGCAGCTCCTACGCCGACCGAGTACACCCGCGATATCGCTGGCGTACGCAAATCTCTTTGTAGGAGCTGCCGCAGGCTGCGATCTTTTGATCTTTGCGGCAGTCGACTCAGCGCTTATTCAACCCCCGCGCCAACCGATCCCCTCCCAACTGAATCAGCGCCACCAGAATCACCAACAGCACGATCACCGTGAGCATGATCTGGCTATCGAACCGTTGATACCCATAGCGGTACGCGATGTCACCCAGACCGCCTGCACCAATCGCACCGGCCATGGCCGAGGAGTTGATCATGGTCACCAGGGTAATGGTGAAACCGCCGACGATCCCCGGCAACGCTTCCGGCAACAGCACATGCCAGACGATATGCCAGCGCCGGCAACCCATGGCCTGGGCGGCTTCGATCAGGCCGTGGTCGACCTCCCGCAGGCTGACTTCAGCAATGCGCGCAAAGAACGGTGTGGCGGCGATGGTCAGCGGGACCACGGCCGCCCACACACCATAGGTAGTGCCGACGATCAGCCGGGTGAAGGGAATCAGCGCAACCATCAGAATCAGAAACGGGATCGAGCGGAACAGATTGACGAAAGCCCCCAACGCCCGGTTCAGCGCCGGTGCTTCATAGATCCCGCCCTTGGAGCTGGTGACCAGAATCACTGCCAGTGGAATACCCGCCAATAGCGCGATCAGCGATGACACTCCGACCATCAGGAAGGTGTCGATGACACCTTGAAGTAAACGATCAAACCACATAGCCCAGCACCTCCGCTTGTTGTGCCCATTGTCTGGCGCGCTGGCGTAATTCTTCAGCGCCATGAGACGACCCCGTCACCGCCAGCAGCAGCTGTCCCAATGCGTGTCCCTGAATCCGTTCGACTCCGCCCTGCAACAAGCGCACGCGGCCACCAAGGGCGCTGAACAGTGCGGCCAGGTCCGGTTCATCGGCAGCGCTGCCGGTGAATCGCAGGCGCAGTACCACGGCGGTCTGCGCCGACTGCGGTTGCGCTTGCAAGCGGCTTTGCAGCTCATCCGGCAAACCGTGTTGCAACGGTGCGAGCAAGGTTTTGCTGACCTCGTGCTGCGGGTTGCCAAAGACTTCCCAGACCGGCCCTTGTTCCACGATGCGCCCGTGTTCGAGCACGACCACCCGATCACAGATATCGCGGATCACCGCCATCTCATGGGTGATCAAAATGATGGTCAGGCCGAGCCGCTGGTTGATCTCGCGCAGCAGGCCGAGGATCGACTGGGTGGTCTCCGGGTCGAGTGCCGAGGTGGCTTCGTCGCAGAGCAGAATCGCCGGGTCATGGACCAGTGCCCGGGCGATCCCGACACGCTGTTTTTGCCCGCCGGAAAGCTGCGCCGGATAGGCCTTGTGTTTGTCTTGCAGACCCACCAGCTCCAGCAGTTCGCGAACTTTTTTCTCGCGTTGTTCCCTGGCCACCCCGGCGACCTTGAGCGGTAACTCGACGTTCTGCCAGACGGTCTTGGCCGACATCAGATTGAAGTGCTGGAAAATCATGCCGATGCGTCGGCGCAGCGCCACCAGCCGGTCCTCATCGAACTCACCGATGTCCACATGATCGATCAGCACCCGGCCAGTGCTGGGTTGCTCCGAACGGTTGATGGTGCGGATCAGCGACGACTTGCCAGCGCCGCTGCGGCCGATAATGCCAAACACTTCGCCGCGCTGAATCGCCAGGTCGATACCGTGCAAGGCATTGACCGGACCTTGCTGGCCGTCATACGTCTTGCCCAGGCCGATAAAGCGCACGTGGGCGCGGTTCAGTTCGGGATGCAACTCGGTCTGTTCGGCGTTCTGCGCTGGCGGGTGGTCCAGCCTGCGTTGGTGGGCGGTCGCTGCACTCATGCTTAACCTTCCCAGCCGGCTTGGTAGAGCTTGCCGTGCGCTTTATCCAGTGCTGCGCGTACCACCGGCGAGTGCTGGTAGATATCGACGAATTTGATCAGCCGTGGATCGGTTTTGCTCTTGGGCTGGATCACGAACTGGATCACGTATTCCTTGTGATCGAGGCCGTCGAACAGTAAGGCAGACTCGGCATCGAAGGTTTTCGCCAGACGGATATACGCCGGGTAGCCCTGTACCAGATCGGCGTCATCGTAGGCGCGCACTAGCTGCACGGCCTCGACCTGGAGGATTTTCAGTTGCTTCGGGTTGGCGATGATGTCGTCTTCGGTGGCCTTGTAGCCCACCCCCGGTTTAAGGGTGATCAGCCCGGACTTGGCCAGTAGTTGCAAGCCGCGCCCGCTGTTGATCGGGTCGTTGGCGATGGCCACGCTGGCGCCTTGGGGCAGTTCGTCGAAGCTTTTGTATTTCTTCGAATAGAGCCCGACGTTGTTGATAATCCCGGGTGCGAATGGCACCAGATCAAACCCGCCGGCAGCCTTGGCGTTTTCCAGGAACGGGATGTGCTGGAAGTAGTTCACGTCGATATCGCCCGAGGCCAGGCTGACGTTGGGTGCGATCCAGTCGCTGAACTCCACCAGGTCGACCTTCAGGCCTTGCTTGCCGGCCTCGATGACAGCTGCTTCCAGGGGAATGGCGAAGGCGGCGGTGGTGCCGATTTTCAGTGGGGTGTCAGCGGCGTGAGCGACGGCGCTTAACAGTCCGAGAGCAAGGGCCAGTGCTTTGACTGGTTGGGTGAAGAGGCTTTTGGTCATGATGGGTTTCCAGTCAGTAGTAAGTTTTTGAATTCGTGGCGCTCTAATGTGGCGAGGGGGCTTGCCCCCGCTCGGCTGCGCAGCAGTCGCAAAACCTGCTGGCAAGTTTTAACTGACACACCTCATGGGATGGTTTTGGGGCCGCTTCGCGACCCAACGGGGGCAAGCCCCCTCGCCACAGGGGTCAATGTCGGTAGCTGGCGCCGGTGTGTTGCTGGGGCAAATGCGCCTCTGCGTGAAACAGCTTTTCTCGCAGGCTTCCGCTGTCATACGCGGTCTTGTACGACCCTCTGCGTTGCAACTCGGGGATCACCAGGTCGATGAAGTCGACATAGCTTTGCGGGGTGACGATGCGGGTCAGGTTGAAGCCGTCCAGGCCGGTTTTGGCGATCCAGGATTCGAGCTCGTCGGCGACCTGATCAGGTGAGCCGACCAGGGTGATGTAGCGTCCGCCCAAGGCGTGTTGTTCAAGCAATTGGCGCCGGGTCCAGTCGTTGTTTTGCAGGATTTTGGTGGCGGACTGGATGGCGTTGCTTTTCACGTGCTGGATCGGCTCGTCGAGTTCGTACTCGGAAAAATCGATACCGGTGGACGCCGAGAAATGCGCGACCCCGGCTTCGGCGCTGGCGTAGCTCAGGTACTCGGCATGCTTGGCCCAGGCCAGCGCCTCGGTGGCGCCGACGATCACGTTCAAGCCCATGAACACCTTGATGTCCTCTGGGTTGCGTCCGGCCTCGACAGCGCTGGCGCGGACTTTGTCTACCTGCACCTTGGTCGCCGCTTTGTTCTGCCCGCTGATGAACACGCACTCGGCATGCCGCCCGGCGAACTGCAAGCCGCGATCCGAACTGCCGGCCTGGAACAGCACCGGCGTGCGCTGAGGGGACGGCTCGCAAAGGTGATAGCCCTCGACCTGGTAAAACTCGCCGTGGTGCTGAACCTTGTGGACCTTGTCCGGCTGCGCGTAGATCCGCTGCTGCGGGTCATTGAGTACCGCGTCGTTTTCCCAGCTGCCTTCCCAGAGTTTGTAGAGCACCTCCAGGTATTCATCGGCCTGGTCATAACGCCGGTCATGTTCAACCTGTTCAATCAGACCCATGGCCTTGGCGGCACTGTCGAGGTAACCGGTGACAATGTTCCAGCCCACCCGACCGCGGCTCAGGTGATCGAGGGTCGACATGCGACGGGCGAACAGATACGGCGGTTCATAGGTCAGGTTGGCGGTCAGGCCGAAGCCAAGGTTTTTCGTCACCGCAGCCATGGCCGAGACCAGCAGCAACGGGTCGTTGACCGGCAACTGGATCGACTCCTTGAGCGGTACGTCCACCGAATGTTGGTAGACGTCGTAGACGCCGACGATATCTGCAATGAACAAGCCGTCGAACAGCCCGCGCTCCAGCAGTTGTGCCAGTTCGGTCCAGTATTCAATTGTCTTGTATTGAGTCGAGTTGTCCCGCGGGTGAGTCCACAGGCCATGGTTGATGTGCCCGATGCAGTTCATGTTGAACGCATTGAGCAGGATTTTTTTTCTCTTTGTTAAAGGCGAGGACATCAGATAGTCCCCCGCAACGGCGGATTTTCATCATTGAGGTAGTAGTTACCGACCGCGTGGTACTTCCAGCGCACCGGGTCGTGCAGGGTGTGCACCCGGGCGTTGCGCCAGTGACGGTCCAGACCGTGTTCGGCCAGGGTGGCCTGGCTGCCGGCCAGTTCGAACAGAGTGCTGCCGGCCGCCAGGGAAATTTCGGTGCTGATGGCACGGGCTTCGGCGACCGCAATAGACGCTGCGGCGACGGTCTCGGCGTTCGTTTCAGCTTGAGCCTGGTCGAGGAATTCACCGGCGCGTTCCAGCAGTGCCTCGGCGGCGTGCAGACGAATGCTCAAGTGGCCGAAGCTCTTGATCGTCAGCGGATCTTCAGTGGCTTTGTCATTGCCGGAATCAATCCATGGTCGGGTCTTGGTCCGGACAAAATGCAGCGCGTCTTCATACGCGGCGCGGGCAATCCCGGTATCGATGGCCGCGTGGAGTATCTGCGCCAGCGGGCCGACCGGGGTCGGGCGTTCGAAGGCGCTTTGAAACGGGATCACATCCTCGGCCGCTACATAAACGTTGTCGAACACCACCGAACCGCTACCGGTGGTGCGCTGGCCGAAGCCGCTCCAGTCGTCGATCACCGTCAGACCCTTACTGTCGCGCGGTACAAAGGCCAGTTGCTGCACGCCATTTTCATCCACCACGGAGGTCGGAATGCGGTGTGCGTAAATCGCCCCGGTGGAATAGAACTTACGGCCGTTGATGCGAAAACCCCCGCCGTCGCGGTTCAGGCTGGTGACGCGGTCGTGGGCGGTTTTGGTGCCAAATTCTGCAAGCGCATTACCGAAACGCTGGCCGGCCAATACCTCGGCATAGAGGCGTTTTTGCTGCTCCAGACTGCCGTTTACCCGCAGCACTTCCAAGGCATAAAAGTGGTTCTGCGGGATCTGCCCCAGGGACGAGTCGGCTTGGGCGATCAAGGCAATGACCTTGGCCAGGGTGACATGGGAAACGCCAGCACCACCGAAGGCCTTGGGCACGCTGATGCCCCACAGCCCGGAGCGCGAAAACACTTCCAGCTCCGCGTGTGGCAGGCGACGCTCGCGATCACGCAAGGCGCTGTCGCGTTTGAAATCTTCGGCCAGGTCACTGGCGACGATCAGGGCTTGTTCGTCGCTGGTTATGACCGCGACGTGTTGAGAAAGAGTCATGTGATTCTCCAGAGATCTGGTCAAAGTGTTCTGGTCGTCAGATCCAGGAATGCCGGGCGGGCAAGGTGCCGTTCAGGTGATAGGTGCCCACGGCGTGATATTTCCAGCGCACCGGGTCGTGAAGGGTGTGGACGCGCGCGTTGCGCCAGTGGCGGTCGAGATTGAATTCGGCGAGGGTTGCGCGGCTGCCGGCCAGTTCGAACAGCTTCTCGCTGGCCAGCAACGAGATCTCGGTGGTCAGTACTTTGGCTTCGGCCACGGCGATCGAGGCGCGGGCCGCGGATTCGGCAGTCACAGGCGCAGCGCTGACCTGATCGAGCACTTTTGCGGCCTTGCGCAACAGGGCTTCGGCGGCATGCAGTTCTATTTTCAGCTTGCCGATGTCGGCGATCACATAGAGGTCATCGCTGGCTCGTTCGACATTGGCGTCGATCCACGGCCGCGAACGTTCGCGGACAAAGCGGATGCTGTCGTCGATCGCAGCACGGGCGATACCGAGGTCAATGGCGGCCTGAATCAATTGCGACACGGCGCCCTGAGTATTCGGAACTTCGCTCAATCGCCAGTTATCCACCACCAGCTCGGCTTCGACCGGTACGTTGTTGAGCAACACGGTGCCGCTGGCGGTGGTCCGTTGGCCAAAGCCTGACCAGTCATCGACGATGCGCAGGCCGGCTGTGCCACGGCGGACGAACGCCATGACTGGCTTGCCTTCGTCGTTCAGGGCCTTGACGGTAATCCAGTGAGCGAACAAGGCGCCGGTGGAGTAAAACTTCTGGCCGTTGATAACGAAGCTGTCACCTTTGGCGGTGATCCGGGCTTTGAGCTCAAGGGTGTTTTTGCTGTCGCGCTCAGGTCCCGCATTACCGATCCGCCAGCCTTCGAGCACACTTTGGAACAGCTGCTTTTTTTGCCGTTCGGTGGCGCTGTGCAACAGCACATTGAGAATGCCGAACTGGTTTTGCGGGATCTGCCCCAGCGCCGGGTCAGCCGCGGAAATAATCGCGAATACTTCGGCCAGGGTGACGAAGGAGACCTGCGGACCGCCGAATTCACGGGGGATGGAAATACTGCCCAGGCCGCTGCGGGTGAACTGCTCTATTTCCGACCACGGCAACTTGCGCTGCCGGTCACGCCGGGATGCTTGCAAACGGGCGATGTCAGCGAGTTCATGGGCGGCTTTGAGGGCTTGCGCGTCATTGCGCAGGACCCGTGCGGGCAGCAATAGCGGGGCGATGTCCAGATCACTCTGGACAGATGCATCTGCCAGATTGGACATCAGTGCCACTCCTTGGCTGCACGCAATGCCCTGGCGATCTGCACTTGGGTGATTGTGTTCCGGACCATACCTACCTCACATCTTATGGAAGTGCCGCGAAAGCCGCGGCGAAATCAAAACCAAGAATGTCCGGTGGTCCGGTATATATACCTTAATCGCGCATAAAAAATTAATAAACTAACTTTTGGGAATATGCATAGAAGGTCTGTGGTCAGGATCCCCGCTCCGGAAATTTCAAGCCCGAAGCGGCGGGGAGGGAGGACTCAGTGGCGCCGGGTTTCGGCCGCTCGAAGCACCGTTCTCAGCGGTATTTTGCTGTAAGGGTTGGCCGCTCCGATCTTTAGCTTGCGGGCTGGCGCCCAGCGCGAGTTGTTGCCGACGCGATCGAGAATGCAGTAGGTGATTTCCAGTTGGTTGTCTTCCCCTGCCTCCAGAATCACGGTCGGTGGTACCCAGACGTTGATCGGCTTGCCAACCTCATCGGCTTTGACTTTGGGCAAGTCCATGCGCACATCGCCCCAGCGCAAGGTGATTTCATCCTCGGCAGCCATGTTCAAGTAAGGTTCTATGGTCAGCGGTACGCCGCGCTTGATCTGGTTGGGATTGACCCCCTGGCGGCGGATCGTCTCGGGGATACCCATAGGTTCAAGGCCCTGGTTTTCGTCACCGCAGAGTTCCGACGGTTGCCCGCCCGGGCAGTCGAGCTTGACCTGGACCCGTCTTGCGCTCGATAGCGCGGGACCCTGTCCAACTTGCATGACCCGATAGTGGATTCGCGAAGTGCCATTCTGAATAAAACTCTCCGGCACCCGCAGGCTGACCGGCTTTGCGATGTCGGCGGCCTTGAGTGACCGGGACGCCACATAGCAGCCGTCCCAGAACAATTCGATGAGGTCACCTTCGTCCATGGCGGCATAGGGCGGTATCTCGATCAGCAGATGAGCGGCAGCTATGACACCTATGCCCTGCATAGAGTTATGTGCCAGAGACGGAGCGCCAAGTTCCGGTTTTGCTGAGGTACGTGTCATGTCGTTCTCCTTGATAGCGTGCAGCGAAATCCGTTTCGGGCAAGCACACAACGCAAGTGCCTAGCCTTCACCTATATAGCGCCACGCAAGTTACAAAGTGATAAGTCTATGAGCTGAAAAATTCAGAGCATGTCATGGAGTCTGATATTTATTGTTTAGATAAGTTGGGTGCGGAGTTCATGTCAAGCCATTCTATGGGTAAACTTATTGATAGGTCTCTAATCAGAAAAAGCCTACATGGGATTGGCATTTTAGTGTGCGCGTCATATGACTTTTACCCAGAGGTTGTTGCGCCGAATAGCCGCATTGCTAGCCGATAGACTCAGGCAGCCATAGTCATGATTATTCTCGGTTCTTCAAAAAAATGTGTTGCCGGAGGTATGTGTGGACGTCGCATACAATTAATAATCCCACGGCCGAACGGCTGATAGTGTGGGGCGGGAGGCATTACGGATTGATGAAGGCGGGATGTGACAGGTCTTTATACAACGACTATTAGTTGTTCAGGTTGAAAAAAGTATTCGTCAGAAAATGTAATGAATATTTTGGAGCTTAATCATGCAAGTGCGATTTGGCAGGGCTCGCTCCATCCTTGGGCGAGTTAATCGGGGTAATATTTAAGTGCCAGGATTAAGAAACTTGCTGAGGAACTGTCGAGTACGCTCTTCTTTCGGGTTGGCAAACAATGCCTTGGCTTCTCCCTGTTCGACGATGACTCCCTTGTCGAAAAACACCACCCGATTGGCCACGTCCCGGGCGAAGCCCATTTCATGGGTGACAATCACCATGGTGCGTTTCTCTTCGGCCAGGCTGCGAATGGTCGCCAGTACTTCGCCAACCAATTCCGGGTCCAGGGCTGAGGTGGGTTCATCGAACAGGATCACTTCCGGCTCCATCGCCAGCGCCCGGGCAATCGCTACACGCTGTTGCTGCCCACCGGAAAGCCTGCGTGGATAAGCGTCCTCCTTGCCCGCCAGGCCAACCTTGGCCATCAGCGCCCGGCCCAGGGCCACCGCCTTGTCCTTTGGCATCTTCTTGACTACCAACGGGCCTTCGATCACGTTTTCCAGCGCCGTGCGATGGGGGAACAGGTTGAAGCTCTGGAATACGAAACCAACGTGCTGGCGCAACCGACGCACCAGCCCTTGTTGCTGGTTCAACGGTCGGCTGCCATCGATCTCGATATCGCCGACCTTGATTCGGCCACTGGTGGGTTCTTCGAGGAAATTCAGGCAGCGCAGGAAGGTCGTTTTGCCCGAGCCGCTAGGCCCGATGATCGCCACTACCTCGCCTTCCTTCACTTGCAGATCGATGCCGTTGAGCACCACTTGACCCTTGAACTGCTTTGTCAGTTTTTCCACGACAATCATTGGGTCAAAACTCCTGGTCGTGCCGATTGACCCGTGCTTCCAGCTGGTTTTGCAGGTGCGAAAGCACCGTTGCCAGAACCCAGTAGATCAGCGCGGCGGCAAGATACATGGTGAAAATTTCGAAGGTGCGAGCGGTAATCAGCTGCGCCTGACGGAACAGTTCCGGCACCTGAATGGTGGCGGCCAGCGCCGTGTCCTTGACCAGCGAAATGAAGCTATTGCCCAGCGGTGGCAGTGCCGTGCGCATCGCTTGCGGCAGGATGGCCCGACGCAGGGTCTGCGCACGGGTCATGCCGATACTGGCGGCAGCTTCCCACTGGCCGCGTTCGATTGAGCTGATCGCGGCACGGAGAATTTCGCAGGCATAGGCGGCCATGTTCAGCGAGAAGCCGATCAACGCCGCCGGCAGCGGATCCAGTTCGATACCTAATTGCGGCAAGCCGTAATAGATCACGAACAACTGCACCAGCAACGGCGTGCCGCGAAAGAACGACACGTAGACGCGGGCAATCCAGCTCACCAGCTTGAAGCGCGAAAGGCGCATCAGCGCCAGACCGAAGCCCATCACCAGGCCGAAGAACATCCCGCCCAGGCTCAAAATGACCGTGTAGTACGCGCCCTTCAGCAGGAAGGGCGCGGAATCCAGCGCGAGTTGGAAAGCTTGTTCCATTATTTAGTGACGTCAGCGTTGAAGTATTTCTGCGAGATCTTGGCCAGGGTGCCGTCGGCGCGCAATTTGTCGATGGCTTTGTTCACCGCGGCCAGCAGTTCAGGTTCGCCTTTGCGCAGGGCAACACCGGCTTCCTGACGGGAGAACGGTTCGCCGGCAACGGCGGTGTCCTTGGCTTTGGAGGTCAGTTCGAGAGCGGCCAGACGGTCCACCAGGATGGCATCGATACGGCCTACGCGCAGGTCCTGATACTTGGTCGGATCATCGTCATAGGTCTTGATGATAGCTTTCGGTTGGTTGTCCTTGAGCCACTGCTCATAGTTGGTGCCCAGGCCCACACCGACTTTTTTGCCGGCCAGATCGGCGGCGGTCTTGATAGTGCCTTCGTTCTTTTTCAGGGTCAGCGCCTGAATCCCGGAGATGGTGTAGGGCTCGGAGAAGTCGTACTTCTTTTTGCGCTCTTCGGAGATGGTCACCTGATTGATCACCGCGTCCAGACGCTTGGATTCCAGGGCCGCGAGGATACCGTCCCATTTGGTCGGCTGCAGTTTGACTTTCACGCCCAGCTCTTTGGCCAGGGCTTCGGAGAACTCTACTTCGAAGCCGGCCAGTTTGCCGTCGGCATCGACGAAACTGAACGGTGGATAGGTGCCTTCCAGACCGACGTTGATCACGCCGGCGTCCTTGATTTTTTTCAGTTGCTCACCGGCAACCGCTTGCCCCAGCAGACCGGCACCGAGTGCCAGACCCAGCGAGCCGATAAGCAGATTTCGACGTAGTGCGGAAAAATTCATGAAAAGCCCCTATGTTTTCTTATGAAAATGCATTTGGAAAAGAAGGCGAATCTCTGGATCTGGACGACTGCAACATCCTGCCTTAAAGCAGCCTATGCGTCTCGCGGCATATTCGCCTGTGGCGCGACTATATGACGATGCTTTTAGATTGGAAAATACTATAAAAATACATTCTTATTCATTTATGGAATAAAATTTTATCGTATTCGAAAAGATCGCAGCCTGCGGCAGCTCCTACAAAGGCAGGTTGATCACCGATCCCGTAGGAGCTGCCGCAGGCTGCGATCTTTTGCGTTTAAAACACCCCCGCATACGCAAACAACGCCGGCGCCCCGCCGGTGTGCAGGAAGATGATCGGACCGTCATCAAAACGATTGCGGCCAATGCCATCGAGCAAACCGGCCATGGCCTTGCCGGTGTACACCGGGTCCAGCAGCAAGCCTTCGTGACTGGCCACCAGCTTGATCGCCGCCAGGGTTCCGGCATTCGGCTCGCCATAGCGCGGGGCGAAATATTCGTCCCACAGCTCAACCTTGAAACTCGCCGGCACGCTCATGCCGAGCAGTTCGGCGGTTTGCTCGGCCAGACCCTGGACCTTCGGCCGCTGGGCTTCATCAGTGCGCGAAACCGTGACACCCACCACCGGCAGATCCGGCAGCACTTCGCTCAGCGCCAGAGCCAGACCGCTATGGGTCCCGGCACTGCCGGAGGCCAGCACCACGGCGGCGAACTTCAGTCCACTGTCCTCGATCTGCGCGGCCAGTTCCAGACCGGCGCGGACATAACCCAAGGCACCTAAAGCGTTGGAGCCGCCAATCGGCACCAGATAGGGTTTCTTGCCGCTGGACCGCAGGCGTTCGGCGAGGGCGTGCAGCTGGTCGTCGGCATTGTCCAGGTTGTCCACCAACTCGACCTTGGCGTCGAACAGATCCAGGAGCAGGCGGTTGCCGTTGGCCAGGTAGTTGCTGTCGTGGGTGCCAATGGGATTTTCCAGCAGTGCGACACAACCCAGCCCGAGCTTGGCGGCCAATGCCGCGGTCTGGCGCACATGGTTGGACTGAATGGCACCTGCGGTGACCAAGGTATCGGCACCGGCGGCCAGCGCATCGGCCGCCAGGTATTCGAGTTTGCGCAGCTTGTTGCCGCCCAGTGCCAGCGGCGTGGTGTCATCGCGTTTGACGTAAACATCGCGGCCGAGCCAGGTCGACAGGCGCTCGAGTTTTTCCAGCGCGGTGGCGTTGCCGAGGAGTTCCAGACGATTGAAGCGAGCAAGCTGTTGTTTAATCATGGGTCCGCACTGGTTGTAGGAGGTGTCTGGACTATAGGCAGGCCTTTTTACTGGAGCAACCGTCAATCGCTTATATCCAAACGTGCTTATGGCTGCACAATTCGTTCTTAATTCAGGGTCGAGCGCGTACCGTAAAGTGGATGCCGTTTCCGCAGCCAGACAGTCCGGCCGCATGAATGAGGAGTCTTTACCATGAGCGAGCCTTCCAGCCATTGGCAGTTGCAGACCATAGTCAGCCAACTGCGCGATGCCCGAGACCAGTGGCGTACTCAGAACGGCCGCATCAGCGGCGAGCAGGGCGGGCGCGAATTGCCATCGCGAGCGGCCATGGCCGAGATACTCGAAGCGCTGTGCGGCGCACTGTTCCCGATGCGCCTCGGCCCGGTGGACCTGCGTGAGGAGAGTGAAGACTTCTATGTCGGCCATACCCTGGATGTGGCGCTCAATGCCTTGCTGGCCCAGGCACGCCTTGAACTGCGTTATGTGGCTCGGCAAAGCGCCCGGATCGATAACGAAGTCGAAGCCAAAGCCATTCAATTGATCCAGGATTTCGCCCTGGCCTTGCCGGGCCTGCGCAGCCTGCTCGATACTGACGTGCTGGCGGCCTTCCACGGTGATCCGGCGGCGCGCAGCGTGGATGAAGTGCTGTTGTGCTACCCGGGGATTCTCGCGGTGATCCACCATCGCCTGGCGCATCACCTGTACCGCGCCGGCTTGCCGCTGCTGGCGCGGATCAGTTCGGAGATTGCCCACTCGGCAACCGGCATCGATATCCACCCCGGCGCGCAGATCGGCGCCAGCTTCTTTATCGATCACGGCACGGGTGTGGTGATTGGCGAGACGGCGATCATCGGTGAACGGGTGCGCATCTATCAGGCTGTGACCCTCGGTGCAAAACGTTTCCCCGCGGACGAGGATGGCCAGTTGCAAAAAGGCCATCCACGTCACCCGATTGTCGAAGACGACGTGGTGATCTATGCCGGCGCGACCATTCTCGGGCGGATCACCATCGGCAAGGGCTCGACCATCGGCGGCAACGTCTGGTTGACCCGCAGCGTGCCGGCTGGCTGCAACCTGACCCAGGCCAATCTGCAGCATGATGACGGGACGCAGAAGTAGCGACGCGCCCTTGTAGGAGCGAGCTTGCTCGCGATGGTCGCCAACGATAACGCGGGGCGCCTGAATCGCCGCGGCGCTCTCTGGATCATCGCGAGCAAGCTCGCTCCTACAGTTGGATCTCCATTGATTGCAAGATTTGCATTAGTAAGCCCCCCTCACCACAAGGTACCGCCTGGCCTTGGGATTAGTCCTGAAACACCTATTCATGTTTAACTTGAACGCTCGTTCAAGTTAAACCGGTGGTTCGCTGCCCGCTCACAACAGGAGGCTTACCTTTGCTGAGTCCGTTTTATCCGGCCACATCCCCCACCCTCGAGGTGCATCTTTCATGAGTGCACCGTCCACCCCTCCAAGCGGTCAGATCCGCATGAACCCGCCAGTGTTCTACTTCGCGGCGAGTTTCATTCTGTTGTTCGGCCTGGTGGTGATCGCCGTGCCGGAACAGGCTGGCGCCTGGTTGCTGGCCGCGCAAAACTGGGCGGCCAATACGGTCGGCTGGTACTACATGTTGGCGATGACCCTGTATCTGGTCTTCGTGGTGGTCACCGCCTTGTCCGGCTACGGCAAGATCAAGCTCGGTGCCGACCACGACGAACCCGAATTCAGTTACCTGTCCTGGGCCGGCATGCTGTTCGCCGCCGGGATCAGTATCACGCTGTTTTTCTTCTGTGTTTCCGAACCGCTGACCCACATGCTGCAGCCGCCTCAAGGCGAAGCCGGCACTGCCGACGCCGCGCGCCAGGCTATGCAGATTCTGTTTCTGCACTGGGGGCTGCACGGCTGGGGTGTGTTCGCTTTCGTCGGCATGGCGCTGGCCTACTTTGCCTATCGGCATAACCTGCCGCTGGCCTTGCGCTCGGCCCTGTACCCGCTGATTGGCAAACGTATCAACGGCCCGATCGGCTACGCGGTGGATGGCTTCGGCATCATCGCCACGGTGTTTGGGCTGGGCGCGGACATGGGCTTTGGTGTGTTGCACCTCAACTCCGGGCTCGACTTCCTGTTCGGCATCGCTCACACCCAGTGGATTCAGGTCGGCCTGATCACCCTGATGATGGGCGCGGCGATCATCGTTGCGGTGTCCGGGGTCGATAAAGGTGTGCGGGTGATGTCCGACATCAACATGCTGCTGGCCTGCGCGCTGCTGCTGTTCGTGTTGTTCGCCGGGCCTACCCAGCACCTGCTCAACACCCTGATCCAGAACATCGGCGATTACCTCGGCGCCTTGCCGATGAAGAGTTTCGACCTCTACGCCTACGACAAACCCAGCGACTGGCTGGGCGGCTGGACGGTGTTCTATTGGGCCTGGTGGATTGCCTGGTCGCCGTTCGTGGGGTTGTTCATTGCACGGATTTCCCGTGGCCGGACCATCCGTGAATTCGTCTTTGGCGTGCTGCTGATTCCCCTGGGTTTCACCCTGGCCTGGATGTCGATCTTCGGCAATAGCGCCATCGATCAGGTGCTCAACCACGGCATGAGCGCGATGGGTATGTCGGCCCTCGAAAACCCGTCGATGACCCTGTACCTGTTGCTGGAAACCTACCCTTGGGGCAAGACCGTGATCGCGGTCACGGTGTTTATCAGCTTCGTGTTCTTCGTCACCTCGGCAGATTCCGGCACTGTGGTGCTCTCGACGCTTTCGGCTCGGGGCGGCAACCCCGACGAAGACGGACCGAAATGGCTGCGGGTGTTCTGGGGCGCGATGACTGCGTTGATCACCAGTGCCTTGTTGTTCGCCGGCAGTATCGACTCGCTGAAATCAGCGGTGGTGCTCACTTCGCTGCCGTTTTCGTTGATTTTGCTGCTGATGATGTGGGGGCTGCACAAGGCGTTCTACCTCGAGTCGCAGAGGCAGATCGCGCAACTGCACTCGCTGGCACCGGTGTCCGGATCGCGACGCGGCGGTTGGCGTCAGCGCCTGAGCCAGGCCGTGCATTTCCCGTCACGGGATGAGGTGTACCGCTTCCTCGATTCCACGGTGCGTCCGGCCATCGAAGAAGTAACGGCGGTGTTCGTCGAAAAAGGCCTCAATGTGGTCGCCCAACCGGACCCGGCCAACGACAGCGTCAGCCTGGAAATCGGGCATGGCGAGCAGCACCCGTTTATCTATCAGGTGCAGATGCGCGGCTACTTTACACCGTCTTTCGCCCGTGGCGGGATGGGCTCCAAAGAGCTCAACAACCGTCGCTACTACCGGGCTGAAGTGCATTTGAGCGAAGGCAGTCAGGACTACGATCTGGTGGGCTACACCAAGGAGCAAATCATCAACGACATCCTTGACCAGTACGAACGGCACCTGCAGTTCCTGCATTTGGTGCGTTGATCAAGGGCCAGTGGCCGCTCAGGCTTTGTTCAACGCCATGAACAGCACCAGAGCGGCCACCGGTACGCTGAACACCACACTACCGACCATCAGTTCAGAGACCAGCGATTGCCCTGCGGTGACCATGCCCACGGCGCCGTTGATCGCCGTCAGTGCCAGCCACAGGACGATGAAACTGTAGGTAACTGTCTGCTGGCTGAAACCGAGTTTCTGCCCGATCAACAGCATCAGCGCCAGAAGGACCAGGCCGAAGGTGATGATGATGGTGGTGTGCATGTGGGGGTCCTCCTTTAAGCGAAAGCTGGGCCCTTGTAGGAGCGAGCTTGCTCGCGATGGACTCAAGGGCGGCGCGCTTATTCAGAAAACACGCGTTATTGTTAACGTCCATCGCGAGCAAGCTCGCTCCCACACTTCCAACACTCCGTCATAACGAGCATAGGCGTTGAGAACCTTGACGACTCAAACCAGCCCGCCGTTGGCTCGCAGGATTTGCCCGTTGACCCAGTTGGCAGCCGGGCTGACGAGGAAGGAGATGACCTTGGCGATGTCTTCCGGCTGACCGAGGCGTTCCAGTGGCGGTAAAACAAAGGCAGGATTTGTAGACTAATATTTAACCGAGTGTGTATGGTGTGTATTGAGCTTGCCCTTTGCTGTGTACAGTGCGCCACAGAGGCTGTCGAAAAGGGCGAGGGTGATGCGAAGTCGGGAAATGATCAAAGCGATCGAGGAGGACGGGTGGTATCTGGTGGCGGTGAAAGGCAGCCATTCACCAATACAAACATCCGAGCAAGCCGGGTAGGGTCACCATCAAGCACCCAGACTCCGATCTTCCGAAAGGTACGATCAACAGCATACTGAAACAGGCCGGACTGAAATGAGGCCGGTAAGCAGCTACGAGAACCCTTATAGGGTCGTAGTGGAAAGAGACCGGTCTCCAACGAAACCGGATTTAGAGGAAGGGTCCACCAACATGAAATTCCCAGTCGTTCTGCACAAGGATGCCGACTCAGACTATGGAGTGATTGTCCCTGATGTGCCCGGTTGCTTCTCCGCAGGTAGCACTGTGTCGCAAGCATTCGAAAACGTGAAAGAAGCATTGTCCTTGCATTACGAAGGACTGGTCGCCGATGGCGATCCACTTCCACAAGTGCACGAGATAGATGATCACCTTGATAATCCCGACTATGCCGGCGGTGTATGGGGTGTGGTCGAGTTTGACGTGACGCCTTACTTCGGGAAATCGGTACGCTTCAACGCCACGCTTCCTGAGCAGTTACTCGAGCGTATCGATCAAACCGTAAAACGGGATCGTCGTTACAGCTCACGGTCCGGATTTCTGGCTGCGGCGGCATTGCGAGAATTGTCGGCGTGAAGCAGGTGATCGTTCCCTCGCGCATATGTGGGGGAACGATCATGGGTTAGCGGTGCCGTATCGAATACGATGACAAGACTTTGCCCGCGATAAGGTCGCAACGACCTTCAGAGTTTCAGAGACACCGCAGACTCCAACCAGAGAGGATTCGATGACTTATATTGCTGCCGAAAACCGCTACGACTCCATTCCCTACCGCCGCGTCGGACGCAGCGGTCTGGTGCTGCCGGCACTGTCCCTGGGCCTGTGGCACAACTTCGGCGACAGCACGCCGATCGATACCCAGCGCTCGTTGCTGCGCACTGCCTTCGACCTGGGCATCAATCACTTCGACCTCGCCAACAACTATGGCCCGCCCTACGGCAGCGCCGAGATCAACTTCGGACGATTGCTGCGCGAAGATTTCAAGCACTACCGCGACGAGCTGATCATCTCCAGTAAAGCCGGTTGGGACATGTGGCCGGGCCCGTATGGCCAAGGCGGCGGTTCGCGCAAATACGTGCTGGCCAGCCTCGATCAGAGCCTGCAGCGCATGGGGCTTGAGTATGTGGATATCTTCTATTCGCACCGCTTCGACCCGGATACCCCGCTGGAAGAAACCGCCAGCGCTCTGGCCACTGCGGTGCAGCAGGGCAAGGCGCTGTACATCGGCATCTCGTCTTACTCCGGGGCTAAAACCCGGGAAATCGCGGCCTTGCTCAAGGAGTGGAAAGTGCCGCTGCTGATTCACCAGCCGGCCTACAACCTGCTCAACCGCTGGGTGGAAAAAGACCTGCTGGAGACCACCGACGAACTCGGTGCCGGGGTGATCGCCTTCACCCCGCTGGCCCAGGGCTTGCTGACCGATAAATACCTCAACGGCGTGCCCAAGGATGCGCGGGTTAACCGTCCTGGCGGCGGTTCGCTGCAAGTTTCGCACCTGTCGGAAGCGAACATCGCCCATGTGCGTGCCCTCAACGAGATCGCCCAGCGCCGCGGCCAAAGCCTCGCGCAACTGGCCCTGGCCTGGACCCTGCGCGATCCGCGGGTGACCTCCGCGCTGATCGGGGCCAGCCGTCCAGAGCAGATCATCGAAAACGTCGGGGCGTTGAAGAATTTGAGCTTCAGTGCAGAGGAGCTGGCCGAAATCGACCGGTTTGCCCAGGAAGGCGGGATTAATTTGTGGGAGAAGCCTTCGACGGCTGAGTAAGTTTTTTAATCCAGTGTGCTGCCGAAAAGATCGCAGCCTTCGGCAGCTCCTACGGATTTGCGTACAACCTCGATTCTATGGGGGTACTCCATCCGTGTAGGAGCTGCCGCAGGCTGCGATCTTTTGATCTTAAAATGGCACATCCCCCAAGATCGTCGCCCGGTGCATCACGCGCCGTTGCGGGCGGTAATCATCTATCGCGAAATGCTGCGTCACACGATTGTCCCAGAAGGCCACGTCGTGCTCTTCCCAGCGCCAGCGGATAGTGAATTCCGGGCGGGTGGCGTGTGCGAACAGTAGTTTCAGGATTGTTTCGCTTTCATTTTCAGACAGTTCATTGATGCGGGTGGTGAAGCCTTCATTGACGAACAGCGACTTGCGTCCGCTAACCGGATGGGTGCGGATCACCGGGTGCGACAGCGGCGGATTCTTCTTGCGCGCCTCCTCCCAGCGCGCCAGGTCTTCGGCGGTGGTGCCGAAGCGCTCCAGCGGGAAGGACTTGATGAAATCATGGGTCGCCGTCAACCCTTGCAGCAGGCTTTGCATCGGCGTCGACAGTGCCTCATAAGCCGCGATGCCGCTGGCCCACAAGGTGTCGCCACCAAACGCCGGCAACAGCTTGGCGCTGAGCACCGCGCCCAGGGCCGGAGTTGGCAGGAAGGTGACGTCGGTATGCCAGACCGCATTATCACGGACGTCGGTCTGCGCCGTGTCGAGGATCAGTACCTCAGGTTGTTCCGGCACGTTCGGGTAGATGGGGTGGATGTGCAGGTCACCGAAATTGGCGGCGAACCGCGCCTGTTGCTGTGGGTTCAATGGCTGCTCGCGAAAGAACAGGACTTGATACTTGAGCAGCGCCTGCTCGATGGCGTCGCGTTGCTCGACGTTCAGCGGTTGAGTGATGTCGACGCCGCTGATCCGGGCGCCTAGGGCGCAGCTAAGGGGCGTAATGCTCAGGCTCATGATCGCTCTCGAATTCGGCGCCGAAGTGCCGGCGTAGTCAGTTCTGTTCAATGCGCCTGGCCATGCCACGGCACCAGCTTGCGTTGCAGGGCTCGCAGGCCCATTTCCATGGTGAAGGCGATAAGCGCGATCACCAGAATCCCCAGTACCACCACATCGGTGACCAGAAATTGCGCGGCCGACTGGACCATAAAGCCCAGGCCGCTGGTGGCGGCGATCAATTCGGCGGCGACCAGGGTCGACCAGCCGACACCCAGGCCAATGCGCACGCCGGTGAGAATGTCCGGCAGGGCGCTGGGCAGGATCACATGGCGAATCAACTGGGCCCGCGTCGCGCCCAAGGATTGCGCGGCCCGGAGTTTGGTCGGGTCGACGGTGCGCACGCCGGTGGCGGTGGCGATGGCAATCGGGGCAAAGATTGCCAGGTAAATCAGCAGGACTTTGGACAACTCGCCAATCCCGCACCAGATGACGATCAACGGCAGATAGGCCAGCGGTGGAATAGGGCGGTAGAACTCGATCAGCGGATCGAGAATGCCGCGGGCGATGCGGTTGTGGCCGATGGCAATCCCCACCGGGATGGCGCTCAGCACGGCGAAGCCCAGCGCCAGGCCAATACGACTGAGGCTGGCGCCAAGGTGCTGCCATAACGTCGAATCCATATAGCCACTGGTCGCCAGCAACCAGCCTTTTTGCAGGACTGCCGAGGGCGGTGGCAGAAACAGCGGTTCAATTAACCCACTGGCAGTCACGGCCCACCAGATGGCGAGCAGCGCGATCAAGGTCAGTACGCTGATCCAGCGGGTACTCAGGCTGCGACGAGCAGCAATCACAGTCGACGAGCTGGCGCTGGTTTTTGTGGCCGTGGCCGGTAATCCGTAGCTGCTCATGCGCGCCCCTGCTGCTGGACGGCGCTGCGTTGGGAGAATACGCGAGCGAGCACGTGTTCGCGGGTTTCGATAAAACGCGGGTCGGACTTGATCGTCCGGGCCGACTCACCGGCGGCATAGCGCTGGCCGAAGTCCAGGCTCAGACGCTCGACGATTTGCCCGGGATTGGGCGCCAGCAAAATCAGTTCGGTGGCGAGGAACACCGCTTCTTCAATGTCGTGGGTAATCAGGAACACCGGTTTGGCGGTGCGCTTCCAGACTTGTAGCAACAGTTCCTGCATCTGCTCGCGGGTGAAGGCGTCAAGGGCGCCAAAGGGTTCGTCCATCAGCAGCACGCGCGGGTCAGCGGCAAGGGCGCGGGCCAGGCCGACACGCTGTTTCTGGCCACCGGACAGCTGCCAGATGCGACGCTGGTCGAAGCCGGTGAGGTCTACCAGGGCGAGCATTTCCCGCGCGCGGACTTCCCGTTGTGACTTGGGGATGCCCGCCAACTCCAGGCCGAAGCCGACGTTGGCCAAGACATCCTGCCACGGCAGTAGTGCATCATCTTGAAACACCACGCCGCGCTCGGCGCTCGGACCTTTGACCGGCATGCCGTCGAGGGTGATGCGCCCGGCGCTGGGTTCGACGAAGCCGGCAATCAGGTTCAACAGCGAGGTCTTGCCACTGCCGGAAGGGCCGAGGGCGACCAGCAGTTGCCGGGGTCCAAGGCTCAGGGAAATATCTGCCAGCACCGGCTCTGCCGCGCCGGGGTACTGTGCGCTGATGCGCTCCAGTTCTAACAAGGCCATCGCCGTTTACTCCCGATCAGTTGGTAATGAACTTGGCGCTGACGTACGGAGCGTAGTCCGGCAGTACGGCTTCGACCTTGCCTTGTTCCTTGAGGAACGTGGCGGTGTCGGTGATGGCTTTGGTGGTCGGCGCGCCGAGGGTGATCACCTGGTCAGCCGCCAGCGGGTAGACATTGGCTTGCAGCAGCAATGGAATGTCGCTGGCTTTGGCGCCGGAGAGTTTTACCAGTTTGTCGACGTTGCCTTTGTCCGCCAGCCAGGCTTGTGGGTCTTTGCGGTAATCAGAGTAGGCATCCAGAGTGACCTTGGCGAAGGCGGTGACAATTTCCGGGTGCTTCGCGGCGAAGTCTTTGCGCACGATCCAGGCATCGAAGGTCGGTGCGCCGAACCTGGCCAGTTCGCCCGAGGTGATCAGCACTTTGCCGTTTTCCTTGGCCACGCCCAGCGCCGGGTCCCAGACGTAGGTTGCATCGATGTCGCCGCGTTTCCATGCGGCAACGATGGCGGGTGGTGCGAGGTTGAGGATCTGTACTTTCGACGGGTCGATCTTCCAGTGTTTGAGCGCTGCCAGCAGGCTGTAGTGGCCAGTGGAAACGAAGGGCACGGCGATTTTCTTGCCAATCAGGTCTTGCGGGGTTTTGATCCCGGAACCATCGCGGGCCACCAAGGCTTCGGCGGCGCCGATCTGGGTGGCGATGAGGAAGGTCTGCACTGGGACTTTGCGGGTAATCGCCGCCGTCAACGGGCTGGAGCCGAGGTAGCCAATCTGCACATCGCCCGAGGCGATTGCGGCAATGATGTCGGCACCGTTGTCGAATTTGCGCCAGTCGATGTTGGCCTTGGTGGCTTTTTCGTAAGCGCCGTCGGCCTGGGCGACTTTCGCCGGGTCAACGGTGGTCTGGTAGGCAACGGTTACGTCAGCCGCCTGGGCCAGGAAGCTCACCGCAGCCAGGGACGCGGCCGCTAGGAGGCGGAGGGGAAAGTACGTTTTCATTGGGAAAGCTCCTTGTTCAGGCGGCCGGAGAATCGGCTGACAAGGAGACTAAATGATCTAAGAATTAGAAAATAAATAACTTTTTAGAATTAGCATATGAAGGGAAAGATCTAAGAATCAAAAGATCGCAGCCTTCGGCAGCTCCTACACGGATTGGCGTACATCCATGGATTCCAGGTTGCTAACCGGTCCCCGTAGGAGCTGCCGCAGGCTGCGATCTTTTACAGGCGCCGCTTAATTACTGATCGCCAGAATACTCGCCTGATAGGCGCCGACAAACACATCGAAATCGCCGACTTCGTTCTGCTCCAGCTCTGCCTGTTGCGCCAGCGAACTGCGCGCCAGCTCCTCGAAGCGAGTCTGCTCTTCAGCACTCAAGGGTTCGCTGCGAAAGTGCTCGGCATGGACCTGGCTCTGGCGCAGGGAGAACCGGGTGAAGCTCTCCTTATGCTCATGCATGGCGGCCAGCACCTGCGCGGACGGGGTCAGGGACGGATCCTGGACCTTCGCCAGTTGCGCATCCAGGGCTTTGCTGTGGGCATCGCCGCCGTGGCTTTGATCGAGCAGCACGGCCAATGGCGCAATCTTCTCCAGCAACTCGCTGGCCCACTCTTTCAAGTCCACCGGCTGGCCATGGCGCTGCAATTGCAGGCCTGGACGGCGACCTTCCTTGACCACGCTGAGGAAGTTCGAGGTGCAATTGCCACATTCTCTGTTGGCGATCAGCGGGCTCTCGTTCAGCGCACAGTACAGCAGGAAGGCGTCGAGGAAACGTGCCTCCTGCAGATCGATGCCCATCGGCAGGAACGGGTTGATGTCCAGGCAACGCACTTCGACGTACTGAACGCCACGAGCCACCAGCGCCTGGATCGGCCGCTCACCGGTGTAGGTCACGCGTTTCGGACGAATGTTGGAGTAGTACTCGTTTTCGATCTGCAGGATGTTGGTATTGAGTTGAATCCACTCACCGTCCTTATGGGTGCCGATCTCGACGTAGGGCGGATAGGGTGTGGCCACTGCCTTGCGCAGACTGTCGGTGTAGCTGTGCAAATCGTTGTAGCACGGCGTCAGCCCGGCCTGGGCGTCGCTCTGGTAACCCAGGTCGCTCATGCGCAGGCTGGTGGCGTAAGGCAGGTACAGCGTCTCTGGATCAAGCTGTTCAAGCTGATGGGAGCGGCCATGCAAAAAGCCCGCATCGAGTGTCGGCGAGGCGCCAAACAGGTACATCAACAGCCAACTGTAGCGGCGGAAGTTACGGATCAGCGCGATATAGGCCGCCGACTGATAGTCGCGGTCGGTACCGACAAAGCCTTCGTCCTGCTTGAGCAGCGGCCAGAGTTTCTCTGGCAGGGAGAAGTTGTAGTGAATCCCGGCAATGCATTGCATGGTCTTGCCGTAACGCAGGGCCAGGCCCTTGCGGTACACGTACTTGAGCTTGCCGATATTGGAGGTGCCGTAATAGGCAATCGGGATATCTTCCTCGGCCGGCAACGGGCACGGCATCGATGGACTCCACAGGTATTCGTTGCCGAGCTTGCTGTAGGCAAAACGATGGATCTTGTCGAGGCTGCTCAGCGTGTCTGCCGGATCAGGCAGGGCCGGAGTGATGAACTCCAGCAGCGACTCGGAATAGTCGGTAGTGATTTGCTCATTGGTCAGTGCAGAGCCTAGTTCTTCAGGGTGCGGAGTCTGCGCCAGACGGCCGATATCGTTGACGCGCAGGCATTCGCGCTCGATACCATGCAGGCACTGCTCGAGCAGAGAGAGGTTAGCGCGCTCGCCAAGCAGAGCCAGGCGGCGGTTGAGAAGTTCGCTCAAGTTGGATTCCTTCACGCGTCAGTCGCCCCAATATGGGGGTGGGCAAGACGGTCTACAAGGGTGAAGTTGAAACTGGCGTTGTCGCCTGGTTCTCGAGCCGTAAAGACCCACTTTGGAAATACCGGCTTCATCCCTGAATCCGGGGGGCGCGAGACGAAGAAAACTTCGACGCCGCGTTCACTGCGCCGAAATTAACTCAAATCGAGGGCAGGGAGCTATAGGACAGCGAAGGTGCCTTGTGCTTTTGCGACCAGTTTGTCGCCTTGCATGACATCCGCTTCGACCACCAGGGTGCGCCGGCCGGGGTGGATGACCCGTGCCGTGCATAACACTTCGCCTTCAGAAACGGCGCGAATGTAGTTGATCTTGCATTCGATGGTCGCGCTCTGCTGGTCGAAACCATGGGTGCTGGAACAGGCCAGCCCCATGGCGATATCCACCAGGCTGAACAAGGCCCCGCCGTGCAGCTTGCCACCGCGATTGCGCAATTGCGGCTCGAGGGCCAGGGCGACTTGCGCCACCCCGACCTCAAGACTGAGCAAACGGCAACCGAGCAGCTGGAAGAACGCGCTTTGGGTCAGCCCGGCAGGGATTTCCATCAGCGCTTCTTCAACTGCTTGGCGTTGGCGAACAACGAAGCCATGGCGTTGTTGGCCGGAGCCGCCGCCGGGGTTTCCTTGCGCGGGCCGGTGTTTTGCGACTGGCGTGGCGCCGAGCCAGGGCGCGCGCCACGGGCACCGTCGATTTTCTCGCCCGGGGTGTCGCTCATGCGCATCGACAGGCCGACGCGTTTGCGCGGGATGTCGACTTCCATGACCTTGACCTTGACCACATCGCCGGCTTTCACCGCTTCACGCGGATCCTTGATGAATTTCTCCGACAAGGCGGAAATGTGCACCAGACCGTCCTGATGCACGCCGATATCGATGAAAGCACCGAAGTTGGTCACGTTGGTGACGACACCTTCGAGGATCATTCCCAGTTCCAGATCCTTGAGGTCCTCGACGCCGTCCTGGAACTCGGCGGTCTTGAACCCTGGACGCGGGTCGCGACCGGGTTTTTCCAGCTCTTGAAGAATGTCGGTCACTGTCGGCAAGCCGAAGGTTTCGTCGGTGTACTTCTTCGGATCAAGACGCTTGAGGAAGCTGGCGTCGCCGATCAGCGAGCGGATATCACGGTCGGTTTCGGCGGCAATGCGCTGGACCAGCGGATAGGCTTCCGGGTGAACCGCGGATGAATCCAGCGGGTTGTCGCCGTTCATGACCCGCAGGAAGCCGGCGGCCTGTTCGAAGGTTTTTTCGCCCAGACGCGCGACTTTCTTCAACGCGGCGCGGGTCTTGAACGCACCATTTTCGTCACGGTGATTGACGATGTTCTGCGCCAGTGTCGCGTTGAGCCCGGAAATCCGTGCCAGCAGCGCCACCGAAGCGGTATTCACATCGACGCCGACGGCGTTCACGCAGTCTTCGACCACGGCATCCAGGCCGCGCGCCAGTTTCAGCTGCGACACGTCGTGCTGGTACTGGCCGACACCGATGGATTTCGGATCGATTTTCACCAGTTCGGCCAGCGGGTCCTGCAGGCGACGGGCAATCGACACCGCGCCACGGATCGACACGTCGAGGTCCGGGAATTCCTTGGAAGCCAGTTCCGAAGCCGAGTAAACCGAAGCACCGGCCTCGGAGACCATGACTTTGGTCATCTTCATGCCCGGGTATTTCTTGATCAGTTCAGCGGCCAGCTTGTCGGTTTCGCGGCTGGCGGTGCCGTTGCCGATGGCGATCAGGTCCACCGAGTGCTTGGCGCACAAGGCGGCCAACACGGCGATGGTCTGGTCCCACTGGTTTTTCGGTACGTGCGGGTAAACCGTGGCGTAGTCCAGCAGCTTGCCGGTGGCATCGACCACCGCGACTTTGCAACCGGTGCGCAGGCCCGGGTCCAGGCCCAGGGTGGCGCGCGGGCCGGCCGGGGCGGCCAGCAGCAAGTCGTGCAGGTTGTGGGCGAATACGTTGATCGCCTCGGTTTCCGCGCCGTCGCGCAGCTCGCCCAGCAAATCGGTTTCCAGGTGGGTGTAGAGCTTGACCTTCCAGGTCCAGCGCACCACTTCGCTCAGCCACTTGTCGGCTGGGCGATTCTGGTTTTGCACGCCGAAACGCTCGCCAATCATGATTTCACACGGATGCATGGCGCCCGGCAGGTCTTCGCCGACTTTCAGCGCGGAGCTGAGAATGCCTTCGTTGCGACCACGGAAAATCGCCAGCGCACGGTGCGACGGCATGCTTTTCAGTGGTTCGTCGTGTTCGAAATAGTCCCGGAACTTGGCGCCTTCCTCTTCCTTGCCAGCGATCACGCGGGCACTGAGGGTGGCTTCCTGCTTGAGGTAACTGCGCAGCTTGTCCAGCAGGCTGGCGTCTTCGGCGAAGCGCTCCATGAGGATGTACTTGGCGCCTTCGAGAGCAGCCTTGACATCGGCAACGCCTTTTTCGCCATCGACGAAACGCGCGGCTTCGGATTCCGGGGTCAGGGTCGGGTCGTTGAACAGTCCGTCGGCCAACTCGCCGAGGCCGGCTTCCAGGGCGATCTGGCCCTTGGTGCGGCGCTTCTGTTTGTATGGCAGGTACAAATCTTCGAGTCGGGTCTTGGTGTCGGCCAGTTTGATGTCGCGGGCCAATTCCGGGGTCAGCTTGCCTTGCTCTTCGATGCTGGCGAGGATGCTGATGCGCCGTTCGTCGAGTTCTCGCAGGTAGCGCAGGCGCTCTTCCAGATGGCGCAACTGAATGTCATCGAGGCTGCCGGTCACTTCTTTCCGGTAGCGGGCGATGAAGGGCACCGTGGAGCCTTCATCCAGTAGAGCGACGGCCGCTTCGACCTGCTGCGGGCGTACACCGAGTTCCTCGGCGATGCGGCTGTTGATGCTGTCCATAAAACCACCTGACAAATTGTGAAAGCAGGCTCGCAGGCGCGGAGTTCGGGCTTGGCGAGTCTGGTTGAGCGGCCTGGCCGGCGCCGCTGCCTGGATCAAAAGGCATCCTTGTTGACCCGTGAAATCGGACAATTACTGCGTGGCCATGGAAAATAAAGGCTGGCCCGCCACGGTAACGATCAGACGTTGCCCTGCACAAAAGGCGGCGCATTATAACCAGCGTTCGGTCCTCCGGGGGTAGCATGCCATGTAGGCATAATGGCGGGTTTGCTGGCAGCCGAGGAAAAATCTGCTAACAATGCACACGGTGCGTATACCGGCAGCTACGCCATAATGCCCGCCGAGATCAAAGGAGCATCCAATGAGCAGCACTGCACAAACTGCTGAAGGCGAAAAAATTCTTATCGTTGACGACGATCCGGGGCTTAGCAGCCTGCTGGAGCGTTTTTTCATCGGGAAGGGCTTTCGCGCCCGAGCCGTACCGAACACCGAACAGATGGATCGTCTGCTGGCGCGTGAAGTGTTCAACCTGATCATCCTCGACTATATGCTGCCGCTTCCTGGAGTAGACGGTCTGGTCGCTCTCAAGCGCTTGCGCGCCGCGGGTAACAAGATCCCAATCATCATGCTGACCGCCAAGGGCGATGAGCAAAGTCGTATCAACGGCCTGGAGGCGGAAGCCGACGACTACCTGGCCAAACCATTCAACCCGGATGAACTGGTGGCTCGCGTCAGGTCGGTGCTGCGTCGTCAGAACCCGCCAGTGCCGGGCGCTCCCGGTAGCGAAGACGAAAGCGTCACCTTCGGCGACTACGAGCTGTCCCTGGCCACCCGCGAACTCAAGCGCGGCGACGAAGTGCACATGCTCACCACCGGTGAGTTCGCGGTACTCAAGGCCCTGGTGATGAACGCCCGTCAGCCGCTGACCCGCGACAAGCTGATGAATCTGGCCCGTGGCCGCGAATGGGATGCTCTGGAGCGTTCCATCGACGTACAGATCTCCCGTCTGCGTCGGATGATCGAGCCCGATCCGTCCAAGCCACGTTATATTCAGACCGTCTGGGGCGTGGGTTATGTGTTCGTGCCGGATGGCACCGCGACCAAGTGATTGGTGATTTGTAGGAGCGGGTTTCTCGGTCGGTCTGTAACATGACAACGACTCGGGCGGCTCGCGATCCGCAATTTCGCGAGCGCCGCTCGCTCCTGCAAAGTGTGTAGTTGCTGTTTATGAAAACCCCCATGTGGTTCCCCCAAAGTTTCTTCTCCCGCACCCTCTGGCTGGTGCTGATAGTGGTGCTGTTTTCCAAGGCGCTGACCCTGATTTATCTGTTGATGAACGAAGACGTGCTGGTGGATCGCCAATACAGCCACGGTGTCGCGCTGACCTTGCGCTCTTATTGGGCTGCGGACGAAGCGAATCGCGAGAAGATCGCCGAAGCCGCCACGCTGATTCGGGTGGTCGGTGCCGGTGTGCCGGAAGGTGAGCAGCATTGGCCGTACAGTGAGATCTACCAACGACAGATGCAGGCCGAACTGGGTGCCGACACCGAAGTGCGCTTGCGCATGCACGCGCCGCCAGCCCTGTGGGTACGTGCGCCGAGCCTTGGTGATGGCTGGTTGAAAGTGCCATTGTACCCACACCCGCTGCGTGGCCAGAAAATCTGGAGCGTGCTGGGCTGGTTCCTGGCGATCGGTTTGTTATCCACAGCCTCGGCCTGGATCTTCGTCAGCCAGCTCAATCAACCCCTCAAGCGTCTGGTGTATGCCGCCCGCCAATTAGGTCAGGGGCGTAGTGTGCGTCTGCCGATCAGCGACACTCCGAGTGAAATGGCCGAGGTGTATCGCGCCTTCAACCAGATGGCCGAGGACGTCGAACAGGCCGGGCGTGAGCGCGAGCTGATGCTGGCGGGCGTGTCCCATGACCTGCGCACACCGTTGACCCGCTTGCGGCTGTCCCTGGAGCTGATGGGCGACCACAGCGACCTCACTGACGCGATGGTGCGCGACATCGAAGACATGGACGCGATTCTCGATCAGTTTTTGGCGTTTATTCGCGATGGTCGCGACGAGACGGTAGAAGCAGTCGACCTTACTGATCTGGTGCGCGAAGTTGCGGCGCCTTACAACCAGAACGAAGAACGGGTTCGCCTACGGCTGGAACCGATCCAGCCGTTCCCGTTGCGCCGGGTTTCGATGAAGCGCCTGTTGAACAATCTGATCGGCAATGCCTTGCATCACGCCGGTAGCGGAGTCGAAGTGGCCGCCTATGTATCGGGCGACACCAGCGCACCCTATGTGGTGCTGAGCGTGATGGACCGTGGGGCCGGCATTGATCAGTCAGAGCTCGAAGCCATCTTCAACCCCTTCACCCGCGGCGACCGCGCCCGAGGCGGCAAAGGTACCGGGCTGGGCCTGGCCATCGTCAAGCGGATCGCCTCGATGCACGGCGGCAATGTAGAACTGCGCAACCGCGCAGGCGGTGGGCTGGAAGCGCGAGTGCGCTTGCCGTTGGGGCTGATGTTGCCGAGGGATGCGGTTTAGCAGGTCCCCTGTGGCGAGGGGGCTTGCCCCCGCTGGAGCGCGAAGCGGTCCTAAAATCTGCAACCGGGTTTTTTCAGGAGAAACGCAACGGCCGGATTTACGACCGCTGCGCGGCCGATCGGGGGCAAGCCCCCTCGCCACAATGGATTCGAGCCCAGCCTCAACCCTTCCCCTTGGTCCTTGTCATATTCGGCCCGCTATTTTTCTCCAGATGTTCGATGATGATCCCCGCCACATTTTTGCAGGTGGTGGTTTCAATCCCTTCCAGGCCCGGCGAGGAATTGACCTCCATCACCAGCGGCCCGTGGTTGGAGCGCAGGATATCCACGCCCGCGACACTCAAACCCATGACCTTGGCCGCGCGCAGGGCGGTCATGCGCTCTTCCGGAGTGATCTTGATCAGGCTGGCGCTGCCACCCCGGTGCAGGTTGGAGCGGAACTCGCCGGGCTTGGCCTGACGCTTCATCGCCGCGATCACTTTTTCGCCCACCACGAAGCAGCGGATATCCGCACCTCCGGCTTCCTTGATGTATTCCTGGACCATGATGTTTTGTTTGAGGCCCATGAACGCCTCGATCACCGACTCCGCGGCGGTGGCGGTTTCGCACATCACCACGCCGATGCCCTGGGTGCCTTCCAGCACTTTGATTACCAGCGGTGCGCCGTTGACCATCGCGATCAGGTCGGGAATATCGTCTGGTGAGTGGGCAAAACCGGTGACCGGCAAGCCAATCCCACGTCGCGAGAGCAATTGCAGAGAGCGCAGTTTGTCCCGCGAGCGGGCGATGGCCACGGACTCGTTGAGCGGGAACACCCCCATCATTTCGAACTGGCGCAATACTGCGCAACCATAAAACGTCACCGAAGCACCGATTCGCGGGATCACCGCATCGAAGCCTTCCAGTGGTTTTCCACGGTAGTGGATCTGCGGCTTGTGACTGGCAATGTTCATATAGGCGCGCAGGGTATCGACCACCACCATTTCATGGCCACGCTCGGTGCCGGCCTCGACCAGACGACGAGTGGAATACAGACGCGGGTTTCGCGACAGCACAGCGATCTTCATGCAACACCTGTGGCAAGGGTAGTGGATGCCGGGAATGCCGGCTTGTCTTGAACGTATTTGATTCCCGGATTGACCACCAACTGGCCGTCGATCAGGGCTTTGGAACCGAGTAACAAGCGATAGCGCATGGACTTGCGGCAGGCCAGGGTGAACTCCACCCGCCAGACCCGATCGCCCAGCGCCAGGGTGGTGCTGATCACGTAACGTACCTGCGCCTGGCCGTTGGAGCTTTTAATCGTCTTCATCGCCACCAGCGGCGCTTCGCAGTGCCGATGGCGCAGTTGCACCACGGTGCCCAGGTGCGCGTTGAAGCGCACCCACTTTTCCCCGTCGCGCTCGAACGGCTCGATCTCGGTGGCATGCAGGCTGGAGGTGCTGGCGCCGGTGTCAATCTTCGCCCGCAGGCCCGCCACTCCCAAATCCGGGAGCGCTATCCACTCGCGCAGACCGACAACGGTCAAATGGTCAAATGTCTTCAAATGGGTCAGCCAGCGATTAACGTATCCAGGCCTCGGGAGCAACCCGGGCCAACGCTTTGAATGCGGGTTTGGCAAACCAGTAACCCTGCATCAGAAATATTCCACAGTCGTCCAGAAAGTCCCTTTCACCGGCACTTTCGATGCCTTCGGCAATGACTGTAATGTCCAGTTCCGCACACATGGCGACAATCCCCCGCACGATGGCCTGACGGACACGATCACGGTCGACATCGCGGATCAGCGCCATGTCGAGTTTGATCAGGTCCGGTTGGAAATCTGCGAGTAAATTCAGCCCGGAATAGCCCGAGCCAAAATCATCGATGGCCGTTTTGAAGCCGAATTCGCGGTATTCACGCAGAATATTGGTCAAATGGCGATAGTTATCTACGTGCTGGCTTTCCAGGGTCTCGAAAATCAGCTTGTCGAGAGGGAAATCGTGTTTTTTTGCCGCCTCCAGGGTGCTGCGAATGCACAGCTCGGGGCGATAAACCGCGTTGGGCATGAAGTTGATGGAGAGATGACTCTGCATGCCTAAAGCCGCTGCGCCTTCAATGGCCCGGATACGGCAAAGCTGATCGAAGCGGTAGCGATTTTCCTCGGTGATCTGATCGAGTACCGACAACGCGCTTTCACCTGCGGTACCCCGGACCAGCGCCTCATGGGCGAAAATGGACTGATCGCGCAAATCGACGATTGGCTGGTAAGCAAAGGTGAAGTCGAAACCCAGAGGGTTGTCCTGCAGGCATCCCTGGCAGTGGTCGCTGGGCGAGGTTGAGGTTAAAGATGTCGGGAAAATGGTCACTCGTGAACTCCGCGCCAAGACTACAGGCATAAGCCGGGCATTCTATCCGCCCACATGGATTGATGGGCCCGACAGAAACAGTAGTACAGTTCCGAGCATCCACCGAACGAGGAAATTCTATGGCACAAAAAACCGAAGATGACGACAAGGTTCGTCTGGATAAGTGGTTGTGGGCTGCGCGCTTTTATAAAACCCGCGCGCTGGCCAAAGCGGCGATTGAAAGCGGTAAAGTGCATTGCCGGGGCGATCGTTGCAAGCCAGGCAAAGAGCCGAGAATCGGCGATGAATTTCAGATCCGCGCCGGTTTCGACGAGCGCACTATAGTGGTCCTGGGGTTGTCGGTGGTGCGCCGTGGCGCGCCGGAAGCTCAGGCCCTGTACGCCGAAACCGAAGCCAGTATTGCCAAGCGCGAAAACGCTGCGGCAATGCGCAAGGCCGGTTCCCTGGGGGTCAGTACCGACGGTAAGCCGACCAAGAAACAACGGCGCGATCTATTCAAGTTCCATGGTGGAAATGATGGGGAGTAGGGCTGTCCCGCTTGAGGGAGTAAATTACCCAGAGCCAACCCGCCAATAGCTGCCTGGCTTGGAACAATCCCCGATTGTTCATAAAATGCCTCCCATGGCCGAAAATCACGCACCGATCGGGTGCCAAAATGCTTTCCTGCGCCCCCTGTAACCCATTAGTCACCACTTCAGATACCCAGACCTATGATCGATCTACCGGATACCGACTACACCCAACGCTTCATCTTCGATGACAGCGACGCCCGTGGCGAGCTGGTTGCGTTGGAGCGTAGCTATGCCGAAGTCCTCGCCAAGCATCCCTATCCGGAGCCGGTCGCACAACTGCTCGGCGAGCTGATGGCGGCGGCGTCGCTGCTGGTCGGCACTTTGAAGTTCGATGGCTTGTTGATTCTCCAGGCCCGTTCCGAAGGCCCGGTACCCTTGCTGATGATCGAGTGCTCCAGCGAGCGCGAAATCCGTGGCCTGGCCCGTTACCACGCCGAACAGATCGCCCCCGATGCGACCCTTGCCGACCTGATGCCGCAGGGTGTACTGGCGCTGACTGTCGATCCTACCCACGGCCAGCGTTATCAGGGCATCGTCGACCTCGACGGCACGGATCTGTCGGAATGCTTCACCAACTATTTCGTCATGTCCCAGCAAGTCGGCACACGCTTCTGGCTCAACGCCGACGGCCGTCGCGCCCGTGGCCTGCTGCTGCAGCAACTGCCGGCCGATCGCATCAAGGACGACGAAGAACGCGGCGCCAGCTGGCAGCACATCACCACCCTGGCCAGCACCCTGACCGCCGATGAACTGCTCAGTCTGGACAACGAAACCGTGCTGCACCGTCTATACCATGACGAAGCGATACGCTTGTTCGATGTGCAGACATTGCGCTTTCGCTGCAGCTGCTCGCGGGACCGTTCGGGCAATGCGCTGGTCAGTCTGGGTCAGGAAGACGCACAGCAACTGGTCATCGAAAATGGCGGCAGCGTCGAGATCGATTGCCAGTTCTGCAACCAGCGCTACCTGTTCGATGCCGCCGATATCGCTCAATTGTTTGCTGGAGCGGGTGTCGACACACCGTCAGATACTCGTCACTAAAACGATTCAGCACAGGTAAATCACCTGTTGAACGCCGGAATAACGCCGGTCTGACGGGAGGGCCCTACTATTTTTGGTCATTTCTGGCATAATCCGGCCCACTTTTTTCGCGGTAGTAGTGCACAATTTTCTACTACAAAACGTTTGGAGCACTCGGCCACTGGCCGACGGGGAATCTCATGACGCAAGCCAATAACGCCGTGTACACCGATCTGAGTGTTGACGATCTGGTTAAAGAAGCCCTGAACCGCGGTGAAGGCGAGCTGTCCGATACCGGCGCTCTGGTCGTGCGAACCGGTCACCGTACCGGTCGCTCGCCAGTCGACCGTTTCATCGTTGAAGAGCCTTCCACCCAGGCCGCTATTGCCTGGGGTCCGATCAATCGCAAGTTCCCGGCCGACAAGTTCGACGCCCTGTGGAACCGCGTTGAAGCCTATCTGGCCGAACGCGAGCGTTTTGTTTCCTACGTTCATGTAGGTTCTGATCCAGCGCACTACCTCCCGGTCAAAATGACCACTGAGACTGCCTGGCACAACCTGTTCGGCCGTTGCCTGTTCATCAATCCTGAAGAGTACAACCAGGGTGGCAAGGACGAGTGGCAAGTCATCAACGCCCCAGCGTTCGTCTGCGAACCTGAGCGTGACGGCACCAACTCCGACGGCACCGTGATCATCAACTTCGCGGCCAAGAAAGTCCTGCTGGCTGGCATGCGTTACGCCGGCGAAATGAAAAAAGCCCTGTTCTCGGTCCAGAACTTCCTGCTGCCAGCAGTCGACGTCCTGCCGATGCACTGCGCGGCCAACATGGGCGAAGAGGGCGACGTTACCCTGTTCTTCGGCCTGTCCGGCACCGGTAAAACCACGCTGTCCGCTGACGAAAGCCGCTACCTGATCGGTGACGACGAACACGGCTGGGGCGTTGGCGTAGTGTTCAACATCGAAGGCGGTTGCTATGCCAAGTGCATCGACCTCTCCGAGAAGAACGAGCCAGTTATCTGGAAAGCCATCCAGCACGGCGCCGTACTGGAAAACGTCGTACTCGACCCGGTCACCAAGAAAGCCGACTACGCCGACGACAGCCTGACCCAGAACAGCCGCGCCGCTTACCCGCGTGAACTGATCGAAAAACGCGCGCCGAAAAACCTCGGTGGCGAGCCAAACGCTGTGATCTTCCTGACCTGCGACCTGACCGGCGTACTGCCGCCAGTCTCGATCCTCAGCGAAGAACAAGCGGCCTACCACTTCCTGTCCGGCTACACCGCTCTGGTGGGCTCGACCGAAATGGGTTCCGGCAGCGGCATCAAGTCGACCTTCTCCACCTGCTTCGGCGCACCGTTCTTCCCGCGTCCGGCCGGCGAATACGCTGAACTGCTGATCAAACGCATCCGCGGCTTCGGCTCCAAGGTCTACCTGGTCAACACCGGCTGGACTGGCGGTGGCTACGGCGTCGGCAAACGCTTCAATATCCCGACCACCCGTGGCGTCATCGCAGCCATCCAGAGCGGCGCCTTGATCGGCGTAGAAACCGAACACCTGGACACCATCAACCTCGACGTGCCATTGGCCGTACCGGGCGTTGAAACCGGACTGTTGAACCCACGCAACACCTGGGCTGACAAAGCGGCCTACGACGAAGCGGCCAAAGCACTGGCTGGACTGTTCGTTGAGAACTTCAAGAAGTTCGACGTAAGCGACGCGATCAAGGCTGCTGGTCCGAAGTTGTAAGTGTTGGCTTGGAAATCATAAAAACCGCCCTTTGGGCGGTTTTTTTATGGGTGTTAATCAGTAGGAATTTTTAGATTTGGACCGGCTTCCCCATGAACATGGGTTGTTCAAATTCCTCATATGTTGGAAGCCAGTCGATGTCGCCATCTCTGCCTTCGTATTTGTACGAGGTCGATGAAAATATTACCTGTCCCCCTTGAGTTTCGACTATTTGTCTCAAGTTTTTTATAAAATTATCGAATGCGGTCTCAGATATTTCATGTTGTTTTGGTGTGTCGAAAATAAGAAAATTCAATTCTGTTGATTTTTTTTCAAGGACTAGTTCGTAAAGAGCTGCGTGGTAGGAAAGTACAATTTTCAGGCGCGAAGTTCCATGAAAGCTTTCAAATCGTTCTGTACCAAAATTTAATTTAAATTCGCTATCCAATGTGAAGTTTTTAGGCACATTTCTAGTTTCAAGGATCTGTAGCCATTTTTGAATTTTTTTGATGAAGTCCATTTTGAATCTTAGTAACTCTGGATCTCCTGCCTCTCTTGATCCCCTCAATGCTGATTCATTGAGTATCGCTCGTTCTCGGTCAATTGAGATCTTCAACAGTTCTTCTTCAAGGAGCGAAATCTTTTCAAGCTTTGATTTCTCTAGTCGTTTATCAACCATTTCAGACGTAACTCTACTTACGGTCTCTACGAATAGCTCAATACTACTATCATCATTTGCTTTTTCTCTATGCGAGGTTAAATTGGTCAGCCTTTGGTTGTTCGCTTTTTGCGTTCTTTCCAGTTCGAGAAGTTGTAGTTGTGCTCGTTGTCGCGAGCTCTCAAGGTCTTTAAGCTGATCTCTGAGGTAGAGTAAGTTTTTTCCGTATGTCTCACTACTAGCTAAAAATAAGCCACAGCCAGGTTGAGCACAAATGTCAGCAAAAGAACTGAAAACTCTTCGAGCATCTTCGTTCAGACTTAACGTATCAATCTCGGTCTCTATTTTATGTTCGATTTTGGCTAATCCATCTAACCAAGCCTTTGTCTCAGAGTAGTTATTATTTGTAGTGGATACTTCTTTGTTGGCTTGTTGTATTAGTATTTCAAGGCTGTTGATTGCATCAGTTTTGTGATGTTTCGAATTTTTTAGGCTTTCCATCTCCAATGACAGTTGCTCTATTTCCATGCCAAGTTTTTTAATATCATTGTAAGACTTTATTTCGGCGCCCTGAAGGGATGAGATAAATTGCTTTTTTTGATGGACTAGCTCATCAAGAACTTTAAGTTTTTGCTGGGCTTCTATTAGTTTCTTTCTTTTGTCATAAGGGTTTATTTCTGGGAACCCCATAAGGGATCTTATGATCTCTCCTTGTTGGTTTTGAATGAAATTATTTTTTGTTACGTATGTTGATGTGTAGCCTTTGTCCTGCTCAAGGTAAAAAATCGGCCAGAGGGTAGATAAATAAATATGGGTAGGTAAACCGCTTTTTGAAGTAAGTCGAGTTGTTGGAATTCCAGTTTTTTCAAGTAAAAATTGCGAGAATTCCAACTCATCAACGAAGCTTAAAATTCCGCTGTCTACTTCTACAGTGATATGGAAGTCGCGATCAAGTCGGCGAGTAATGCTTAATTTTTGAGTTAGCTCTAACTTTAGTGTGGCCGCTGAGCAGTTATTGAGTATGTCATTTCTAAATTCGGCAGGTAGTCCTAGGCAATACATGATTAATAGAACTAGTGGTGTCTTGCCGCTTTCGTTTGGGCCGTATATCTGAGTGATTCTTTCCCCAAAGTAGAGTTCCTTTGTACCCCAGCCTTGAGAGGATTTTTGGTGAATTTTTAAACTTATTAGCTTCATCGTACTGTCGCCTCAATTATATTTTCTTTACAGATGTTTCTATAGCTCCTTTGTATAGCAGCGAGATTGGCACTAAGCTCGCTTTCTTGAGCTAATGCTCGATCTATCACTTTTTTCCCTAGCTCCGATGCGATTATTTTTTTACTACTGTCGGTGTAGATTAATTCTTTAATCTCAAGAAAGGTCAGCGCTTTAACGGTTCTGATTCTTAGGTTCGCCGACCAACTTATATTTTGCGACGAATGTTTATAGCCTGGTATCGAAAGCTCCAGGCACTGACCAACGAGTGATGTAATTTCTTCAAGTTTGGGTTTTGATCTGCTCTTGGCTAGCAGTAAAATTGTCATTGCTAACAAAGGAAGGTGGAACAATGCTTCGTTTGATAAGGATTCTTCTGGATTTCTAGTGACTTTTCTAGAGTTGATTTGTATGTTGTCGTCGATTTTTTCAAATAGCTCTACTATATTCATTTGGAGTTTATCCATACAAATTCTTTTAATACTGAACCGAGTAATAGTTCTTCCGTAAGTCCATCAAGACCACTTATGGTTTCAAGCTCGCACTTAAGCTTCGGGAGCTCTGATTGTAAGCTTTTGAACTTTAACTCGTGGCTAATTAGCTTTTCTACTGTTTCTTGTATTTTGGATGTAAATATTGAAAGTGAAAAATCTGGAACTTTGTGACGTCTGACAGAAAACCAGTCGTCCCAGTTGACTTTTAGTTGAATAAGTTCCGGAATCATGGATTCGGGGAAGCCGGAGTTTCGAAGGAACCGTTGCAGAATTGAAGTGTTTTTTATTGCGCGTGAGTCGCCGCTGGATTTAAGTATTTCATATCCAGTGGACGAAATACTTAATATATTTAGAAGGTCGTGTAAGGTTATCCCTGCAATCGCATCAAGATCCGAGGCAGTAATGTCCTTGTGGATTTTATTTCGTGACTTATTTCTAACGAGATCTAGAATGTTTTTTAAGATTTCAACTGACTCTGTATGTTGTAGTTCTATCTCGCTATATTCTCGTATTTTCTCTATTGCAATTGGGATGAAATATGTATCTTCGCCTCGTAAATATGGTAGTCCTGTCTCGATCTTTAATTTCTGTAATTCTAATAAAATTTGTGCTTCAGTATGAGACGTGAACTCCGTTAATTTTTTTATTTCGGAAATCAAGGTTGTTGTGTGTTTGGACTCTATTCGCTGGTTTTCTATATCTTCAATGATGGAGTTTGTATCTTCATCGTATTCGACGTTCGTTTGAAGTGATATTTCGATGCAGGAAGATTTAAAGTTTATAATGTGAAGTATCATTTTTCCGAAATAACTATCTTCTAAATTATTTGCGCTCCCTTTTTTCTTTCTTTTCAGTAGTCCGAAGACTTCATTCATGGTTAGATTTTTCCGCTGTGATGCTCTTGTTTTAACTTGAACAAAGCGATAGGTTGTTTTTCCCAAGGAAACATATCGAGCCACATAATCGTCGTGTAAGTCGCAGTATATTTTGTCTTTTTTTGCGCTTTCTAGTAATGATAAGCTTTCTATACATGCAGCACGAAACTGCGCTTCGTATCTCGCTATCGTATCTCTGCCGACATTTTCACGCGGCGAAACTTCGTGTATTTCCGTCATTGGAAAGCCCATGTTGAAATCTGATTTGTGTGGCTAGTAACAAGAAAAATATCGCTAATACGCACTGTATTTAGCATGATAGTTAATTTACTAAGTTCAGAGATAACTATATGAGGGTGTACAAGGTTGAGGGTAAAAGTTGAGCTAAATTTAGGTTGATTTTCTTTTGATAGTGCGTGCTTTGGCTTATTTATTTTTTTAAAAAATTTCATGTTGTGATCCCCATCTCCTTGGTGGCTAGAGACCTGATCCATGCCTAAAACAATACAGTTTCAGAATGCCCCTACTCTGCGGAGATTAAACTGAATGGTATTATATTGCCAGCATCTCGCATGCTTGTGGCGTCAGACTTGGTATCGCATGCAGGAATAGCTTCTGAGGTCGCCTATAACAAACGGAAGGTGGGTTCGGTAAAAATCTTCAACCTGGTAGCGGTCATGAACACCCAGGAGAAAGTAGGACTCGTACAGCTTGGGGGGGGCAGGAATAACACGAATGATCGCGGAAAACGGCCTCGCCATGAACCTGTTATTCCACATTGGCTCAGCGTGAGCGTGGTCATAACTACCATTATTCCTGCTGAATTAGAGTTAAACAGCCAGAATAATTGCACTTTATGATGGGCTTGGCGTAGGCGCGGGACGCGTTGGGCTTCGAAACGCATCCGCACCATGTCCCCCAAGACGCTTACAGACGTTCCAGCTCCTGAGTCTCCCAGCGCTGCGCCTTGATAGCTCCATATAGCATGCCGATGGTCAGCGGGAGTTTGTCGCCGCGACCCTTGGCCCTGCGTTTGAGGAACAGGTCATAGCCTTCGGGCTGGAAGTAGCGATAGGCGTCGTAGTCGATGAAGTCGACGGTGAACTGCTCGGTCAGTGCTTCCATCAGTTGCTCTGCGTCGGCGCCGTCGCAACCGAGGTCGAAGTTGATCGAGGTTTGCAGGCTGATGGTTTTGCGTTCAGGCAGGCCGAGTTCTTCGTGCAGTAGCTGCATGAGGAGGCGCATCGCTTGATCGTCGGGGAAGCCGATGGCGAGTTTCATGGGTAACAGTCCGGTTGGGAATAGCGGGGGCAGGCGGTGAGTGTAAGGCCAAACCATCAGTATCTAGCGCGGGATTTTTCCGATACAGCGTTTGAAGATGGTCTCCAGCCCCCGGTAGTCGCAGGCTACGGCGTCGACGTTGGCGGGAACCCAATCGGCAGTGTCGACCAGCCACCAATCAACGGTAAAACCGGCATTGATGATGATGTGCTCAAACAGTATGCGTTGGGCTCGACCGTTGCCGTCCCGGAACGGGTGAATAACGTTGAGATCGCCATACGCCTCGGCAACCTTGATCACCAGCTCCGCTTTGGATGCGCCCGCGAACCAGGAGGCCTTTTCCATGGCGCGAAATATTTTTTCGGCCTCGGGGACGATTCGTTCAGCGGTGCAGAACAGGGTTTCGTCCTTCTGGATATTGATTGTTCTCAGTTCGCCGGCCCATTCGTAGACGTCCGAAAACAGGGTTTTATGAATGAGCTGCAAGAAACCCAGATCGAAGGGCACGGGGTGTAGACGAAGGGTGCTGGCGGCAATTTCGGAGAACTCTCGTTCGGCTTGTTGCAGGAGGGGCTCGTCATGAATATTGAGCAGGTTGCGCAGCACTCCGCTATCCGGATAGCAATAAGGATCCAGGTTACCCCCATATTGACCGGGCATCAGCTTGGGCTCTTGAGGTATTTGCGCAGCACCGCTTCCCGGCCGGGGAGCGGTTTATCGGCGTCGGCGCGTGTTGTGTCAAAGCCTTCCAGGCGCAGGCTCGCCAGGTAGTTTGACCGGCGGACACTTTCGTAATGGTCCTGCTTTTGCTCAAACGTCAGTTCGCGCATCACATTGGCCTCACGCTGCAAGACCCAATTGTAGTTCAAGGGATCGTGGCCGGGCGTTGGCTTTTTGGAGTTCCAGTGTTTCCGGGCTTTTGCGTGAGGGTCAGGGAAAATCACTGAGTCATAGTTTTTTTCGCAGGCAAGCCAGCTCCCACAAGAGCATGGCGTGCCAGTTAGTGCGGTGTGTCAGCTGGGCGCTTTCCAGTTCAGCATGCGTTGCTGCGCGACTTCGAGAAGGTCGCAGCCGTCCTGTGTCAGCAGGTAGAGGGCTTTGATGTCGGCCTGGTTGAAGCACAGGCAATACAGGGTTTCGAGCAAGTCGCTGGAGGCACGGATACGTTGGTGGGCGGCGTCGAGGATGGCTTGAGGGCAGGCCTCTGTGTCGATGGCGAGCACGGACGTGTCGGTGATGCTGGTTTTCAGGGGGCGGTAGCGTTCTACAAACGGATTCATAGTTTGCATATTGGTTACTCGGTTTGCTGTTAAGTAACCGCCATCATCGTGACCAAACGATGGGTGGCGGACTGTGTGCAGGTTGGTCAACCGGAAACAGCAATCCGGCACGCCCGAAGGCGTCCCACACACAGCCGCCATAGCAATGCGTTGCGAAGACATAGAAGCTCGCAGAGCAAGTGATGGCACTTATGTGTGCTGTTTTCAGGTGACCAAACCTGTTCGCTGATTTTGCAGCGACGGCGCGAACTATAGGTGTGTTTCGCGTAGCCGTGCAAGGGTGTTGCGAGGCCTCAATGGGTTGTGGCCAAGCGGCTAAACACTGCGGCAGAAGACTGATCCGAACGTCCTACTCAATACTGGCTAAAAGACCTACTTGTTTTTCCGGTTGACAGGTAAACCTACTTCTACTTTACAGTGTCCTCAGTCCGCGGACTGTGGACAAACGGGGTAGGGGCTTTATGAAAGGTCAAGATATTTTGCTTCTTTTCAAGCTCGTCAGCCTGGAGGAGCAGGAGCTGGGGGATGAGAACAAGGAAATCCGGCTCAATGTTACTCGTCGACTTGATGAGCTGGAGGCTCAAGAGATCAGGGAGGAATCCGGACATTACATGGACATTGAGCGGACGGTGAAAAACGTTGGCGTTCGACTTTCCGATGCGCTGGACTGGCAAGGTTGGGACGATGAACCCTATGACGAACCTCCGGTAAATACGGAAAGCTATACCGTTCGTGGGTTGGCCGCTGCCCTTGGGTTGGGCAAAAGCGAGATATCCAGCTCCCTCAAGCGCTGCCGGGAGGTAGGGCTGGTGATTTCTTACCTGGAAGAGAACCTTCCGCGCGTCAACCGAAGAGGTTTACTGGATCTGGTAACGCATGGGCTCAAGTATTTCTTTCCCGTCAGGCCGGGCGCCATCGTGAGAGGTATACCGACTGCGTTTGCTGCGCCCATCCTTGAGGGCAAGCTGATGAGTGCGGGTGAGTTGATCCCCGTCTGGCCCTCGGCGCAGGGGAAGAAGAAAGGCCAGGCGATCACTCCGATTTACAAGACAGTGCCTCAGGCCGTGAAGGCGGATTATTTGCTGTATCACTACCTGGCGTTAGTTGATGCGGTTCGCATCGGAAGCCCGCGAGAAGCGGAGGTCGCGAACTCAATGCTAAGAAAATGGATTCTTCATGAGTAAGAAACAGCAAGAGCTGCTGGAGATGCTGGACGTTGTCGCACAGGCTTTGGGTGATGAGCTAAGACAGCAGGTGGCGTTTGTCGGCGGTTGCACTACGGCATTGTTGGTGACTGACGAAGTCACGCTGGAAGATCTGCGTTTTACCGATGATGTCGATCTGGTTGTTCACCTCACGGGTTATGCAGGCTGGCCCAGGTTGATGGAGCAACTTCGTCAGCGCGGCTTCATGGAGAGCCCTCTGGATGAGGTGAACTGCAGGATGCGTCTGGGCGAGTTGAAAGTGGATTTCATGCCGTCAGATGAATCCATCCTGGGCTATTCCAATATCTGGTTCGATGAAGGTTTTCAGCAGGCGCAGTTGCATACCTTGCCCAGCGGCCTGGAAATCAGGGTGTTCTCTCCAGCCTGCTTTCTGGCAACAAAATTTGCAGCCTACGCCGGTAGGGGCCAGGGTGATGTGCTCAATAGCAAAGACATAGAAGACATCGTCAACCTGGTCGATGGCCGCGAAGAGCTGATTGCCGAAGTCAGTGAAGCTGCAGCGCCCCTGAAACAGTATCTGGTCGAGCACTTCACGGCTTTACTCCGAAACCGGGATTTCGGTTACGTCCTGCAAAGCGCTACGCGAAACGATGGTGAGCGCGAACAACTCCTTCGTCACCGTTTTGCCAAAATGTGTGAAGGAAATTAGCCGGGTGCCCAGCCATAGACTGATGACCTTTCAAGGAACCCGCACAGCCGATAATCGCGATCATGCGGGCTTCGCCAGCCAGGGTGACTTCCATTTGTACCTGATTGCCGATGGGAGCAGCACGTCCGCCAAAAGTGGTGAACTGGCTTATGCATTGGTCAGGTACATGGAGACCGGATTCTCTGAGTTGAACGAGGATCTGCTGAAGGCGGCTGGAGCAGAGGCGATGCTCCTGGAGCTTTTGTCCGGCGCTCGACATGCGCTGGTCAGTCAATACAAGGTGGCATGTGTCAGCTACTTGATAGTGGTATTGGGCCCCGAGGTCATCACGGTCATCCATGGTGGAGACTGCTGCTTTGGCCGACGCGCGCGTGAGGGGTCTATTGAATGGCTGACGGCGCCGCACTGCCAGCCAAACTGGCGCGGTGACCTTGCCCATGAAGTCATTGCTCGTGATGTTGGTCGTCACAGACTGACACGTAGCTTCAGTGGGCGACGTGAACTGGATCCTTGCATCAGCCGATTTGATCTCCAGCCCGGTTCACGCTGGCTGCTGGCCAGTGACGGATTTTGGGCGGATCTGCCCACAGACATACAATTGGCCTCTCTGGAAGCGGGGGCGATTGAGGATCCTAGCGGTGACGATGACATCACCTGCATCGAGATCCGGCCTTGATAGGGGTAATCAATTTTGTGCTCCCACGCTCGCATGGGAACTTGCCTGATTATTCGATCATCGGCTCAGGTGCCAGACGCGAGGCGGCGTCGAGGTCCAGCAAGCCTCTGCCGTAAGCTTCGCTATTGGCGTAGATGCCGGTGCGGTTGGCGCTGCTGAGCAACAATTCGCGCACTTGCTGCGGGCTGAGTTTCGGGTAGCGGCTTTGCAGGGCTGCAAGGGCGCCGCTGACCATTGCTGCGGCGGGCGAGGTGCCGGCGGTTTGCACGTAGGTGTCGTCGGTGCCGGTGGTCAGCAGGCCGGCTCCGCCGTCACCGCCTGGCACGGCGATGCACCAGCGTGCCGCCAGGCCGCAGTAGTTGGACTTGAGGTTGATGGCGCTGCCATCGTTCTTCAGGGCCATGACCGCGATCCAGCCCTTTTCCAGTTCGGGCACCAGGGCCGGCAGCCCCGGTTCGGCCAAGGGCTCACGCTTGACTTCATTGCCGGTGGAGAACACGAACACGGCACCTTGCTCCACCAGTTTCCTGGCCACTTCCAGGGAGTCGCCCATCAACCGTTCATAGATCACGGTTTCATTGGTGTTGGCTTCTATCGGGTTGGCCCAGGAGTTACTGATGATGCGTGCTCCCTTGTCGAATCCGGCCTGCCAGGACTTGGCGATTTCGCTGTCGAAGTAGAAGGGTTCCTTGTCGTCACCGAACCGCATGGGGATTAGCTGGGCATTGAAGGCCATGCCGTGCATCCCTTGATCATTCTTGTTCGCGGCGAGGATGCCGGCCATTTGCGTGCCGTGGCCCTTGGGGTCAATAGTGCCGGGCAGGTTGCGCACAAAATCGTAGCCAGGATCGGCCAGGCGCCCCTGAAACGCTGGCAGGCTGGCATTGAGGCCTGAGTCGATCAGGGCAACCTTCACGCCTTGGCCGGTGCCGCCGCGCGCGTAAAGTGTCGAGGCCTTGATCACGGCCAATCCTTTTTGCGCCTGGTACTCGGGTGTTTCGAAGGCTTCTGCGCCTGGCTCTACTGTGGGTTGTACCGGGACGGTCAGGCATCCGGCCAATAACAGTGACAAGGTCAGCAGGCCGGTGCGCGACAATACTGAAAACGTAAACTGCATGGTGCGATCCTTCATGTAGGATCCGCGGGCATCAGGCTTCCTGCCGTGAAGAGGGGGCCGCGGACGGTGGTTTCTCTACGGGCGAGGTGTGTTGACCCGAGATTTTTTCGTCGCCCTGATGGTGTTTGGCCACGCCAGGTGAATCCGGGCATGAGCGATAACCTTATCGGTTGAAGGTGCGGGACCGTGAGGTAATTAGTTGTGCCGTTTGTATCAACCTGTAGTGTTTTACCCCCGACCTTTTCTCGATCCGCTGAGCTTGTCGCGCTAGGCTTCAGGCATCTCAGCGGTCAACGGAGTGACAGCTTATGTACAACACCCTTGAACAGGTCTTCGGTTATCCACAGTTCCGGCCCGGCCAGGAGGAGGCGGTCAGTGCGGTGTTGGCCGGGCGTTCGGCGGCGGCGATTTTTCCTACCGGGTCGGGCAAGTCGTTGTGTTATCAACTGCCGGCCTTGCTGCTGCCGCACCTGACGCTGGTGGTTTCGCCGTTGCTGGCGTTGATGCAGGATCAATTGGCGTTCCTGGCGCGCCATGGCATTGCGGCGGCAAGTATTGATTCGGTACAGAGCCGGGATGACGCCAACGAGGTCATGGCCCGGGCCCGCTCCGGTGAGTTGAAGATTTTGATGATTTCCGTGGAGCGCCTGAAGAACGAGCGCTTCCGCAATTTTTTGCAGCAGGTCCCGATCTCGCTGCTGGTGGTCGACGAGGCGCACTGTATCTCGGAGTGGGGGCATAACTTCCGTCCGGACTATTTGAAGCTGCCGGACTATCAGCGCCAGTTCAACATCCCCCAGGCCCTGTTGCTGACCGCCACCGCCACGCCGAAAGTGATCGCCGACATGCAGGCGAAATTCGCCATTGCCGCGGATGATGTGGTGACCACCGGTTTCTACCGGCCCAACCTCAACCTGTTGGTGGAGCCGGTGCGCGGCCAGGACAAGCGTCGGCGTCTGGTCGAGTGGCTGGGCGAGCGCGCCGGGCAGCCGAGTATTGTCTACGTCACCTTGCAGAAAACCGCCGAGCAGATCGCCCAGCACCTCAGCCAGCATGGCATTGCGGCCGAGGGATATCACGCCGGTCTACCCAATGAAAAGCGCGAGGCGATTCAGCGACGGTTCATGGGTGGGCAGTGCAATTGCATCGTCGCCACCATCGCCTTCGGCATGGGGATCGACAAGAGCGACATCCGCAACGTGGTGCATTTCGACTTGCCGAAATCCATCGAGAACTACAGCCAGGAAATCGGCCGCGCCGGGCGTGACGGGCAGCCGTCCGATTGCCTGGTGCTGGCCAACCGCGACAGCCTCAATGTACTGGAGAATTTCGTTTACGGGGATACGCCGGAGCTGAGCGGGATTCGCTGTGTGCTGGACGAACTGCAGGCGGCCAGCCCCGATGGGCAATGGGAGTTTCTGCTCGGGCCCTTGGCGGATCAGAGCAACATCCGCCAACTGCCGCTCAAGACTTTGCTGGTGCAGCTGGAGCTGCGCGGCTTGATCGCGCCACGCTATGCCTACTTTGCCGAATACCGCTTCAAGTTTCTGGTCGAGCCAGAGGCCTTGCTGGCACGTTTCGAGGGCGAGCGGCGGGACTTTGTCTCGGCAATCATCCAGACCTCGAGCCGCGCCCGAACCTGGGCCACGGTCAACTTCGACGCGCTGTATCAACAGCATCAAGCGGAACGAAACCGGGTGGTGAAGGCCCTGGATTATTTTCAGGAGAAGAGCTGGGTGGAGCTGGAAAGCAAGCAAATGACCGAGGTCTACAACGTGCTGATGACGGATTTCGATGCGCAGCTGCTGAGCGCTGAATTGCATGCTTGTTTCACCCGGCACGAGCGCACCGAAATCACGCGGATTCACGCCATGCTCGATTTGTTCGCCACCGAACGTTGCCTCGGTTATCGACTGGCCCGGTATTTCGGCGACGAGAATGCGCCGCAGCAGTGCGGGCATTGTTCGGTGTGCCATGGGCAGATTGCTCGCCTGCCAGAACCTCCCGTATTGCCCGCGCTTGGGGATAAACACTTCCAGGCACTGTGCGGCGACTTTATCCACAGGCATGAGCAGTACAGCGGCAGCCCGCCGGGTGCGGAGCGACTGACGCGATTCTTGTGCGGGATCAGCGTGCCACTTTTCACCAAACTCAAGGCCCGAGCGATCCCGGGATTTGCCGCACTGGATGATTATCCCTATGCCGAGGTGAGGCAGTGGGCCGAGGAGAACCTTTAGGCCAAAGCTTCGCGGACAAGCTGCTTGTTGTGGGAGCGGCGGTGCAGCGATCCGACTTGCCCGCGAATGACCCCGTGTCGCCCCCGACCGCGGCGATCATAGTAATTACACTGTTTGCCCCATTATCCAAGAGACCACTCAATGACCGACCAGATGCCACAACGCGCTGATTATCGTCACTTCCAGCCAATCATCACCCGTTGGCACGACAATGATGTCTACGGTCATGTGAATAACGTCACCTACTACAGTTTTTTCGACACGGCGGTGAATGCCTACCTGATCGAGGAGGGTGGGTTGGATATTCACGACGGAGAAGTGGTGGGTTTTGTAGTGAGTTCAGCGTGCGACTACTTTGCCTCGATTGCATTCCCCGAGCGTATCGAGATCGGTTTGCGGGTGGGCAAGTTGGGCAATAGTTCGGTGCAGTACGAGTTGGCGGTGTTCAAGGCGGGAGAAGAGGACGCCTGCGCGGCGGGGCGGTTCGTGCATGTGTTTGTGGATCGGGCGTCGAATCAGCCGGTGGCGATTCCTGCCGTGTTGCGCGAGGCACTGGAGCGATTGGGGGTGTGAACAAAAAAATCGCAGCCTGTCGGCAGCTCATGCAGGAGCTGCCGCAGGCTGCGATCTTTTAGAAAGGCCGAGCGCGAAACACTTCAAGCCTTAACGGTGGCGATTGTGTTTGTGATGCTTGCGATGCCCATAGGCATGACCACGGCCGGGATGGCCGTCACGGTAGTAGCGGCGATCATCGCGCCCGCGACTGCTGTGGCGACGATCGTCGTCGTCATCGCTCTTGTTGCCCATGTAGTTACCCAGCGCGCCACCGGCACCGCCACCCGCGGCAGAACCGATCAGGCTGCCGGTGGTGCCGCCCATGCTGCGGCCGACCACGTTACCGCCGGCTGCGCCCAGCGCACCGCCGATGGCTGCTTCGCCACGGCTACGTTTGTCGGCACCGACCGCACTACCGCCTGCGCCACCCAGGGCTGCACCGATAGTGGAACCAGTGCTGCCGCCTAACGACTGACCGACCACTGAGCCTAGAACCCCGCCCAATGCGCCGCCCACACCTGCTTCGGTGGTGCCTCCGGCAGAAGCGATGCCACTGACCAGGCTAAGGGACAACAAGAGAATCGAGGAGAACTTCATACGAAAAACCTCAAGGGGATGACGGCGCGATCCTGAGGCTGAGTGATGGGCGTTACAATCGAAATCCGACGAGTAACACGACTTCAACACATTTCTATAAGTTACTGTTTTTTAGGCGGAACTTAACTATTTTTTGCCGGTCTTTTGCTACTGGTAAAAGGCCGTTTTCATGTGAAAACGGCCTTTTTTGTGGGCGTTTGGAAAGTGGGTGATCTGCGGTACGCTAAAAGATCGCAGCCTGCGGCAGCTCCTACACGCCGACCGCGTACACCCGTAGAATTTCAGGTGCACACCAGCCCCGTAGGAGCTGCCGCAGGCTGCGATCTCTTGATCTTGCTTTAAGCCGACCTTGCCATGATTAGCCCATTGTCACTCGCCGCTTCCAGGCGGATCGCGACAAACTTCGACGTCGGCGTGTGGCTACCATCACCGGTGCTTTCCAGCGGCACCAGCGGGTTCACCTCCGGGTAGTAAGCGGCAGCTTGTCCGGCAGGGATATCGAAGGCAAGCAAGGTGAAGCCCTTGACCCGCCGTTCGCGGCCATCGTCCCAGATCGATACGATGTCAGCTGTCTGACCCGGTTTGAAGCCCAGGCGGATGATGTCGGCTTCGTTGACGAACAGCACGTCACGCTGACCTTTGACGCCGCGATAGCGGTCGTCGAGGCCATAGATGGTGGTGTTGTACTGATCGTGGGAGCGCATCGACTGCATGATCAGGTCAGGCAGTATGCCAGTGGCGCGGGTGCGCTCATGCACCAGGTCGATCGGCAAAATGTTCGGCCGGAAATTCGCCCGGCCCGACGCAGTATTCCAGCGCCGTGCGCCAGCGCTGCTGCCCAAGTAGAAACCCCCCGGATTTTCCAGGCGCTGGTTGAAGTCCTTGAAGCCGGGAATGGTGTCGGCGATCAGCTCGCGAATGCGCCGGTAATCGGCGACGAGCCAGTTCCAGTCCACCGGGTGCGTACCCAATGTGGCAGCAGCGATGCCGGCAATGATCGACGGCTCTGAGCGCATGAGTTTGGAGATTGGTCGCAACTGCCCATTGGAGGCGTGGACCATGCTGAAAGAGTCTTCCACGGTGACCGCTTGCGGGCCCTGCTTCTGCAGGTCGATGTCGGTACGGCCCAGGCATGGCAGGATCAGCGCCTCTTTACCGTGGGCCAGATGGCTGCGGTTGAGCTTGGTGCTGATCTGCACGGTGAGGTCGCAGTTGCTCAGGGCCTGGAAGGTCCGCGTGCTGTCCGGGGTGGCTTGGGCGAAGTTGCCGCCCAGGCCGATAAAGACTTTCGAGCGCCCGTCGAGCATCGCATGAATCGCTTCCACCACGTTGTGACCGTTTTCGCGCGGCACTTTGAACTGGAAGCGCCGCTCCAGCGCATCGAGGAAGAATGCCGAAGGGCGCTCGTTGATGCCCATGGTGCGGTCGCCCTGCACGTTACTGTGGCCACGTACCGGACACAGGCCGGCGCCCGGCCGGCCGACGTTGCCGCGCAGCAGCATCAGATTGGCGATTTCCTGAATGGTCTGTACCGAATGGCGATGCTGGGTGATGCCCATTGCCCAGCACATGATCACGCTTTTGCTCTTGGCGTACATGCGTGCGGCTTGTTCAATATCGGTCAGGGGCAGCCCGGACTGTTCGACGATCTGTTCCCATGGGGTTTTGTCGATGGCGGCCAGGTAATCGAGCACACCACCGGTGTGTTCATTGAGAAAGTCGTGGTCAAACACCGCCGGTTCATACGCCAGCTGTGCTTCGCGCTCCCATTGCAGCAGGAACTTGGCCATGCCCCGCAGCAACGCCATATCGCCGCCCAGCGCCGGACGGAAAAAGGCGGTATTGGTCGCACGGTCACCGTTGGTGAGCATCTCGATAGGGTGTTGCGGGTGTTGGAAGCGTTCCAGCCCGCGCTCTTTGAGCGGATTGACGCAGACCACTTGAGCGCCGCGTTTCACTGCTTCGCGCAGTGGTTCGAGCATCCGCGGGTGGTTGGTGCCAGGGTTCTGCCCCAAAACAAAAATCGCATCGGCGTGTTCGAAGTCGTCGAAGGTTACTGTGCCTTTGCCTACACCGACGCTTTGCTCCAGGGCCACTCCGCTGGCTTCGTGGCACATGTTCGAGCAGTCAGGGAAGTTGTTGGTGCCAAACGCGCGCACGAACAGCTGATAAAGGTACGCCGCTTCGTTACTGGCCCGGCCGGAGGTATAGAACTCGGCCTGATCGGGGCTGTTGAGGTTCTGCAAATGTTTGCCGATCAGTGCGAAAGCTGCTTCCCAGCTGATGGGGGTGTAGCGATCGGTTTCAGCGTCGTAGCTCATCGGTTCGGTCAGACGACCCTGATACTCGAGCCAGTAATCGCTCTGTTCCAGTAATGAGTTAACGCTGTGTTTGGCGAAGAAGGCGCCGTCGACCCGGCGCTTGGTAGCTTCCCAGTTGACCGCTTTGGCGCCGTTTTCGCAGAACTTGACCATGCCACTTTCCGGCGAGTCGCCCCAGGCGCAACCCGGACAGTCAAGGCCGCCGTTCTGGTTGGTCTTGAGCATCATGCGGATGTTTTTCAGTGCGTTGTCGCTGGACAACCAGGCTTGAGCGACGCTGATCAGTGCGCCCCAACCGCCGGCCGGGCCTTTGTAGGGCTTGTAGCGCGGGGCTGGTTTTTGGACGGCTTGATGATGAGGGCTCACGCTTTTGGATTCTCCATTGCAGGGCTATAGACCCGCGGCGCACTTTTTTGCGGCAGGTGAATGAGATTGAGGTTGTGCCGGCGCGCCCATTGCAGGGCCAGGCCGGTGGGCGACGACAGGCTGACTAATGTCTGAATGCCTGCGCGCAAGACTTTCTGGATCAATTCCAGGCTGCAACGGCTGGTGACAATGGCCAGGCCGCCAGCAGTGGGGATGTTCTGCCGGATCAGCGCGCCGATCAGTTTGTCGAGGGCGTTGTGCCGACCGATGTCTTCACGACCCAGTAGCAGTTCGCCCTGGTTGTTCATGAACACGGCCGCATGCACCGCGCCGCTGTATTGACCCAATGGCTGAAAAGCACTGATGCGCTGACGCAACCCGTCGAGCCACTCCGCTGGCGGCAAGGGCGCGCCGGGCAATACATTCAGTTCGGGCAATGCCTGCTCGACCGCTTCCACTCCGCAGAGCCCGCAACCACTGGTACCGGCCAGTTGGCGGCGTTGGGCCTTGAGGTTCCAGAAAGCGCGGCTGGTGATTTGCACTTGCGCATACTGCGCCGAGCCCGAGCCGCTGAGTTTCAGGTCGTAGATTTCCGAAACGTCGCTGATAATCCCGCTACCGATACTGAAGCCGACAATGAAGTCTTCAAGGTCGCTTGGAGTAACCAGCATCACCGCCTGGCTGATGCCGTTGTAGGCGATCGCCAGCGCGACCTCCTCAGCGAGCGCGGTGCTGGCTGATTCAGTGTGTTCCAGGTTGCAGTAGTGATAACTCTGACTGGCGGCGAGCGCGGGAATTTCCAGGGCAGGCGCCGCGCGACCCTTGCGCTTGGCGTTCATGAGGCAGTACCGGCGGTGTATGTACCTTTAAGACTAGGCGCGTCAAAGTGTCGCGTCTAATCGCTAGTACTGATGTACCGATAGATGCCATCGATCAAGACCCGCTTGGCGATTGCTGATAAATCGCGAAACAGGCTTCAGCCAGCGCCGAACGCGGTGCGCCGCGGCGCATGATCAGCCCCAGGCGGGTGAGGGTCTGGGCGTTTTCTATGGGTTGCAGGCGCAGGTCGTCGGTCAAGGCTTCAAGGCCGCCTTCCAACGGCATCACCGCGCAACACAGCCCGCCGTGTACCGCCTGTAGCAGCTGATGGACCGCATCGGTCTGCAGCAGCGGTTGCGGATTGAGCCCGCGACTGTGGAAGTTGTGGTCGATGGACTGGCGAAAGTGCATGCCGCTGGTGAGCATGCCCAGTGGCAATTCGATCAGTGCCTCCCAGCTCAGGGGTTTTTCACCAAAGCTGAAGAAGCGTTGGTCGTAGAGCAGGCCCATGCGGGTTTCGCTCAGAGCCAGCGAGTCGAAGCGTTCGTTGTCCAGCCGCTCCAGGTACGAAACGCCGAGGTCCAGGCGATTGCTCGCCAGTTGCTCGAGGATCTGTTCGGAGCTCAGCGCCGACAGTTCGAAGCGCAGGCTCGGGTGTTCCTTGTGCAGGCGCTGCAGCAGCGGTAGCGGGTCGAAGTTCGACAGTGGCACCACGCCCAGGCGCAGTGTCCCGACCAGGTTGCCGCGACAGGCTGCAGCCTCGGCTTGCAGGCCTGCGTAGGCCGCCAGCACCGTACGGGCCCAGGCCAGCACCCGCTCCCCCGGGGCAGTAAAGCTTTCGAAACGTTGCCCGCGATTGACCAGCGGCAGATCGAGTTCTTCCTCGAGGCTGCGCAGGCGCATGGACAAGGTCGGCTGGGTGATGTGACAGCGGGCGGCGGCCTGGCCGAAGTGACGCGTTTCGTCGAGGGCGATGAGGAATTTCAGCTGCTTGATGTCCATCTTCGCTCCAGGGCGCTGGCTAGACTCGGGATTCTAGCGCTTGCACAAGGTTGGGTCATTGGTCGGCCTGAAACCACTCCTTGCGGGGTTGGTCTAGTCTTTCGCCTCTGGACCCCTAAATAAGCAAGGAGTGTGCATCATGAGTATTTTTAGCTTTGTGAAGGAAGCAGGTGAAAAGCTTATCGATCTGCTGACGCCCGGCAACGCCAATGCCAGCGAGCAGCTGAAGGAGCACATCGCCAAGGTCGGCCTGGGTAATCCGAATGTACAGGCAGCGGTGGATGGCGACAAAGTCACGCTCACCGGTGAAGTCGCCAGCCAGGAGGAGAAAGAGAAGATTCTGCTGGCCGTGGGCAACATTGCCGGGATCGGCAGCGTTGATGATCAGATCACCGTGGCTGGCCCTGTCGCTAAGGCGGCGCGTTTTGTCACCGTGAAAAAAGGCGACACCCTCAGCGCGATTTCCAAGGCTGAGTACGGCGACGCCAGCAAGTACAACAAAATCTTCGAGGCCAACAAACCGATGCTGTCGCACCCGGACAAAATCTACCCGGGGCAGACATTGCGGATTCCTGAATAAAAGAAGCTCCTGCGCCGACCGCATGCACCTGCGATATCGTGGGTGTTCGCAATTCCCCCTGTAGGAGCTGCCGCAGGCTGCGATCTTTTGATCTTGATTCACCAGCGGCAAAAAGATCAAAAGATCGCAGGCTGCGCCAGCTCCTACAAAAGATTAGAGCCCTGCAATCAACTCCCGATAATCCACCACCGCCGCAAATTCCGCAGTGTCCCTGGGGCCTTTGCGGCTGTCCGGTTCGCTGACGGCCAATAGATGCCCTACACCGAAGTCGCGGGCGCTGCGCAGGATCGGCAAGGTGTCGTCGATAAACAGGCTGCGGGCCGGATCGAAGCCGATATCGGCTTGCAGGGCATCCCAGAACTGTGGGTTCTCCTTGGCGAAGCCGTAATCGTGGGAGCTGATCAACCGCTCGAAATACGGTGCCAGCTCGACTCTTTCCAGCTTCAATGACAGCGAATCGCGGTGGGCGTTGGTGATCAGCACGACCCGCTTGCCGGCCTGTTTGATCGCTGCCAGAAAAGTATCGGCGTCCGGGCGCAGGGCAATCAGATGGGCGGTTTCCAGCTTGAGTTCGCGCACCGGCAGTTTCAGTTCAGCGCTCCAGAAATCCAGGCAATACCACTGCAACTGACCGGCGTTGCGCTCGAACAACGGCTGCAATTCCAGCTCCGCCATGGCCCGGCTTACACCATGCAACTCGGCGTAGCGTTGAGGCAGGTGCTCCAGCCAGAAATGGTTGTCGTAATGCAGGTCCAATAGCGTGCCGTCCATATCCAGCAGAACGGTATCAATGTCGCGCCAGGGCAATGAGGGCATGGAAAACTTCTCGAACAGTAGAAAGACATCCGACACAAACAATCGGGTAAGCCGGGGTATAGTACCGCGTTCACCTCAAGGAGCCGCCATGCGCCAGAAACCCACCATACTCGCCCGCGAGATAGTCGCCACCAGCCGTTTGTTCTGCGTCGAAGAGCTGCAGTTGCGCTTCTCCAATGGCGTAGAACGCACCTATGAGCGATTGGTCAGCAAAGGTGTCGGTTATGGCGCGGTGATGATCGTGGCGATGATCGATGACGATCATGCCGTATTGATTGAAGAGTATTGCGGCGGCACCAATGAATACGAACTGTCTTTGCCCAAGGGACTGATCGAGCCGGGCGAAGATGTGCTGGCGGCGGCTGAGCGCGAACTCAAGGAAGAGGCGGGTTTTGGCGCGCGCCAACTTGAGCATTTGACTGAGCTGTCGTTGTCGCCCGGCTACATGAGCCAGAAGATTCAGGTGGTGCTGGCGACCGAGCTCTATGAAGACCGCCTTGAGGGCGACGAACCTGAGCCGATGCGCGTGGATCGGGTCAATCTGCGGGAATTGTCTGCCTTGGTGCAGAATCCGCAGTTCACCGAAGGCCGTGCCCTGGCGGCCCTGTACCTGGCCCGCGATGTGCTGACCGAGCGTGGGATGTTTCAGCCATGAGCCAGCTTACGATTGGTTTGCCCCATCCATTGCTGGCCCCGGTCATCGAACTGGCGCTTCAGGCCGGTGAAGCCATTCTGCCGTTCTGGCGCGCCAATGTGGTGGTCACCGCCAAGCTCGACGACTCGCCGGTGACCGCGGCTGACATGGCTGCTCATCATCTGATCCTCGCGGGGCTGACGGCACTGGACCCGAGCATCCCGGTGCTTTCGGAAGAAGATGCCGATATCCCGCTGAGCGTGCGCGCCGGCTGGCAGCGCTGGTGGCTGGTGGATCCGCTGGATGGCACCAAGGAATTCATTTCCGGCAGTGAAGAATTCACCGTCAACATCGCCTTGATCGAGCAGGGGCGCGTGGTGTTTGGCGTGGTGTCGATGCCGACTAATGGCCGCTGCTATTTCGGTGGTGCTGGCCTGGGTGCCTGGCGTGCCGACAAAGACGCAGAGCCGATGCCGATTCATGTACGGCACATTCCGCCCGCCGGCGAAGCGTTTACCGTAGTCGCCAGCCGTCGGCATTCGAGCCCTGAGCAGGAGCGATTGCTGGCCGGGCTGAGTGACAGTCTGGGTGAGCTGCACTTGGCGAATATCGGCAGCTCGCTGAAGTTCTGCCTGCTGGCGGAGGGGGCCGCCGATTGTTATCCACGACTGGCGCCGACTTCGCAGTGGGACACCGCTGCCGCTCAGGGTGTGCTGGAGGGCGCGGGTGGTGAGGTGCTGGATTTGAGCGGTGCGCCATTCAGTTATCCAGCGCGGGAATCCTTGCGTAACGGGTTTTTCCTGGCGCTGCCAGCGGGCGTGGAGTGGCGTGAAAAATTATTGACCTTGAGTTCAATCTAATCAAATAACTGCAAAGTCAGGTTGTTGTTCAGTTACTGTTAATTTATACACTGTCAGATCTGACAGGTTTCAAATGCATGACTTGATGCTAGCATCAAGTC
>NZ_CABVHQ010000010.1 GCF_902497895.1 Pseudomonas fluorescens
GTGTGGGAGATTGGGTTATTGCTCCAGTTTTTGCGGCGTTTCCTCGCCCATGCAGCGCACAGCCTTCTTCTTGCTGTTGACCAGCACGCCGGTCAAGCCTTTCTGCTCGGTGTCGAACAGCACCAGCACGCCATCAATGCACTGCGCGACCTGGGTAGCGGGCTCCAGGGAAACCTTGTAGTCCTCGCCCGGCTGGGTCTTGACCATGGTGAATTCGCTGAGCAGCAGTGCGTCCTCCGGTTTTGCAAAATGCAGGTAACCGTAGTACCACAGGACCGCGACAGTGCCGAGGATGCTGCAGATACCGGTGATGATCAGGGGAATGGCGTTACGTTCTTCACTCATTGCGGACTCTCTGGAGGTTCAACTTTTGAATTCGGGGGTTGTGGGTAATTCGGGACTTCGCCCAGCCGGCGCAAGCCGTCGAAATGCTGCGGGTCATCAAGATAGCGCAGCATGACTTTTCGCCAGAGCGGATCGGCAAAGGTCTGCACATGCCCACCACGGGTCAGCTGCAGCACCCTGGGCGGCGGCGCAGCTTGATACAGACGGATGCCGTTGGAAAGAGGCACCAGCGGATCATCGATGCTGTGGTAGATCAGTTTTGGCACTGCATTGAGTTGCGCCATGGCGTTGATCGCGCTGTCGTCGTCCGGCACCAGCCAGGACAGCGGCACCTGGAACGGCCAGGTCAGCCAGGAAGAATTCAAGGCGAAGCGCCCGACATCCCGGTAACTGGCCGGCACACCGTCGAACACTATGGCTTTGAGCTGACGCTGGCGCTCGGGATGTTTGACCAGGTAATGCACCGCCAGCGCGCCGCCAAGACTCTGGCCGAGGATCACCAGCGGCTTGCCCTGGACCTCGGGGGCCTGGTCCAGCCACTGGAACGCCGCGTCGAGGTCCTGATAGATCTCTGGCAGCCTTGGCTCACCCTCGGACAGGCCGTAGCCGCGATAGTCCACCAGCAACACCTGATAGCCCTCCTCCGGCAGCCACCAGCTGCCGCCCAGGTGCCAGGCCAGATTGCCGCCATTGCCGTGCAGATGCAGCACCGTGCCCTTGACCGCCACACCCGTCTTGGCCGGTAGCCACCAACCGTGCAACTTGAGGCCGTCGGCGGTGGTCAGGGTGACGTCGCGAAATTGCAGTTTGGCTTTTTCCGGGGTAAACGGCTGGCCGGGTTCGGGGTAGAACAGCAAGGCGCTGCAGCCGCTCAGGGCGAGTAACAGGCTGAAGATGCCGAGGATTCTCATCCGATTGAAACCTCGCATATAAGGGTGATGCATCAGTTTGGTGATCACTTGTGGCGAGGGGGCTTGTCGGAACGCCGCATCGCCCCGCTCGGCTGCGCAGCAGTCGTAAAACCTGCCCAGTGGTCTGCCTGGCAGCACCGATTTGCAGGTTTTAGGGCCGCTTCGCGCCCCAGCGGGGGTAAGCCCCCTCGCCACAGCAAGCTCCCTCGCCAAAAAAGCCCGTTCGCCGATAGACCTCATTGCTACAAGATATTCGAATAATCCGCTTCGATCCGGTCCAGGCTCAGGTGATTGAGGAAGTTGGAGAAGCACATCCAGGCCGACAAGGCATTCAAGTCACGGATTTGTTCGGGCAAATACTTTGGCGGCACCACCAGTCCTTCGTCCACCAGCTGGCGTAGCGTGCGCATGTCTTCCAGGGTGGTCTTGCCACAGAACAGCAAGGGAATCTGTTCAAGCTTGCCCTTACGCACGGCCAACTGAATGTAGTTGTAAACCATGATAAAGCCCTTGAGATAGGACAAGTCTTTGGTGAATGGCAGACCGTCAGGCACCGAGCCGCGGAACACCCGGCTGGCGTTGCCGTAGCTTTGCGCCATATCGAAGCCATGCTCGCGGAAGAACTCGAAGATCTGCATGAAGTCCGCGCCCTCTTCCACCATATGGATGGCGCGGGTGCGGTTAGTCAGTTTGCGCAGGCGGCTTGGATAAGAGGCAAAGGTGATGATTTCCATCAGGATCGCCAGGCCTTCCTGGGTCACGGTCGAGGACGGCGGGCCCTTGGACAGGAAGGTGCAGATCGGCTGGTTCAGGCCGTTGAGGGTGGTGCCGACATGCACCAGCCCCTCATGGACTTCGAGGGCGCGCACGTCACGGTGGTTGAACATCGCGTCGGTACGGATCTTGATGTAGTCGGCACCGGCCGCCGCATCGGCGACGATCCCGTCGGACTCGAACACCCGAATGGTGTCCTCGGCCTCACCGAACACCTTGTTCAGACGGGTTTGCAGCAGGTGAACGGCTTCCTTGGCGGTCAGGATCTTGGGTTCGTCCTTGAGGTCGCCGCGGCCGTCGATGTTGTTCAGGTAATCGGAGAGCATCAGGCCCAGGTCGGCCAGGGTCGGGTCACCGGCATGGAAGGCGTCGGAAGCGGCGCCGTAAAGCTCCTGGGAGATCAGACCGAAGTCTTCGGTGCCGCGCGCTTCGAGCATGCGCACCACCATGCGGTACTCCTTGCACATACGCCGCATGATCTGCCCGACCGGGTTGAACTGCCCCAGTTGCCGGGTAATGTCCCGTTCGATGTTCTGGAATTCCAGTTTCACCGAACTGGGATCGAACGCCAGCGGGCGGTTGAGGTAGTAGTCGCGATCCACCGCAGGCATTTCCTTGCCATCGGCCTCGAGGAAACCGTTGCGGATGCTGTCGTCCCACTTGACCGCATCCAGTACGCGGATCGGCGTTTGCGCCAGCACTATGCGATCGGACAAGAGGCGTATCGTCTGCTGGTATTCGTCCACCCGAAGCTCCTATAGATTACGTTCTTTGCCGCGTTTACTTACCTGAACGCTGGAAGCGCGCCACTTCGACGAATACGTCAGAGTTGGCGGGGTCATCCAGGTAGGCGAACACCTGATCCAGTGGATTGCCGATCAGCACGCCCTCGCCTTCTTTGGTTTCAAACGGCTCGCCGCTCAGGGCCTCTTGCCCCAGTGCCTGATGGATCTGCTCGAGGTCGAGGTTGTAGACCACCAGTTCATGGTTATCGGTCAACTCGAAACCGGCGATAGTGAAATTACCGCCAAATTGGGCCGGTACTTTTGCCGACACATACCAGCGGTTGCCGTGGCGCGAGACAGTGAAGCCATAGGCGTCGCGCTCCCGGGGTTTGGCTTTGACATAGCTGACGGCCTGGTAGCGATGGGTACCGACACGGGTCAGCTCAAGGTTGAGCGCCTCGCCCCAGGCATTCTTGCTGGTCCATTTGCCGAGCAACCCCGCAGGCGCCGGCTCACTCGCCGGCAACGGCGCCTTGAAGGACACCAGACAGCCGCTGAGCAGCAGGAACGACAAGGCGATCACTACACGCCAGGACTTCATTCAACACTCCCTATGAACATATGACCGGCTTCTGTAGGAGCTGCCGCAGGCTGCGATCTGTTTCAGCCTGGTGAGATCTGCGTGGGCAGATCGAAGATCAAAAGATCGCAGCCTGCGGCAGCTCCTACACAAGGGACCGCGTGGTTCACGTCAATGCCATCACCGATGGCGACTGCGTGGCTCACACCGATGCCAGCACCAAATGCATGTAACGCTTGAGAATACCGAGCATTTCTTCCTCGGCCTGAGGCTCCGGAGCATTGAGCAGACCTTGATATTCCATCCGTCCGATAATCGCCGTCAACACTTTGGCATCTTGTTGTGGCTCACGGGAACCCAATACCTGGAAAAACTGGCATGTGCCCTGTAGGAGAATTTGCTGGTGCGAGCGCACCAACAGCGCCAGACGCGGATTGAGCAGCGCTTCCTGGCGGAACGCCTGCTCGGCCATCAGGTGCTCGCGACGGTTGTGCAATTGGCGCTGAACATAGTCGGCGGTCAACCGGGCAATGTCATCGGCCAATTGCGAACGGGACGCCTGGCTGCCATCACCATAGGCAACCATCTCACGCAGCAAGCCTTCGTTATTCGCCCAGAATTTAGCCATGAAGGCCGCGCTGCGTTCCACGTATTGAGCGAAGGTATCGGTGAGCAGGTCATCGATATCCTTGAAATAGTAAGTGGTTGCCGACAGCGGCACACCCGCCTCGGCGGCCACTGCGCGGTGACGCACCGCCCGTACCCCGTCGCGTACGACGATGCGCATGGCGGCATCGAGAATAACCTGTCGGCGCTGCTCGCTGCCCTGTCGGCTGGCCTTGCGGCCCTGGTACTGAACACTTTCAGCGACCGCAGCGGCGATACCCGCTGCACCATCTAGAGCAATTGCACGATTCACGACAGGTATTTCCTCTCAAATGAAAGCAACAAATTGATACGTTTGTACCAGACAGGCAATAAAAAGCCGCCTGACGTAGGCGGCTTTTTCCTCAAAACACTTAGGCTTGCGGCCGCATGTGCGGGAACAGGATCACGTCGCGGATCGACGGAGCGTCGGTGAGCAGCATCACCAGACGGTCGATACCAATCCCTTCACCTGCCGTTGGCGGCATGCCGTACTCCAGGGCGCGAACAAAGTCGGCATCGTAATGCATGGCTTCGTCGTCACCGGAATCCTTGTCACGCACCTGGGCCTGGAAGCGCTCGGCCTGGTCTTCCGCGTCGTTCAACTCGGAGTAGGCGTTGGCGATTTCACGGCCGCCAATGAACAGCTCGAAGCGGTCGGTGACATTCGGGTTGGTGTTGTTGCGACGTGCCAGCGGCGACACTTCGAACGGGTATTCGGTGATAAAGGTCGGCTGTTCCAGTTTGTGCTCGACCAGCTCTTCGAAAATCATGGTTTGCAGCTTGCCCAGACCTTCGAAGCCTTTGACGTCGGCACCGGACTTCTTGGCGATAACGCGGGCCTTGTCGATGTCTTGCAGATCGGCTTCGGTGATCTCCGGGTTGTACTTGAGGATCGAAGCAAACACCGAGATGCGCTGGAACGGCTGGCCGAAGTGGAACACCTTGCCTTGATACGGCACATCGGTGGAACCCAGAACCAGCTGCGCGAGTTCGCGGAACAGTTCTTCGGTCAGGTCCATGTTGTCTTCGTAGTCAGCGTAGGCCTGGTAGAACTCGAGCATGGTGAACTCGGGATTGTGCCGGGTCGAAACGCCTTCGTTACGGAAGTTGCGGTTGATCTCGAACACGCGCTCGAAACCACCGACCACCAAACGCTTGAGGTACAGCTCCGGCGCGATGCGCAGGAACATGTCCAGGTCCAGGGCATTGTGGTGAGTCTCGAACGGCTTGGCCGCGGCGCCACCCGGAATGGTTTGCAGCATCGGCGTTTCGACTTCAAGGAAGTCGCGCTGCATCAGGAAGCTGCGGATGTGCGCAATCACTTGCGAACGAATGCGGAACGTCTGACGGACTTCTTCGTTGACGATCAGATCGACGTAGCGCTGGCGATAACGGGTTTCGGTATCGGTCAGGCCGTGGTGCTTGTCCGGCAGCGGGCGCAGGGACTTGGTCAGCAGGCGCACGTTGGTCATTTCAACGTACAGGTCACCTTTGCCGGAACGCGCCAGGGTACCTTCGGCGGCAATGATGTCGCCCAGGTCCCAGGTTTTGACCGCGGCCAGGGTGTCTTCGGACAGGGTTTTACGGTTGACGTAAACCTGGATGCGCCCGGACATGTCCTGAATCACCATGAAGGAACCACGGTTGAGCATGAGACGACCGGCAACCTTGACCGGGATCGCAGCCTCTGCCAGCTCTTCCTTGGTCTTGTCCGCGTACTTCTTCTGCAAATCTTCGCAGTAGGCATCGCGACGGAAGTCGTTGGGGAAGGCCTGGCCCTTGGCGCGCTCGGCAGCAAGCTTTTCCTTGCGCAGGGCGATCAGGGAGTTTTCTTCCTGTTGCAGGGCTTGCGGATCGAGTTGTAGGTCGCTCATGTCTTTAAATATTCCATCACAGGTTCATTGCCCCCGGCTTCGAGGGTTCGCGGGCTTCGCCGCGCTCCTGCGGGAGCGCGGTGGCTCCGCAGATTTCCGGTGTTGCCTGATTACAGCCCTTGTTTGAGGCTGGCGATCAGGTATTCGTCGATATCGCCGTCGAGCACCTTGTCGCAGTCGCTGCGCTCGATGTTAGTGCGCAGATCCTTGATCCGCGACTGGTCGAGCACGTACGAACGGATCTGATGACCCCAGCCGATATCCGACTTGGTGTCTTCCAGGGCTTGCGAAGCAGCGTTGCGCTTCTGCACTTCCTGTTCGTACAAACGTGCCCGCAACATTTTCATCGCGGTGTCTTTGTTCGCGTGCTGGGAACGTTCGTTCTGGCAGCAGACCACGGTGTTGCTCGGTACGTGGGTGATACGGACCGCCGAGTCGGTGGTGTTTACGTGCTGACCACCGGCACCGGAGGAGCGATAGGTATCGATCCGCAAGTCCGACGGGTTGATGTCGATTTCGATGTTGTCATCGATTTCCGGCGAAACGAAAACCGCCGAGAACGAGGTGTGACGGCGGTTGCCGGAGTCGTACGGGCTCTTGCGCACCAGACGGTGCACGCCGATTTCGGTGCGCAGCCAGCCAAAGGCGTATTCACCCTTGATATGCACGGTCGCGCCCTTGATCCCGGCGACTTCACCGGCGGACAGCTCCATGATGGTCGCTTCGAAACCGCGTTTATCCGCCCAGCGCAGGTACATGCGCAGCAGGATGTTGGCCCAGTCCTGGGCTTCGGTGCCGCCGGAACCGGACTGAATGTCCAGGTAAGCGTTGTTGGCATCCATCTCGCCGCTGAACATCCGGCGGAACTCTAGCTTCTCGAGGGATTCGCGCAGACGCTCGACTTCAGCGGCAACGTCGTCTACAGCGGCCTGGTCTTCTTCCTCGGCAGACATCAGCAGCAGGTCTTTGGCATCTACCAGACCACTGGACATCTCATCAAGGGTATCGACGATCTGGGCCAGCAAGGAACGCTCGCGGCCTAGATTCTGGGCGTATTCAGGGTTGTTCCAGACACTCGGATCTTCAAGCTCGCGATTGACTTCGGTCAGACGCTCATGCTTTTGATCGTAGTCAAAGATACCCCCGAATAGTTTCGGAGCGCTCGGACAGGTCCTTGATACTGTTAAGGATCGGGTTGATTTCCATGGCGGGCAGCACTCGTTGGCGAACTTTTGAAAGCCGGCGAGTATACCGTAATCAGGCTGTCATCGCAGCCCGCTTGGCCGATGACACCCCTATTTCATTCAATCCCCACCTGATTACGCCCATCGTTCTTCGCCCGGTACAACCCTTTGTCGGCGGCCAGGATCAGTTGCCGACAATTGCTGCCCTGCTGCGGGGTCAGGGTCGACAGGCCGATGCTGATGGTCAGCTTCGCGCCTTCGGTCGGGTAGATGTGCGGGATATTCAGTGCGGCCACGGTCTGGCGCAGTTTCTCGGCGACCATCCGTGCGCCGCCTGGCGAGGTATTGGGTAGCACCAGGACGAACTCTTCGCCACCGTAACGGGCCGGCAGGTCCGACGGGCGGCTGCTGGCGTCGCGAATGGCCATGGCGACCTTGCGCAGGGCTTCGTCGCCCTCCAGATGACCGAAGCTGTCGTTGTACAACTTGAAGTAGTCGACATCGATCATCAATAGCGACAGTTGCGTCTGATCGCGCAGGCATCGCCGCCATTCCAGTTCGAGGTACTCGTCGAAGTGCCGGCGATTGGACAGCCCGGTCAGGCCGTCGGAGTTCATCAGGCGTTGCAACACCAGATTGGTGTCGAGCAACTGCTGCTGGCTGACCCGCAAGGCGCGATAGGCCGCATCGCGCTGCAACAGGGTCATATAGGAGCGCGAGTGATAGCGGATCCGCGCCACCAGTTCGATGTTGTCCGGCAACTTGACCAGGTAATCGTTGGCCCCGGCGGCAAACGCCGCGCTTTTGATCAAGGGGTCTTCTTTGGTCGACAGCACGATGATCGGAATATTCCTGGTCGCCGGGTGGTTGCGGTATTCACGGACCAGCGTCAGGCCATCCAGGCCTGGCATGACCAGATCCTGGAGGATCACCGTCGGCTTGATGCGCACAGCCTGGGCGATGGCCTGATGCGGGTCGGCGCAAAAGTGGAAGTCGATATTCTCTTCATTGGCCAGCCCGCGCCGTACTGCTTCACCGATCATTGCCTGGTCATCGACCAACAGCACCATCGCGGCATTTTCATCGGTTTTGAAATCGTCGAGCTGTAAATCATTCATCGGTGATCACCTGAATTTCTAGGCTGACCAAGACAGCTATGTGGTCAGTCATTTGGCAAATATCTCCAGCAGTCGTGGCGCAATCTTGTCCAGCGGGCAAATTTCCACGGCGGCGTCAATCGCCGCCGCCGCTTTGGGCATCCCATACACTGCACTGCTGCGTTGGTCCTGAGCGATGGTCAGGAAACCCTGCTGGCGCATCAATTTGAGACCCTGTGCGCCATCCCGGCCCATGCCGGTCAGCAATACGCCCACCGCATCGCCACTCCAGTAACTGGCCACGCTCTCGAAGAACACGTCGATCGAGGGACGATAGATCTCGTTGACTGGCTCTGCGGTATAAGCCAGCGTGCCGTTCTTCAGCAAGCGAATATGGTGGTTGGTGCCGGCCAGCAGCACGGTGCCGCTTTGCGGCTGTTCTCCCTGTTGCGCCAGGCGCACGGTCAACCCCGAAGCACTGCTCAACCATTCGGCCATGCCTGCGGCGAATACCTGGTCAACATGCTGAACCAGCACGATGGCCGCAGGAAAATCCCGTGGCAGGCTTTTGAGGAGGATTTCCAGCGCCGCCGGCCCGCCAGCGGAAGAACCGATGGCCACCAGACTCTTTCGCTGCGCCATGCTGCGCAACGGTGTCGGCGCCGAACATACCTCACTGCCGCTCTGGCCGATCAGCCAGCCGATGTTGAGAATCTTGCGCAGCAGCGGCGCTACGGCCTCTTTCGCGTTACTGCTACCGACAACCGGCGTATCGACCACATCCAGCGCGCCAAAGCCCATGGCCTCGAACACCCGATGGACGTGTTGCTCGCGGTCGACGGTCACGATCACGATGGCACATGGGCTCTGGGCCATGATCCGCCGGGTCGCCTCCACGCCATCCATTACCGGCATGATCAAATCCATCAGGATCAGGTCTGGAGTCAGTTCGGCGCACAGTTTCACGGCCTCGGCGCCATTGTTCGCGACCCACACCACTTCGTGCGCCGGCTCGAATGCCAGGGCTCTGCGCAAGGCTTCTACTGCCATGGGCATATCGTTGACGATAGCGATCTTCATGCCCGTGCTCTCCCTATCAGTTCCACCACTGCATCCAGCAACGCGTCATCATGGAAACTGGCTTTGGCTAGATAATAGTCGGCCCCGGCGTCCAGTCCACGACGGCGGTCTTCTTCGCGATCCTTGTAGGAAACCACCATTACCGGCAGCGACTGCAAACGAGTATCGCGACGCAACAGGGTGACCAATTCGATGCCATCCATTCGCGGCATATCGATGTCGGTGATCAGCAGATCGAAGTCTTCAGCGCGCAGGGCGTTCCAACCATCCATGCCGTCTACCGCCACCGCCACGTCATAACCGCGATTGAGCAACAGTTTGCGTTGCAATTCGCGCACGGTCAGGGAGTCGTCGACCACCAGAATGCGTTTGCGTGCGACTTCCGCCACCTGATGCGGGTGCCGGGCGATTCGTTCCAGGCGGCCGGTGTCGAGGAGTTTATTCACCGAGCGCAGCATGTCTTCGACGTCGACAATCAGCACCACGGAGCCATCGTCCAGCAGCGCCCCGGCGCAAATATCCTGAATCTTGCCCAAGCGATCGTCGAGGGGCAGCACCACCAGCGTGCGTTCGCCGACAAACCGCTCGACGGCCACGCCATACACCGCGTCGCGCTCGCGGATCACCACCACCTTGAGGCTTTGCTCGCTGCTCTGCGCCGCCGGGCGCTGCAACAGCTGGCTGGCCGCGACCAGGCCGACATGCCGGCCTTCGTGCCAGAAGTGCTGCCGGCCTTCGACTTGCACGATCGCCTCCGGTTCCAGGTCGCACATGCGTTCGATGTGCGCCAGCGGGAAGGCATAGGCCTCGTCGGCGACTTCCACCACCAGGCTGCGCACCACCGAAAGGGTCAGCGGCACTTCAAGATGGAACCGGCTGCCCTCGCCCGCCGTTTGTTCCAGCACCACCGCTCCGCGCAACTGCCGGACCATGTGCTGAACCGCATCCAGGCCGACGCCGCGACCGGAGACTTCGGTGACCTTGTCACGCAGACTGAAGCCCGGCAGGAACAGGAAGGTCAGCAACTCTTCTTCGCTCAACTGGGCGGCGGTCTCGGCTGGTGACAATTGGCGCTCCACAATGCTCTGGCGGACTTGTTCCAGGTCGACGCCGTGGCCGTCGTCGCTCAGCTCCAGTACCAGCAGCCCGGCCTGATGGGACGCCCGCAGACGAATCAGACCTTCTGCCGGTTTACCAGCGAGCAGCCGTTGTTCGGGGGCTTCGATGCCATGATCCACGGCGTTGCGCAGCAAATGGGTCAGCGGCGCTTCGAGTTTTTCCAGCACATCGCGATCAACCTGGGTCTTGTCGCCCTCGATCTCCAACCGCACCTGCTTGCCCAGGCTGCGCCCCAGATCGCGGACCATCCGTTCCTGGCCGGCCAGCACATCGGCGAACGGCCGCATGCGACAGGCCAGCGCCGTGTCATACAAGACTTGAGCGCGCTGACTGGCGTGCCAGCCGAACTCATCCAGCTCGGCGGTTTTCTCCGCCAGCAGTTGCTGGGACTCGGCGAGCAGGCGCCGGGCATCGGCCAAGTCTTCCTGGGCTTCAAGGCTCAGGTCGTGCTCTTTGAGATGAAGGTTGAGGTTTTCCAGGGCTCGCAGACTGTTGCTCTGCATGCGCCTTAGACGCTGCATAGTCACCAGCCAGGGCTTGAGACGCTGGGTTTCCACCAGCGACTTGCTCGACAGATCGAGCAAACTGTTCAAGCGTTCGGCGGTCACCCGCAGTACCCGTTCGCCACCCTCGGTGACACGCCGGCTGTTGCGCGGCGTTTCGCTGGGTGCGGCAAGCATCGGACCTGGCTCCAGCAACAATTCCAGCTCGTTACGGGGCAGCGTGAGTTGCAGTTCAGCCATCGGCAGCGTGAGCGCTTCAATGGCGGGGGCAGCACTTCTGACGAGCATCGCGGCCGGATCGAGCAACCGGCCCATCAAGGCGACATAGCCCTCGATATCGTTCGGGCCGACATTGGCACTGTCCGGCGTCGCGATGCGCATCAGCAGATCGGTGCCTTGCAGCAAGGCATCGATATGCTCGGGCAGCAAGTACAGACGACCTTCCTGAGCGCTGACCAGGCAATCCTCCATCACATGCGCCACGCTGACCCCGGCATCCACCCCGACAATCCGTGCGGCGCCCTTGAGTGAATGCGCCGCACGCATGCAGGCTTCCAGTTGATCGGCCTGGGTCGGGTTGCGCTCCAGCGCCAGCAGGCCAGCACTGAGCACCTGGGTCTGTGCTTCAGCTTCCAGGCTGAACAGCTCGAGCATCGACGCGTCGCGCATCTGATCGGGGGTCATGCGAGGCTCCGGGTCACGGCGCACAGCAACTGTTCTTCATCCAGCCAGCGCAAGCTGCGGCCTTTGAATTGCAAGACACCCCGGGTGTATTTGCCGCTGGCTTGCGAACCGGAGCTGGAGGAAGCGTTCAAGGTGCGTTCATCGATAGCGTGAATCCCGTCCACTTCATCCACGGGCACCACTACCGGGCCACCATGGGCTGCGATGATCAACATGCGCGGCATGACCCGTGTACCGGAGGCAACCACGGTGGTAGCGTCCAGCCCCAGCAATTCCACGAGCGACAGGCAGGCGACCAGGGCTCCACGCACATTCGCCACGCCCAACAGCGCACGAGAACGCTGGTGCGGCAAGGAATGGATCGGCTGCAACGGCGCAACCTCGACCAGGCAGCGGGTCGCCAGTGCCAGCCACTCTTCGCCCAGGCGAAACATCAACAGCGAGCGAGTGACGACATCGTTCTCGACGGCGATCGACTGCTGATGGTCTTCCTGTTGCAAGGCATAACGATCGAGCAGGCGGGTGGCCGCAGCGGAATACACCGCGCAGTTGCGACAGTGAATATGTTCGGCCAACAACGGGCAGGACTTGTCACCGTGGATACCGATACGGTTCCAGCAGTCATCGATGGCCTGCGCATCCTTGTGGGTCAGGCTCAACGAAACAGAACTGCTCATCGTTTATCCTCACTATCAGCGGTGCGCTCGCTACGAGCGGCGCGTTCCTGCAACCGACGGGCACCCGCCGTATCCCCTTGGGACGCCAGCAAAACCGCCAGCTGCATCAAGGCTTCCGGGTGCTGCGGCTGCAGATACAAGGCCTTGCGATAGAAACCCTGAGCCTCCAGCACGCTGCCGGCGACATCGCTGAGCAAACCCAGCCAGTAAAACACTTGAGCCACCGGTTCATGGCTGCGCAGGTACTGCTCACAAGCCACGCGGGCTTCGGCGCTTTTGCCGGCATTGGCCAGGGCGGCGATGTGGCCGAGCAAGGCCGCGGCATCAGTGGGCGCAGCACTCACCTGGGCAGGTCTAAGTGTTGGCACGACACTGGCGAAGGGCCGGCTGGGCGCAGGCGCTACCACGCTGCGTATTGGCTGGCGAACCGGCATCGGTGTTGGAATAAAGTCCGGCAGCGGCTCGGGTTCAGGCTCGATGTATCGACTGAAGGCAAAGGACTGCGCAGCGCCGATCGAACGCATGCCCAAGCGTCCCAGCAAACTGCCCTCGGCCGGGCCGATAAACAGCACGCCGTCGACATGGGTCAGGCGCTTGAGCACTTCAAACACCTGTTGCTGAGTCGGCTGGTCGAAGTAGATCAGCAGGTTGCGGCAGAACACAAAGTCATAGGGCGGTTCGTTGGCCAGCAGGGCCGGATCCAGCAGATTGCCCACCTGCAGACGGACCTGCTCGAGCACCCGCTGACTGACGTGATAACCCTCAGCCTCATTGCTGAAGTGACGCTCGCGAAAATCGAGGTCCTGTCCGCGAAATGAGTTCTTGCCGTAGATCGCGCGCCTGGCCCGTTCGACCGACAAAGGACTGACATCCAGCCCTTCGACCTTGAACTGATGGGGCGCCAGACCGGCATCGAGCAAGGCCATGGCAATCGAATAGGGCTCTTCGCCGGTCGAACACGGCAGGCTGAGAATCCGCAAGGCGCGCATATTGTTGATCTTGGCCAGACGCGTCACCGCCAGCCTGGCCAGGGTCGCGAAGGATTCCGGGTAGCGGAAAAACCAGGTTTCCGGGACGATCACCGCTTCGATCAGCGCATGCTGTTCATCTAGCGAACCTTGCAGTGCGTGCCAGTACTCGTCCGCGCTCAGCGCCCGCTGAGCAGTGGCGCGCTGGCGCACTGCACGCTCGATGATCGCCGGCCCCACGGACGCCACGTCCAGGCCGATGCGCTCCTTGAGGAAATCGAAAAACCGCTGGTCGCTGCTCATGGACGCTCCTCAAGCCGAGCGAGATCCAGGGGTGGCGACGGGAACAGCAGCGCGCGAACCTCGGCGTCGAGCAAATCGACGACCCGAATCCATTGCAGCAAACCCTGCTGATCTTCGCGCACCGGCCCCAGATACGGCGCCTGGCGATTGTCCAGGCCATAGGGCTGAAAGTCCGCCGGGTTGCAGCGCAGGGTATCGGTGGCCTGTTCAAGAATCAGCCCGAGCAATTGCCCGGGCAGCGAGGCATCCGGACGATAGTGCACCAGCACCAGGCGGGTGCTGGTGCGTGCCTGAGCCGGCTGGCCGAAGGTCAATTCGCTGAGGTCGATAACCGGCACCACCGCACCCCGCCAGGCGAACACCCCGGCGACCCACGAGGGGGCCTTGGCGATCGGTTTGAGTGGCAGGCGCGGCAGCACTTCGGCCACTTCTATGGCCTGCAGGGCATAACGGTCGTTGCCGATGCGGAACAGTAAAAACAACGAATGTTTCGGCGCTATTGCCACGCCGCGTTTCGCCACGAGCTCGCTCATCAGACTTTGAAACGCGAGACGCCGCTGCGCAGCCCCACCGCCACGTGACTCAGCTCATCGATGGCGGAGCTGGCCTGACGCAGCGAGTCCACGGTCTGGCTGCTGGCATCACCCAATTGCACCAGCGCGTGGTTGATCTGCTCGGCCCCGGTAGCTTGGGCCTGCATGCCTTCGTTGACCATCAGCACCCGCGGTGCCAGCGCCTGAACCTGATGAATGATCTGCGACAGCTGCTCGCCGACCTGCTGTACCTCGGACATGCCGCGGCGCACTTCTTCGGAGAATTTGTCCATGCCCATGACCCCGGCCGACACCGCCGACTGGATCTCACGGACCATCTGCTCGATATCGTAAGTGGCCACGGCGGTCTGATCCGCCAGGCGCCGCACTTCGGTGGCAACCACGGCAAAACCACGGCCGTACTCACCGGCCTTCTCGGCTTCGATGGCGGCGTTGAGCGACAGCAGGTTGGTCTGGTCGGCGACCTTGACGATGGTCACCACTACCTGATTGATGTTGCCCGCCTTCTCGTTGAGGATCGCCAACTTGGCATTGACCAGATCGGCCGCCCCCATCACCGAGAGCATGGTCCCTTCCATGCGCGCCAGGCCCTGCTGACCGGAGCCGGCCAGCACCGAGGCCTGGTCGGCGGCGGTGGAGACTTCGGTCATGGTCCGCACCAGATCCCGGGAGGTCGCGGCAATTTCCCGCGAAGTGGCGCCGATTTCCGTGGTGGTCGCCGCCGTTTCAGTCGCGGTGGCCTGCTGTTGCTTGGAGGTCGCAGCGATTTCGGTGACCGAGGTGGTGACCTGTACCGAAGAGCGCTGGGCCTGGGACACCAGCGACGTGAGTTCGCTCATCATGTCGTTGAAGCCAGTTTCGACCGCGCCGAACTCGTCCTTGCGCTCCAGATTCAAACGCCCGCTCAAGTCGCCGGTACGCATGACATCGAGGATTTCGACGATGCGGTTCATCGGCGCCATGATCGCGCGCATCAGCAGCAGACCGCACAGACCGGCAGCGAATATCGCGATCAGTAAAGAGACGCCCATGCTGATTTCGGCTTCAATCAGTGCGTCATGAATGGCGCCCATGGACTGATCTGCCACACCCTTGTTCTGGGAAATGATCTCGTTGAGCTTCTCGCGACCGGCGGCCCAGATCGGGGTCAACTCTTCCTTGAAAACCCGCTCGGCGTCAGTATTTTGCTCACGATGGTGCAGATCAAGCACAGTGGCCAGTGTCTTGGTGTAAGTCTGATGCAGCGTCTTGAAGGCATCGAACTCGGCCTGATCCTTTGGTCCATGGATGGTCTGCTGATAATTCGCCAGTTGCTGCTCGATTTGCTGCTCCAGGGATTTGAAGTCCGCCACATGCTTTGAGCCCTCCTCCCCTCCATGTTGCAGTCCAAACAGTTCCTCGACCTCCATGTAATTATCGATCCAGACGCCACGAATCATTGCGCTGAAGTACAAACCAGGCATGGCGTCGGTCCGTATGTTCTCCTCCGAGGATTCGATCTTCAGCAACCGAGAATACGAGACCAGGACCATCAGCAACATGATGCCGATAATCACCGCAAAGCTCGCCAAAATGCGTTGGCGCAACGTCCAGTTCTTCACAGTCAGTCCTCGGGGCCGTTCAAATGGGGGGCAGTATAGTCGAGGCCGTGTCTTCACCCAGTAACGTGTTGTGCTGTACGTCTCACTTAGTGAGCAGAAAGTTGGGGGCCGCTCTGGAGCGCTACTTTGGGGCAGGAGCAGCAAGCGTTGTCAGTGATGAATTGACAGGAAAAGACCGTGGGTGGGTCATTGAGGGGCTGAAAATTACGCAGAGCCTGAAAAGATCGCAGCCTGCGGCAGCTCCTACGGGGGAATTGTGTACACCCGCAACATCGCGGGTGTACACGGTCGGCGTAGGAGCTGCCGCAGGCTGCGATCTTTTCGATCCAGCTGCTTTCCCTGATTACATCGAAGCCTGGCGAACCTGCTTCTCCAGTTCGACCTTCAAGCCTGGTTCCAGCTTGAGCTGACGCGCCAGTTCGTCCAGGTAGGATTTCTCCATGAAGTTCTCTTCATCCACCAGCATCACGCTGGCGATGTACATCTCGGCGGCCATTTCCGGGGTGCTGGCGGCGCGGGCAACGTCGGCCGGGTCCAGTGGCTTGTTGAGTTCGGCATGCAGCCAGTGCTGCAGTTCCTGATCGTTGTCCAGCTTGGTGAACTCGCCCTCGATCAACGCCCGCTCGCGCTCATCGACGTGGCCATCGGCCTTGGCGGCGGCGACCAGCGCCTTGAGGATCGCCTGGCTGTGCAGTTCAACTTGCGCTGGCGGCAGGCGATCGAGGGTTTGCGGCTCGGCCTGTGGCGCACTGGGCTGCTGTGCCTGCCAGTTGCCATAGGCCTTGTAGGCCAGGACACCCAGGGCCGCGAGACCGCCATAGGTCAGTGCCTTGCCGCCAAAGTTGCGGGTTTTTTTGTTGCCCAGCAACAAGCCCATGGCGCCAGCCGCCAGCGCGCCGCCGCCAGCCCCGGAAAGCAGGCTGCCCAGGCCGCCCGAACCGCCGCCACCCAGCAAGCTGCCCAGTGCACCCTTGTCCGAACCCGAGGTTTTGTTCCGAGTACCGCCGGCCTTGTTCTGCAACAAGTCCTGGCCGGACTTGAGTAACTGATCGAGCAATCCGCGTGTGTTCATTTTCACCTCCGAAACAGGGGTTAACCGGACCCTTTAGGCTACCAGCCTAGTGCGAAGTGCCCTGCCCCGGTTTTCAAGAGTACTTCCAGATGTTGCCTGGCCCTTGTACAGACCCGTGGTTTCTACGCCAGGCCATTGATTAAAAAGAGCTGCAGCCCACCATGACCCGCCAGGACCAGCATCGGTAGAAAAACAGCACTACGCTAATAACAAGCCGTACAAGCGTGACTTCACCATGTTCACAACTGCCCCGACCATAATTAAAGAAGAGGGAAACCCCATGTTCGTGCACAAGACCGCACTGCTCAGTGCAATGACCACCGCGCTGCTGACCAGTGCCTGCATCCAGGCCGCCGAACCGCTGAAAACCGTTGGCGCCGGCGAAGGCCAGCTGGATATCGTCGCCTGGCCGGGCTACATCGAACGTGGCGAAACTGACAAAAGCTATGACTGGGTGACTGACTTCGAGAAAGGGACCGGCTGCAAGGTCAACGTCAAAACCGCCGGCACCTCCGATGAGATGGTCAGCCTGATGGCCAAGGGCGGTTACGACCTGGTCACCGCTTCCGGTGACGCTTCCTTGCGTTTGATTGCCGGCAAGCGTGTACAGCCGATCAACACCACGCTGATCCCGAACTGGAAGAACATCGATCCTCGGCTCAAGGATGGCCCCTGGTACGTGGTCAACAAGCAGACTTACGGCACCCCCTATCAGTGGGGCCCGAACGTATTGATGTACAACACCAATGTGTTCAAGCAGGCACCAACCAGCTGGGGCGTGGTGTTCGACCCGCAGAACCTGCCGGACGGCAAGGCTAACAAGGGCCGTGTGCAGGCCTATGACGGCCCGATCTACATCGCCGATGCGGCGCTGTACCTCAAGTCGGCCAAGCCGGAACTGGGCATCCAGAACCCTTATGAACTGACCGAAACCCAATACAAGGCCGTGCTCGACCTGTTGCGTGCCCAGCAACCGTTGATCCACCGCTACTGGCATGACACCACGGTGCAAATGAGTGACTTCAAAAACGAAGGCGTAGTAGCCTCCGGCGCCTGGCCGTACCAGGTCAACGGGCTGGTGAACGAGAAACAGCCGATCGCTTCGACCATCCCCAAGGAAGGCGCCACCGGTTGGGCCGACACCACCATGCTGCACGCTGAGGCCAAGCACCCGAACTGCGCCTACAAGTGGATGGATTGGTCGCTGCAACCCAAGGTCCAGGGCGACGTAGCTGCGTGGTTCGGTTCGCTGCCAGCGGTTCCGGCGGCCTGCAAAGAGAGCGAGTTGCTCGGTGCTGAAGGTTGCAAGACCAACGGCTTTGACCAGTTCGACAAGATCGCCTTCTGGAAAACCCCGCAGGCCGAGGGCGGTAAATTCGTGCCGTATAGCCGCTGGACCCAGGACTACATCGCGATCATGGGAGGCAGGTAAGCCCTCTTGAGATCAAAAGAAAGATCAAAAGATCGCAGCCTGCGGCAGCTCCTACGCCGATCGCAGGCACCGCAAATGTGGCGTCTTCTGCAAATCCCGTAGGAGCTGCCGCAGGCTGCGATCTTTTTGATGCCACAGCCGATTCAATTGTTCAAAAGCGCGCCTTTCTGGAGCACCGCACCATGACGCTTGCAGTCCAGTTCACTAACGTTTCCCGGCAGTTTGGCGAGGTGAAAGCCGTTGACCGGGTTTCCATCGATATCCAGGACGGCGAGTTCTTTTCCATGCTTGGCCCTTCCGGCTCGGGCAAAACCACCTGCCTGCGCCTGATCGCCGGCTTCGAACAACCAAGTGCCGGCTCGATCCGCATTCACGGCAAAGAAGCCGCCGGTTTGCCACCCTATCAACGCGACGTGAACACCGTGTTCCAGGATTACGCGCTGTTTCCGCATATGAACGTGCGAGACAACGTGGCCTATGGCTTGAAGGTCAAGGGAGTCGGCAAGACCGAACGCCTGAACCGCGCCGAAGAAGCTCTGGGCATGGTCGCCCTCGGCGGTTACGGCGAGCGCAAACCGGCACAACTCTCCGGCGGTCAGCGCCAACGTGTGGCCCTGGCTCGCGCCCTGGTCAATCGCCCGCGGGTGTTGCTGCTCGACGAACCGCTGGGCGCTCTCGACCTGAAGCTGCGTGAGCAAATGCAGGGCGAGCTGAAGAAGTTGCAACGCCAGCTCGGCATCACCTTTATCTTTGTCACCCACGATCAGACCGAAGCGCTGTCGATGTCCGACCGAGTGGCGGTGTTCAACAAGGGACGCATCGAGCAAGTCGACTCCCCGCGCAACCTCTACATGAAACCGGCCACCATCTTCGTCGCCGAATTCGTCGGCACCTCCAATGTGATTCGCGGCGACCTGGCCAGGCAGTTGAGCGGCAGTGACCAGCCGTTCTCGATTCGCCCGGAACACGTGCGTTTCGCCGAAGGTCCGCTGGCCAGCCACGAAATCGAAGTCAGCGGCCTGCTCCACGACATTCAGTACCAGGGCAGCGCCACCCGTTACGAGCTGAAACTGGAAAACGGCCAAACCCTGAACATCAGCCAGGCCAACAATCAATGGCTGGACAGCAGCATCGCGCATCAGCCAGGGCAACGGATCAGCGCACGCTGGGCCCGCGAAGCCATGATCCGCCTGACCGACACCGTTGCAAGCGAGATCTGACATGAGCCTGGCCATGACCCACACCGCGCCCGGCAGCTCGCCGTTGCGACGGTTTTCCAACCTGCTGTATCGACGGCCCAATCTGTACCTGTCGATGCTGCTGGTGCCACCCCTGCTCTGGTTCGGCGCGATCTATCTCGGCTCGTTGCTGATCCTGCTCTGGCAGGGTTTTTACACCTTCGACGACTTCACCATGGCGGTCACTCCCGACCTGACCCTGGCGAACTTTGCGGCGCTGTTCCAGCCGTCGAACTTCGACATCATTCTGCGCACCCTGGGCATGGCGGTCGCGGTATCGATCGCCAGCGCCATCGTCGCCTTCCCTATCGCCTACTACATGGCGCGCTACACCAGCGGCAAAACCAAGGCGTTTTTCTACATCGCGGTGATGATGCCGATGTGGGCCAGCTACATCGTCAAGGCCTATGCCTGGACCTTGCTGCTGGCCAAGGGCGGCGTCGCCCAGTGGTTCGTTCAGCACCTCGGGCTGGAGCCGGTGTTGCAGTTCGTGCTCGGCATTCCGGGGGTCGGCGGCAGCACCTTGTCCACCTCCCATCTGGGTCGCTTCATGGTGTTCGTCTATATCTGGCTGCCGTTCATGATCCTGCCAATCCAGGCCGCCCTGGAACGCCTGCCGCCGTCGCTGCTGCAAGCCTCCGCCGACCTCGGGGCCAAGCCGCGCCAGACGTTCCTGCAAGTGACGCTGCCGCTGTCGATCCCGGGCATTGCTGCCGGGTCGATCTTCACCTTCTCGCTGACCCTCGGCGACTTCATCGTGCCGCAACTGGTCGGCCCGCCGGGCTACTTCGTCGGCAGCATGGTGTACGCCCAGCAAGGTGCCATCGGCAATATGCCGATGGCCGCGGCCTTCACCCTGGTGCCGATTGTGCTGATCGCCATTTATCTGTCCATCGTCAAACGTCTGGGGGCCTTCGATGCGCTCTGACTCAAAAAAACTTAAACCAGAAAAGCAGGGGGAAACAGCTTCCATCGGACTGCGTCTGGCCGCCTGGGGCGGGTTGCTGTTCTTGCACTTCCCGATCCTGATCATCCTCATTTACGCCTTCAACACCGAAGACGCCGCCTTCAGCTTTCCACCCAAGGGCTTCACCCTGAAGTGGTTGAGCGTGGCCTTCTCCCGGCCGGACGTGCTGGAAGCGATCAAGCTGTCACTGCAGATCGCCGCCATTGCGACGCTGATTGCCATGGTCCTCGGCACCCTGGCGTCGGCCGCGTTGTATCGGCGGGACTTCTTCGGCAAACAAGGCATCTCGCTGATGCTGATCCTGCCGATTGCCTTGCCGGGCATCATCACCGGCATCGCCCTGCTCGCGACCTTCAAGACCCTGGGCATCGAGCCAGGCATGTTCACCATCATCGTCGGCCACGCGACCTTCTGTGTAGTGATCGTCTACAACAACGTCATCGCCCGCTTGCGTCGCACCTCCCACAGCCTGATCGAGGCCTCGATGGACCTTGGCGCCGACGGCTGGCAGACCTTCCGCTACATCATCCTGCCGAACCTCGGCTCGGCGTTGCTGGCCGGCGGCATGCTGGCGTTTGCCCTGTCGTTCGACGAAATCATCGTCACCACCTTTACCGCCGGCCATGAACGCACCCTGCCGCTGTGGCTGCTCAACCAGCTCAGCCGACCGCGGGATGTGCCGGTGACCAATGTGGTCGCAATGCTGGTGATGCTAGTGACCATGTTCCCGATCCTGGGCGCCTACTACCTGACCCGTGGCGGTGAAGGTGTTGCCGGGAGTGGCGGCAAATAACCACCCCCCGAACCGCATTGAAGAGGACATCGATATGCAAACCAAACTCTTGATCAACGGCCAACTGGTCGACGGTGAAGGCGCCCGCCAGCCGGTGTTCAACCCGGCGCTGGGCCGGGTGCTGGTGGAAATCAACGAAGCCAGCGAAGCCCAGGTCGATGCCGCCGTGTGCGCCGCCGACGCCGCCTTCGAAGGCTGGTCGCAGACCCCGGCCAGAGAACGCTCGTTGCTGTTGCTCAAACTCGCCGATGCGATCCAGGCCCATGGCGCAGAGCTGGCCAAACTGGAATCGGATAACTGCGGCAAACCCTACAGCGCGGCACTCAATGATGAGATCCCGGCGATTGCCGATGTGTTCCGCTTCTTCGCTGGCGCCAGCCGCTGCATGAGCGGCGCGGCCGGCGGCGAATACCTGGCTGGCCACACCTCGATGATCCGCCGCGATCCGGTGGGCGTAGTGGCCTCCATCGCGCCGTGGAACTACCCGCTGATGATGGTCGCCTGGAAAATCGCCCCGGCCCTGGCTGCCGGTAATACCGTGGTGCTCAAGCCGTCGGAACAGACCCCGTTGACTGCGTTGCGCCTGGCCGAACTGGCATCGGAGATCTTTCCGGCCGGGGTGCTCAACCTGGTGTTCGGCCGTGGCCCAAGCGTCGGCAGTCCGCTGGTGACTCACCCGAAAGTGCGCATGGTGTCCTTGACCGGCTCGATCGCCACCGGCGCGAACATCATTTCCAGCACCGCAAACAGCGTCAAACGCATGCACATGGAGCTGGGCGGCAAGGCTCCGGTGATCATCTTCGACGATGCCGACATCGACGCGGCCGTGGAGGGCATTCGCACCTTTGGTTTCTACAACGCCGGACAGGACTGCACCGCCGCCTGCCGCATCTATGCCCAGGAAGGCATCTACGACACGTTCGTCGAGAAGCTCGGTGCGGCGGTCAGTAGCATCAAGTACGGCATGCAAGATGATCCGGCCACCGAGCTTGGCCCGCTGATCACCGCTGAGCACCGCGATCGCGTGGCCGGGTTTGTCGAACGGGCGGTGGCGCAACCGCACATTCGCCTGATCACCGGCGGTAAGGCGGTGGAAGGCGATGGGTTCTTCTACGAACCGACGGTGCTGGCCGATGCGCAACAGGACGATGAGATCGTCCGCCGCGAAGTGTTCGGGCCGGTGGTCTCGGTGACCAAATTCAGCGACGAAGCACAAGCACTGGCGTGGGCCAACGATTCGGACTACGGCCTGGCGTCGTCGGTCTGGACCGCCGACGTCGGCCGCGCCCACCGCCTCGCAGCGCGCTTGCAGTACGGCTGCACCTGGGTCAACACGCACTTCATGCTGGTCAGCGAAATGCCCCACGGTGGGCAGAAACTCTCCGGCTATGGCAAGGACATGTCCACATACGGACTGGAGGACTACACTACTGTGCGGCATGTAATGTTCAAGCATTAACCCGAAAAGATCGCAGCCTGCGGCAGCTCCTACGGGGGCTGCGTAAGGCTCGATATCCAGGGTGTGCTATTGAGAAATATTACCTAAAACGTGGCCATTTAGCAGGTGTACGAGGGGGCAAGATCCGTGCCCCCTCATCCACTACCCTCCTAAAACCGCGAAACACTCCTCATCGCATCCACCAGATAGCGCATGGCGATGCGATCACTCTCCGACAGTGCGCGGTACTGTTCGACCAGCTTCACCTCCTCCGAACTGAGTCGACGCGACTTTCGCGAGATGTTCCAACCACAAACAAGAGCAAAAAAACCGGCAATACCCTGTACTTTCGACATGGACGATGTCCCCTGCACGTCAAAGAAAACTTTAGACAGCTCATCGCCCTAACGTTTTTTTTCAGTAGCGGCGTAACGCAAACCCTCTGCTGAAACCCACCGGCCTGAAGGGCCAAAGCCGGTTATGAGTACAAGAATAGAAAGTATCTGCACGCTGAACAGGGGTTTTTAGAGTAATTAGTCAAAAAAAGCAGAAATGCCCTATAAACCAGAAAGTACTGTCGGAAAACTTCACCGACATTTCTTGTTTCATTGCAGCGCCACGCGGCGCCATCATTCATTTTGATCTGCAACCGAACGGTTTAAGCTATTTGGTATCTGTTTAGTGTCAGTTGCGTTTGGCCGAAGGCATGTCCGAACCTCAATTTCTGATCCAGCACGTGCCAGGAACGGCGCGGGATCGCCCAAGACAGGTTGTACTTATGCACCGCAGGAATCTGCTCAAAGCCTCCATGGCCATTGCCGCCTATACCGGTCTCTCAGCCAGCGGACTAATGGCCGCCCACGCCTGGGCCGGCACCGACACCGCCGATGGCGAGGCCAAGACCTTCGACTTCGAGGCTTTGAAGGCTCAAGCCAAACAACTGGCAGGCAGCCGCTACGTGGATACCAAGCAGGTATTGCCGCCGACGCTCGCCAACATGTCTCCGCTGCAATTCAACGCGATCAAGTACGATGGTAATCATTCGCTGTGGAACAAGCTGAACGGTCAACTCGACGTGCGGTTTTTCCATGTCGGTATGGGCTTCAAGCAACCGGTGCGCATGTTCAGCGTCGATCCCAAGACCCGCCAGTCGAGCGAAGTGCACTTTCACCCATCTTTGTTCAACTATCAGAAAACCACGGTCGACACTAACCAGCTCAAGGGTGACCTGGGTTTCGCCGGGTTCCAGCTGTTCAAAGCCCCGGAGCTGGACAAGCACGATGAGCTGTCCTTCCTCGGCGCCAGCTATTTCCGCGCGATGGGTCCCGACGGTCAGTACGGTTTGTCGGCCCGCGGGCTGGCGATCGACACTTACGCCAAGCGCCAGGAGGAGTTTCCCGACTTCACCAAGTTCTGGTTCGAAACGCCGGACAAGGACAGCACGCGCTTTGTGGTGTACGCCCTGCTCGACTCGCCCAGCGCCACCGGAGCCTATCGCTTTGATATCGACTGCCAGGCCAATCAGGTGGTGATGACTATTGACGCGCATATCAACGCGCGCAGCGCCATCGAGCAACTGGGCATCGCACCGATGACCAGCATGTTCAGCTGCGGCACCCACGAACGGCGCATGTGCGACACCATTCATCCAGAAATTCACGACTCCGACCGTCTGGCCATGTGGCGCGGCAACGGCGAGTGGATCTGCCGGCCGCTGAATAACCCGGCAACGCTGCAGTTCAATGCCTTTGCCGATACCGATCCAAAAGGCTTTGGCCTGGTCCAGACCGATCACGAGTTCGACAGTTATCAGGACACCGTGGACTGGTACAACCGCCGCCCGAGTCTTTGGGTCGAGCCGACCACCGCCTGGGGTGAAGGCTCTATCAACCTGCTGGAACTCTCGACCACGGGTGAAACCCTCGATAATATCGTGGCTTTCTGGACACCGAAAAAAACCATCACGGCAGGCGACTCCCTGAACTACGGCTACAAACTCTACTGGAGCCCCCTGCCACCGGTCAGCACACCGCTGGCGCGGGTCAACGCGACACGCTCGGGCATGGGCGGTTTTATCGAAGGCTGGGCGCCGGGCGAGCATTACCCCGAGGTATGGGCGCGGCGTTTTGCCGTGGACTTTACCGGCGGCGGTCTGGAGCGCCTACCCGAGGGCACGAGCATCGAGCCGATCCTCACGGCGTCGAACGGTCAGGTAAAGGACTTCAACGTGCTGCCGCTTGAAGACATCAAGGGTTACCGCGTGATCTTCGACTGGTACCCCACCGACGATAGCGTGGCTCCCGTGGAGTTGCGGCTGTTCATCCGTACCCATGACCGGACGTTGAGCGAGACCTGGCTGTATCAGTACTTCCCGCCGGCGCCGGACAAGCGCAAGTACCCTTGATTTGATCCATCTCCTTCATCGAGGGGGCATCGAAAAGATCGCAGCCTGCGGCAGCTCCTACGGGATTTGCACATGGCTGCGATATTGCGGATGTACGTAGGAGCTGCCGCAGGCTGCGATCTGTTGATCTTAGTCGCGCAAATCCGATTCATGGATCGGCTGATCACGGTGCGTTGCCCGCTGGTACTGTGCAGGCCAGATGGATTTGTGCCCGCCCAGGTCATCATCGGCATGCAGCGGCCAGTACGGATCGCGCAGCAGCTCGCGAGCCAGCAGGATAATGTCCGCCTGACAGGTGCGCAGGATGTGTTCAGCCTGCGCCGGCTCGGTAATCAACCCGACGGTACCCGTGGCAATTCCCGCCTCCTTGCGCACGCGCTCGGCAAAGCGCGTCTGGTAACCCGGCCCGGTGGGAATCTCGGCATTCGCCGCGGTACCGCCCGAGGACACATCGATCAGGTCGACCCCCAAAGCGTGCAGGCGACGCGCCAGCTCGACGGTTTCATCCGGGTTCCAGCCATCTTCGACCCAATCGGTCGCCGATACCCGCACGAACAGCGGCAACTCTTCAGGCCAGACCGCCCGCACCGCTTCGGTCACCTGCAGCACCAGGCGAATGCGGTTCTCGAAAGACCCCCCATATTGATCGCGACGCTGATTGCTCAACGGCGACAGAAACTGATGCAGCAGGTAACCGTGGGCGGCATGGACCTCGACCACTTTGAAACCGGCAACCAACGCGCGTTTGGCGGCATCGACAAACGCTTGAATGACCCCGGCGATCTGCCCTTCATCCAGCTGTTTCGGCGCAGTATGTTCGGGGTCGTAGGCAATCGGCGACGGGCCGACCGGGGTCCAGCCACCGTCGGCCGGCTTGACGCTGCCGTGTTTGCCCAGCCACGGCCGATGGGTGCTGGCCTTGCGTCCGGCGTGGGCCAGCTGGATACCGGCTACGGCGCCTTGGGCGGTGATAAAGCGAGTGATGCGTTGCAGCGGTTCGATCTGTTCATCGTTCCACAGGCCGAGATCCTGAGCGGTGATCCGCCCCTCGGCGGTAACCGCCGTGGCCTCGGTAAAGACCAGCCCGGCACCGCCTACGGCGCGACTGCCGAGGTGAACAAGATGCCAGTCATTGGCCAGCCCATCGGCGCTGGAGTATTGGCACATCGGCGAGACCGCGATGCGGTTGAGCAGCGTCAATTGACGAATGGTGTAGGGTTCAAGCAGCAGACTCATGGGGCACCTCTCTATTTATGGTCAGGCTCCAGGGTTCTGTTTGAATAGTCGACGAGTGACTGGAAGGATGCAGCACCCGCCCCCGCGGGCAAAAAATTGACAAGATGTCACAAGGCCAATCAAGCAGTGCTTAGAGCCTAGTCGACAACGGGGGATGAGGGGGGGGTTCAGAACACTAAAGACCCCGATTTGAAAGGATGCACACCTCTGTGGCGAGGGGGCTTGCCCCCGCTGGAGCGCGCAGCGGTCCTGAAATCAGACAATGAGTTCCCTCAGTTAGAACTCGTGTGCCGGTTTTACGACTGCTGCGCAGCCGAGCGGGGGCAAGCCCCCTCGCCACAGAGTCCGTGTTCGACTTCCTGTTTCCAAACCCGCTCGCCACAACAGCTGCGCGAACTACCGCGGTTCGATATGGGCAATCATCAATTGCACGGTTTCCTGGCCGCGGAACTCGTTGAGATCGAGTTTGTAAGCCAGCTCGACCCAGCGAATGGTCGGGTTCGGCCAGATGTCGCGATCGATGCCGAACGCGATACCGTCGAGTTTCAGCGAACCGCATTCACTTTTGAGCACCACTTTCAAGTGTCGCTCGCCGACGATGCGCTGCTCGACCAGCTGAAACACTCCATGAAACAGCGGTTCGGGGAAGTGCTGCCCCCAGGGACCCGCGTGGCGCAAGGCCCGGGCCAGTTCCAGGTGGAACTCTTCGACCGCCAGCGTACCGTCCGAGAGCAGCCGCCCGGTCAGGTCTTCCTCACGCAGTTGGCGACGGACTTCAGCGTCGAAGGCCTCGGCAAACGCCGGAAAATTCTGCTCCGGCAACGACAGTCCGGCCGCCATGGCGTGGCCACCAAACTTGCTGATCAATTCCGGATGTTTCGCCGCCACCGCATCCAGTGCGTCGCGGATATGGAAACCCGGCACCGAACGCGCCGAGCCTTTGAGCATGCCTTCACCCGCATCGGCAAACGCAATGGTCGGGCGGTGGTAGCGCTCTTTCATACGCGAAGCGAGGATCCCGATGACCCCCTGGTGCCAATCGGCTTCGAACAGGCACAGGCCGAACGGCATCGATTCCAGCGGTAAGTCCTTGAGCTGGGCCAGGGCTTCGCGCTGCATGCCTTGTTCGATGGATTTGCGGTGCTGGTTCAGTTCATCGAGCTGGGTCGCCATTTCCCGCGCTGAGGCCATATCTTCGCTGAGCAGGCATTCGATGCCCAGGCTCATGTCATCCAGGCGCCCTGCTGCGTTCAGACGCGGGCCAATGATAAAGCCCAGGTCGGTGGAGGTGATTCGCGAGTGATCGCGCTTGGCGACTTCCAGGATCGCTTTGAGACCTGGCCGTGCACGTCACGCGCGAATCCGCTCAAGCCCCTGGTGCACCAGAATCCGGTTGTTGGCATCCAGTGGTACCACGTCGGCGACACTGCCCAGCGCCACCAGATCCAGCAGCTCACCGATGTTCGGCTGCGGCTTGCTGTCGTACCGGCCCAGGCTGCGCAGACGCGCGCGCAACGCCATCAGTACGTAAAAGATCACTCCGACCCCGGCCAGGGCCTTGCTCGGAAACTCGCAACCCGGTTGATTCGGGTTGACGATGGCGTCCGCCGCCGGCAACTCGTGACCCGGCACGTGGTGGTCGGTGACCAGTACGGTCAGCCCCGCCGCTTTCGCCGCTGCCACACCTTCGACGCTGGAGATGCCGTTGTCGACGGTGATCAGCAGCTGCGGTTTGCGCTGCAGGGCGACCGCGACAATTTCCGGGGTCAGGCCGTAACCGTATTCGAAACGATTGGGCACCAGATAGTCGACGTGAGCGGCACCCAGCAGGCGTAGACCGAGCAGGCCGACCGTACTGGCGGTCGCGCCATCGGCGTCGAAGTCACCGACGATCAGGATGCGTTGACGCTGTTCCAGCGCCAGCACCAGCAAATCCACGGCCGCGTCGATACCCTTGAGTTGCTGATACGGGATCAGGCGCGCCAGGCTCTTGTCCAGTTCAGCCTCCGACTGCACGCCACGGGCCGCGTAGAGACGGGTCAACAACGGTGGCAGGTCACCGAGAAACGGCAGGACAGCGGGCAACAGGCGGGGTTCGATACGCATGGGACGAGGGATTCTACTCTTCAGGAGATGGGATCAAACACAGGTGATGCAGACGAAAGGCGAAGAATCAGCCGCGCTCGCCGGTCAGCCACTGCAGCTGGACTTCGTGCTGACCGCGATCGTCGGTGACGAAAATCGTGCCTTCGCTGATCATCACGTCCCACTTGATGACCCGCGGCATGTCTTTGGCCAGCACTTCCAGAATCTCTTGCGGCACCGCGGCGATGTTGACGTTTTTCAGGTTTTTCACCGCCGGGATCACTTTGGTTTCCCAGACCCGCAGGCTGCCATAGGCCAGCAAACTGGTGCGTTCGGTACGACGCGAGCACCAGGTCAGGCGATCGGCGTCCGGCTGGCCGACTTCGATCCAGTGCAGGACACGGTCATCCAGGCTTTTTTCCCACAGGGCGGGTTCGTCTACTTCTGACAGACCGCGACCAAAGGACAGCTGCTCGTTGTACCAAAAGGCGTAGGCCAACAGGCGCACGGTCATCCGTTCTTCGGTTTCCGAAGGATGGCGGGCGATGGTCTGCTTGACGCTTTGGTATACCCCACGATCGAGGTCAGTAAGGTTCAGTTCAAACTTGTAGGTCGTGGACGGCTGGGCCATGAACGGGCTTCTTGATACGAGGAAAGGCGGCAAGTCTAACCGATGCGCAGGCCAATCAACGAATCCCGACACTCATCAACCTTTAGCCGGACCGCCGGGCTATGTTAAAACCCTCTCTCCGTTCAGCCGTTTGTCTTACAGGATTTCCCATGCCGCTCACCGCCAAACCGCTTGCCGGGGTTAAAGTCATCGAACTCGGCACCTTGATCGCCGGGCCATTCGCATCGCGCATCTGCGGCGAATTCGGCGCCGAGGTGATCAAGGTCGAATCCCCGGACGGCGGCGATCCGTTGCGCAAATGGCGCAAGCTCTATGAAGGGACTTCGCTGTGGTGGTTCGTCCAGGCGCGCAACAAGAAATCCCTGACCTTGAACCTGAAACACCCGGACGGGCTGGCGATTCTCAAACAGCTGCTCAGTGAAGCCGACATCCTCATCGAAAACTTCCGCCCCGGCGTGCTGGAAAAGCTCGGCCTCGGCTGGGAGGTTTTACATGCGCTGAACCCGAAACTGGTGATGGTGCGCCTCTCCGGTTTCGGTCAGACCGGGCCGATGAAGGATCAACCGGGTTTTGGCGCGGTCGGCGAATCCATGGGCGGCTTGCGCTACATCACCGGCTTCGAGGACCGGCCACCGGTACGCACTGGCATTTCCATCGGTGACTCGATTGCCGCGCTCTGGGGCGTGATTGGCGCGCTGATGGCGCTGCGTCACCGAGAGGTCAATGGCGGTCAGGGGCAGGTGGTGGACGTCGCGCTGTATGAAGCGATCTTCGCCATGATGGAAAGCATGGTTCCGGAGTTCGACGTCTTCGGCTTTATCCGTGAGCGCACCGGTAACATCATGCCCGGGATCACACCCTCCTCCATCCACACCAGCGCCGACGGCAAGCACGTGCAGATCGGCGCCAATGGCGACGCCATCTTCAAGCGCTTCATGCAGGCGATCGGTCGCACGGATCTGGCTGAAGATCCGACCCTGGGCAGCAATGATGGGCGCGACGGCCGGCGCGATGAACTATACGGGGTGATCGATCGCTGGGTCAGTTCATTGCCACTGGACGCGGTGATCGAGCAATTGAACCTGGCCGAAGTACCCGCCAGCCGGATCTTCAGCGCTGAAGACATGCTCAGCGATCCGCAATTTCTCGCCCGTGAAATGTTCCTGCAGGCCAAACTGCCCGATGGCAAAGCCTTCAAGATGCCGGGTATCGTACCGAAACTCTCGGATACCCCGGGCACATCCGAGTGGGTCGGGCCACAGCTCGGCGAACATAACGCGCAGGTGCTCAACGAGCTTGGCTACGACGCCGAGCAAATCGCCCGCCTGCGTGTAGTCGGGGCTATCTAAGCTGAGGTGCTTGTCTTTGATTCGCTTGTTGAACATTTTTCCGTTGCTGGCGTGCCTGCTGGCAGTGCCAGGGGCCGCTCAGGCCAAGGAGACGCTGACTTGGTTGTTGCGCGACTTGCCGCCCTTGACGATTTTCGAGGGACCGCAAAAAGGCCGGGGGGCGATCGATCAATTGATTCCGCTCCTGATCGCCAGCCTGCCGGAGTACGAGCACCAGATTGTGCGGGTCAACCGAGCGCGCGGCATGCAAATGCTCCGTGCCCCCTCATTCACCTGCGATCCTTCGCTGATCTGGAATAAGGAGCGTGCGCAGCGGATCGTGTATTCGATAACGAGCCTCAGGATCATCAGCAACGGCCTGGCGGTGCGCCTTCAAGACCGCGCGACCCTGGCGCCGTTCATTAGCGACGGTAAAGTCGACCTGGCCTCACTGCTGACCGCTGGCGGCAAGAAACTCGGGGTGATTGCCGAGCGCAGCTATGGTCAACCGGTGGACGACCTGCTGCAACGGGCAGCGGCCGAAGCATTGACGACGCACTATGGCAATGACGCTCTGGGTAGCCTGTTGCAAATGCAGCGTCTGGGCCGTCTGACCGCGTTACTGGGCTATTGGCCGGAAATCCGTTACCAGGCGCAACAGCAAGGCATATCACCCGCTGAGCTGGCGTTCTACCCAATCAAAGGCACGGAAAAATACCAGTCGATCCATGTCGGTTGCTCGGATACCGCACCAGGGCATCAAGCCATCACCCGCATCAACAGGGCCTTGGGTAATTTGCGTCAAGACACACTGAGCGGATTCTATGCTGCGTGGCTTGATCCACAGATGCGTCGCGATTATCTGGAAGACACCAAGGCATTTTTCCAGGGCTCATCGGAGCAATGACAAACGCCAGACAAAAAGAAACCCCGAGAAGTGGGGAGACGACTCGGGGTTAAACGTGGCCAATTAAGACCAGTACAACAAGCTACAAGCACCGGAGCACAATGCTTGATCCTGTTGTATAAAATCTGACTGCCCCGACGGCATTAAGGTTCCCCAAATACAAAAAATCAATTGTTCCTGGCGAGCGCCTTGCCCTGTGCTGCATTGCGCAACGCGGCAATAACACAGGGTTCGAGGCGCCCTTCGGCGATCAACACGTCACGATGCAGGCCGTCGACGACATCTGTCAGCGAACGCTGGTCGGTCAACTGGGCCTGATTGAACTCCCGCTCGACCACAATGGCCCCGGCGGCATTCTTCAAGGTCACCAGGCATTCGCCATGGGCACCCGACGGGGTCAGGGCTACGTGATAGGGACTCAACGCCTCCCCCAGTAACAGGCTGATACTTTCCATCTCGATCACCACTCAATAGTCCGAAAACAAAGTGCCTAAGGGCGTGTGTCCACAGTAAATGACCACTGGCCCGTGAAGAAAGTTCGTCAGGTCGACCGAAAGCGCGCCCCATCAATGTGAATGGGTAGAGCATGCCGGTGAAAGATGACAAAAAGAAAACTGCTGTCCCGCGTCAATCGGCGTCAGACTCTTTGCGCTCATTGAAATCGATCCAGCCACCCAGCAATCCCCGCAACTGCCCCTCGGCACTGTAGAACGGGACCGTCCACTGATAGACATTCATCACACCGGTCTTGAGCCTCAACTGTCGATTGACGAACCTGGTTTTTTGCGTTTTCAACTGCTCCATGAGCTCCCCATGCAGCTGCTCGGCGGTCTCCCTGGGAAAGACATCGACCTCTGTCAAACGGCGCCCCTGAATCTGATCCTGGCGAACCGACAACCTCTCTTCATAGCTTTTGTTGCACATGACCAGGCGCGCTTGCAGATCGCGGACAAAAACCGGATCGGGAAAGGCATTGAGCAGCACTTGTTCAAAAGCCAGTTGATCCTTGAGTTGTCTTTCGACCTTTAGACGCTGTTGCACCTGAAGCTTGAGCCGACGATTCCAGACCAGGGAAATCAATCCAGACACCATGGCGATAACCGCGCCCCAACACACCCAGCGCGAAACGCGTTGCCACAAAGAGGCCGGAGCTGCAGGCGTGATGCTGCCCACCCACTTCTGGCGAATAGCCTGCAACTCGGCGGCGGTGAACGCATCAAGAGCCTTGTTGAGGATACTCAACAACTGTGGCTGGCTTTTACGTATAGCCAAATGATCGGACGCCCATTTGCCTTCGACACGGCTTCCCACCTTGAGTTGTCCTCGCGGATATAACTGCGCGCCCGTCTCGTTCTCGATAGTCACATCCGCCTCGCCACTTTCGACCAGGGCCCGGGCTTCGGCATAGGTCTTGACCAAGCGCAGACGAATATCCGGATAGTCAGCTTTGATGCCGGCCTCCAAAGCATGTCGTTCCGGTAGCGCCAGAACCCTCCCCGCAAGCTGTTCCAGGGAAATCCATGGGGAATCGTCTGCCCGGATCACGAAGACCCAGCCCGATCCTCCAAAGGCATGGCTGAAACTTAGAAACGCTTTGCGCTCGTCATTGACCGCAAGGGTGGTGCTCATGTCCGCCTTGCCGCTTTCCAGCAGCTCAAGCATCTGAGCGTTGGAAAAGGTTTCCTCATGGATGAACTGCAAACCCGTCAGCGATGAAATGCGCTTGAGGATATCGCTGTTCCATCCGGCCCACTGCCCGCGCTTGTCCTTGAACAGATACAGCGGATATTGCAATGAGGCCACTATGACTTGAGGGTGTTCACGGATCCATTCCAGCTCTGCTGCATCAAGCCTTGGCCTTTTGTCGGCGATAGAGGTTTCGGGGGCAAACGATCCGCCGTGAACCGCCAGGGCTGGATGGCCGAAAGCCATCGCTGCGAAAAACAACCACCGGCACAGGCCTGGTTTGAACCTGATAAAAAACTGCATTACCACTCCCTTCACAGCCACTCGTCCGTCCTTCAATGGCGAAACTACGACAAGTGTGGCACGCAGAAATGAGAAAGCCCGTCAGGAGACGGGCTTCAATTTGTGACAGATCTAGTCAATCAAAGAGGTTTTCCGCGGTTGCCATGCTGACTGACAAAGGCCTGCACAGCTTTCAGGTCATTGGCCAACACAGTGCAGCGTTCATCTCGCTCGAACAAATCAGAAAGATGAGCCGGCAGTTCAAGGGCTTTTCCTACGCCGGCTTTTTCCACGGCTTCAGGAAACTTGACCGGGTGAGCCGTTCCCAGAATCACCATCGGGATGTCCAGGCTGCGACGGCATTCACGCGCAGCCTTGACGCCGATGGCCGTATGCGGATCGAGCAACTCGCCGCTTTGGGCGAAGACTTCAGCGATGGTTTCGCAGGTTTGCGCATCATCGACCGCCAGCGAATCGAACAGCTTGCGCGTTTCGGTCCAGCGCTCGTCGTCGACGCTGAAACCGCCGCCCTGCTTGAAGGTTTCCATCAGGTCGGCCAGTGCAGCGCCATTGCGACCGTGCATATCGAACAACAGGCGTTCGAAGTTCGACGAGACCATGATGTCCATCGATGGCGACAGGGTCGCGTGCAGGGTTTGCTTGACGTACTGATTGCCACTCATGAAGCGGTGCAGGATGTCGTTACGGTTGGTGGCGACGATCAATTGATTGATCGGCAGACCCATGTTGCGTGCCAGGTAGCCGGCGAAAATATCGCCGAAGTTGCCGGTCGGCACCGAGAACGATACCGAACGGGCCGGACCGCCCAGCTGCAGGGATGCATGGAAGTAGTAAACGATCTGGGCCATGATCCGCGCCCAGTTGATCGAGTTTACCGCGACCAGGCGCGTGCCCTTGAGGAAGCTCTGGTCGGCGAAGCTGGCCTTGACCATTTCCTGGCAGTCATCGAAGTTGCCTTCGATGGCGATGTTGTGGATGTTCTCGCCGAAGAGGGTCGTCATCTGCCGACGCTGAACCTCGGACACGCGGTTATGCGGGTGCAGGATGAAGATATCGACGTTTTCGCAGTGCTTGCAGCCCTCGATTGCCGCCGAACCGGTATCACCGGAAGTGGCACCGATGATGACCACCCGTTCACCGCGTTTTTCCAGCACGTAATCGAGCAGGCGACCCAGCAGTTGCAGGGCAAAGTCCTTGAACGCCAGGGTTGGGCCATGGAACAGTTCAAGCACCCATTCGTTGCCGTTCAGCTGACGCAACGGCGCCACGGCATCGTGGGAGAACACTGCGTAGGTTTCTTCAAGAATCTTTTTGAAATCGGCATCCGGAATACTGCCGGTAACGAACGGGCGCATCACCCGGTAGGCCAGTTCGTGGTACGGCAGACCAGCCCAGGAAGCGATTTCTTCCTGGGTGAAACGTGGCAGGTTTTCCGGCACGTACAGGCCGCCATCGCTGGCCAGACCAGCCAACAGGACTTCTTCGAAATTCAGGGCCGGTGCCTGGCCGCGGGTACTGATATAGCGCATAAGATCAAACCTTCGGTTTGGGCTGTAAGCTACAAGCTACAAGCTGCAAGACAAAAGCGACTCGGCTCTTACTTGCAGCTTGAAGTTTGAAGCTTGCCGCTGTGTTGATTGCTTTTACTTGCAGCTTGTAGCTAGAAGCTTGCAGCTGCCTCAGTTCAAGTGCTCGACGCGGATCCGTACGACCGGACCGACCACATCCTGCAACGCTTCCAGGGCAGTGATCGCATCATTCATGCGCTGTTCCAGCACACGGTGGACCAGCAGGATCATCGGCACCAGGCCGTCGTGTTCCTCGACTTCTTTCTGCATGATCGATTCGATGTTGATGCCACGCTCCGACAGGATACTCGCGACCTGGGCCAATACACCCGGATGGTCCTTGGCCTGGATACGCAGGTAGTAGGCACTTTCGCAAGCTTCGATCGGCAGGATCGGATGGGCCGACAGCGAGTCCGGCTGGAAGGCCAGGTGCGGGACGCGGTTTTCCGGATCCGAGGTCATGGCGCGAACCACGTCCACCAGATCGGCGATCACCGAGGAAGCCGTGGGCTCCATGCCGGCACCGGCACCGTAGAACAGGGTCGAGCCCGCGGCGTCGCCGTTGACCATGACCGCGTTCATCACACCGTTGACGTTGGCGATCAGCCGATCGGCCGGGATCAGCGTCGGATGTACACGCAGTTCGATACCGCTCGCTGTGCTGCGTGCCACACCCAGGTGCTTGATGCGATAGCCCAGGGCTTCGGCGTAGTTCACGTCGGCAGTGGCCAGCTTGGTGATGCCTTCGGTGTAGGCCTTGTCGAATTGCAGCGGGATACCGAAGGCAATGGACGCCAGGATCGTCAGCTTGTGGGCCGCATCGATGCCTTCCACGTCGAAGGTCGGATCGGCTTCGGCGTAACCCAGGGCTTGCGCCTCGGCCAGCACGTCTTCGAAGGTCCGGCCTTTTTCACGCATCTCGGTGAGGATGAAGTTGCCGGTGCCGTTGATGATCCCGGCGACCCAGTTGATGCGATTCGCCGACAGACCTTCACGAATTGCCTTGATCACCGGAATGCCACCGGCCACGGCCGCTTCGAAGGCGACGATCACGCCCTTCTCACGAGCCTTGGCGAAAATTTCGTTGCCGTGAACGGCGATCAGCGCCTTGTTCGCGGTGACCACGTGCTTGCCGTTCTCGATCGCCTTGAGCACCAGTTCACGGGCGACGGTGTAACCACCGATCAGCTCGATGACGATATCGATTTCAGGGTTGGTCGCGACGGCGAAGACATCGTTGGTAATGGGGGTACCGGTAATCTCGCACAGGGGGTTTGGCGTACGCATGGCAATTTGTGCCACTTCGATTCCACGCCCGGCACGGCGAGCAATCTCCTCGGCGTTACGCTGAAGTACGTTGAAGGTGCCGCCACCGACGGTACCTAACCCACAGATGCCTACTTTGACCGGATTCACTCTGAACTCCCCATGAAACGGCCGACTCAAGGTCGGCCGTGGAAAACAGCCGCACAACGCGCGGCTCTCTATTAATGGAACGACGACCGCTGTCACCGCACCATGATCGTCAACGGCTTAGCGTGACGATGCAGGATTATTTCGCACCCAGTGCCAGTTTGGCGACTTGTGGCGCAGGCTGATAGCCCGGAATCACTTGGCCATCGGCCAAAACGATAGCCGGTGTACCGTTTACACCAATGGACTGACCGATTTCAAACTGTTTGGAAACCGGATTGGCGCATTTGGCGGCCTTGATTTCTGTGCCGTCGACCATCTTGTCCATGGCCGCTTTCCTGTCTTTCGAGCACCAGACCGCTTGCAGCTGCTCGTCACCCGGCGAACCCAGGCCCTGACGCGGGAAAGCGACGTAACGCACCTCGATACCCATTTTGTTCAGCTCAGGCACTTCGGCATGCAGCTTGTGGCAGTACGGGCAAGTGGTGTCGGTGAATACCGTGATGTGCGACTTGGTTTCGCCGATGGCCGGATAAACCACAGTTTCAGCGACCGGGATGCCGTTAATCAACTTGGAAACGCCCAGACGCTCGGTTTTTTCGGTCAGGTTGATCGGCTTGCCGTCCTTGAGCTGGAACATGTAACCCTGCATGACGAACTGGCCATCGGCACTGGCGTACAGCACTCGGCTGCCTTTGAGTTTGACTTCATACAAGCCGGCCAACGGGCTGGCAGTAATGGTATCGACTGGCACTTCGAGTTGCAGGTTATCGAGGCTCTTGCGAATAGCTTGCTCGGCGGCCTGATCGGCCACCGCAAAGGTACTGACCAACGCAATGGCTGCGGCGGCGAAAATCTGGGTCACGCGCATGGGAACTCCTGAAGGCGGACAAATGGGACGGTTGGAACGCCGGTACCGAAACATCGGGTTCTAGCCGCCCACTGTGCAAACCGGCAAAGCCTACCACATAAGCCTTGCGGGGCCGAATGTGGCTGATGCAAGACACCTGCCGATCAACGCAGATCCGCTTTTCGTAGCAGCTGGCGAAGCCTGCGTTCGGCTGCGCAGCAGTCGTGAAATCAGGCGCTGCGGTGTTTCAATTAACCCGTGCGTACAGGATTTACGACTGCTGCGCAGCCGAACGCAGCCTGCGGCAGCTGCTACAGGTCGCATCATTTCAATATCCAGTCAGCCGCGCGGATGGTGCTTGGCGTGCAGGTCTTGCAGCCGTGCACGGGCGACGTGGGTGTAGATCTGGGTGGTCGACAGATCGCTGTGGCCGAGCAGCATCTGCACCACCCGCAGATCAGCGCCGTGATTGAGCAAATGGGTGGCAAAGGCATGGCGCAAGGTATGCGGAGACAGGGATTTGCCGATCCCGGCGACCTTTGCCTGGTGCTTGATCCGGTGCCAGAACGTTTGCCGGGTCATCTGCTCGCCCCGCTGGCTGGGGAACAGCACATCGCTGGGGCGCCCGCCCAGCAGCTCGTCGCGAGCGTCGCGCATATACCGCTCGACCCAGACGATCGCCTCCTCGCCCATCGGCACTAACCGCTCCTTGCTGCCCTTGCCCATCACTCGCAGCACGCCCTGACGCAGATTGACTTGCTCCAGGGTCAGGCTGATCAGTTCAGTCACCCGCAAACCACAGGCATACAGCACTTCGAGCATGGCGCGATCTCGTTGACCGATGACCTCACTCAGATCCGGCGCCGCCAGCAGCGCTTCGACATCGGCTTCAGACAAGGATTTGGGCAACGGCCTGCCCAGCTGCGGCATATCGATCTGCAAGGTCGGATCGAGCGCAATCAGCTTTTCCCGCAGCAAGTACCGATAAAAGCCCCGTACTCCGGAGAGAAAACGTGCAGTGGAGCGCGGTTTATAAGCTTGCTCCAGACGCCAGGCGAGGTGATCGAGAATCAGCTCGCGACCGGCATTGATCAACTCAAGGCCCTGTTCCTGCAGCCAGCCGTTGAACAGCGCCAGATCACTGCGATAGGCGTCACGGGTGTTTTCGGCAAGGCCTTTCTCCAGCCACAAGGCATCGAGAAACTGGTCTATCAGGGGATGGTCGATGGCAGGCATGAGCACTCAGGATTCGCAAGCTCAAGGCCGCGGGTGAATAGGCAGTGAACCGGGATTATTGTCACTAGTCTTTCATAGCCGGCTATTTCAAGGAACAGGGGGCTGCCCCAAGATCAAAAGATCGCAGCCTGCGGCAGCTCCTACGGGGGGATCGACGCAACAACTAGTGAACACGGTCAGCGTAGGAGCTGCCGAAGGCTGCGATCTTTTGATCTCGCGCGCGCTGAAAATCTCTGGGTAACGTCGCCAGGGATCGAAAAAGACAAAAACCGGGCAACAAAAAGGCAGCCCGCAGGCTGCCTTTTTTTGCATCGAAAAAGCTGGACTTAAGCCAGTTTTTCCTTGATGCGAGCTGCTTTACCGGACAGGTCACGCAGGTAGTACAGCTTGGCTTTACGTACGTCACCGCGACGTTTAACGGCCATGCTGTCGATTTGCGGGCTGTAGGTCTGGAAAGTACGCTCTACGCCAACACCGTTGGAGATTTTACGAACGGTGAAAGCACTGTTCACACCACGGTTACGCTTGGCGATTACTACGCCTTCGAACGCTTGCAGACGCGAACGGTCGCCTTCCTTCACTTTCACCTGAACGACAATAGTGTCGCCCGGGGCAAAGGTAGGGATCTCTTTGGTCATCTGCTCTGCTTCGAGTGCAAGAATGATTTTGTTAGTCATGCTGTGCTCCTAAGGTAAATCGTCGGATCTACCATCGATACGTTGTTAACTATCGTCCCGCTCGCGGATGTATTCCTCGAGCAGCTTCTTCTCTTCTCCAGAAAGCGAGCGGCTTTCCAGAAGATCGGCGCGTCGTTCAGAGGTCCGACCAAGGGACTGCTGTAAACGCCAACGCCGGATATGTGCGTGGTTGCCACTAAGCAACACGTCGGGAACACGCTGATCCGCATACACCTCCGGTCGGGTGTAATGCGGGCAATCCAGCAGACCATCCGTAAAGGAATCTTCCTCGGCGGAGTCCGCATGCCCTAAAGCTCCAGGCAGCAGTCGTGTAACCGCATCTATCAGGACCATCGCCGGCAGCTCGCCACCGGACAGTACATAGTCGCCAATTGACCACTCTTCATCGACATGAGCTTCAATAAATCGCTCGTCAATGCCTTCATAGCGGCCGGCAATCAGGATTAATGCTTCCTCATTCGCCAACTCGCGTACCGCCGACTGAGTCAATCGACGGCCTTGGGGCGACAGGTAAATGACCTTCGCCGCCTCCCCGGCTGCCTGCCTGGCCTGAACCAGAGCATCCTCCAGGGGCTTGATCTTCATCACCATGCCCGGACCACCGCCAAATGGGCGATCGTCCACAGTGTGATGTCGATCCGTCGTGTAGTCTCGCGGATTCCAACAGGTCAGCTGCAAGAGCCCCTGTTTCACCGCACGACTGGTGATGCCGTACTCGCTGATGGCGGAGAACATCTCGGGAAACAAACTGATCACTTCTACGCGCAAATTAGCCACGCTTAGAAGTCCGCATCCCATTCCACCCTCATCTCGCCCGCTGCCAGGTCGACGTTCAACACGCATTGCCCGGTATAGGGCAACAGGCGTTCGCGATCATCCAGGCTGCCAGCGCAAGGCTTGACCACCATTACATCATTCGAGCCGGTCTCCAGCAGGTGATCGATCTTCCCGAGCAATTGCCCGAGCTGGTCAATGACCTTGAGGCCTTCCAGCTGGTACCAGTAGTACTCGCCGTCGGTCAGATCAGGAAACAGGTTACGCGGCACGCAGATTTCGAAACCGGCCAGAAGACGAGCTTCTTCACGGTCATCGAGACCCTTGAGCTTTGTGACCAGAAACTTGCCGTTATGTACACGGCCGCTGACCAGCTCTACCTGTCGTACATCGCCTTCGCGCTTGAGCGTCCAGGTCTTGTAATCCAACAGGTTTCCAACCGGATCGGTAAAGGAAAAGACCTTCACCTCGCCGCGAACGCCATGAATGGAGTAAATCTTGCCGATAACGATCAAATCATCAGCAATGGCAGGCGTCGCGTTCATATTGCTCAGGCCGCGGCCTTAGCCGAATCCTTCAACAACTGAGCAACACGCTCAGAAGGTTGTGCACCAACGCTCAGCCAGTAGGCTACGCGCTCTTGGTTCACGGACAGGCGGACTTCTTGACCACGAGCGATCGGGTTGAAGAAACCCACTTGTTCTTTGTGCGAACCGTCGCGTGGATTGCGGCTGTCGGTCACGGTCAAGTGGTAAAACGGGCGCTTTTTGGAGCCGCCAAGGGCAAGACGGATTGTTAGCATGTGAACATCGTTCCTGTAGTCGGTGCTGCAAATCTAAATGCACAGCGGGCATAGGTGCCCGAAAGGCCGCATATTCTAAGGAATATCCGGACTTTTGCAAATGTCTTTTTCCGGCGCCTATCGGCATGCCATCAAGATTTGCTATAGAGCCGTTGCGAACAACGGCAGGTCAGCTCCCGCCAAGCGCGGGTTTGCTGGAGATCCCACGTCCGTGTGGGGCAGCGCCGACATGACTGTCGACGCGAAAACTTTTACCTTTTCGGCATGCCGCCGCCGGGCAACATTCCGCCCATGCCGCGCATCATTTTCGCCATTCCGCCTTTGGCGGAGAATTTCTTCATCATCTTCTGCATCTGCTTGTGCTGCTTGATCAAGCGACCGATGTCCTGCACCTGAGTGCCGGAACCCATGGCAATCCGACGTTTGCGCGAACCGCTGATCAACTCAGGGTCGCGGCGCTCGGCCGGGGTCATGGAGTTGATGATGGCTTCCATCTGCTTGAACTGTTTCTCTGCCGCGCCCTGGGCATTGCCCATCTGCGCCAGATTCACTCCGCCGATGTTCGGCAGCTTGTCCATCAGGCCGCCGAGGCCGCCCATGTTCTTCATTTGTTGCAGTTGATCGCGGAAGTCTTCGAGATCGAAGCCTTTACCTTTCTTGAGCTTTTTCGCCAGCTTGTCGGCTTTGTCTTTATCGAGGGTCTGTTCGGCCTGCTCGATAAGGCTGAGCACGTCGCCCATGCCAAGAATACGCGAAGCAATCCGCTCCGGGTGGAACGGTTCGAGCGCATCGCTCTTCTCGCCCATACCGATGAACTTGATCGGCTTGCCGGTGATTGCGCGAACCGACAGCGCGGCACCGCCACGGGCGTCACCGTCGACCTTGGTCAGGATCACCCCGGTCAGCGGCAGCGCATCGCCAAAGGCCTTGGCCGTGTTGGCGGCATCCTGGCCGGTCATGGCGTCGACCACGAACAGTGTTTCGACCGGTTTGATCGCCGCGTGCAGGGCCTGAATCTCGCCCATCATCTCGGCGTCGATGTGCAGACGACCGGCGGTATCGACGATGACCACGTCGATGAATTTGAGTCGGGCTTCCTTGATCGCCGCTTCAGCGATCGCCACCGGCTTCTGGCTGAGATCGGACGGGAAGAAGGTTACGCCGACTTCACCGGCGAGCATTTCCAGCTGTTTGATCGCCGCCGGACGGTAGACGTCCGCCGACACCACCATCACGCTCTTCTTCTTGCGCTCTTTGAGGAAACGCGCAAGTTTACCGACAGTGGTGGTTTTACCCGCACCCTGCAGACCAGCCATCAACACCACGGCTGGCGGCACGGCGCTCAGATTCAGGTCTTCGTTGGCCGCGCCCATCAGGCTTTCGAGCTCGGCCTGAACGATCTTCACGAAGGCCTGGCCCGGCGTCAGGCTGCGCGACACCTCGGTGCCGACAGCGCGTTCCTTGACCGCATGGACGAAGTCTTTGACCACCGGCAAGGCGACGTCGGCTTCGAGCAACGCCATGCGCACTTCGCGCAGGGTGTCTTTGATATTGTCCTCGGTCAGCTTGGCCTTGCCGGTGACATGGCGCAGCGTCTGCGAGAGACGGTCGGTTAGGTTTTCAAACATGCGCGATCCTTTCAGGCCCTATAGTAGACCGAGGTAATGGCGGCCCAGCCCGTGAAAAACATGTGCTCGGCGAGCCTGCGGCGTGGGCAGGTCGCGGATTATAGCGAAGACTGGGGCTGGCGGACACCTCGCTGTCTGGTTCTGTGGTCTTTCGTGTCATGTGGGTTCTATGCCAAACTCAGTGCCTTTCGGGCTTGCCTAACAGGATTTATGCTCCCCTTGTCACCCAGTTTGCTAACCACTCTCGCCGCCGCCTGCTTATATGCCGCTGCGACCCTCTATCAAGGCTCTCGTCTGGCTATGGGCGCCAAGGCGAACAAACGCCTGCTGGTCACGCTCGGCGTCCTCGCCGTGTTGGCCCATAGCGCCAGTCTTTTCACCCACCTGATGACGCCGATCGGCCTGGGCCTGGACTTTTTCAGCGCTGCCAGCCTGATTGCCGTCGCGGTGATCGCGCTGACGCTGGTGGCCTGCTCGCGGATCCCGGTGGAGAATCTGCTGTTATTGCTGTTCCCACTGGGGCTGGCCACGGTGTTGCTGGCGCAGTTCGCACCGTCGGGCACGGTGCAGGTGATCGATGAGGCGCCGGGAATCCTGGCGCACATCCTGCTATCGATCCTGGCCTATGGCATGTTCACCATTGCGATGTTCCAGGCCTTGCTGCTGCTGATCCAGGATCACCGACTCAAGCACAAGCATCCTTCCGGGCTGATCAAGAACTTCCCGCCATTGCAAACCATGGAAAGCCTGTTGTTCGGCTTCCTCTGGGCCGGCTGGACACTGCTGTCGCTGTCGCTGATTTCCGGCTGGCTGTTCGTCGAGAACCTGTTTGCCCAACACCTGGTACACAAAACCCTCCTTGCATGCCTGGCCTGGATCGTCTTCAGCGTGCTGCTGTGGGGCCGCAACCGCCTCGGCTGGCGCGGACACAAGGCCATTCGCTGGACCCTTGCCGGTTTCTGCCTGCTGATGCTGGCGTATTTCGGCAGCAAGCTGGTCCGCGAATACATCCTGCATGTCTGACGGGCAGTGATCATGGACAACTTGCCCCTGGGGCCACTGCTCGCTGTACTGGCCCTGCTGATTTTATGGTCAGGGCTGTTTACCGCCATCGAAATCGCCCAACAGCATCTGCTGGCCCAGCGCACCGCCTCGCGCTCGAGCGACAAGCCGTTGGCCAGGCTGAGTTTCCCCCGTGAAAGCCTGATTCTGTGCAATACCCTGTGCCGGGTGCTCACAGTGATCATCGGCACCTTGCTGGCCCTGAGTTACTGGCAGGACAACGGACCGTGGCTGGCCTGTCTGAGCGCCACCTGCGCCCTGCTGGTCTTTGCCGACTACCTGCCGCGCACCCTGGCCACGCGGTATCCTGAAGCGATTCTGGGGCTGGGCAATAATCTGCTCAGCGTGCCGCTGAAGATTCTCTATCCCGCCGCATGGCTGCTCAACGCCATCGCTCAATTATTCCTGCGCCCGCTCAACGCCAAACCCTCCAGCGTCAAACAGAGCGAGGACGAGCCAGCGCCAACCCGTGACCATGGACCGGACCATGAGCAGGCCGCCTTCCGCCCGCACCTGCTGTCAGGTATTCATGCGCTGGACAACATCACGGTCAATGACATCCTGGTACCGCGCAGTGAAGTCGACGGGATCAATCTGGACGACCCGATCGAAGAGATCGTCGAACAGCTGAAGAACTCCAACCGCACCCGTCTGCCGGTGTTCCACAGCGATATCAATCAGGTCGAGGCGGTGCTCAATACCCGCCAGATCCGCCATTTGCTGATCGACGCGAGCCTGACCAAGGATGCCCTGCTGGCCGCCTGCCACGAACCTTACTTCGTTCCGGAAAGCACCCCGTTGCAGCTGCAATTGCTCAACTTCCACAAACAGCAGCGACGCCTGGGCATGGTGGTCGACGAGTATGGTGAAGTGCTGGGCATCGTTACTCTGGAAGACATTCTCGAAGAAATCGTCGGCGAGTTCGAAAGCCAGCAAAGCCTCGACAATCCGCATATCCACCCCCAGCCCGACGGCCGACTGATGATCGACGGTGCCGCATCGATCCGCGAGCTGAACAAGAGTCTCGGCTGGCACCTGCCCAGCGACGGCCCGAAAACCCTCAACGGACTGGTCACCGAAGCGCTGGAAACCATCCCGGAGAGCGCGGTCTGCCTGAAGATCGGTCGCTATCGCCTGGAAATCCTCGAAACCGAAGACAACCGGGTCAGCCGGGTGCTGATCTGGCATAACAGCCTGGTGCCGGCCACCGCGTAATCCCATCCCGGGCCAGACTCATACTTGTGGTGAGGAAGCTCTGTGGCGAGGGGGCTTGCCCCCGCTCGGCTGCGAAGCAGTCGTAAAGTCGGTGCACGCGATGTTCCTGATACAACGAGTCAGCAGGTTCTAGGGCCGCTGCGCGCCCCAGCGGGGGCAAGCCCCCTCGCCACAGCCAGCTCCCTCGCCACATGAGGTCAGCGCCAGCCTTTTGCTGATCGATATACCCCTTGTTTGATCGATAGCTCCCTTCCTATAATCCAAGCGCTTACCCAGCCCCGCCAGACCGCGTGCTACCCGCACTCAGCGGCATCCGGCCCCGCACTGCCCGCACCTGTCCGGTGCCGACTCCGACCTCGAGTCGCGCCCGCGCCAAACCCACATCCCTGGGTGTTCGACCATAATAATTCGTTCCAGCTCATGACTGTCAGGGATAACCGCATGACTACTACCAGTACCTATAACGACGCCGCGCCTGCCCAACCGACAAATTCCGCAACCCGCGTGGCCACCGCCAGCTTTATCGGCACCGCCATCGAGTTCTACGACTTCTACGTCTATGCCACGGCGGCGGCACTGGTCATCGGCCCGGTGTTCTTCCCGCAGACCTCCGGCACGGCGCAGATGCTGTCGGCCTTCCTGACGTTCGGTATTGCCTTTCTGGCCCGCCCCCTGGGTTCAGCGCTGTTCGGTCATTTCGGCGATCGCATCGGGCGTAAATCGACGCTGGTCGCGTCTTTGCTATTGATGGGCGTCTGCACCACGCTGATCGGTGTATTGCCCGGCTACGACAGCATTGGCGCCTGGGCACCGATCCTGCTGTGCGTGCTGCGCTTCGGTCAGGGACTTGGCTTGGGCGGTGAGTGGGGCGGCGCGGCGCTGCTGGCCACCGAAAACGCCCCCAAGGGCAAGCGGGCCTGGTTCGGCATGTTTCCGCAGCTTGGCCCATCGATCGGCTTTCTTGCCGCCAACGGGCTATTTCTGACCCTGGCCATGACTCTGAACGATGAGCAATTCCGTTCATGGGGCTGGCGGATCCCGTTCCTGCTCAGCGCGGCATTGGTGATGGTCGGCCTCTATGTACGTCTCAAGCTCCACGAAACCCCGGTATTCGCCAACGCCATGGCTCGTCAGGAGCGGGTGAAGATCCCGCTGGTCGAACTGTTCAGTCAATACTGGGCGCCGATGCTGCTGGGTGCCGGGTCGATGGTGGTGTGCTACGCGTTGTTCTATATCTCGACGGTGTTTTCGCTGAGCTATGGCGTGTCGACGCTCGGCTACACTCGCGAAACCTTCCTCGCTCTGCTGTGTTTCGCCGTACTGTTCATGGCCGCCGCTACGCCGTTGTCGGCCTGGGCCAGTGACCGATTCGGGCGCAAACCGGTGCTGATCATCGGCGGCGTGCTGGCGATTCTGTCCGGATTCTTGATGGAACCGCTGTTGACCCAAGGCTCGACCTGGGGCGTGGCGCTGTTCCTGTGCATCGAACTGTTTCTGATGGGCGTAACCTTTGCGCCGATGGGGGCGCTGCTGCCAGAGCTGTTTCCAACTCACGTACGCTATACCGGCGCATCGGCAGCCTACAACCTGGGCGGCATAGTCGGCGCATCGGCGGCACCGTTCTTTGCCCAGAAGCTGGTGGCGATGGGCGGTTTGAGCTGGGTGGGCGGGTATGTTTCGGGTGCAGCGGTGCTCAGCTTGATTGCTGTGCTGTGCTTGAAAGAGACCAGGGATAACGATTTGAATCGAATCGCCTGATAGATCGAATCGCGAGCAAGCTCGCTCCCACATTGGACCGCATTCTTTCTGACAGAACGCGGCCCCCTGTGGGAGCGAGCTTGCTCGCGATGGCCGCGACTCGGTTACAGCTCTACCACGACGGCTTGAGAGGCACGAGTCGCTTTCGCGCGAGCAGTTTCGATCGACTCGTCACGGGCCAACGCAACACCCATCCGACGCTGACCATTAACCTCAGGCTTGCCAAACAGACGCAACGCCGTATCCGGCTCGCTCAATGCCGCGCCCAGGTTGGCGAAAGCGGTCTGGGTCGACTGCCCTTCCACCAGAATCACCGCCGAAGCCGATGGACCAAACTGACGGATCAATGGAATCGGCAACCCGAGGATCGCCCGCGCATGCAGGGCGAACTGCGACAGGTCCTGAGAAATCAGAGTCACCAGACCGGTATCATGGGGACGCGGCGAAACTTCGCTGAACCACACCTGATCGCCCTTGATGAACAACTCGACGCCGAACAGACCCCGGCCACCCAAGGCTTCAGTCACCGCTTTGGCAACCCGCTCGGATTCCGCCAGGGCAATCGGACTCATGGCCTGCGGCTGCCAGGATTCCTGATAATCGCCTTTTTCCTGACGGTGACCGACCGGCGCGCAGAAGGTAGTACCGCCGATATGCCGCACCGTCAGCAGAGTGATTTCGTAATCGAAGTCGATAAACCCTTCGATGATCACCCGACCTTTACCGGCACGACCGCCTTCTTGTGCATAGTCCCAGGCCTTCTGCACGTCATCGACGCTGCGCAGCAGGCTCTGGCCTTTACCCGAGGAACTCATCACCGGCTTGACCACGCATGGGAAGCCCAGGTCCTCGACCGCCTTGCGATAATCTTCGACGGTGTCGGCAAAGTGGTATGGCGAGGTCGGCAGGTCCAGCTCTTCAGCGGCCAGACGCCGTATACCTTCGCGGTTCATCGTCAGCTGAGCGGCACGGGCGGTCGGAATCACGGTAAAGCCTTCAGCCTCAAGCTCTACCAGGGTAGCGGTGGCGATGGCTTCGATTTCCGGCACGATGAAGTGCGGCTTCTCCGCCTCGATCACCGCACGCAGCGCCGCGCCGTCGAGCATGTCGATCACATGACTGCGATGGGCCACTTGCATGGCCGGCGCGTTGGCGTAGCGATCCACAGCGATCACTTCAACGCCCAGGCGTTGCAGCTCGATTACCACTTCCTTGCCCAGCTCACCGCTACCACACAGCAAAACGCGGGTCGCGGTTGGCGACAATGGAGTTCCGATACGGGTCATCTCAGGTCCTCAAAGGAGCGGATCATCGAGGGTAGCTACGCCAGGCGCGCTTCCCATGGGGAGAAAGCGCGGCATTTTACATGAACCGGGCGGTTTGGCTTCAGCCTGGCAGCGGGTTCTTGAGCAGCCGCCAGGCTATGGCAGAGGAGCCAAACGCAAATGCGACCGTAGCAGCTGCCGAAGGCTGCGTTCGGCTCGCGTAGCAGCTGCCGAGGCTGCGAGGCTGCGTTCGGCTGCGAAGCAGTCGTAGAATCAGGCACCGCGGTATTCCAGACACACCATGCAAGCAGAATTCGCGACTGCTGCGCAGCCGAACGCAGGCTACGCCAGCTGCTACGGGTTCGGTGTTTTACCCAGCATCCACACCAGCCCACTCGATTTGGCCCTTTCATGGCATAACCCCAAAACTTCCCGGCGCTCCTCATTATCCATCCGGCTCCAGCGGGTGATTTCATCGACGGTGCGCTGGCACCCGGTGCAAATGTCGTCATCATCCAACGCGCAAATGTTCACGCAAGGCGAAGCTACAGGTCGTTCTTTCGTGTTCATTCTTCCTGCTCGACCAGATCCCGGGCATAACGCTGGGAGTTGTGCACATAGTGCGCAGCGCTGGCTTCGAGCATTTTTTTCTGTGCTTCGGTCAACTCGCGCACCACCTTGCCCGGCGAGCCCATCACCAGCGAACCGTCGGGGATTTCCTTGCCTTCGCCGATCAGCGAGTTGGCGCCGATGATGCAGTTCTTGCCGATTTTCGCCCCGTTGAGGATCACCGCATTAATGCCGATCAAACTGTAATCGCCGACAGTGCAGCCGTGCAACATGGCGTTATGGCCGATGGTTACACCTGTGCCGATGGTCAGTGGGTAGCCCATGTCGGTGTGCATGACAGTGCCATCCTGCACATTACTGTTCTTGCCAATCAGGATCAGCTCGTTGTCACCGCGCAGCACGGCGTTGAACCAGACGTTGGCGCCCTCCTCCAGTTTGACCTTGCCCACCAGTGTGGCGTTGGGTGCGACCCAGCTCTGCGGATGGGTCTCGACTCGGGCGTCGCCCAGGCGGTATTTCATCTAGTTATCCTCAAGGCTCAGGTGCCACGGGTTCTGCCATACGAACGATGGCTTCAAATATTGATAAAGGTTTTCGGCGGGTGGTGCAGGCTGATTTTCGCGTCGTAGAGCAGATTGATCAATTCGACGATCATGATCGCCGTCAGGCCCCAGATCTTGTACTCCCCAAAACGGTAGCTGGGGACGTACCAACTTCGGCCCTGATAGTCGATGCGATGGGTATGTTCGCGCGGGTCCTGACGGAAAAACTCCAGGGGTACACTGAACACCGCGGCAATCTCGGCGTCATTGGCCAGGTACTCGACGTAATCGGGAATCACTCCGACGTAAGGCGTGACCTTGATGCCGTGCAATGAGATCAGCGGACTGAGCGGCCCGATCACCTCCACCAGCCCCGGCGGCAGACCGATTTCTTCTTCGGCTTCGCGCAATGCAGTGAAGATCAGGTCGGGGTCTTCCGGATCGCGCCGCCCACCCGGGAAAGCCACCTCGCCACCATGGGTCGAAAGCCCGCTGGCACGCAGGGTCAGGACCAGCTCCGGCTCGTCACTGCGGGTGATCGGCACCAGCACCGCGGCTTCGGGGAAACGTCGGTCGGTCTCCAGCGTTCGCGGGGTGTGGTTGCTTACACGATGAAGCAGCTCGTCCAGCATGAGTCATCTCGATCTGTTGGCTACCTTGCATCATGCACCAAAGAAATCACGCGCCCAACCCCCGATCCACGGTATGTCGCTAAACGACAACTTGCCGTCAACGGGCCTCTCACGCCAAGATAGGCGCAGCATCCACGGAAACCCAGCATGAATTTTTGCAGCCACTGCGGCAACCCGGTCACCCAGCGCATACCCGAAGGCGATTCACGCCTGCGTTTCGTCTGCGACCATTGCCAGACCATCCACTACCAGAACCCCAATATCGTCGCCGGCTGCCTGCCTGTCTGGGGCACCCAGGTGCTACTTTGCCGCCGCGCCATCGAGCCGCGGCGCGGCTACTGGACCTTGCCGGCAGGCTTCATGGAGAACGGTGAAACCGTGGAGCAGGCGGCGATCCGCGAGACCTTCGAGGAAGCCTGCGCGCGGGTGCGCAATTTGAGCATCTACACCCTGATCGATGTGCCGCATATCAGCCAGGTGCATGTGTTCTTTCGCGCGGAGCTGGCGGACCTGGACTTTGCCGTTGGCCAGGAGAGCCTGGAAGTGCGACTTTTCGAAGAAGCCGACATCCCTTGGTCCGAGCTGGCTTTCCGCACAGTCGGGCGTACATTAGAATGCTACTACGCTGACCGAAAGACAGAGGTTTTCCCTGTCCGGTCCGAATCGATTCCACCACTCGCTCAACCTGCGATCACATAAACAAAAAACGTACGCGGCCCCTCGTACTCTTAGGGATATCGTTTCAATGCGCTGGTTGCTTGCCCTCTTCTGCCTGTCTTTCATTGCGGTATCCCAGGCCTCCACAGCGGATCCCCTGGACGGCAGGCTCATCGAAAAAGTGCTGATCATCAAATCGGCCCATCAACTGCAACTGATCAACGACGGCAAGGCATTCAAGTCCTATCGTATCTCCCTGGGCAGGCAACCCAGGGGACCGAAGCTTATGGAAGGCGACAAGCGCACTCCGGAAGGTTTCTATTGGGTGGACTGGCGCAAGACCAGCGACCGTTTCAACCTGTCCATGCACATCTCCTATCCGAACATCAGCGACGCGGCCCGTGCGCGCCGTGAAGGGGTGGCGCCAGGCGGAATGATCATGATCCACGGCACTCCCGATACAGAGGACAACCCCGAGTACCTCTTCCATACCCTGGACTGGACCGACGGCTGCATCGCCATGCGCAATATCGACATGCGCGAAGTCTGGAACCTGGTCCCGGACGGCACCATGATCGAAATTCGGCCGTAATCGAAAAAATCAAAAGATCGCAGCCTATCGGCAGCTCCTACCGTGGAATCGGTGCACATCGATTAGATCCTGCCCAATAAAAAACCCGCTGAACTATCGGCGGGTTTTTTATTTCTGCGGCCAGGAAGATCAGAAATCTTCCAACCGCAATACCTCGTAAGCCGGCGTCTCGTAGGGATGGCTCTGCTTGAGCGCCATCACCACCGAGCGGATCAACTCATTGGCCACCACCAGCTCAACCTTCCACTCTTCCACCTGCTCGACCAGGCCGGTTTGCCCGAGAAACGGCTGACTGCCGTCCAGCGGGCGAAACTGGCCCTGGCCCAGCGTCTGCCATGAGCACTGGTCGTAAGCGCCGATCCGCCCGCCACCGGCGGCGAATACGGCGCTTTTGACCACTTCCACATGGCTCGCAGGAACAAAGAAGCTGAGCTTGTACATGGTCGCCTTTTAGTTAACCCAAACACGAGCATTACGGAACATACGCATCCATGGCGCGTCTTCGTTCCAGTCTTCCGAGCGCCAGGAGTTCTGCACCGCGCGGAACACTCGCTCAGGGTGCGGCATCATGATGGTCACTCGACCGTCACGACTGGTCAGCCCGGTGATCCCGCGCGGCGAGCCGTTCGGGTTGGCCGGGTAGGTTTCGGTGACCTTGCCGTGGTTGTCGACGAAACGCATCGCCACGCAACCGGACAGATCGGCTTCGAGCAGTGCCTCTTCGTTTTCGAATTCGGCATGGCCTTCACCGTGGGCGATGGCGATCGGCATGCGCGAACCGGCCATGCCCTGCAGGAAGATCGAGTTCGATTCCTGCACCTGAACCATTGCCACACGAGCCTCGAACTGCTCGGAACGGTTACGCACGAAGTGCGGCCAGAACTCGCTGCCCGGGATCAGCTCGTGCAGGTTGGACATCATCTGGCAACCGTTGCACACGCCGAGGGTGAAGCTGTCGTTACGCTCGAAGAAGCCTTGGAAGGCGTCCCGTGCGCGGCTGTTGAACAGCGCCGACTTGGCCCAGCCCTCACCGGCGCCAAGAACGTCGCCGTAGGAGAAACCACCGCACGCCACAAGACCTTTGAATTCGTTCAGGTCGACACGCCCGGCGAGGATGTCACTCATGTGCACGTCGATCGCGTTGAAGCCGGCACGGTCGAACGCCGCAGCCATTTCCACCTGACCGTTGACGCCCTGCTCGCGCAGTACCGCCACCTGAGGACGAATGCCTTTCTTGATGTAGGGTGCCGCGACGTCCTGATTGACGTCGTAGCTGAGCTTGACGCTGAGGCCCGGGTTGTCTTCTTCCAGCAGCACGTCGAACTCTTGCTCGGCACACTCGACGTTGTCACGCAGACGCTGGATCTGGTAGCTGGTTTCGGCCCACTGGCGCTGCAGCAGACGACGCTGGCCTTCGAAAACGGTTTCGCCGTTGAAGGTGATGCTGATTTCGCCATTGTTGAGCGGCTGACCGATCACTGACACGCAATCGGCCAGGCCGGCAGCGCTGAACTGCGCGAGGATGTCCGGGGTGGCGTCCTGGCGAACCTGGATCACCGCGCCCAACTCTTCGTTGAACAGGATCGCAGCAATGTCGGCCGAGGTTTCCGCCAGACCGTCGAGGTTCAGCGCCAGACCGCAATGGCCGGCGAAGGCCATTTCCACGGTGCTGGTCAGCAGACCACCGTCGGAACGGTCGTGGTAAGCCAGCAGGTGACCGTCGGCGTTGAGGCCCTGGATCACCGCGAAGAAAGCTTTCAGGTCTTCAGCGTCATCGACGTCCGGCGCCTGCGAACCGAGCTTGCCGTGAACCTGGGCCAGGATCGAGGCACCCATGCGGTTCTGGCCACGACCCAGATCGATCAGGATCAGGTCGGTGGTGCCCTTGTCCATGCGCAATTCCGGGGTCAGGGTCTGACGGATGTCAGCCACTGGCGCGAAACCAGTCACGATCAGGGACAGCGGCGAAGTCACGCTCTTGTCGACGCCTTCGTCGTTCCAGCGGGTGGCCATGGACATCGAGTCCTTGCCCACCGGAATGGTAATGCCCAGCTCAGGGCACAACTCCATGCCGACCGCTTTCACGGTGTCGTACAGACGGGCATCTTCACCCGGGTGACCGGCAGCGGACATCCAGTTGGCCGACAGCTTGATGTCGGAAATCTTGTTGATGCGCGAAGCCGCGATATTGGTCAGGGTTTCGCCGATGGCCATGCGGCCCGACGCCGGAGCGTCCAGCAGGGCCAGCGGAGTGCGCTCGCCCATGGCCATGGCTTCACCGGTGTAAACGTCGAAGCTGGTGGCGGTGACGGCAACGTCGGCCACCGGAACCTGCCACGGGCCGACCATCTGGTCGCGGGCTACCAGACCGGTGATGGTCCGGTCGCCGATGGTGATCAGGAAGCTTTTGCTGGCCACGGCCGGGTGATGCAGAACGCGCTCGACACACTCGGCGATGTCCAGCGTCGACGGATCGAAGTCGTCGCCCAGTTCGTTTTCGCGAACGGCCGAACGGTGCATGCGCGGGGCCTTGCCCAGCAGCACTTCCAGCGGCATGTCCACCGGGCTGTTGCCGAAGTGGCTATCCGTGACAGTAAGCTGCGGCTCGGCTGTGGCTTCGCCGACCACGGCAAACGGGCAACGCTCGCGCTCGCAGATTGCCTGGAAGCGTTCGAAGTCCGCAGGCCCTACGGCCAGAACGTAGCGTTCCTGGGATTCGTTACTCCAGATTTCGTGCGGGGCCATGCCCGGCTCGTCGTTTGGAATGTTGCGCAGTTCGAAGCGACCGCCACGGTTGCCGTCATTGACCAGTTCCGGGAAGGCGTTGGACAGACCGCCGGCACCCACATCGTGGATGAAGCTGATCGGGTTGTGTTCACCCAACTGCCAGCAACGGTCGATGACTTCCTGGCAGCGACGTTCCATCTCAGGATTTTCGCGCTGTACCGAAGCGAAGTCCAGGTCCGCCGAGCTGGTGCCGGTGGCCATGGAGGAAGCTGCGCCGCCGCCCAGACCGATCAGCATTGCCGGGCCGCCCAGCACGATCAGCTTGGAGCCAACGGTGATCTCGCCTTTCTGTACGTGTTCGGCACGGATGTTACCCATGCCGCCGGCCAGCATGATCGGCTTGTGGTAACCGCGAACTTCATCGCCACGCGGGGTGGTGATCGACTGTTCGAAGGTACGGAAGTAACCGGTCAGGGCCGGACGACCGAATTCGTTGTTGAACGCGGCGCCACCCAGTGGGCCTTCGATCATGATGTCCAGCGCGGTGACGATGCGCTCAGGCTTGCCGTATGGCACTTCCCACGGTTGTTCGAAGCCCGGAATCTGCAAGTTCGATACGGTGAAACCGGTCAGGCCAGCCTTCGGCTTGGCACCACGACCGGTAGCGCCTTCGTCGCGAATCTCGCCGCCGCTACCGGTGGATGCGCCCGGGAACGGGGCAATCGCGGTCGGGTGGTTGTGAGTCTCGACTTTCATCAGGATGTGCACCGGTTCCTGCACCGCGCCGTACTGGCGGGTTTCAGGGTCCGGGAAGAAACGGCCGGCGACGTTGCCGACGATCACCGAAGCATTGTCCTTATAAGCCGACAGAACGCCTTCGCTGTGCATCACGTAGGTGTTCTTGATCATGCCGAACAGGCTTTTTTCCTGGCTCTGACCGTCGATATCCCAACTGGCGTTGAAGATCTTGTGACGGCAGTGCTCGGAGTTCGCCTGGGCGAACATCATCAGTTCGATGTCGTGCGGGTTGCGCTTCAAGCCGACGAAAGCGTTGACCAGGTAGTCGATTTCGTCTTCGGCCAGGGCCAGGCCCAGCTCGGTGTTGGCTTTTTCCAGCGCGGCGCGGCCGCCACCCAACACGTCGATAGCCGTCAGTGGCTTCGGCTCGGCGTGGCTGAACAAGCCGGCAGCCTGCTCCAGGCTGCCGAGGACGATCTGGGTCATGCGGTCGTGCAAGGCATCGGAAATCAGCTGCGCTCGCGCGTCGCTGAACTGGCCAGCAACGTAGAACGCGATACCGCGCTCCAGACGCTGGATCTTGCTCAGTCCGCAGTTGCGGGCGATGTCGCTCGCTTTACTGGACCACGGCGAGATAGTGCCGAAACGCGGCAACACCAGGAACAGCCGACCGGTCGGCTCTTGTACCGGAACACTTGGGCCGTACTTCAGAAGGCGCGCTAGCACCTGCTGTTCGTCGCCGGTCAGGACGCCGTTAACTTCGGCGAAGTGAGCGAATTCAGCATACAAGCCACTGACAGCCGGGACGCATCGGCAAAGTTGCTCAAGGAGTTTGCTGTGGCGAAAGGCAGAAAGGGCAGGAGCGCCGCGCAGGATCAACATCTTCGGGACAGCCTCGGGAAGGGGTGTGCTTTGAGGCCGTGCATTCTAGCCTAAACCGCCCGCGACAGCACCCGAAACGGTACACCAGGCCTCGGCCGAACGTCGGCCGGTGGTCCGGGGCCTGTAACCGTTGGTCATCAATGCGCGTGCCACGGGTTATTTTTACCGTCACTTTCATGCCAAAAGGTCTGTTCCAGAGGCTTTAATGCGGGTTTTTCAGTCGCTAGCAGACCTGCTCTTCGCTGTCGAGATATGGCGCTCGTGGTCCTTTGCGTATACTGCGCAAATGTTTTCCCAAATGGCTTTCCGTCCGCGCTGTGCCAAATGGCTCATCGCAACCGGACTCTTCCTGATGCTTGGTGCCTGTGTTGATAAACCCAGCACACTCGAGCGCGTAAAGGAGGACGGCGTACTGCGGGTAATCACCCGTAACAGTCCCGCCACCTACTTCCAGGATCGCAACGGCGAAACCGGCTTCGAATACGAGCTGGTGAAACGTTTCGCCGACGATCTGGGGGTGGAACTGAAGATCGAAACTGCCGACAACCTTGACGACCTTTACGGTCAGTTAGGCAAACCCAACGGCCCGGTGCTGGCTGCTGCCGGTCTGGTCAGCAGCGAGAAACGCAAGCAACACGTCAGGTTTTCCCATAGTTACCTGGAAGTCACGCCACAAATCATCTACCGCAATGGCCAGTCACGCCCGACCAACGCAGCTGCTCTGGCGGGCAAAAAGATCATGGTGCTCAAGGGCAGCACCCATGCCGAGCAGCTGGCGGCGCTGAAACTGAAATATCCTGGCATTCAATACGAAGAGTCCGACGACGTTGAAGTGGTCGATCTGCTGCGCATGGTCGATGAAGGCCAGATTGATCTGACCCTGGTCGATTCCAACGAACTGGCAATGAACCAGGTTTACTTCCCCAATGTGCGAGTCGCCTTCGACCTGGGTGAGGCCAACAAACAGAGTTGGGCCGTGGCCGCCGGCGAAGACAACAGCCTGCTCAACGAGATCAACGAGTTCCTCGACAAGGTGCAGAAGAACGACACCTTGCAACGCTTGAAAGACCGCTATTACGGGCACGTGGATGTACTTGGCTATGTCGGCGCCTACACCTTCGCCCAGCATTTGCAGCAACGCTTGCCCAAGTACGAGAAGCACTTCAAGGCCTCGGCCAAGGAAGAGCAAGTCGACTGGCGCCTGTTGGCAGCCATCGGCTACCAGGAATCGTTATGGCAAGCCACCGTCACCTCCAAGACCGGCGTTCGCGGCTTGATGATGCTGACCCAGAACACCGCCCAGGCCATGGGCGTGGCCAACCGCCTGGACGCCCGGCAGAGCATCAAGGGTGGCGCCAAGTACCTGGCCTACATAAAGGATCAGCTGGACGACAAGATCGCGGAACCGGATCGCACCTGGTTTGCGCTGGCAGCCTACAACGTCGGCGGCGGCCATCTCGATGACGCGCGCATTATGGCCAAGAAAGAAGGCCTGAATCCGAACAAGTGGCTCGACGTGAAGAAGATGCTGCCGCGCCTGTCGCAGAAGCAGTGGTACAGCAAGACCCGTTATGGTTATGCCCGCGGCGGCGAACCCGTGCACTTTGTCGCCAACATCCGTCGTTACTACGACATCCTGACCTGGGTCACGCAGCCGCAGCTGGAGGGCAATCAGGTGGCCGAGGGCAGCTTGCATGTACCTGGCGTGGACAAGACCAAGCCGAACCTGGAAACCCCGCCGCTTTAAATCGTGGCGCCTGCAAAAGATCGCAGCCTGCGGCAGCTCCTACACCGACCGAGTGCACCCGTAAATTACGGGTGTATGCAAATCCTGTAGGAGCTGCCGCAGGCTGCGATCTTTTGATCTTAGGCTTTTGCCGCAGCCGCCAGAATCAGCGCCTTCATCTGCGCCACCGCCGACTTGAAGCCGACGAACAGCGCATGGGCCACCAGCGCGTGGCCGATGTTCAATTCATTGATGCCTTTGATCGCTGCGACCGCTTCGACGTTGTGGTAATGCAGACCATGGCCGGCATTGACGATCAGGCCCTGAGCCAGACCAAAGGCCACGCCATCCGCCACCCGTTGCAACTCTTCAGCGACTTCGCTCGGGGTCTGGGCATCGGCGTAACGGCCGGTGTGCAGTTCAATCGCCGGCGCGCCGACCCTTCTGGACGCTTCGATCTGCCGCTCATCAGCATCGATGAACAGCGAAACCTCACAACCGATTTTACTCAGGCGCTCTACCGCGGCCTTGATCCGCGCTTCCTGCCCGGCGACGTCGAGACCGCCTTCGGTGGTCAGCTCCTGACGGGTTTCCGGGACCAGGCAGATATGGGCCGGACGGATGCGCTCGGCGAACGACATCATTTCTTCGGTGACGCCCATTTCGAAGTTCATGCGGGTTTGCAGCACGTCCTTGAGCAGCAGCACATCGCGTTCCTGAATGTGCCGGCGGTCTTCACGCAAATGCACGGTGATACCGTCAGCGCCCGCTTCTTCCGCATCCAGCGCGGCCTTGACCGGATCAGGGTAACGAGTGCCCCGGGCCTGACGCAGGGTGGCTACGTGGTCGATGTTGACGCCAAGAAGAATGCGATTGCTGGTGGTCACGGAAACGCTCCTGAAGAAGGGAAGATTCGGTGCACAGCATATAGTGTCCGGTCACGAAAATAACTGTTTCCGAGACCGGACACAGGATCGTTACGGCTTTCGAAACAACTCGCGACTGACCAATGGCCGGCCGCCGAGGTGCACGGCCAATGCCTGGCGCATCAGCCGCTTGGCAGCGGAGAGCGCGCCAGGGGCCGTCCAGTCGGCCTCAGCCATGGCCAGCAACTCGGTGCCACTGAACAGGCCCGGCTGCAGCAAGTAGACCCGTTCAAGCCCGGCGTCGACCTGCAGACGATACAAGCCATCCGCCGCGATGGGATCGCCATGGATATCGGCCTCCAGCGCGAAGCCGTAACCGAGGTCATCCAGCAGTCGCCATTCGAACGCCCGCAGCAATGGCTCGAGCGGACGGCCTTCGGCCAGGGCCAGCAACGTCGCGGCGTAGTGATCGAAAACCGCCGGGTGCGGATCTTCGGCCGGCAACAGGCGAATCAGCAGTTCGTTGAGATAGAGGCCGCTGAACAGCGCCTCTCCGTTGAGCCAATTGGAAACGCCGGCGCTTTCCATCCGTCCGACGTTTTTCAGCTCGCCGCGCCCACGGAACTCGACTTCCAGCGCAACGAACGGCCGCGCCAGAGTCCCGGCCTTGCCCCGCGCGCTACGCAATACCGCCCGCAGCCGCCCTTGAGGCGTGAGGAAGTCCACCAGCGCGCTGTTTTCGCGATAGGCCCGGCTGTGCAACACGTAGGCGGGGTGGGCGATGGGTGGGGTTGGGGACATGAGATCTGGATATCTCTGAAGAGGGATTACCCTGGCGATCGGGCTTTTGTGGCGAGCGGGCTTGCCCGCGCTGGGTCGCGAAGCGGCCCTAAAACCAGCCACCGCGCTATATCAGGTACGCCGCGCGGAATGGTTTTACGACTGCTTCGCAGCCGAACGGGGGCAAGCCCCCTCGCCACAGCAAGCCCGCTCCCACATTGGATCTTTGTATAACCGGGATTAAGCGATCAGAGGTCGCCATAACCCAGCGAACGCAGGGCGCGTTCGTCGTCGGACCAGCCGCCTTTGACCTTGACCCACAGGTTGAGCATGATTTTGGAGTCGAACAGCAGCTCCATATCCTTGCGCGCCTCGGTGCCGATGCGTTTGATCCGCTCGCCCTTCTCACCAATGATGATCTTCTTCTGGCCATCACGTTCGACGAGGATCAGCGCATGAATGTGCAGGGTTTTCCCCTGCTGCTTGAACTCTTCGATTTCCACGGTGATCTGGTATGGCAGTTCAGCGCCCATCTGGCGCATGATTTTTTCCCGCACCAGCTCTGCAGCGAGGAAGCGGCTGCTGCGGTCGGTGATCTGGTCTTCGGGGAAGAAGTGCTCGTTTTCCGGCAGGTGCCCGGCGATCACCCGCTCCAGCGCTTCGAGGTTGTGGCCGTGCTGTGCCGAGATCGGCATGATCTGCGCGTTCGGCAACTGCTCTTGCAACCAGCTCAGGTGCGGCATCAGTTCGGCTTTGTCTTCGATCCGATCGGTCTTGTTCAATGCCACGATCACCGGGCCTTGCACGTACTGAACGCGCTCGAGCACCATCTGGTCTTCGTCGGTCCAGCGGGTGCGGTCAACCACGAAGATCACCACGTCGACGTCTTTCAACGCCGCCGAAGCGGTCTTGTTCATGTAACGGTTCAGCGCCTTCTCGCCGCCTTTGTGCATGCCGGGGGTGTCGACATAGACTGCCTGAACGGTGCCTTCGGTCTTGATCCCGAGCATGTTGTGGCGAGTGGTCTGCGGCTTGCGCGAAGTGATTGCCAGCTTCTGCCCGAGAATATGGTTCAGCAGCGTGGACTTGCCCACGTTGGGGCGGCCGACGATGGCGACATAGCCACAGCGAGTTGCAGTTGAATCAGTCATGGCCATTCTCCACGCCCAGGGCAATCAGTGCTGCAGCGGCCGCTACCTGTTCGGCAATACGACGACTCACACCCTGACCTCGGCTTTTTTCGTTCAGTAAGGTGATTTCGCATTCGACGAAGAACGTCCGGCAATGCGGTTCACCCTGGATATCCACCACTTCGTAACGCGGCAGGTCGCAGGCACGCGACTGCAGGAATTCTTGCAGTCGGGTCTTTGGATCTTTGTTGGTGTCGACCAGCGTCAGGCCTTCGAACTCGGACGCCAGCCAGGCCAGCACGCGCTCACGCGCCATGTCCATGCCAGCATCCAGGTAGATGGCGCCGATCAGGGCTTCCAGGGCGTCCGCGAGGATCGATTCACGACGAAAGCCGCCGCTCTTCAACTCGCCGGAACCCAGTCGCAGGTACTCGCCCAGATCAAAACCGCGAGCCAGTACGGCCAGGGTTTCGCCTTTTACCAACCGTGCTCGCAACCGCGACAGCTGACCTTCGCGGGCGAGCGGGAAGCGATCGAACAAAGCTTCCCCAGCGACGAAGTTGAGAATGGCATCACCGAGGAATTCCAGGCGCTCATTGTTGCGCCCGGCAAAACTGCGGTGAGTCAGGGCCAGGATCATCAGTTCCTGGTCTTTGAAGGTATAGCCGAGCTGACGCTCGAGACGGCTTAAAGAGACGCTCACGGTTTACCCACGCTGAGTTCGTGGTCGAATTTCACCACCCTAGGGGCGAGGCACCGACGGCCCTCGACAATTAACGCTGTGTTCAAATCCACATCCTGAATATCGTTGACTGCATGCTTTTGGCAATTTCCCTGTAAAGCTCATCGACCGCGGTGCAAGCCGTTGCCATGAAGCATTCCACAAGACCCAGAAAAGCATTCGGCGCTGTGTTCAACAGCGCCGTGGGTGATTACTTGATCAGGCCAACCCGCGAGAAATTCGGCAGGTGGCTGAGTTTTGGTTCGGGCCAGCTCATCCAGACCGCGAAGGCCTTGCCGACAATATTCTTGTCGGGAACCATGCCTAGCAGATCCTTGGGAATACTTGGGTCATCCCAGTAGCGGCTGTCGTTCGAGTTGTCGCGATTGTCGCCCATCATGAAGTAATGCCCGGCGGGCACAACCCACTGACGGTCCGGCGGCGAACGGTAGCGAGTCATTTCCTTGCGGATCAGGTGCTCGGCAGCGCCGAGTTTTTCCTTGTAGAGCTCGGCACTGCCCAGCGTACCTGGCTCGGAACCCACCATCTGCTCAGCGACCGACTGGCCGTTGACGAACAGTCGCTTGTCGCTGGTATAGCGAATCTGGTCACCTGGCAGGCCGACCACACGCTTGATGTAGTTGACGTTCGGGTCGCTTGGGTAGCGGAACACCATCACATCGCCACGCTGCGGCTCACCGACTTCGATGACTTTCCTGTCGAGCACCGGCAGGCGGATCCCGTAAGAAAACTTGTTCACCAGAATGAAATCGCCAACGTCCAGGGTCGGCTTCATCGAGCCGGAAGGAATCTGGAACGGTTCCACCAGGAACGAACGCAGCACCAGCACGATGAACAACACTGGGAAGAACGACTTGCCGTATTCGACCAGCAGCGGCTCTTTGTTCAGTTTTTCGACTACCACCCCATCAGGCTGGCTGACGCTGCCCTGATAGGAGGCAATGGCGTCACGCCGACGCGGCGCCAGGAAAACCAGATCGAGCAACGCCAACAGGCCGCAGACGAACACGGCGATGACCAGCAACAGCGGGAAATTTAGTGACATAGGACCTAACTATCCAACCTGAGCACAGCAAGGAAGGCTTCTTGTGGAATTTCCACGTTACCGACCTGCTTCATGCGTTTTTTACCGGCCTTCTGCTTTTCCAACAGCTTGCGCTTACGGCTAACGTCACCGCCGTAGCATTTGGCCAATACGTTCTTTCTGAGAGCCTTGACGGAAGTCCGCGCAATGATCTGCCCGCCAATGGCGGCCTGGATTGCCACATCGAACATCTGCCGCGGAATCAGTTCTTTCATCTTCTCGGTCAACTGGCGACCTTTGTAGTGCGCATTGTCCTTGTGCACGATCAGCGCCAGGGCGTCGACTTTGTCACCATTGATCAACACATCCAGTTTCACCAGATTAGCCGATTGATAACGGTCGAAGTGGTAATCCAGCGAAGCATAGCCGCGGCTGGTGGACTTCAGACGGTCGAAGAAGTCCAGGACCACTTCGTTCATCGGCAGATCGTAGGTCACCTGGACCTGAGTACCGAGGAACAGCATGTCGTGCTGTATGCCACGCTTTTCGATGCACAGGGTAATGACGTTACCCAGGTGCTCTTGCGGCACAAGAATATTGGCCCGCACGATCGGCTCGCGCATGTCTTCGATCGTGGACAGGTCCGGAAGCTTCGACGGGTTGTCGACGTAAATCGTTTCCCCGGTTTTCAGCAACAGCTCGAAAATAACCGTCGGCGCCGTGGTGATCAGGTCCAGGTCGTACTCGCGCTCCAGGCGCTCCTGGATGATTTCCATGTGCAGCATGCCGAGGAACCCGCAACGGAAGCCGAAGCCCAGGGCGTCGGAGCTTTCCGGGGTGTACTGCAGGGACGAGTCGTTGAGCGTGAGTTTTTGCAGGGCTTCACGGAAATCTTCGAAGTCGTCGGAGCTGACCGGGAACAGACCGGCGTAAACCTGCGGCTGAATGCGTTTGAAGCCTGGCAGCACGTCGACGTCCGGCGTGGAGCTCAAGGTCAGGGTGTCACCGACCGGTGCACCGTGAATGTCCTTGATACCGGCAATGATGAAGCCTACTTCACCGGCTTTCAGGTCAACGGTAGCGGAATGTTTCGGGTTGAATACACCGACGCTGTCCACCAGGTGGATCTTGCCGGTGGATTTGACCAGGATCTTGTCGCCCTTCCTCACACGGCCGTGGCGCACACGTACCAGGGAAACAACGCCCAGGTAGTTGTCGAACCAAGAATCGATGATCAACGCTTGCAGCGGATCTTCGATGTTGCCGGTTGGCGCAGGAATAGTGTGAACCAGGCGTTCGAGCACTTCGTCGACGCCCTGACCGGTCTTGGCGCTGCACTCGACCGCGTCGGTGGCATCGATACCGATGATTTTTTCGATTTCTTCCTTTACGCGATCCGGATCGGCCTGAGGCAGGTCGATCTTGTTCAGGACAGGCATGACTTCCAGGCCCTGCTCGATCGCCGTGTAGCAGTTGGCAACCGATTGCGCTTCAACACCCTGACCGGCATCGACCACCAGCAACGCACCTTCACAGGCCGCCAGCGACCGGCTGACTTCATAGGTGAAGTCGACGTGGCCAGGGGTGTCAATGAAGTTCAGCTGGTACTTGATGCCATCTCTGGCGGTGTAATACAGGGTAACGCTATGGGCCTTGATGGTGATCCCGCGCTCACGCTCGAGGTCCATGGAGTCCAGTACCTGGGCTTCCATTTCGCGCTCGGCAAGGCCGCCGCACATCTGGATGAAGCGATCGGCCAGCGTCGACTTGCCATGGTCAATGTGGGCGATGATGGAGAAATTGCGGATATGACTCAAATCACTCACGGATCAACACTCAAAAAGGCTGCAGGCATAGCCCGCCGAAAAATAGCCGGGAATTGTACCTGATCCACAGTGCCAGCGTCACGTTTGCCTGTGTAGCAGCTGGCGAAGCCTGCGTTCTACTGTGTAGCAGCTGGCGAAGCCTGCGTTCGACTGCGTAGCAGTCGTAAACCCAACCCCGTTTACAGGTCAGCTGCACAGGAGCTTTCACGCTCTACAATAAAAAACGCCCCGGCCTTTCGACAGGGGCGTTTTTCTCCAGCCAATGCAGGGCGAACCCGCTATCAACCGGCTCGTCGCAACAGCCAGATCCCGGCCAGGGCGCAGATTCCGGCCGGTACCAGCACCGCAAATAGCGGCGAGAAACCGAATACCAGGCTCGACGGCCCCAGCAAATCCTGGGCAATTCGGAAGGTGAAACCCACCAGCACGCCGGTGAACACTCGCTGACCGAGGGTCACCGAGCGCAACGGGCCGAAAATGAACGAAATAGCCATCAGCACCAGTGCGGCGGTGACCAGCGGTTGCAACACCTTGACCCAAAATGCCAACCAGTAGCGGCCATTGTTCAAGCCCTGGTCGGCCAGATAGTGGATGTAACTCCACAGGCCGCTGATCGACAACGATTCCGGCGCCATCACCACGGTACTGAGCAATTGCGGGCTCAAAGCCACTTCCCAGCGCTCTTCAGGCAAGGTAACGACTTCGGTGCTGCCATCATGAAACAGGGTGGTGGTGACATCGGTCAGCATCCAATGGTCTTCGTCGAACTTCGCACGCTTGGCGAAACTCGAGGACTGCATGTGGCGCTGATCGTCGAAGCGATAGCGGGTTACACCGTAGAGCAGACCATTGGGTTGCACCGAGTTGACGTGAATGAACTCCTCGCCCTGACGGTGCCACAAACCATGCTTGGCGCTTTGCGCTTCACCGCCGCCCTGAGCCAGGGAGCGATTGGCCTGCGCAATGTTTTCCGTGGCCGGGGCAACGTACTCGCCGACCAGCACGCCTGCCAGCATCAGCACCATCATCGGCTTCATCACCGCCCAGACGATCCGACCGATGGACACCCCGGCAGCGCGCATGATGGTCAGTTCACTGGCACTGGCCAGGCTGCCCAGACCGATCAGACAGCCGATCAAGGCGGCCATCGGCAACATGTCGTAGACCCGCCGCGGCGCCGTCAGCAACACGAAACTCAAGACATCGAGCAAGGTGTAGGTATCGCTGACGTCACCCATCTCGTCGATGAACGCAAACAATGACGCCAGGCCGAGAATAATCCCCAGTACCGCGACAATGGCCACGAACACGCTGCTACCGATGTAGCGATCGAGCTTATCCACGGGCCACCTCCAGCGCACTGCGGCGACTCGCCAGCTTCAAGCGCAGCGGCTCCCAGAAGAGCAGTCCGAGACCGATGGACAGGAAGATCGCGTGCACCCACCACAAACCCAGCGCCACTGGAATCTTGCCTTTTTCCAGCGCACCACGGGCGGCGATCAGGATGGTGAGATAGGCCATATATAGAAGAATTGCCGGAAGCAGCTTGAGGAATCGACCCTGGCGTGGATTGACCCGCGACAGGGGCACCGCCATCAGGGTCACGATAAAGACCAGCAGCGGCAGGGAAATCCGCCATTGCAGTTCGGTGTTCGAACTCAGGTCATCGCTGGCCAGCAACTCCCGGGTCGACATCGCACCACGCGCAGTCACTTCATCACTGACATCCGGCTTGGGCAGCAGCACACCATAGGTGTCGTACTTGATGACGCGGTAGTCGGCATGCCCCGGAGTACCGTCATAGCGATAACCGTTCTCGAGGATCAGATAACGGTTACCGTCGTCCTGGATTTCCTGGCGTCCGCTCTGGGCAACCAGCACAGAGATGCCGCGATCCTTGCTTTTGTCAGTGGAAGTATTTTTTTGCGAAATGAATACATTGCCCAGATTGGCGCGGTCATCGGACAGCTGCTCGGTGTAGGTCACACGAGTGCCATCGCGCAACGACTGAAAGCGCCCCGGTATCAGGGTATCGAACTCGGTCAGCGCGTCCTGCTTGTTGATCAGCATTTGGGACTGATTCGCCCCTTGCGGCGCTAGGCTCAGGCTCAACCAGGCCACCACCAGTGCCACCAGCGTGGCCGGGAACAGGGTCATGCCGAGCAAACGCTGCTGGCTCATGCCGGTAGCCGAAAGCACGGTCATTTCGCTTTCAAGGTACAGCCGGCCGTAAGCCAGCAGAATGCCGAGAAACAGCCCCAACGGCAGAATCAGCTGCAGGAAGCCTGGCAGGCGAAAACCCATGATCAGGAACAGCGAACCCGGGTCCAGCGCACCCGATGCAGCCTGCGCCAGGTACTTGATGAAACGTCCGCTCATGATGATGACCAGCAGTACGGCGCTGACAGCGCTCAAGGTCAACAGGACTTCGCGGGACAGATAACGGAAGACGATCAAACCAGACACTCCAGGGTTGTCAGGCTAAGGCGGCCAAACAAGCAAACGTATTCGAACCGGCCCGCGAAGCAGCCGCCGAAAAAAGATGGCGCATTATCCTGTGATTGGGTGCGCCTGTCACTGCGCACGCTCAAGCTGGCGCGTAAAGCGGCGAAGTTCAACTCATGGGAGGGTTGTCAGCCTCGGGCGACGAGGTTCAAACTGGCGGCTTTGTCGCTGGCACGTACCGGCGCCTTTGATAAACAAGCTTTATATAGATAAGCCAAGCGCACTCCTTTGAGCTGTGCACGTTGACCATTTATTCAGGGACCCGGACATGGAACTGGTTGTAAAAAGCGTTAGCCCAGAAACGTTGAAGACCGCCACTCTGGTAGTCGCCGTCGGCGAAGGCCGCACGCTCGGCACAGTTGCCAAACAACTCGACGAACTCAGCGGCGGCGCCATCAGCGCAGTCCTCAAGCGCGGCGACCTGGCTGGCAAAGTCGGCCAGAGCCTGTTGTTGCACAGCCTGCCGAACCTCAAAGCCGAACGCGTGCTGCTGGTTGGCATCGGTAAAGACGCCGAACTGGGTGATCGCCCGTTCCGCAAAATCATCAGCGGCCTGCTCAATACCCTCAAAGGTCTGGGCGGCAGTGACGCGGTACTGGCCCTGGACGAGGTGATCGTCATAGGCCGTGACAGCTACGGCAAGACCCGCCTGCTGGCCGAAACCCTGGTGGACGGCGAGTACCTTTTCGAGCAGTTCAAGAGCCAGAAAACCGAACCGCGCAGCCTGAAGAAAATCACCCTGCTGACCATCAAGGCCGCGCAAGCCGAAGTCGAACGCGCCGTGACCCACGCCCAGGCCATCGCCGGCGGCATGGCGTTCACCCGCGACCTGGGTAACCTGCCGCCGAACATCTGCCACCCGAGCTTCCTCGCCGAACAGGCGAAAAACCTCGGCAAGGCGCACAAAGGCCTGAAAGTCGAGATCCACGACGAGAAGAAAATCAAGGACCTGGGCATGGGCGCTTTCTACGCTGTTGGCCAGGGCAGCGATCAGCCGCCTCGCCTGATCGTCATGAACTACCAGGGCGGCAAGAAATCCGAGAAGCCTTACGTGCTGGTCGGTAAAGGCATCACCTTCGACACCGGTGGCATCAGCCTCAAACCTGGCGCCGGCATGGACGAGATGAAGTACGACATGGGCGGCTCGGCCAGCGTATTCGGCACCCTGCATGCGGTGCTCGAACTGAAGCTGCCGATCAATCTGGTGTGCATCCTGGCCTGTGCCGAGAACATGCCGAGCGGCGGCGCGGCGCGTCCGGGCGACATCGTCACCACCATGAGCGGGCAGACCGTGGAAATCCTCAACACCGACGCCGAAGGCCGTCTGGTGCTGTGCGATGCCCTGACCTACGCCGAACGCTTCAAGCCACAGGCAGTGATCGACATCGCCACCCTGACCGGTGCTTGCGTGGTCGCGCTGGGGGCTCACACCTCCGGCCTGCTGGGCAACAACGACGAGCTGATCGGGCAACTGCTGAGCGCAGGTGTTCAAGCTGACGATCGCGCCTGGCAACTGCCGCTGTTCGATGAGTACCAGGAACAGCTGGACAGCCCATTCGCCGACATCGCCAACATCGGCGGCCCGAAAGCCGGCGCCATCACCGCTGCCTGCTTCCTGTCGCGCTTCACCAAGCAATACAACTGGGCGCATCTGGACATCGCCGGGACTGCCTGGACCAGCGGCGGCAAGGACAAGGGCGCCACTGGCCGTCCGGTTCCTCTGCTGATCCAGTATTTGCTGGACCGCGCCAAAGCCTGAAACTGAAGACCCCGGCCTGTGTCATCTGCGAATGACGCAGGCCGGGCGTCAGGACCCGCAATGACCAAAGTCGACTTCTATATTCTGCCCAGCGCCGATCCCTCCGCGCGCCTGGACTTCGCCTGCAAACTCAGCGAAAAAGCCTGGCGCATGGGGCACCGGATCTACCTGCATTGCAGCGATGCGGCCCAGCGTGACGATCTCGATGCGCGCTTGTGGCGTTTCAAGGGCGAGAGCTTCGTGCCCCACGGTCTGGCCGAAAGCGAACCCGACGGGCTGATTGTCCTGGGTATTGGCGAAGATCCCGGGCCACATTCGGATCTGCTGGTCAATCTGGACCTGAAAGTCCCGGCATTTGCCCAGCGCTTCGCCCGTGTGGCAGAAGTGGTGGTCGAAGACCCTGTTATTCGTCAGGCCGCGCGGGAGAGTTTCCGTTTCTACCGCGAACAGGGCTATCCTCTGCAAGATCACCGCCTACAGCGATTCTGAGCACCCGATGGACACTCCAAACCCGCAGCAAAAGTCCGCGCATCTGCTGGATGACCTTGAGTCGATCCGCCAACTGCTCGGCGATGACAACATGCAACCACCGCTGCTGACCGAAATGGTTACCAACGAAGTGCAGATCCCCATGCTGTACGACATGGTGGGCGGCAAACCGCCTGCCGAAAGCCTGGAAGCTACACCCGTGCAAGCGGCGCCAGAACCGGTCGCAGCACCACAGCCGGCCCCGGCACCGGTCGCCGCCAAAGGTCCCGATGCCCTCCTGCACCTGGACAGCGAACTGCGCGCCGCCGCCCAATTGATCATGCAAGATGTGATCGACGACTTCGCGCCACACATCGAAACCGAAATCAAACGCCGCCTCGACGCGCGAATGGATCGGTTGTTGAACCAGTACCTGGCCTGAATCGGCAAAGGAACGCGTGACACCGGTTGGTCGTGGCCAGGGGGCTTGCCCTCTGGCCATCCGGTTCGATTACGCCGGCAACCCCACCAGCAAATGCACCACCCCTCCCGCCAATACCATCACTCCCGGCACACCGGCCGCACGCAGGGCCAGCGGGTCTATTTGTGCCTGATCGTGCAGCTCCACCCGCACTCGCGTCAGGGCGAGGCGTTGTTGCGACTTGAGGTTATTCAACCCTCCCAGTGCCGCCACAATGCCAGGCTCCAGGGATGGCGCCTCGACAGGCTGCGCCAGCGCTTTGGGCTGATCCACCACCAGATCCGGGGTCAGGGCTTTCCAGAACGCACGCTGTAATTTCTCGAACATTTTCAGTTCTCCAGGACCAATGAGCTGACGACTGCTGTCTGTTGATGCCGGTGCAAGGCTTCACGTACCTGTTCGGCGCTTTCCAGGCTCAGGACCTGTTGCGCGATGGCCTGGCACTCCCTCAGGTCGACTTCGCGGATCGTTGCCTTGATCGACGGAATCAACGGCACACTGACCGACAGTTCATCCACGCCCAGCCCCAGCAACAGCGGCACCGCCAACGCTTCGGACGCCAGCGCGCCACACACACCGACCCACTTGCCGTGGGCATGGGCGGCTTTCACGGTGCTGGCGATCAGCCGCAGCACGGCCGGATGAAGACTGTCCGCCTGGCTGGCCAGCCGCGGATGATCGCGGTCCATCGCCAGGGTGTACTGGGTCAGGTCGTTGGTGCCTATGGAGAAGAAATCCACTTCGGCGGCGAACAGGTCAGCCATCAATGCCGCTGCCGGTACCTCGATCATGATGCCGAGCTTGGGCAATGCCTTGAGTCCCAGCGCCAGTGCCTCCTCTTCGAGCATCTGCCGGGCCTGGCGCAGTTCGGACAACTGGCTGACCATCGGCAGCATGATGTGCAAGCGGGCCAGCCCGGCGCAGCTCAGAATCGCCCGAAACTGTTCACGCAACAGCTCGGGACGCTCCAGGCACAGGCGAATCCCGCGCATGCCGAGGAAGGGATTGGCCTCGCTGTCCATTGGCACGTAGGTCAGTGGTTTATCGCCGCCGACGTCCAGAGTGCGCACCACCAGATTGCGCTCCGGTCCCAGCGCGCGGGCGATGGCGCTGTAGGTAGCGGCTTGCTCATCATGGCTTGGCGCGGTGTTGCGCTCCAGATAAAGGAACTCCGAACGCAACAGACCAACCCCCTCGCCTCCCAGCGCCATGGCCTGCTCAACCTCAGGCAGCGAGGCGACGTTGGCTGTCACCTCGAAGTGATGGCCGTCACGGGTACAGGCCGCCAGCCCAGCCTGCTCGAGTTCGCGTTGATGCCGTAGCCGTTGCTGCTGACGCTTGGCTTGCAGCTGTTCGATAACCGCCAGATCAGGGTCCAGCTGCAATTCGCCGTTGTCGGCATCGAGCAAGACTTGCGTGCCGCTGGCCAGTGACAGCACCTGGGTCGGCAACCCGCAAATCGCTGGCAAGCCAAAGGCCCGGGCAAGAATCGCCACGTGACTGGTGGCGCCGCCGCCCACGGTGGCAAAACCCAGCACTTTGCTGGTATCGAGGCCGGCGGTCTGCGACGGGGTCAGTTGCTCGGCAATCAGAATCGCCTGTTCCGGCAAAACCCAGGCGCTGTCCTGCACGCCGAGAATCAGTTTGAGTACCCGCTCACCGACATCCGCCAGGTCCACCGCGCGTTCGGCCAGCAACGCGCTACCGAGTTTTTTGAACAGCTCGGCGGTGGCCTCGGTCGAGTTGCGCCAGGCGAACGCGGCGCTTTTCCCTTCAGCGATCAAGGCATAGGCCTGTTCCAACAGGCTTGGGTCTTCCAGCAGCTGCTGATGGGCCTTGAAGATTTCCGCTTGCGCATCGCCTGTGGCGTTGTCGCATAACCCCTGCAGCGCTTGGGTTGCCTGGAATAAACCACGTTCCAGATGCCTGCGTTCAACGGCTTGATCGGCACCGAACTCAGCCACTTCCAGACTCTGTTCGGCCACCTGCACCACCCGCCCGAACGCCGAGCCTGGCGAGGCACACACTCCCCGCAAGACCTTCAACGAAGGTGCTTCAACAACAGCAACCGGCTCACTCACCACCGGCGCCGCGACCGCCTCACCACAGCCCGCTGCCAGCAACTCGGCGAGGGTCTTGATCGCCAACTCGGCATCCTCGCCCACCGCGCTGATCTGCAAGGCATCGCCCTGGACGGTCTGCAGCGCCATGATCGCCACCAGGGACTTGGCGTTGGCACTGGCCTGCTGTTTATGCAGGCAAATACTCGCCGCAAAGCCCTTCGCCGCCTGAGCGAATACCGCTGCAGGACGGGCATGCAAACCGTTCGGGTTGGACAAGATCATCTGCCGGGAGAACAGTGCTTCGCCTTCCGGCGCCGACGCCGCATTTGCCGGCTGCTCGGCCAGATTCAAGCGCAACAGCGGCTGCCCGCTTTCGACTAATCCGGTGTCCGGCGTCAGCAGACTGAAGGGCTCGGCGCTGACCACCAGCATCAAGGTCAGCAGGCTGCGGGCATGCAAGGCGAGGTAGTCGGCGTCGAATTCGATCAAGGCCTGCCCGGCCTCGACCCGCTGGCCCTCTTCCACCAGCCGTGTGAAGCCCTTCCCCGCCAGGTTCACCGTGTCCAGACCGATATGCATCAACACCTGTACCCCACGGTCGTCGGTGATGCTGACCGCATGGCCACTGCGCTGCAGATTGCTGATCACGCCCGCCATGGGTGCGCAGAGGGTTTGCGAGGTCGGATCGATGCACAGCCCGTCACCGATCAGGCGACTGGAGAACACCGGGTCCGGCACTTGATCAAGCGGCATCAGCACCCCGGACAGGGGCGCCAGCAGTTGCAAATGTTGGGTTGTGGGCATGACTTCACCTGCTGTTTTATTCTCTATAGAAATATCGTTCGTAGGAGCTGCCGAAGGCTGCGATCTTTTGATCTTTCGCTTGGGGCTCAAGTGGACCGGGAAAGATCGCAGCCTCGTTTCACTCGACAGCTCCTACACAGCTCCTACGTAGTTCCTACGCAGCGCCTACGGGTTTTTCGTATGGCACAGTTACTTCCACCAATACTCGACCTGCATTCCGACGTTCGAACCATGCCGCGCCGTGCCGAAAGCCCCGGTGTCGGACAACGCCGAACCCGCCGCCAATTGATTGGCCGCACGTTTCGCCGCCTGGTTCCAGCTGGCATAGGTGTAGTACAGACGCACTTCCGGGCGCGCCCAGAAATCCGGACCCTTGGGTGACCAGGTCGGCGCAAAAGTGAACTTGCTCAGCTTGCGCGTGCCGTCCGGCGCCTCGACCTGATCGTGCCCCAGCTCGGTGACCAGCTTGAACTGCTCCGTGAGGGCATAGGCCGGGCGAATGCCGAGGGAGATCCAGTTCTGATCCTTGCCATCCGGGCGAATGTCTTTCTGATAGACCGCCTCGACCTGTCCCCCGAAACGCGGGGTCACCTGCCAGTCGAAGAACTCCACCAGACGGTAGCTCTTGTTGCTGTCGTCGAGCCGGACATTGCCGGTGTAGCCAAGGCCGGTGCCCGGGCCTTCGCCGTACTGAAAAGCCAGTTTATTCTTGCCGCCGAGAAAGCCGCTCTGCACGTGCTGAGTGGTAATCGCCCAGCCACGGTGGGCGTCGCGACTGTCCGGCTTGTCGATGTAGCTCAGGCCCAATTCCAGCTCGCCGCCGGGGTTGGTGTTGAACCCGCCGACATTGAAGTCGTGGCGGTTGATGTAGTCCTTCTGGTACAGGTTGTCCTTGCGCGAGAAGGCATAGCTGTACTTCAGATCGCCGATCAGCACATCCTCGATACCGCCGCCGGTGGCGCTCTGGTTCCAGTAGTAGAAATCGGAAATATGGATGTCGTTACGCTTGTAGTACCGCCGACCGGCCCACAACGAGCCGCCGTTGAGGCTGGGCATCTTCGACCACTGCGCGTACAGCTGCGGCATGCGCACCGAGCCGTTGTCGCCGTTGAAGGTGAGGCTGCGGTCGTACTGGTTATACAGCGACGCCATACCGTCGACGCTGAGTACCGAACCGTCGCCTGCGGTGAACAGATCCTGGCGCAACTCCAGCTCCCCATACTGTTCGCATTCGTTGCCCAGCCGATATTTCGTCTGCGCGCCAGGCAACTGAAAACATGACTGCGAACTGCTGTTGACCGAGGTCCCCACACCACTGCGCAAGTACCCGGAGAACTCCAGTGCCTGGGCCGAAAACGGCCAAACCAGGCATGCACACGCTGCTGCAAGGCTGCGATTTATTATTGTCTTCAAGTGCCGCTCCATTATTTTTATTGTGTTTTTGCACATATTTGAGGCGCACGATCCCCGTAGGAGCTGCCGCAGGCTGCGATCTTTTGGCGACAGTCAGCGCGCTGAAGATCAAAGATCGCAGCCTGCGGCAGCTCCTACCGGGGGGTATGCGTTGTCTAGTCAGTCAGATGCAGCACGAATGACTCATAAGGCCGCAGGAATACCTGCCGATTGCGGGTTGGGCAGTCCACGTAGTTGCTGATCACCAGGCGTTGCACCATCGCGTCGCTGATCACCCCTTCCGGCAATTCGACTTTGCAGGTCGTGCCATAGAAGTTGTTCAGCACCAGCAGACGCTCGCCCTGACCTTCACGCAGGTAGGCCCAGACTTGCGGGTGTGCGGGCAACAGCTGGCGATAGACACCGTCCTGGATCAACGCCTCGCTGCGGCGCAAGGCGATCAGCTGGCGATAGTGATGCAGCACCGAAGCCGGGTCCTGGAGCTGATGTTCGACGTTGATCAGCGCCGCGTTTTCCGGCACCCCGATCCAGGGTTCGGTGGTGCTGAAACCGGCATGTGGCTGAGCATTCCAGTGCATTGGCGTGCGGCCGTTGTCCCGGGATTTCTGCATGATCGCCGCCATGTTTTCCGACTCGGATTCTCCGGCCTCGCGCTTGAGCCGATAGATGTTCAGGGTCTCGACATCGCGGTAATGGTCGATGTGATCGAACCCTGGATTGGTCATGCCCAGCTCCTCACCCTGGTACACGAACGGCGTGCCCTGCAGGAAGTGCAACGCAGTACCGAGCATCTTCGCCGAGACCACCCTATGTTCGCCGTCATCACCGAACCGCGAGACCACCCGTGGCTGATCGTGGTTACACCAGAACAGTGCATTCCAGCCCCCCCCGGCCTGCATGCCGGTCTGCCAGTCGGAAAGGATGCGCTTGAGGTCGAGGAAGTCGAAATCGGCACGAATCCACTTCTGCAGGTTCGGGTAATCGACTTTCAAATGATGAAAATTGAAGGTCATCGACAGTTCTTTCGACTCAGCGCGCGAGTAACGAATGCAGTGCTCAAGGCTGGTGGAAGACATCTCGCCGACATTGATCAGGTCATGACCTTCGAAGACTTCGCGGTGCATTTCCTGCAAGTACTGATGCACATTGGGACCGTCGGTGTAGAAGCGCCGACCGTCACTGTGATCTTCGAGGAAGTCCGCCGGTTTCGAGATCAGGTTGATCACGTCCAGGCGAAAACCGCCGACGCCCTTGTCACGCCAGAAGCGCATCATCTTGAAGACTTCGGCGCGCACCAGCGGGTTGTCCCAGTTCAGGTCGGCCTGGGTGTGGTCGAACAGGTGCAGGTAGTACTGACCGGTTTGCGCCTCGTACTCCCAGGCCGAACCGCCAAACTTCGACTCCCAGTTGTTCGGCTGATCGCGCCAGATATAGAAATCGCGGTACGGGTTATCCAGACTGCTGCGGGCCTGCTGGAACCATTGATGCTCGATGGAGGTGTGATTGACTACGATATCGAGCATCAACTTGATACCGCGTTTGCCCGCCTCGGCAATCAACAACTCGCAGTCGGCCATGGTCCCGTAGCTCGGGTCGATGGCGTAATAGTCACTGATGTCGTAGCCGTTATCGCGTTGCGGAGAACGCAGGAACGGGGTGATCCACAGGCAGTCGACGCCGAGCCAGTGCAGGTAATCGAGTTTGGCGACCACCCCGAGCAAATCGCCCGTGGCTTTGCCTGCGTGGCTGTGAAAACTCTTCGGGTAGATCTGGTAGATCACCGAACGTTGCCAGTCTTGCATGGCGTGTTTCTCCAATTAATTGTGCGGTGGCCTCATCGCGAGGCGTAGGAGCTGCCGCAGGCTGCGATCTTTTGATCTTCCACTTGAGACTCAAGTGAGCCCCAGGGAAAAGATCGCAGCCTGCGGCAGCTCCTACGGGCGATAGCGATTTATCAGGCGACTCGATACCCGGGGCGCACAATCTTCATGCTCAAGCCACAGGTCAGCACAAACGGCACCACCAATGCGATCACCATGCCGATCACGAACATCGGGATGAATTGCGGAATGATCGAGATGAAACCCGGCAGCCCGCCGACGCCGATCGCCGAGGCCTGGACCTTGTTCAGGGACAGGAAAATGCAGCCCAGCGCCGAACCGATCAGGGCGGCGTAGAACGGAAACTTGTAGCGCAGGTTGACGCCGAACATGGCCGGCTCGGTAATGCCGAAGTAGGCGGAAATCGCCGAGGTCGAGGCCATGCTGCGATCCCGGGCATTGCGGGTCATGGTGAACACCGCCAGCGCGGCGCTGCCCTGGGCGAGGTTGGACATGACGATCATCGGCCAGATAAAAGTGCCGCCCTGGGTCGAGATCAGCTGCAGGTCCACGGCGAGGAACATGTGATGCATGCCGGTGATCACCAGCGGCGCGTAGAGCAGACCGAAGATCGCCCCTCCGACCATCGGCGCCAGATCGAACAACAGGACCACGCCTTCGGTGATGAGGATCCCCAGGTGCCGGGTGACCGGACCAATCACCGCCAGCGCCAACACACCGGTGACCACTATGGTCGTGATCGGCACCACCAGCAGTTGAATGGCGTTCGGCACTCGCGCCCGCAACCATTTCTCGATAGTGCTCATGACCCAGGCCGCCAGCAGAATCGGCAGGATCTGCCCCTGATAACCGACCTTCTCGATCTGGAACAGTCCGAGGATCTCGAAGTACGGCAGGCTCTGACCGTCGAGGCCAGCGACCGCCTTGCCGTAGTTCCAGGCGTTGAGCAAATCCGGGTGAACCAGCATCAGGCCAAGCACGATGCCGAGGATTTCACTGCCACCAAAACGCTTGGCCGCCGACCAGCCGACCAATGCCGGGAGGAACACGAACGAGGTGTTGGCCATCAGGTTGATCAGACTCCAGACACCGTCCAGGTTCGGATAGGCCTCCAGCAGGGTCCGGCCTTCGATGAACATGCCCTTGGCGCCCATCAGGTTGTTGATGCCCATCAGCAGGCCGGCAATGATCAGCGCCGGCAGGATCGGCATGAACACATCGGAGAACACCCGCACCAGGCGCTGCATGGGATTGATCTTTTCGGCGCTTTTCTGTTTGACGTCGGCGATGGTCGAGGCCGCAAGACCGGTCAGCTGACGCAATGCTGCGTAGACCTTCTCCACTTCACCGGGGCCGATGACGATTTGCAGCAGACCGCCGGTGAAGAACGAGCCTTTGACCAGGTCGATCTGGTTCAGGGTGGCGTTGTCGACCAGGCTCCGGTCTTTCAGCGCCAGGCGCAGGCGGGTCACACAGTGCGCAGCCTGCTCGAGGTTGTCTGTACCGCCGAGACTCTGCAGGATCTCGTCGGCGATAGTCGGGTAGTCGTGGCTCATGCTCTTTTCTTCCGTTTTAGCTTCTTGTTATTGGAGAGTGTTATTGGCAGCACGCCGAAACGAAAAGTACTCGTCTGTACGAGTTAAAGCAACAACTCGTACAGACGAGTTGCGAAATAATTTTTATGCTCAGCCATAAATGGACAAACCCCAGCCCTGCCCTTATGGTTCCAAGCCTTGAGCACAGCGGCACAGAGCCATCCCCATGAGTAAGTACAACCAGATCTACACCGATCTGCTTGCCAGCATCACCACCGAACGTCTGGAACGCGGCGCCAGGTTGCCCTCCGAAACCGAATTGATGGACAGCTACCAGGCCAGCCGCGGTACCGTGCGCAAAGCTATCGAGCAACTTCAGGAACGCGGCTTCGCACAGAAAGTCCACGGCAAAGGCACGTTCGTCCTGTCACCGGCACCGATCGAATTCCAATTAGGCGGGATTGTCAGCTTTCAGGAAACCTACCCAAGGCTGGGCAACGACGTCAGGACCGAGGTCGTGGAGTTCAGTCAGATCCCCCTCGAAGGCGCCCTGCTTGAACACATCCAGGCGCCAGAAGGCAGCTTGATCACGCGGATCAAACGGGTGCGAAGAATCGACGGTAAACGGGTGATCCTCGACATCAACCACTTCGTCGCCGAACTGATTCCGGGGCTGGACCGCGAGATCGCCGAACACTCGATCTATGCCTTTATCGAACAGACCCTGCAGCTGCAGATCAGCTATGCCCAGCGGACCATCGAAGCCGTACCACGGGGCAAGGATGACCAGCAGCACCTGGACCTCGACGGCCAAAGCCATGTGATCGTGGTCAGCAACCAGACCTTTCTGCAGGACGGTAGGCAGTTCGAGTACACCGAGTCGCGGCATACCCTGGACAAGTTCTACTTCTCGGACGTGGCGCGGCGCTGAGAGGGATACGTCAAACCAGCGCCCGCCACTCGGCGCCCAAGGCGACACCCCGGCGGGATTCCTTGACGAGATTGACGCTTTGCGCGATCCGGGCGACGTCGATCACTGGTTGTTCAAGGCGGTAGCCGCCCTTTGCATCCAGCCAGCTCAATACCTCAGCCAGATGCCAGACCGATGTCTTGCCTTCATGCACGGCCAACGGGAAGCTGGTGCAATGAGTCAGCATCAGTTTGCGCATGTTCTGCCGCGAAACGCCGATGATCTCGGCAATATCCGTCAGGCCGACGAAGTCCGGCGCTACCTCCACCAAACGAGCGTCAGGAACGATGCGTTTGACGTCCATCAGCGCGCTCCTCAGCGCCGTTTCGGCCGTCGCGGCCTCGCGGGTGAATTCCAACGCCAGCCGGCCCGGCAATCCGACACCGATCAACGCATCATCGCAGCCTGCTGCGTATAACCGCTCGACCAACTCGTCAGGATCGCAATCGCACTGCGCGAGCTGATACTTGAGGGTGAAAATGTAGTCCATTTCGATTTCTTTTTTGAGTGAGGTGCACGAGCCCTCCATAGCTTCCAGTCTCGTCAAGAATCACAAGGTTGTCAACTGACAACTAGAAACAATCAAAAGCCGCTCGGAGGCTGGAAGATTATCTGGAGTACAGACGAGGCTGACAGTAGGCTTGGCCCAATGCCAGTCAGTTAAGGAGTTTCTGGCTCCGCACATTTCCCCGTAGCAGCTGCCGAAGGCTGCGTTCGGCTGCGAAGCAGTCGTAAAACCTGCTTCCACGGTGTGTCTGGGAATACCGCGGCGCTTGATTTTACGACTGCTGCGCAGCCGAACGCAGGCTTCGCCAGCTGCTACGGTTCGCGTACCGCCTTAACTGACCGGCATTGGGGCTTGGCCCATGTCTTTCAGGGTATTGCGAAGGGTTTTTACAACAGCTGAAACGCCAGCGGCGATCGACACCAAGGTGTCGATCGCCGCTGTTTACACGCGCAGATCACAGGCCGACGAGGCGGTCTGGATCACTCCCACTCAATGGTCGCTGGCGGCTTGCTCGACACGTCGTAGGTGACGCGGGAGATGCCTTCGATTTCATTGATGATCCGGCCGCTGACGGTTTCCAGCAGCTCGTACGGCAGGTGCGCCCAGCGGGCGGTCATGAAGTCGACGGTTTCCACCGCACGCAGGGCCACGACCCAGGCGTAACGACGGCCATCACCGACCACACCCACCGATTTCACCGGCTGGAACACCACGAAGGCCTGGCTGACCTTGTGGTACCAGTCGGCCTTGCGCAGTTCTTCAATGAAGATGTGGTCAGCGCGACGCAGCAGGTCGGCGTATTCCTTCTTCACTTCACCCAGGATCCGCACACCCAGGCCCGGGCCCGGGAACGGGTGGCGGTAGACCATGTCGTACGGCAGGCCGAGTTCCAGGCCCAGACGACGGACTTCGTCCTTGAACAGCTCGCGCAGGGGTTCAACCAGCTTGAGGTTCATTTCTTCCGGCAGGCCACCCACGTTGTGGTGGGACTTGATCACGTGGGCCTTGCCGCTTTTGGCGCCAGCCGACTCGATCACGTCCGGGTAGATGGTGCCCTGGGCCAGGTACTTGATGTTGTCGAGCTTGCAGGATTCGGCATCGAACACGTCGATGAAGGTACGGCCGATGATCTTGCGCTTCTTCTCCGGGTCCGACTCGCCGGCCAGGTTATCGAGGAACTGGTCGGCGGCATTGGCGCGAATTACTTTGACGCCCATGTTCTCGGCGAACATCGCCATGACCTGCTCACCTTCGTGCAGACGCAGCAGACCGTTGTCGACGAAGACGCAGGTCAGTTGGTCGCCGATGGCCTTGTGCAGCAGCGCAGCCACTACCGAGGAATCAACGCCGCCGGACAGGCCGAGCAATACGTTGTCGGTGCCGACCTGGGCGCGAATGTGGGCGATGGCGTCGTCAGCGATGTGCGACGGCGTCCACAGGGCTTCGCAGCCGCAGATGTCGAGGATGAAGCGCGAGAGGATGCGCCCGCCCTGCTTGGTGTGGGTCACTTCCGGGTGGAACTGCACGCCGTAGTAGCCACGGGTATCGTCGGCCATGCCGGCGATCGGGCAGCTCGGGGTGCTGGCCAGAATGTGGAAACCTGCCGGGATCTCGGTGACTTTGTCGCCGTGGCTCATCCACACATCAAGACCGAAGACGCCATCGGCATCGACATGGTCTTCGATGCCGTCGAGTACGCGGCTCTTGCCGACCACGTCGACGCGGGCGTAACCGAACTCACGCAGATCCGAACCTTGCACACGACCGCCCAGCTGTTCAGCCATGGTCTGCATGCCGTAGCAGATGCCGAACACCGGAACACCGAGGTCCCAGACGGCTTGCGGCGCGCGTGGACTGTCGGCTGCGTGCACGGACTCGGGGCCGCCAGCAAGGATGATCCCGCGCGGGGCGAATTCGCGAATCGCTTCGTCGTCCATGTCGAACGGATGCAGTTCGCAGTAAACACCGATTTCACGCACGCGACGGGCGATCAGCTGGGTGTACTGGGAACCGAAGTCGAGGATCAGGATGCGGTGGGCGTGAATGTCGAGGGCCATGGTCATTCTCGTCTAATTTCAGAAACGACACGGGGCTGAAGAAAACAGCCCCGGTTACTAAAGTCATCAATCGCCTTCGGGTCAGAACCTGAAGGCGATCACTATCAACCTACGCGATAGTTTGGAGCTTCTTTGGTGATCTGCACGTCGTGGACGTGGGATTCAGCCATGCCGGCGCCGGTGATGCGCACGAATTCAGGCTTGGTGCGCATTTCTTCGATGTCGGCACTGCCGGTATAACCCATCGAAGAACGCAAGCCACCCATCAGCTGATGGATGATCGCGCTCAGGCTGCCCTTGTACGGAACACGCCCCTCGATACCTTCCGGCACCAGCTTCTCGGCACCCGCGGAGGAGTCCTGGAAGTAGCGATCGGAAGAACCCTGGGCCTGAGACATGGCACCCAGCGAACCCATGCCACGGTAAGCCTTGTACGAACGGCCCTGGAACAGTTCGATCTCGCCCGGAGCTTCTTCGGTACCGGCGAACATCGAGCCCATCATCACGCAGGACGCACCGGCCACGATGGCCTTGGACAGGTCACCGGAGAACCGGATGCCGCCGTCGGCGATCAACGGCACGCCGGTGCCTTCAAGGGCTGCGGCGACGTTGGCGATGGCGCTGATTTGCGGCACGCCGACACCGGCAACGATGCGCGTGGTGCAGATCGAGCCTGGGCCGATACCGACCTTGACGGCGTCGGCGCCGGCTTCAGCCAGGGCCTTGGCCGCAGCGCCGGTGGCGATGTTGCCGCCGATGACCTGCACTTGCGGGAAGTTTTCCTTGACCCAGCGAACGCGGTCGATCACGCCCTTGGAGTGGCCGTGGGCGGTATCGACTACCACCACGTCAACACCGGCATTGACCAGGGCAGCGACGCGGTCACCGGTGTCTTTACCGGTACCGACCGCAGCGCCGACACGCAGACGACCCTGGTCGTCCTTGCTGGCCAGCGGATAGGCCTTGGCTTTTTCGATGTCGTTGACGGTCATCATGCCTTTGAGGGCAAATTTGTCGTCGACGATCAGCACGCGTTCGATGCGGTGTTTGTGCAACAACTCGCGAACGTCGTTCTTGTCGGCGCCTTCCTTGACCGTGACCAGACGCTCTTTAGGCGTCATCACTTCGCGGACAGTGGCTTCCAGACGATTTTCGAAACGCACGTCACGGGAAGTGACGATGCCGACCAGATCGCCATTGTGCAACACCGGAACGCCGGAGATGTTGTGCTGGCGGGTCAGTTCGAACAGCTCACGGACGGTGGCTTCGGCCTCGATGGTGATCGGGTCCTTGACCACGCCGGCCTCGTAGCGCTTGACCTTGCGCACTTCGGCAGCTTGCTGCTCGATGGTCATGTTCTTGTGGATGATGCCAATGCCGCCTTCCTGAGCCATGGCAATGGCCAGCCGGGCTTCAGTGACGGTATCCATGGCAGCGGAAACCAGAGGAATATTCAGCTCGATGCCACGGGTTAGGCGGGTCTTGAGACTGACTTCGTTAGGAAGTACCTCGGAATAACCGGGCACTAGGAGAATGTCGTCGAATGTCAGAGCTTCTTGGCTGATACGCAGCATCGCGGGGGCTCCCGAGCGGGAAAATGGAAGCGCGCCATTATAGTCAGACACCCCCTCGGGTTCAATGTAAAACTCTGTCTATTATCGACGCAGCTGATATACGGGTTTGCGGCACGAATATCCGGGATCTGCTGAAGGGACATACGTGAGCTGCTGCTCTTTGTCCTACATTTAGTCCTGCGTTTACAGTTCGACTTTTATCCAACTCACCGGTTGATCGAGCCAATCGGCGAATTCGTCGATAAAGCTCTGCTTGAACCCGGCCTCGGCCCAATTGTTGAAAATGAATCCCAGGTTGGAAAATCCGCATTCCTGCAGGAATAGAAAGCCATTGATGTCATCTTCATGCCCGCATTCCGGGCAGGTGAAGTTATCGGTGCGCCCCGGCATCCAGTCTTCCAGGCTTTCAAACAGCGCCTCACCGACCTCCTTGCGGCACTTGGCGCAGCCGGCTTCTTCGAGAAACCCCTTGGCCGGCGTATAGATGCAGCGCTTGGTGATGATCTCCAGGCCATTGACCGGCTCACCGTAAGGCAACGCCTGCGGGTACAACACCACTTCGCGTGCCCCCGGCGCAATGGCATGGGCCATGCGGTTGCCGGTGCGACCGCAGGTAGTCAGTTCTGCTTCGATAATGTTCTTGCGCACCAGCCAACGCACGATCGCCCGTGCCCGGGGTTCATGCACCGGCAGTGTGGAAATTTTCGGGACGATAATGCTTTGGGAATTCATGGGTGGGGCCTGGAGCAGTTCTGAATGATCCACCTTGTGGGATCCGAGGGCCGGCAGCTTAATCCCTGACACGATCAGGTCAAGTACTCAGATAACGGCTGATCAAGGCAATCCCGCTGGCCAGTACCAGCCAGGTCACCAAGCGCACAAACGCCTCACGGGACAGCTTCATGATCAAGCGGCGGCCGATCCACAGGCCCAGCGCCATTGCCGGCAGCAAACACAAGGCCAGTAATAATAAGGGTAGCTCGGCATACACCCCCGCGAGCAGAAACAGGCTCAAACGCACCACGGTGCTGCAACTGATCAACGCACTCTGGGTCGCCCGCGCCGCGTCCTTGGGCAAGCGGCTGTTCAAATAGATTGCATATAAAAAGCCGCCGCTGCCAAACAGCGCGCCAAACAAGCCGCCCACCGTACCCATCGGAATCGCCCAACCAGCAGCCAGCTGGGTGGGACGAATTTTCACCGCCAGGCTGTAAATCGCATAAGCGCTGATAAACAGCCCCATCAATAACAGCAATACATCGGACTTGAGGTTGAGCAGGAAAATCACCCCCAAGGTGCAGCCCAGTGCCATGCACGGCAGCAAGCGCAATAACTCCGGCCTGGCCACCTCTCGCCGCGACGGCAGCCAGTTGCCGAACGCCGCGACAAAATCCAGCAACACCAGCAGCGGCACGATCTTCGAGAGCGGTAAAAACAAAATCAGAATCGGCCCCGCCACCAGCGCCGTACCAAAACCGGCGACGCCGAACACGATATAGGCCAGGGCAACGCCCAGCTCGATCAGCAGCCAATCCACGGCGCCGAACGGCCATTGATTCAACAGTGCGACAACACTCATGGGTACGACATCCTTGGTCTTTTTCAGAATGACTTTAGAGAGTGGCGAGCCTTGCGACTAATATCTTCATAGCCGCCAACTTATCTCGAAAAGGCATGACTCATGATCTCAACCCGCCAGCTACGTTATTTCGTCGAGATCGCCGAGTCCGGCAGCTTCAGTGCTGCTGCCGAGCGTTTGTTCGTTGCGCAATCGGCCCTGAGTCGACAAATCAAGGAGCTCGAGGGCCAACTACAAACGCCTCTGTTCGAACGTACCGCTCGCCAACCGCACCTGACAGCTGCCGGCGAGGCCTTTTATCCAAGAGCCAGAAACCTCTTGAGCGAATTGAACAAGGCCAGCGAAATGGCGACACAGGTGGGCAACGGCCAACTCGGCACCTTGCGCCTGAGCCACTCCAGCACAGTGCCAATGAGCGGACGCCTGCTGCAAGGCATCAGTGGTTATCTGGAGCACTGTTCCGGCGTGTCCATGGACATAGTGAAACTCTCTTCCGACGTACAAATTGAAGAGCTGGCCGAGGGTCGGCTGGACATCGGCCTGTTGCGCTTGCCGGTATTGCGCCAGCGCGACGGGGTACAGATTGTGCCGCTCTATAGCGAGCGGCTCTTGCTTGCAGTACCGCCCGACCATCCCTTGACAATGAATACACCTGAGCAAGGCATCGACCTCGCTCTCTTAAAGGACCAGCCATTTATCTCCATCCCCCATCCGCAACGGGGTGGACTCAGCTATTTGTCCGCAGAGTTGTGCATGCGCCAGGGCTTTTTTCCCAAGGCTGCACGCGTAGTGTCGCGCAAGACCACGCAACTGCAATTGATTCAGGCCGGTTTTGGTATTGCCCTGCTCCCTGAGTCGATGCAAGACATCGCCCCGGCGAACATTCATTTCCTGCCCTTGGCCGACCCAGACTGCCAAAGCACCATCGCGCTCGCCTACCGCCAACATCCGACACCGCTGGTGGAGCAATTCGTCCAACACTTCAGCAGCAACTTACACCATGGGAGCGGGCCTGCCCCAATGCCGGTCCGTTAAGGGAACCCCCTGGATGCTGCGCCCTGATCCGGAATCCACCCCTCACCCCAGCCCTCTCCCCACGGGGGAGAGGGAGCAGAATGTGGGTTTCTGAAGATGTGCTGCGACCTGATCGAAATTCGTTGAATCCATAATCGACCCGGTTTCACAGGTCGCTGCAACTCGGCAGACACCCAAGATCAACCCCCTCTCCCCCGTGGGGAGAGGGCTGGGGTGAGGGGTGGTTCTTGAGCCTGGCGAACAATCGGAAGCGCTCCTCGCAAAAATGCCAATTAACCGACCGGCATTGGAGCACCCCACACACGGTGCATAGGGCAGCGATCAGCCATGGAGATTGTCGGTCAAATGCCTTTATCATGCGCCCCATGATTAAAGACCCCTTTGCAAGACTCGGCCTAGACCGCGAAGTCCTGACTGTCAGCCAGCTCAACGGCCGTGCGCGGGTGTTGCTGGAAGATGTGTTCAGTAACATCTGGGTCGAAGGCGAAATTTCCAACCTCGCCCGCCCGGCTTCCGGCCATGTGTACTTCACCCTCAAGGACAGCGGCGCCCAAGTGCGTTGTGCGCTGTTCCGGCAGAATGCTGCGCGCGTTCGCCAGGTATTGAAAGATGGCCTGGCGGTGAAGGTGCGCGGCAAGGTGTCGCTGTTCGAAGGCCGTGGCGACTATCAACTGATTCTCGACACCGTGGAGCCGGCCGGTGATGGCGCGCTGCGTCTGGCATTCGATGCGCTGAAGGAAAAACTCAGCGCCGAGGGCCTGTTCAGCGCTGAGCGCAAAGTGCCGTTGCCCGCCCATCCGCAACGTATCGGTATCATCAGTTCGCCGACCGGCGCGGTGATCCGCGACATCATCAGTGTCTTCAACCGCCGCGCGCCGCACGTCCGATTGACCCTGATCCCGACTGCCGTACAAGGCCGCGAAGCCACGGCACAGATCGTCCGCGCCCTGAAACTGGCCGATGCCCGTGGCTTTGACGCGCTGATCCTGGCGCGCGGCGGTGGCTCGCTGGAGGACCTCTGGTGCTTCAACGAAGAAGCCGTCGCCCGTGCGGTGGATGCCTGTGTCACGCCGATCGTCAGCGCCGTCGGCCATGAAACCGATGTATCGATCAGTGACTTCGTCGCCGACGTCCGCGCACCGACGCCCTCCGCTGCCGCCGAATTGCTCGCGCCGGACTCCAGCGATCTGCAACACCGGGTCGAAAGCCTGCACCGCCGTCTGGTGATGCGCATCCGCGACCGACTGATGCGTGACCGCCTGCGCCTGGAAGGCATGGCGCGACGCTTGCGTCATCCCGGAGAACGCCTGCGCCAGCAAGCGCAACGCCTGGACGATCTGGACATGCGCATGCGCCGCGCTTTCGAGCGCAGCCTCAATACCCGCCGCGAGCGCTTGATCCGCCTGGAAACCCGACTCGCCGGGCAGCATCCCGGGCGCCAGCTGGCGCTGCTGCGCCAGCGCCTCGACAGCCTCGCCGAACGCTTGCCCCGGGCGATGCGCGAAGGTCTGAAGGCGCGTCGCCTGCAGCTGCAGAGCCAGATGCAAACCCTGCATGTGGTCAGTCCGCTGGCGACCCTCGGTCGTGGTTACAGCATCCTGCTGGACGAACGCGGCCAGGCCATTCGCAGTGCCGCCCAGACCCATCCCGGCCAGCGTCTGAAGGCCAGACTCGGCGAAGGCGAATTGCAGGTGCGCGTCGAAGACAACCACCTGACGCCTGTCACCCTTTCTTTACTGGATTGATCCATGCCGCGTTTTCTTTGCACCCTGCTGTTGCTGTGCCTGACCCTCAATGCCCATGCCGACAGTTACATCACCCGCCTGCTGAACAAACCGGTGCCCGGTGGCGTGGCGGTGGTCGATCTCGGCACTTCGGCTCAAGCCCCCAAGGCCAGCTATCAGGGAAAACCGCTGCTGGTGGTCAAGGAACAGAACAACTGGCTGGCGATTGTTGGCGTGCCCTTGACCGTCAAACCCGGCAGCCAGCAAATCAATGCAGGCGGGCGCAACCTGAGTTTCACCGTCGGCACCAAGCAATACCCGGAACAGCGCATCACCTTGAAAAACCAGCGTCAGGTCAATCCGAACCCGGAGGACCTCAAGCGCATCGACGCTGAATTGACCGAACAGATCAGCGCCTACCGCAGCTTCAGTCCGAACACCCCGAGCAACCTGCTGCTGGACAAACCGGTCAACGGGCCGCTTTCCAGCAAGTTTGGCGTGCGCCGGTTCTTTAACGGCGAAGAACGCAATCCCCACGCTGGTCTGGACTTCGCGGTACCCGCCGGCACTCCGATCAAGACCCCGGCCGCCGGCAAGGTGATCTTGCTCGGCAATTACTTCTTCAATGGCAACACGGTGTTCGTCGACCACGGCCAGGGCTTTATCAGCATGTTTTGCCATATGTCGAAAATCGACGTGAAGGTCGGCCAGCAATTGGCCCGTGGCGCAGTGGTGGGCAAAGTCGGCTCCACGGGGCGGGCGACCGGGCCGCATATGCACTGGAACATCAGCCTGAATGATGCCCGAGTTGATCCGGCGATTTTTATTGGGGCGTTCCAGCCCTGAGAGGTGTGGTGAGGCAAAGGGCCCTATCGCGAGCAAGCTCGCTCCCACAGTTGATCGCATGCGAACACACATTTTGTGTCCGCCATCTATCTAATGTGGGAGCGAGCTTGCTCGCGATGGCAATCCCAAAACCAACATCGCAACAAAGCCTGGCAAACACTTAAAAACTCAATTGCTAACCTTTGTACATCAGCGCAATTTAACCAACACCAAACACAATCCTGCGCTACAAAATCTCGAATTACCGCAAAAAATCAGAAATTATCTCAATTTTTTTCACCTGCTTGCCATCCTTCATCCCAATGGTTAGGGTTGAAGACATGAAAACCTCTCACACCCTCATTCAGCGACGCCAACACCGCAGCCTCTGCCTCGTCAGTGCACGACTGCCAGGGTGAATCGCGGTGCCTCGCCCCCAGCTACATCAATAGAAAATGATTCAACGGCAGGCCGCCTCTTTTCGGCCAACACCATAGGGATTTCCTGATGACCATGCTCAAAGACCCGTCCTCGAAGTACCGCGCATTTGCGACCATTGATATCCCGGACCGCACCTGGCCTTCGAAAACCATCACCGCCGCGCCGATCTGGTGCAGCTCCGACCTGCGCGACGGCAACCAGTCGCTGATCGAGCCGATGGACGCAGTCAAGAAGCTGCGCTTCTGGAAAACCCTGGTCGCCGTAGGTGTGAAAGAGATCGAAGCCTCCTTCCCTGCCGCTTCGCAAACCGACTTCGACTTCGTCCGTACCTTGATCGAAGGCGGCCACATCCCGGACGACACCACCATCCAGGTGTTGACCCAGGGTCGTGAAGACTTGATCGAGCGCACCTTCGAATCCCTGCGCGGCGCGAAAAAAGCCATCGTTCACCTGTACAACGCCACCAGCCCGTCCTTCCGCAAGATTGTCTTCAATCAGGACAAGGCCGGGGTCAAGGCGATTGCCGTCGACGCCGCCAAGCTGTTCGTCAAATATGCCGCCAAGCAGCCGGACACCGAGTGGACTTTCGAGTACTCGCCCGAGACCTTCAGCGCCACCGAAGTGGAATTCGCCAAGGAAGTCTGCGACGCGGTGATCGAGGTCTGGAACCCGACGCCCGAGCACAAAATGATCCTCAACCTGCCGGCCACCGTCGAATGCGCGACGCCGAACATCTATGCCGACCAGATCGAGTGGTTCGGTCGTCACATCAACCGTCGTGACAGCGTGATAATCAGCCTGCACACCCACAACGACCGTGGCACTGGCGTTGCCGCCACCGAGTTGGGCCTGATGGCCGGCGCCGACCGTGTCGAAGGCTGCCTGTTCGGCAACGGCGAGCGCACCGGTAACGTCGACCTGGTCACCGTGGCGTTGAACCTCTACACCCAGGGCATCCACCCTGAACTGGACTTCTCGGATATCGACGGCGTGCGCAAAGTCGTTGAAGAGTGCAACCAGATCCCGGTACACCCGCGTCACCCGTACGTCGGCGACCTGGTTCACACCGCGTTCTCCGGCTCGCACCAAGACGCCATCCGCAAAGGCTTCGCGCAACAGAAACCGGACGCCTTATGGGAAGTGCCGTACTTGCCGATCGACCCGGCCGACATCGGTCGCAGCTACGAGGCGGTGATCCGCGTGAACAGCCAGTCGGGCAAAGGCGGTATCGCTTACCTGCTGGAACAGGAATACGGCATCAACTTGCCGCGTCGCATGCAGATCGAGTTCAGCCAGGTGGTACAGCGTGAAACCGATCGCCTGGGCCTGGAAATGACGGCCCAGCAGATCCACTCCTTGCTGCACAGCGAATACTTGCAGGCCAACCTGCCTTATGCGCTGGTCAGTCACCGCTTGCAGGAAGAGAACGGCAACAGCGCGGTCGACGTCGAGGTTCACTGCGACGGCGAAACCCAGCACTGGCGCGGCAAGGGCAATGGCGCCCTGGAAGCGCTGGTAGCCGGTCTGCCGATTGCCGTGGAGATCATGGACTACAACGAACACGCGATCGGCGCGGGCACCAATGCCAAGGCTGCGGCCTACATTGAACTGCGGGTCAATGGCGAACGTGCGGTCCACGGCGTGGGCATCGACGAAAACATCACCACCGCCAGCTTCAAGGCCCTGTTCAGCGCGCTGAACCGCTCCCTGAGCCAGACACAAGCCCAAGAAGCGGCATAACCAGTCGTTGAAATACAAAAGGCCCCGGGGTGATGCCTCGGAGCCTTTTTTGTTTTAGCCATTTTGAAGATCAAAAGATCGCAGCCTTCGGCAGCTCCTACAGGGATCGCATTCCAGCGTAGGAGCTGCCGAAGGCTGCGATCTTTTCGCTGAGCCCCCGATCTCAGCTGAACTATTTTTGTGTTGCCTGTCATGCCCCATCGCGAGCAGGTCTGATCGCCGCACCGTCGCTCCCGCATTGGATTTTGGGTGAACCCATAATTTTGCGTTCACACAATCTACGGTGGGAGCGAGCCTGCTCGCGATGGCGGCAGGTCAGGCAACGAGAGTATCAGGTGAATTCAAAGGTATCGGCATCCAGATTAGCCGGGAAGCGCTTGCGATAAGCCGCCAGTTCCGCCACATCCAGAACCACCTGAAACACCCCATCTGCCTCACCGGCACTCAGCAGGGTTTCACCCTGGAAATCCAGGACCTGGCTGTCGCCGGTATAGGCGAAGCCCTTGCCGTCGGTGCCTACCCGATTCACCGCCGCCACATAGCAGAGGTTTTCGATTGCGCGCGCCGGCAACAGGCGATTCCAGTGCTGACGCCGCGCGCCAGGCCAGTTGGCGGTATACAGCAGCAAATCGGTGTCCTGAGCATCGCGGCTCCACACCGGGAAGCGCAGGTCATAGCAAATCAACGGCCGGATCCGCCAGCCTTTGAGTTCGAACTGCACCTGGCGCTCGCCCGGAGTGAAGTGGTTGTGCTCACCGGCCATACGGAACAGGTGGCGCTTGTCGTAGTGCCAGACTTCGCCGTCGGGACGCGCCCACAGCAAGCGATTGCGATGGCTGCCATCGGCGGCCTGGACGATCACAGTGCCGGTAATCACCGCATCGAGTTTTTTCGCCTGGCTGCGCAACCACTTGCTGGTGGGACCGTTTTCCGGCTCGGCCAGGGTTTCGGACTCCATGGAAAAACCGGTGGTGAACATCTCCGGCAGGATGACCAGGTCTGCGCCCCGGGCTTGTTCCAGCAGCTGCTCGAAATGCTCGAAGTTGGCCTGACGGTCATGCCAGGCCAGCGTCGTCTGGATCAGTGCAACGTTAAGGTTCGGCAGTGCACTCAGATCACGCATAATTTCTCCGCTGCTTCACGCAGCGTCTCCTCGCGTTTGGCAAAACACAGGCGCACCAGACGCTGCCCTGGCGGCGGGCTCTGGTAGAACACCGAGACCGGAATCGTCGCCACCCCGTGCTCGCGGGTCATCCATAGCGCCATGTCGACGTCATTGAGGTCCGGGCGAATCTGCGAGTAGTCGACCAACTGGAAGTAGGTGCCGGCGACCCGCGTGAAACTGAATCGTGAAGGCATCAGCAAATCGCAGAACAGATCGCGCTTGGCCTGATAGAACGCCGGCAGTTCCTCGACATGTTCAGGGTGCTCGGCCATGAAGTCGGCCAAGGCATATTGCAGGGGCGTCACGCCGCAGAAGCTCACGTACTGATGCACTTTACGCAGCTCGGCGGTGAGCGCCGGCGGTGCGACCACGTAGCCGGTTTTCCAGCCCGTGACGTGGTAAGTCTTGCCAAACGAACTGACCACAAAGGCCCGCTGATACAGCTCTTCGTGGGCCAGCACGCTGGCGTGGGGCACGCCGTCGAACACCAGGTGCTCGTAGACCTCGTCGCTGATCAGGTAGATGTCGCGATCGCGGATCAAGTCTGCCAGTTGGTCGAGCTCGGCCCGACTGATCAGTGCGCCACTGGGATTGTGCGGCGAGTTGAGGATGATCATCCGCGTACGCGGGCTCAGTGCTTCAGCGAGCTTCTGCCAGTCGATGGCGAAATCATTCAGGCCCAGCTGCACATGCACGCAACGGCCGCCAGCAAGTTCCACCGAGGGCTCATAACTGTCGTAGCACGGGTCGAACACTATGACTTCATCACCGGGATGGATCAGCGCTTGAACGGCGCAGAAAATTGCCTGAGTCGCGCCGGGGGTGATGGTCACTTCCGTGTCGGCATCCACCGTGCAGCCATAGCTGCGGGCGATCTTGGCCGCGACCTGCTGGCGCAACGCTGGCAGGCCGGTCATCGGTGAATATTGGTTGTGGCCGCTGGCGATGTGCCGGCCTACGGCATCACGCAGGGCCTGCGGGCCGTCGAAATCGGGGAAGCCCTGGGACAGGTTGAGCGCGCCGGTTTCCACCGCGAGCTGCGACATACGAGTGAAGATGGTAGTGCCGACATTCGGCAGCTTGCTGGTGATCATCGGTGGTTCCCTGCTGACACCCGGCTCTACGACGGCACGGGAGAGCCCGAGGATAGCCCAAACGGCAGGCACGAAAAAGGGCGCCATGGGCGCCCTTCTGGTAATGCACATACTTCTGATCTTGCCGATGACTTGTGGCAAGCGGGCTTGCCCGCGCTGGGTCGCGAAGCGGCCCTAAAATCTGCAACCGAGGTGTTTTCAGGAGGAACACATCGGCTGGTTTTACGACCGCTGCGCGGCCGAACGGGGCGATGCGGCGTTCCGACAAGCCCCCTCGCCACAAAGAGCCCGCCCGGAAAAGGCGGGCAGGCTCGAGAATCAGCGTTTGTCTTTACGCTTCTTCTCGGCTTTCTTGTGGTGAGTCATCAAACGACGCTTCTTGTTGACCTGGCGGTCGGTGAGCGTGTTCTTCAGGCCTTCGTACGGGTTCTCGCCACCTTTGAATTCGATACGGATCGGCGTGCCGACCAGTTTCAAGACGCGGCGGTAAGTGTTTTCCAGGTAACGGACGTAGGATTTCGGAACCTTTTCCACCTGGTTACCGTGGATCACGATGATCGGCGGGTTGGCACCACCCAAGTGGGCATAACGCAGCTTGATCCGACGGTTGTTGACCATCGGTGGCGCGTGCTCGCCGACCGCATCTTCAAGGATCTGGGTCAGGCGGTTGGTCGGCCAGCGGGTGACCGCGGACTTGAACGAGTTCTGCACCGACTGGTACAGGTTACCCACCCCCGTGCCGTGCAAGGCCGAGATGAAGTGGATGTCGGCGAAGTCAACGAAGAACAGCCGACGTTGCAGCTCGATCTTCACGAACTCGCGTTCGCCAGGCGTCATGCCATCCCACTTGTTCAGTGCGATAACCAGGGCACGACCGGCTTCCAGGACGAAGCCCAGCAGGTTGAGGTCGTGATCGACCACGCCTTCGCGGGCGTCCATGACGAAGACCACCACGTTGGCGTCTTTGATCGCCTGCAGGGTTTTCACCACCGAGAACTTTTCAACTTCCTCGTGGATCTTGCCGCGCTTGCGCACACCGGCGGTGTCAATCAGCGTGTACTTCTCTTCGTTACGCTCGAAGGGAATGTAGATGCTGTCGCGGGTGGTGCCGGGTTCGTCATACACGATAACCCGGTCTTCACCGAGCATACGGTTGACCAGGGTCGACTTGCCGACGTTCGGACGACCGATGATGGCGATCTTGATACCGTCTTTTTCGCTCGGGCCTGGAATGCGCTTGGCTTCCTGACCTTCGGCAACGATTTCTTCTTCGCCTTCTTCCGGTTCTTCCTCATCTTTCGGGAAATCGCGCAGGCAGATTTCCAGCATCTGCGTGATGCCGCGACCGTGGGCACCGGCGATCGGAATCGCGTCGCCCATGCCCAGAGGGCTGAACTCGGCGCGGGCCAGCTCAGGGTCGATGTTGTCGACCTTGTTGGCGACCACATAGGAACGCTTGTTGCGCTTGCGCAAATGCTCGCCAATCATTTGATCGGCAGCGGTGAAACCGGCGCGGGCGTCTACCAGGAACAGGACGACATCGGCTTCTTCAATGGCCAGCAGCGACTGCTCGGCCATTTTTTCGTCCATGCCATGTTCGTCACCGGAGATACCACCGGTGTCGACCAGAATGTAGGAACGCCCTTGCCACTTTGCCTCACCGTACTGGCGATCACGGGTCAGACCGGACAGGTCGCCGACAATGGCGTCACGGGTCCTGGTCAGGCGGTTGAACAAGGTGGACTTGCCGACGTTCGGTCGACCCACCAGGGCGATTACGGGAACCATGCGGCTCTCCACTGCGTTATTTCAGAAAATACAAAAGCCGCTGCTGGGCAGCGGCTGGTGCTCGGGGCAGCACTGTAGGAGCTGCCGGTCGACGCTCGATTGCTCGAGAAAAACCGAAAGGCGCCGCGTTCATCCAGCAAACACGCGTCATCGTTAACGTCCATCGCGAGCAAGCTCGCTCCTACAACAATGCGGCTTGGGGGGTCACCCCAAGCATAGTCAAAGCATTACTTGATGGTCAGGGCTTCCAGCTTGCCACTGTTGCCATACACATAAATCGTATCACCCACTACCAGCGGACGGGCACGCAGGCCATCGCTGTCGATGCGCTCACGACCGACGAAACGGCCATCCACCTGGCTCAACAGGTGCAGGTAGCCTTCCATGTCACCGACTGCCACGTAGCTGGAAAACACTTCCGGTGCCGAGAGCTGACGGCGCGCCAGCGAGTCGTTGGTCCACAATGCTGTGGTCGAACGCTCGTCGACACCCTCCATGGTGCCCGAAGCCAGGCTCACGTAAACGCTGCCAAAACCTTGAGCAACGCCGGCATAGCTGGAAGCATCACGCTGCCAGAGCGGGCGACCGCTTTCCAGATCCAGGGCCGCAACGCGACCTTGATAGCTGGCGACATACAGGGTGCTGCCGGACAGCAGCAGGCCACCGTCGATGTCGACCACACGATCCAGCTCCGAACGACCTTGCGGAATGGCAACGCGTTGTTCCCAGACCGGCACACCGTTGGAAATATCCAGTGCGACCACTTTACCGGTCGACAAGCCGGCAACCGCCAGGCGGCTGGTAACGATCGGCGCACTGGTGCCGCGCAGAGTCAGGACCGCCGGAGTGCTGTCGTAGAGCCAGCGTTGATTGCCAGTGGCGGCGTCGAGGCCGATCAGACGGTCATCCTGAGTCTGAATCACCACCACGTCACCGTTGGTGGCAGGCGGTGCGAGCACTTCACTGGTCACGCGAGCGCGCCATTTCTCTTCACCGCTGCTCGAATCCAGCGCTACCACTTCGCCTTTCAGCGTACCGATCATGACCAGACCGTAACCCACACCAACGGCGCCGGAAACAGGCAGTTCGAGATCTTTCTTCCATTTGACGTCGCCGTTACTGCGATCCAGCGCCATGATCACGCCGGTGACATCGCCCGCATAGAGGGTGTCGCCATCAATCGCCGGCACCAACATGTTGAAGGTCTTGCCCTGGCCGTCACCGACCGAACGACTCCACTGCTTTTGCAGGACCACTTCTTCCTTGAAGTCGACCAGCTCAGCCGGTGGCAATTCTTTTTTGCTGTTGCTGCTGCAACCCGCGGCCAGAACGGCCAGAGTCAGCAATGCTGCATGTTTCCAACGGATCACGTCACGCATCCCCTTTGGCCAGGTCGTCCAGCTTGATTTGTAAACCACCGACCGCCGCCTCATCGGACAACGCAGCCTTGGCCTTTTGGTACGCAGCATAGGCTTCGTCGGTACGACCCAACTGGACCAGCAGATCACCCTTGAGCTCTTCACGAGTGGCCAGGAATGCCTTGTCGGTATCGCCTTCGAGCAGCTTCAGGGCTTCGTCGGCCTTGTTCTGTGCAGCCAGCACCTGAGCCAGGCGCTGACGGGCGACTTCACCCAGGGTCGGGTTGGCCGGTTTGTCGGCCACGGCCTTGAGCTCCTTCACCGCGTCATCCAGCTTGCCGGTCTCGACCGCGACTTTCGCCACGAACAGGCTGCCATACTGGGCGTAGGCGGTGCCGCCGAACTCGTTGTTCAACTTGCCGGCCAGGTCCGCAACACGGGCGGGGTCAGGCTTGCCGTCTGGGGTCAGGGTCGTTTCCAGCAGTTGCTGATAGAGCATCGAGGCGCCTTGCGACTGATTGCTCTGATACTTCTGAAACGCCTGCCAGCCGAACACGATAACCAGCGCCAACAGGCCGCCAGTGAGCAGAGGTTTGCCGTTACGCGTCCACCAGTCCTTCAAATCCGCCAGCTGTTCATCTTCGCTACTCGACACCCCAATACTCCTTATTCGCTAAATCGGCTGTTTGACAGCTTCAACCCTGCACGACGCAGGTGGCCAGGTGCGCAGCAAGCGCGTCCCAGGCGATGCTTTGTTGTTCGCCCTGGCCACGCAGCGGTTTGAAACCCACCACTTGCCGGGACAATTCGTCGTCACCGAGAATCAGTGCATACAGCGCACCGCTCTTGTCGGCTTTCTTGAACTGGCTTTTGAAGCTGCCGGCGCCGGCATTGATCTGCAGGCGCAGGTTCGGCAATTGATCGCGTACCTGCTCGCTCAAGGTCAGGGCGGCGATTTCGGCCGCTTCACCGAAGGCACAGAGGTAGACATCGACCTGGCGGGAGATTTCTTCCGGGATCTTTTCCAGGGTTTCCAACAGCAGTACCAGACGCTCGATACCCATGGCGAAACCAACGCCCGGGGTCGGCTTGCCGCCCATCTGCTCGACCAGGCCGTCGTAACGGCCACCGGCACATACCGTGCCCTGGGCGCCCAGTTGATCGGTGACCCACTCGAAAACGGTCTTGCTGTAGTAATCCAGCCCGCGCACCAGCTTCGGGTTGAGCACATACGGAATATCGGCAGCATCCAGGCGAGCCTTGAGGCCCTCGAAGTGCACGCGGGATTCTTCGTCCAGGTAATCGGCCATTTTCGGCGCGTCTGCCAGCACGGCTTGAGTCTCGGCGTTCTTGGTATCGAGCACGCGCAACGGGTTGGTTTTCAACCGGCGCTGGCTGTCTTCGTCCAATTGATCGAGGCGAGCCGAGAGGTACTCCACCAGTGCCTCGCGATAACGACCGCGGGACTCGCTGGTGCCCAGGCTGTTGAGCTCGAGCTTGACCGCGTCACGGATGCCCAGCTCGCCCCAGAGGCGCCAGGTCAACACGATCAGCTCGGCATCGATGTCCGGACCGTCGAGGTTGAAGACTTCGCAACCGATCTGGTGGAACTGGCGATAACGGCCTTTCTGCGGACGCTCGTGGCGGAACATCGGGCCGATGTACCAGAGTTTCTGCACCTGGCCGCCACCGGTGATGCCGTGCTCGAGCACTGCGCGCACGCAGGCCGCGGTGCCTTCAGGGCGCAAGGTCAGGGAATCGCCGTTGCGGTCGGCGAAGGTGTACATCTCTTTTTCGACGATGTCGGTCACTTCACCGATGGAGCGTTTGAACAGCTCGGTGAACTCAACGATCGGCATACGGATCTGCTTGTAACCATAGTTATCCAGCAGACGCGAGACGGTACCTTCGAAATGACGCCACAGGGGAGTCTGCTCGGGCAGGATGTCGTTCATGCCACGAATGGCTTGCAAAGACTTGCTCACTTAAAATCCTTAAATTCGTTCGGCTCTTTAGTCGGGCTCAGCCGCGAGCGATCAGCGCTGCGTCGGCTTCGACCTTTTCGGCCGCTTTCTGGCGGATCAGCCTTTCCAGCTCATCCACCAGATTGTCATTCGTCAATTTCTGCGCCGGTTTACCGTCGATATAAATCAGGTTCGGCGTACCACCGGTCAGGCCGATATGCGCCTCTTTGGCTTCACCCGGACCGTTCACTACGCAACCGATCACCGCGACATCCAGCGGCACCAGCAGATCTTCCAGGCGCATTTCCAGTTCATTCATGGTTTTCACCACATCGAAGTTCTGCCGCGAACAGCTTGGGCAGGCGATGAAGTTGATACCACGGGACCGCAAGTGCAGGGATTTGAGAATGTCGTAGCCGACTTTCACTTCCTCGACCGGATCGGCCGCCAACGAGATGCGAATAGTATCGCCAATCCCGTCGGCCAGCAGCATACCGAGGCCCACGGCAGATTTCACCGTGCCTGAACGCAAACCACCGGCTTCGGTGATGCCCAGGTGCAGCGGCTGAACGATCTCCTTGGCCAGCAGGCGATAGGCTTCGACGGCCATGAACACGTCGGAGGCCTTTACGCTGACCTTGAAGTCCTTGAAATTCAGGCGTTCAAGGTGTTCGACGTGACGCAGTGCAGACTCCACCAGCGCCGCCGGAGTCGGCTCGCCGTATTTCTTCTGCAGGTCTTTTTCCAGGGAACCGGCGTTGACCCCGATGCGGATCGGGATCCCGCGGTCACGGGCGGCATCGACCACGGCGCGCACCCGGTCTTCGCGACCGATGTTGCCCGGGTTGATCCGCAGGCAATCGACGCCCAGTTCGGCCACGCGCAGAGCGATCTTGTAGTCGAAATGGATATCGGCAACCAAAGGCACCTTGACCAGTTGCTTGATCCGGCCGAAGGCTTCGGCAGCGTCCATATCGGGCACCGAAATGCGCACGATATCGACACCCGCGGCTTCCAGACGGTTGATCTGGGCGACGGTGGCCGCGACATCATTGGTGTCGCTGTTGGTCATGCTCTGCACGGCGATCGGCGCATCGCCGCCCACCGGTACCGAGCCGACCCAGATCTTGCGGGACTCGCGACGTTTGATTGGAGATTCGCCGTGCATGACTTATTGACCTAACTTCAGGCGAGCGGTCTCGCCACTGGTGAACGGAGCGATGTCGACCGCCTGCCCGTTGTAGCTGATCTGTACGCCACGGGCATAACCCAGGCGTACCGAAAAGGGTGGCTTGCCGCTGACTTCGACGTTTTCGCCCTTGCGCTTGAGACCGCTCAACAGCACTTTGCCGCTGGCATCGGAAACCTGGGTCCAGCAGTCAGCAACGAACTGCAGTCGAACCTTTCCGGCACCGGCGGCTGGCGTGGTCGCTACCGGAGCGGTTGCAACCGGCGTCGCCACAACCGCTGCCGCAGTGGCAGGAGCAGCAGCGATAGGTGCGACGGGAGTTAATGGAACTGGGACGCCTGGAGCCGGAGCGACTGGCGCTCCTGCTGGAGTCTCGGTAGTCGATTCAGTCGCATCGGCCTGGGCTTCGGCCGGCGACTGGCCAGGCAGTGCGAGACTGGTCTGGCCTTCGCTCTGGCCTTCGACAACGGCCTGGTCTTCCGGCTCGTCGATCGGGTGGATCTGCGTGGTGCCGTCGGCACCTTCGACTTCGACATGCTCCTGGTTGAGGCCGATCAGCTCCTTGGGCCGCAGCGAGGTCTGATCCTGCCACCAGATAAAGCCGCCACCGATCACTGCAATCAGCAACAGCAGGCTGACAATACGCAGGATGGTATGGGAAACCCGTACCGGCTCTTCGATACGTCCCAGACTGTGCACGGCACTGCCCTGGGAGTCGGTACCGGTGTAGTGGTCGAAGTTCTGGACCAGCGCGGTCTGGTCCATGCCGAGCAATTTGGCATAAGCACGAATGTAGCCACGGGCAAAGGTGTGCCCTGGCAGCTTGTCGAAAGCGCCGGTCTCAAGGTTGCTCAATGAAGCCACGGTAAGATTGAGCTTCAAAGCCACTTCCGCCAGGGACCAGCCATTGCTTTCGCGGGCCTGACGCAAGGTCTCACCGGGGTTTACGCGAGTCGCTGCTACAACTTCGGGATGCGCCGCTTTCATCATTGCTCCGACAGGTATTGCTGATATTCCGGCGAACCGGGATAGAGTCGTTTTAATTGCAGGCCGTAACTTGCGGCCTTGTCGCGATCTTCGAACACTTTGGCCAGCCGAACGCCGAGCAATAGACTACGTGCATTTTGCTCGGCCAGCAGGCTAAAACGATCGTAGTAGTCGCGTGCGGGCACATAATGCCTGTCTTCGAAGGACAACTCAGCCATTTCCAGCAGCGCGCGAGGTTGTTGACGGTTCAGGCGCAGGGCTTTTTCCAGCTGCTTTTGAGCCAGTTCACGCTGACCGAGCTTCGAGGCGGTCATGCCCAGGTTCTCGAAAACCCGCGAACGCTCAGGATAAAGGGTATCGGCGGCGGCTTGTTCAAAGCGTTCGTAAGCTTCTGTGTAACGCTTTTCTTCGAAAAGAAAACTGCCGTAGTTGTTCAGGATACGCGCATCGCCGGGCCGTCCGGACAACGCCTGGCGAAAGTGCTGGTCGGCAAGCTCCGGCTCCATTTCGGCCTGAAACACCAGCCCCAGCGCCGCATTGGCATCCGGATCCGAATCATCCAGGTCGAGGGCTTTCTTGAGCGGGACTTTCGCCCGCTCGGTCATGCCCTGTTGCAAATAGCCCAAACCCAGCTGCACGTAAGCCCCACGCGCCTCGTCCCGGCCCTTGCTCGTTTTCAGCGGGTTGAAATCACCCGACAGAACACAGCCAGTCAACAGACTGGCGAATAGCACAAGCAGCGCGACGCGCAAGGTCATTGAGCTCCTCTCTCAGGTACGATTCGCAGCGCTTTGCGGTATATCGGACTCGGCGTTCAACTCACGCACGGCGATATAACGTTCGCTGCGACGGGTGCGATCCAGCACCTGCCCTACCAATTGGCCACACGCGGCGTCGATGTCTTCACCGCGAGTGGTGCGCACGGTGACATTGAAGCCTGCATGATGCAGTTGATCCTGGAAACGGCGAATCGCGTTGTTGCTCGGGCGCTCGTAACCGGAATGGGGAAACGGGTTGAACGGGATCAGGTTGATCTTGCACGGGATGTTCTTGAGCAACTCGATCATTTCCACGGCGTGCTCGACCTTGTCATTGATGTCTTTGAGCAAGGTGTATTCGATGGTCAGCACGCGCTTCTCACCCAGGGTCGCCATATAGCGCTGGCACGACTCGAGGAGCATCTTCAGCGGGTATTTCTTGTTGATCGGGACCAACTGGTTACGCAGCGCATCGTTGGGTGCGTGCAGCGACAACGCCAGGGAAACGTCGATGTGCTTGGCCAGCTCATCGATCATCGGCACCACGCCAGAGGTGGACAGAGTCACCCGACGCTTGGAGATGCCATAACCCAGGTCATCCATCATCAGATGCATGGCGGCCACGACGTTGTCGAAGTTCAGCAGCGGCTCACCCATGCCCATCATCACCACGTTGGTGATGGCACGGTCGGCGGTCGCCGGGATGCTGCCGAACGATTTATTGGCAATCCACACCTGGCCGATGACTTCGGCGGCGCTGAGGTTGCTATTGAAACCTTGCTTGCCGGTGGAGCAGAAACTGCAATCCAGGGCACAGCCTGCCTGGGACGAAACGCACAAGGTGCCGCGTTTGCCCTGGGGAATGTAAACGGTCTCGACGCAGCTGCCGGACGCCACGCGCACCACCCATTTACGGGTGCCGTCGGTGGAAATGTCCTCGCTGACGACTTCCGGACCACGAATTTCAGCAACGACCTTGAGCTTTTCGCGCAAGGCCTTGCTGACGTTCGTCATGACGTCGAAATCATCGACGCCAAGGTGGTGAATCCACTTCATTACCTGACCGGCACGGAAGCGCTTCTCCCCGATTGAGTCGAAGAATTTTTCCATTTCCAGCTGAGTCAGACCCAACAGGTTAGTTTTGCCAGTCGATGTAGTCATGGATTCATCCTCACTCAGCGGCCTCAGGCCTTTTGAGCGACTGCTTCAACAGCAGGGAAAAAGAAAGCGATTTCACGTGCAGCAGCAGCTTCCGAGTCGGAACCGTGTACAGCGTTGGCGTCGATGGACTCAGCGAAGTCAGCACGGATGGTGCCGGCAGCAGCTTCTTTAGGGTTGGTAGCGCCCATCAGCTCGCGGTTCTTGGCGATAGCGTCTTCGCCTTCCAGAACCTGAACAACAACCGGGCCGGAGATCATGAATGCAACCAGGTCACCGAAGAAACCACGAGCACTGTGCTCAGCGTAGAAGCCTTCAGCTTCTTCTTTGGTCAGTTGCTTCTGCTCGGAAGCAACAACTTTCAGGCCTGCTTCTTCGAAACGGGCAACGATCTGGTCAGCAACGCCTTTTGCAACGGCGTCAGGCTTGATGATGGAGAAAGTACGTTGAACAGCCATGATGTAACTCCAGAAACGATAATTTGTGAAAAATTAAACCCGCGAATTATACGCGGGTTTAGGGGGATTTCCTAACTGCTTACAAGTCGCGACCTCTGCCCTCTGTAGGAGCTGCCGAAGGCTGCGATCTTTTGATCCTGGTCTTGCGCTTGAGATTCAAGTGGCATTGGAACAAATCGCAGCCTCGCTTCGCTCGTCAGCTCCTACTCAGCTCCTACGCTGCTTCTTCGATCCAGGCAGTCTGAATGGCTTCGAGAACTTTCTCGCCGCCACGCTTGGGATCGTCACTGAACTCCGGCAACTCAAGCACCCAGCGGTGCAGATCGACGAAGTTGACCGACAGCGGATCCACATCCGGCTTGCTTTCAGCCAGCTGGATCGCGATTTCCAGCACATCAACCCATTTAAGACTCATGACGATTCCTTGAATCAGTGCGGCGCTTCGGCCGCATGGTTGAGCGAGTATTTCGGAATTTCGATGGTCAGGTCCTCAGTCCCGACCACAGCCTGACAGGTCAGGCGCGACTGCGCCTCCAGCCCCCAGGCCCGATCAAGATAGTCCTCTTCCAGGTCATCGGCCTCATTCAGCGAGTCAAAACCTTCGCGAATGATGCAGTGACAGGTAGTGCAGGCACAGACGCCGCCGCAGGCGCTCTCGATCTCGATATGGTTGTCATGGGCCACTTCGAGAATGGATTTGCCAGTCTCAGCCTCTACAACCATACCGTCCGGGCAATGCTCGGCGTGTGGCAGAAAAATGATCTGCGGCATCAATTATTCCTCGATTTCATTCAGGTTGCGCCCCGCCAGAGCGGCTTTCACCGTCGAGTCCAGGCGGCGGGCAGCAAAGGCATCGGTCACTTGCGACAGACGCTTGGTCTGCTGCTCGATGGCGTAACCATCGGTACCTTTCATCAATTCGGTCAGTTCCTGCATCTGCAGTTCGATGACCATGCGCTCCTCGGCATCGAGCAGGCGTTCGCCGTCGACATCGAGGGCGCCCTGCACTGCTTCGATCAGGCGCTGCGCATCGACCTGTTGCTCGCGCAGCACACGGGCGACCTTGTCGTCGTTGGCATGCTGGAACGAATCCTTGAGCATCTTGGCGATTTCGCCGTCGGTCAGGCCGTAGGACGGCTTGACCTGAATGCTGGCCTCCACGCCCGAACCCAGTTCCCGGGCCGCGACACTGAGCAGACCATCGGCATCGACCTGGAAGGTCACGCGAATCTTCGCCGCACCCGCGACCATGGCCGGAATACCGCGCAATTCAAAGCGTGCCAGGGAACGGCAGTCGCTGATCAGCTCACGCTCGCCTTGCAGCACGTGGATCGCCATGGCCGACTGGCCATCCTTGTAAGTCGTGAAGTCCTGGGCGCGAGCGACGGGGATAGTGGTGTTGCGCGGAATCACCTTCTCCATCAGGCCGCCCATGGTTTCCAGGCCGAGGGACAACGGAATCACATCGAGCAGCAGCAGTTCGTCGCCATCGCGCTTGTTGCCGGCCAGGGTATCGGCCTGGATCGCAGCGCCAATGGCCACCACTTGATCCGGATCGATCTCGGTCAGCGGTTCGCGACCGAAGGCTTCAGCGACCGCCTGGCGAACGCGAGGCACGCGAGTCGAGCCACCGACCATGACCACGGCATGCACTTCTTCCAGCTCGATGCCGGAGTCACGTACAGCGCGGCGGCAGGCTTTCAGACTGCGAGCGACCATCGGCTCGATCAGCGCATCGAAGGCTTCACGGGTCAGCTCGGCTTTCCAGTCGCCATAAGCGACTTCAACGGCCGGAGCATTGGTCAGGGCTTCTTTGGCCGCGCAAGCGGTTTGCAGCAGATGGCGTTGCGCACCCGGATCGAGGTCGGCCGACAGACCGGCACTCTCGATGATCCAGCCAGCAATCGCGTGGTCGAAGTCATCGCCGCCCAGGGCACTGTCGCCGCCGGTAGCCAGGACTTCAAACACACCGCCGGTCAGGCGCAGAATCGAAATATCGAAGGTGCCGCCGCCCAGGTCATAAATGGCAACCAGGCCTTCGGCGTGTTGATCCAGACCGTAAGCCACGGCGGCGGCGGTCGGCTCATTGAGCAAACGCAGCACGTTCAGACCGGCCAGTTTGGCCGCATCCTTGGTGGCCTGACGCTGAGCATCGTCGAAATAGGCCGGAACGGTAATCACCGCACCGACCAGTTCGCCACCCAGGGCCTCTTCGGCGCGCTGACGCAGCACCCTGAGGATATCGGCGGAGACTTCGACCGGGCTTTTCGGGCCCTGAATGGTGTCGATGAACGGCATGTGCGACTGGCCACCGACAAAGCGGTAGGGCAGTTGGTCACCCAGCTGCTTGACGTCGGACAGACCACGACCCATCAAGCGCTTGACCGACAGCACGGTGTTCAAAGGATCGGTAGCGGCAGCCAGCCTGGCGGACATGCCGACTTCGACGCGATCAGCGTGATAGCGCACCGCGGACGGCAGAATGACCTGCCCGTCAGCGTCGGCCAGAGGCTCGGAAAGACCACTGCGCAATGCAGCGACCAGCGAATTGGTAGTGCCCAAGTCGATCCCCACAGCCAGACGACGCTGGTGCGGTTGAGGACTTTGGCCGGGTTCGGCGATCTGCAGTAGGGCCATCGTTATCAGGACTTATCTGTATATCAGGCGTGCGACCGGAGCGGCACTGGGTTAATCGTCGAGGCGCTCTTCTAACTGGCGCACTTCGTAGGTGAGCTTGTCGAGGAACTGCATGCGCCGCATCAGGCGTTCGGCCTGCTCACGTTGCGCTGCGTCATCCCAACAGGCTGCGAAGCTTTCGTTCAGTGCATCCTGAGCGACCTTCAGGCGGCGCTTGAACACAGCAATACCGGCGAGGTCGGCGCTGTCTTGCAGGTCTTCGAGCTCTTCACGCAACTCCATCTGCTGCAGAAGAAACTCCGGATCATGCACCGTGACCTCCAGCGGCAGCTCGTGACCGCCCAAGGCGAGCAAATAACGTGCACGCTTCGGGGGATTCTTGAGCGTCTGGTAGGCCTCGTTGAGGCTCGCGGAGTGCTCTAGCGCCAGCCGCTGCTCGCGCTCGGAAGCGTCTGCAAAGCGGTCCGGATGAACACCGCGCGCCAACTCACGGTAGCGCGTGGCCAACTGCTCGAGATCCAGACGGAAGCTCGGCCGCAGTTCAAATAAAGCGAAATGACAAGGAGTACCCACGAGCAGCCTCAGATATTGAAGCTTTCGCCGCAGCCACATTCACCGCGTACGTTGGGGTTGTTGAACTTGAAGCCTTCGTTCAACCCTTCCTTGACGAAATCGAGTTCGGTGCCGTCCAGGTAAGCCAGGCTTTTCGGGTCGATGATCACTTTCTCGCCGTGACTGACGAACACCTGATCCTCTGCAACCACCTCGTCGACAAACTCCAGCACGTAGGCAAGGCCGGAACAGCCTGTGGTGCGAACACCCAGACGAATCCCCTCACCTTTGCCGCGCCCGTTGAGGGAGCGTCGCACGTGTTGAGCAGCCGCTTCTGTCATGCTGATAGCCATCGGAGACTCCTTACTCGTCGCCAAATCTTGAAAGTCAGATCAAGCCTTTCTTCTGCTTGTAATCGCGAACGGCCGCTTTGATAGCGTCTTCAGCCAGTACGGAGCAGTGAATTTTCACTGGCGGCAGGGCCAGTTCTTCAGCCAGCTGAGTGTTCTTGATGGTCTCTGCTTCATCCAGAGTCTTGCCTTTCATCCACTCGGTCGCCAGGGAGCTGGAGGCGATCGCCGAACCGCAACCGTAGGTCTTGAACTTGGCGTCTTCGATGATGCCTTGCTCGTTGACCTTGATTTGCAGGCGCATGACGTCGCCGCACGCCGGAGCGCCGACCATGCCGGTGCCGACATCAGGGTCTTCCGCGTCCATCTTGCCGACGTTGCGCGGGTTTTCGTAGTGGTCGATGACCTTTTCGCTGTAAGCCATGGTTCTTATTCCTCACTCATCAGAGAGTCGCTCTTGAAGCCCCGATATTTCACGGGGCTTGTATTCGGCGACTTGAATTCAGTGCGCCGCCCACTCGATTTTCGAGATGTCGATGCCGTCTTTGTACATGTCCCACAGCGGCGACAGAGTGCGCAGCTTGGTAACGGCCTCGCAGACTTTCTGCGCGGCGTAGTCGATTTCTTCTTCGGTGGTGAAGCGGCCGAAGGTGAAGCGAATCGAGCTGTGTGCCAGTTCGTCGTTGCGGCCCAGGGCGCGCAGTACGTACGAAGGCTCCAGGGACGCCGAGGTGCAGGCCGAACCCGAGGAAACCGCCAGATCCTTGAGTGCCATGATCAGCGACTCGCCTTCAACGTAGTTGAAGCTCAGGTTCAGGTTGTGCGGTACGCGGGAAGTCATGCTGCCGTTGATGTACAGCTCTTCCAGGCCTTCGACCTGCTTGAAGAAACGGTCGCTCAGGGCTTTGATCCGGACATTCTCGCTAGCCATGTCTTCCTTGGCCACGCGGAAGGCTTCGCCCATGCCGACGATCTGGTGAGTCGCCAGGGTGCCGGAACGCATGCCACGTTCGTGACCGCCGCCATGCATGGTCGCTTCGATGCGAACACGCGGCTTGCGGCTCACGTACAGGGCGCCGATGCCTTTAGGGCCGTAGGTTTTGTGGGCCGAGAAGGACATCAGGTCGACTTTCAGCTTCTGCAGGTCGATCTCGACCTTGCCAGTGGACTGCGCGGCATCGACGTGGAACAGGATCCCTTTGGAACGGGTCAGTTCGCCGATGGCTGCGATGTCGTTGATGGTGCCGATTTCGTTGTTCACGTGCATGACCGACACCAGGATGGTGTCGTCGCGCAGGGCGGCTTCAATCATCTCAGGCGTGACCAGACCATCGGTGCGAGGCTCGAGGTAGGTCACTTCGAAGCCTTCACGCTCCAGTTGGCGCATGGTGTCGAGGACAGCCTTGTGCTCAATCTTGGTGGTGATCAGGTGTTTGCCTTTGGTGGCATAGAAATGCGCAACACCCTTGATTGCCAGGTTGTCGGACTCGGTGGCACCGGAGGTCCAGACGATTTCACGCGGGTCGGCGTTGACCAGATCAGCGACCTGGCGACGCGCATTTTCCACGGACTCTTCGGCTTTCCAGCCGAACACGTGGGAACGGGACGCCGGGTTACCGAAGTTTCCGTCGACCAGCAGGCATTCACTCATTTTTTGCGCTACACGCGGATCAACCGGGGTGGTCGCAGAGTAATCAAGGTAAATCGGCAACTTCATGGACTATCTCCTAAATCAGGCTGGCTGGCTTGCCGCTAGCTCTAATGGCTGTTATTCGACGGCAGACGCTTCAATCTTGTCCAGACGCGGCGCCTTGCTGTTGCTACGGCGCTGGTCCTGACGCTGGGCTACTTCTTGCACCTCACGGCGAGTCACAAGGTCAGCCAAGCTGATACCGCTCAGAAAATCATGGATCTGCAGGCTGAGATCGCACCACAAGTGGTGGGTCAGGCACGTGTCGCCGGCATGGCAATCGCCAAGTCCCTGGCAACGGGTGGCATCGACAGACTCGTTCACCGCATCGATCACCTGAGCGACCTGGATCCCCTGCATGTCCCGAGATAGCTGATAACCGCCACCAGGACCGCGAACGCTGGACACCAGATTGCTGCGGCGCAACTTGGCGAAGAGCTGTTCGAGGTAGGACAGGGAAATGCCTTGGCGCTCGGAGATATCGGCCAGGGACACCGGCCCGTTTTGCGCGTGCAACGCCAGGTCGAGCATGGCGGTTACGGCGTATCGGCCTTTGGTAGTCAGTCTCATGGGCAGGTACCACGGAGTTTCGGAATGGGGGCGAGTATGCAATTCCCGAGTATTTAAGTCAACTATAAGACCTAGTGTTTTACTCGGGTTTACCTGCAAATTAGCGCGCGAATGATATCAGGGTCTGCGGCGCAATGGCACACCGCTCAACGCGGTGCCCATCTGCAAACCCAATCCGTAGGAGCTGCCGCAGGCTGCGATCTTTTCGGGATCGCCACCGCCCTTTGCAGATCAAAAGATCGCAGCCTTCGGCAGCTCCTACAGATCCTTGCCTTTCACACAGTCAAAGTCTTCTTCGCGCAGTTCGGGCAGTTCCTTGGCGCAGTAGCTGCTACCCAGATCCTTCAGCGCGCCGCACATCCCTTCCAGGCGCCCGTCCACTGCCTGCAAGTGATCGAGCAACTGGCCAATGGCCCGCGCCACCGGGTCCGGCATGTCTTCGCCGACCCCATAAGCATCGAAGCCGATTTTCTCCGCCATCGCCTTGCGCTTGGCGTGCAGCTCATCGTCGGACTTCATGATGATCCGCCCCGGAATCCCGACCACCGTCGCACCCGCGGGCACAGCCTTGGTCACCACCGCATTGGAACCGACCTTGGCCCCGGCCCCGACCGTGAACGGTCCCAGCACCTTGGCGCCCGCCCCCACCACCACGCCATCTTCCAGCGTCGGGTGGCGCTTGCCCTTGTTCCAGCTGGTACCACCCAGGGTCACGCCCTGATAAAGGGTGACGTCATCGCCGATCTCGGCGGTTTCACCGATCACGATGCCCATGCCATGGTCAATAAAGAAGCGTCGACCGACCTTGGCCCCCGGATGAATCTCGATCCCGGTCAGCCAGCGGCCCAGGTTCGACACGACCCGCGCCAGCCACTTCCAGCCCATGCCCCACAAGGCCGACGACAGGCGATGGATCCAGATGGCGTGCATGCCCGGATAGCAGGTCAGCACTTCGAAAGCGTTACGCGCCGCCGGATCACGATGGAAAACACTCTGGATATCTTCACGCAAACGCTCGAACATCATTAATCCTTCCGCTTTAGAAGCTCGCCACGGGCCGCTTTCTGGGTTTCCGTGAGGATGCCACGCAATATATTCATTTCCGCCCGGCTGACCGAGCTGCGTCCGTACAACCGGCGCAGGCGCGCCATCAAGTGCCGTGGTTTTTCCGGATCAAGGAACTCGATGGCCACCAGGGTCTGCTCCAGGTGCTCATAGAATCGCTCCAGCTCATCCATGGTCGCCAGCTCGCCGCTCTTGGTCGACGCCACTTCATCCTTCTCGACCTTGCTCGGCTGACCTTCGGCCGCCAGCCAGGACATGCGCACTTCATAACTCAACACCTGCACCGCCGCCCCGAGGTTCAGCGAGCTGAACTCAGGGTCTGACGGGATGTGCACGTGATAATGACATCGCTGCAACTCGTCATTGGTCAGGCCGGAGTCTTCACGGCCAAACACCAGGGCAATCTCGGCGCCTTGCGCGGCTTCCTCCACCACCTTCACCCCGCACTCGCGTGGATCGAGCAGTGGCCAGGGGATGCGCCGGTCACGGGCACTGGTGCCCAACACCAGATTGCAGCCGACCAGGGCATCTTCCAGGGTGGCGACGACCTGGGCGTTGGCCAGGATATCGCCGGCACCGGAAGCCCGGGCATCGGCCTCGTGATGCGGGAAAAACCGCGGTTCGACCAGCACCAGCCGCGACAGGCCCATGTTCTTCATGGCACGCGCAGCCCCGCCGATGTTCCCGGGATGGCTGGTATTGACCAGGACGACACGAATGTTTTGCAGCACGGGAGGGGCTCTCGGACACGGGAAAGGGGAGCAAATCTTACAGACCATCCGGAAGTTAAGCTACGAAAGCGAACGTCGACCTTCATCTGTAGAAAGTTTCTGCTAGAATGCTCGGCTTTCTTTAACAACCTTAGGTGACACATCCATGCAGCCCATGCTGAATATCGCGCTGCGCGCCGCCCGCAGCGCCAGTGAATTGATTTTCCGCTCCATCGAGCGCCTGGATACCATCAAGGTCGACGAAAAAGACGCCAAGGACTACGTGTCCGAAGTTGATCGCGCTGCCGAACAGAAAATCATCGACGCGCTGCGCAAGGCTTACCCGACTCACGGCATCCTTGGCGAAGAAACCGGCATGCACGCCGGCAGTGGCGATGGCGTAGATTACCTGTGGATCATCGACCCACTGGACGGCACCACCAACTTCCTGCGCGGCGTCCCGCACTTCGCGGTCAGCATCGCCTGCAAATACCGTGGCCGCCTGGAACACGCAGTGGTTCTGGACCCGGTTCGCCAGGAAGAATTCACCGCCAGCCGTGGTCGCGGCGCTCAGCTCAACGGTCGTCGCCTGCGTGTCAGCGGTCGCACCAGCCTTGAAGGCGCGCTGCTGGGTACCGGCTTCCCGTTCCGTGACGACCAGATGGACAACCTGGAAAACTACCTGGGCATGTTCCGCAGCCTGGTTGGCCAGACCGCCGGCATCCGCCGCGCCGGTGCCGCCAGCCTCGACCTGGCCTACGTGGCCGCCGGTCGCTACGACGCATTCTGGGAATCGGGCCTGTCCGAGTGGGACATGGCTGCAGGCGCCCTGCTGATCCAGGAAGCGGGCGGCCTGGTGAGCGACTTCACCGGCGGTCACGACTTCCTTGAAAAAGGCCACGTCGTTGCCGGCAACACCAAATGCTTCAAAGCAGTCCTGACGGCCATCCAGCCGCACCTGCCGGCCTCGCTGAAACGCTAAGCGAGCAGCCCCAAAAAAGCACCCTGCGGGGTGCTTTTTTTATGGCCGGGATTTGAGCCAGGCCCTACCCCGAAACCACCACCCATCAACTGTGGGAGCGAGCTTGCTCGCGATGAGGGCCTCACATTCGATATCGATGTTGCCTGACAGTCTGCTATCGCGAGCAAGCTCGCTCCCACAAGATCAAGATCAAAAGATCGCAGCCTGCGGCAGCTCCTACAGGAGGATTGGTGGCGCCACACAAATCTCAGACACAAAAAAAGCACCCAGCCGGGTGCTTTTTTTGAGTCTGAAACTCAACTCATCATTGAGCAGGTTCGCCCTGACCCAGTACCAGCTGGCCTTCTTTGTTGACCGGAATCTGGTTGCCTGGATCACGATCCATGCGCACTTTGCCTTCCTTGCCATCCAGCGAATAACGTACGTCGTAACCTACAACCTTGTCGCTGATGTCATTCACAGTGTTACACCGCGTCTGAGTCGTGGTGTAGGTATCACGATTCTGCATGCCTTCCTGGACCTTGTTGCCGGCATAACCGCCGCCAACTGCGCCCGCTACGGTTGCAATCTTCTTGCCGGTGCCGCCGCCAATCTGGTTACCCAGAAGACCGCCAGCCAGCGCACCGACCACCGTACCGGCGATCTGGTGTTGATCCTTCACCGGCGCCTGCCGGGTCACGGCGACGTCCTTGCAGACCTCACGCGGGGTTTTGATCTGGGTCTTGACCGGCTCGACTGCCAGCACTTGCGCATACTCAGGGCCGCTTTTAACCAGGTTATAGGTGGCAACAGCACCCCCGGCGGTAACGCCGACAGCACCCAGCACAGCACCAACGAGCATCGACTTGTTCATCATGAACCTCCTGACCATCACATGCGGGACAGGCCCGCGCTTCTCCCAGCCTTGGAGCACAAAAAAAGGCGCGAGTTCAATACTCGCGCCTTTTCGGGTAAAGCCAGAAGCGACGTTTGCCGTTATGGGCGGTCGTCCACTTCCTTGTCAGTGGCGGCCGGAGGAATCAGATCCTCAGTGCTCAGGTTCAGCCAGATCAGCACCACGTTGGCGATGTAGATCGACGAGTAGGTACCCGCCATCACACCGACGAACAGCGCAATGGAGAAGCCGAACAGGTTGTCGCCGCCGAAGAACAGCAGCGCCGCGATCGCCAGCAAGGTGGAGATCGAGGTCGCCATGGTCCGCAGCAGGGTTTGCGTGGTCGAGATGTTGATGTTGTCGATCAAGGTCGCCTTGCGCAGGACCCGGAAGTTCTCACGAACCCGGTCGAATACCACGATAGTGTCGTTCAGCGAGTAACCGATGATCGCCAATACCGCCGCCAGCACCGTCAGGTCGAAGGTGATCTGGAAGAACGACAGGATACCCAGGGTCACCACCACGTCGTGGATCAGCGAGACGATGGCACCGACCGCGAACTTCCACTGAAAGCGGAAAGCCAGGTAGATCATGATACCGCCCAGCGCCATCAGCATCCCGAGGCCGCCCTGGTCGCGCAGCTCTTCACCCACCTGCGGGCCGACGAACTCGACGCGCTTGACCACGGCCGGATTGTCGCCGCCGACCTTCTGCAGCGCTTCAGCGACCTGATGACCCAGTTGCGGGTCCTCGCCAGGCATGCGCACCAGCAGATCGGTCGTCGCGCCAAAGCTCTGCACGATGGCGTCGCTGTAACCGGCCTCAGCCAGCTGGGCACGCACCTTGGAGACATCGGCCGGACGCTCGTAGGTCAGCTCGATGAGCGTACCGCCGGTGAAGTCCAGACCGTAGTTAATGCCCTTATGGAACCAGCTGAACAACGCCAGCGCGGTAAGCAGCAATGTGATGCCGAACGCAATGTTGCGAACGCCCATGAAGTTGATTGTACGTAACATGGCAGCCCCTTAAATCCACAACTTCTTGAAGTCCCGACCGCCGAAGATCAGGTTGACCATCGCGCGGGTCACCATGATGGCCGTGAACATCGAGGTAAAGATCCCGAGGGACATGGTCACCGCAAAACCTTTGACCGGGCCGGTGCCCATGGCAAAGAGAATCCCGCCGACCAACAAGGTGGTCAGGTTGGAATCGAGAATCGCGGTAAAAGCCCGGCCGAAGCCTTCGTTGATTGCCCGCTGCACGGACATGCCGGCAGCGATCTCTTCACGTATCCGCGAGAAGATCAGTACGTTGGCGTCGACCGCCATACCCATGGTCAGCACGATACCGGCGATACCTGGCAGGGTCAGCGTCGCACCCAGCAAGGACATCAGGGCCAGCAGCATCACCATGTTCACCGCCAGCGCAACCGTGGCAATGATGCCGAAGAAGCGGTAGATGGCGATGATGAACAGCGAAACGAACAGCATGCCCCACAGGGAAGCATCGATACCCTTGACGATGTTGTCGGCACCCAGGCTCGGGCCGATGGTGCGCTCTTCAGCGAAGTACATCGGCGCCGCCAGACCACCGGCACGCAGCAGCAGGGCCAGCTCGGAAGACTCGCCCTGACCAGTCAGGCCGGTAATGCGGAACTGGCTACCCAGTGGCGACTGGATGGTCGCCAGGCTGATGATCTTCTTCTCTTCCTTGAAGGTCTGCACCGGCACGTCTTTCTCGACACCGTTGACCACCTGCCTGGTGTAGGTGGTGATCGGCCGTTGCTCGATGAAGATCACCGCCATGCTGCGACCGACGTTGCTGCGAGTCGAACGACTCATCAGCTCGCCGCCGTGGCCATCAAGCTTGATGTTCACCTGCGGACGACCTTGCTCATCGAAACCGGCCTGAGCGTCAGTCACCTGGTCACCGGTGATGATCAGGCCACGCTCGATCTGCGCAGGCGGACGACCGCCCTCACGGAACTCGAACGACTCGGAACTGGCTTTGGAAGCACCTGCATCGGCGGCCAGACGGAATTCAAGGTTGGCAGTCTTGCCGAGGATCCGCTTGGCTTCAGCGGTGTCCTGCACGCCCGGCAGCTCAACCACGATACGGTTGGCACCCTGACGCTGAACGATAGGTTCGGCAACACCCAGCTCGTTGACGCGGTTACGTACCGTGGTCAAGTTCTGCTTGATGGAGTATTCACGGATTTCCGCCAGCTTGGCCGGGGTCATCGCCAGACGCAGCACCGGTTGACCGTTGAGGTCGGCAGGTGTCACTTCGAAATCGTTGAAATTCTTGCGGATCAGTGCACGGGCCTGTTCGCGGGCAGGCTCATCAGTGAAGCCCAGCTGAATGGCACCTTCGAGTTGCGGCAGGCTGCGATAGCGCAGTTTCTCTTTGCGCAACAGGCTCTTGACGTCGCCTTCGTAGACTTTCAGGCGGGCATCGAGGGCTTTATCCATGTCCACTTCCAGCAGGAAGTGCACACCACCGGACAAGTCCAGACCCAGCTTCATCGGGTGCGCGCCAAGGCTGCGCAGCCATTGTGGAGTGGTTTGTGCCAGGTTCAGCGCAACGACATAGTCATCGCCCAGGGTCTTGCGCACTACGTCTTTGGCCGGAAGTTGATCTTCCTGCTTGATCAGACGCAACAAACCGCCCTTGCCTTTCTCCGCCAGACTGGCAGCCTTGACGTTGATCCCGGCGTCGGAGAGCGCTTTGCTCGCCCGATCCAGATCAGCCTGAGTGACCTGCAGCGCAGTACTTGCACCACTGATCTGAATGGCCGGATCGTCAGGGTATAAATTGGGAGCGGAATAAATAGAGCCGATCGCCAGCACAGCCAGGATCAGTATGTATTTCCACAGAGGGTATTTGTTCAGCATCACGCCGCCCGCTTATGACGCGGGGCGCCTTGCGCGCCCCGTCGATTGGTAAAAGTTGGAACTTAGATCGCTTTGAGCGTGCCTTTTGGCAGCGTGGCGGCGATAGCGCCTTTCTGGAACTTCAGCTCTACCTGGTCGGAAACTTCGAGAACCACGAAGTCATCGGCCACTTTGGTGATCTTGCCGGCGATACCGCCAGTGGTCACAACTTCGTCACCTTTTTGCAGGTTACCCAGCAGCGCTTTTTGATCTTTGGCGCGCTTGGCCTGTGGACGCCAGATCATCAGGTAGAAGATGACCAGGAAGCCGACCAGGAAAATCCACTCAAAACCACCGCCCATTGGGCCGGCAGCAGGTGCAGCGGCATCAGCCATGGCATTAGAGATAAAAAAGCTCATTTAGCACTCCAGTTGCAATATTGAATCTTAGGGTCAGAAAACTCAGTCCAAAGGCGGAACAGGCAATCCGCGTTTGGCATAAAAGGCATCGACAAAGGCGGCCAATGTACCCTGTTGAATAGACTCGCGCAAACCAGCCATAAGCACCTGGTAATGGCGCAAATTATGGATGGTATTCAACATGCTACCCAGCATTTCGCCGCATTTGTCCAGATGATGCAGATAAGCGCGGGAGAAGTTCTGGCAGGTGTAGCAATCACAGGTCGGATCCAGCGGCGAATCATCATGGCGATGGAACGCGTTACGGATCTTCAGCACACCGGTATCGATGAATAGATGCCCATTGCGGGCATTGCGGGTTGGCATCACGCAATCGAACATGTCCACACCGCGGCGCACACCCTCCACCAGATCTTCCGGTTTGCCAACGCCCATAAGGTAACGAGGTTTGTCAGCAGGCATCAGGCCCGGCAGGTAATCCAGCACCTTGATCATCTCGTGCTTGGGCTCGCCCACCGACAGGCCGCCGATCGCCAGACCATCGAAGCCGATCTGGTCGAGGCCTTCGAGGGAGCGCATGCGCAGGTCCTGGTGCATCCCGCCCTGAACGATACCGAACAGTGCGGCGGTATTCTCGCCATGGGCATTCTTCGAACGCTGGGCCCAGCGCAACGACAGCTCCATGGACACTCGCGCCACGTCTTCATCGGCCGGGTACGGGGTGCACTCGTCGAAAATCATCACGATGTCCGAGCCCAGGTCGCGCTGGACCTGCATCGACTCTTCCGGGCCCATGAAGACTTTCGCGCCATCGACCGGCGAGGCGAAGGTCACGCCCTCCTCCTTGATCTTGCGCATGGCGCCCAGGCTGAACACCTGAAAACCACCGGAGTCGGTCAGAATCGGGCCTTTCCACTGCATGAAATCATGCAGGTCGCCGTGCTTCTTGATCACTTCCGTGCCAGGGCGCAGCCACAGGTGAAAGGTGTTGCCCAGGATAATCTCGGCGCCGGTGGCGGTGATATCCCGCGGCAGCATGCCCTTGACCGTGCCGTAAGTGCCGACCGGCATGAACGCTGGGGTTTCAACAGTACCGCGGGGAAAGGTCAGACGACCACGACGAGCCTTGCCATCAGTGGCGAGCAACTCAAAAGACATACGACTCATGCATGATCCTCAGGGGCCAAACCCTTGGGGGCAGTTGGCGCGGGGTTACGGGTGATGAACATCGCATCACCGTAGCTGAAAAAGCGGTACCCATGCTCGACGGCCGCGGCATAGGCAGCCATGGTTTCGGGATAACCGGCGAACGCCGAAACCAGCATTAACAATGTGGATTCAGGCAAATGGAAGTTGGTCACCAGGGCATCGACCACATGGAACGGCCGGCCCGGGAAAATAAAGATATCGGTATCGCCGCTGAACGGCTTGAGCACGCCATCGCGGGCCGCGCTTTCCAGCGAACGCACGCTGGTGGTGCCGACCGCCACCACCCGCCCGCCACGGGCCCGGCAGGCCGCCACCGCATCCACCACTTCCTGGCTGACTTCCAGCCATTCGTTGTGCATGTGGTGATCTTCGAGACGCTCGACGCGCACCGGCTGGAACGTCCCGGCGCCAACGTGCAAGGTCACAAACGCCGTCTCGACGCCCTTGGCGGCAATCGCCTCCATCAGCGGCTGATCGAAATGCAGCCCGGCAGTCGGCGCCGCCACCGCACCCAAACGCGCGGCATACACCGTCTGATAACGCTCGCGGTCCGAGCCTTCATCCGGGCGGTCTATATAAGGAGGCAACGGCATATGCCCGACGCGATCGAGCAGCGGCAGCACTTCCTCGGCAAACTCCAGCTCGAACAATGCATCATGGCGCGCCAGCATCCGGGCCTCGCCCCCGCCGTCGATCAGGATCTTCGAACCTGGCTTGGGCGACTTGCTGGAACGCACATGGGCCAGCACGCGATGACTGTCGAGCACCCGCTCGACCAGGATTTCCAGCTTGCCGCCGGAAGCCTTCTGGCCAAACAGCCGCGCCGGAATCACCCGGGTATTGTTAAACACCATCAAATCGCCCGGGCGCAAAAGCTCAAGCAAATCAGTGAATTGACGGTGTGCCAGGGCGCCGCTAACCCCATCCAGGGTCAACAGGCGACTGCCACGCCGCTCAGCCAAAGGATGGCGAGCGATCAAGGAATCAGGGAGCTCGAAGGTAAAGTCAGCAACGCGCATGATGGGGTTCGTCTAGCAGGGCCGGGAAGTTTAGCGGAAATAGTCAAAATTGACCATGAAACGTGATTGACCAACGGTAATCTCATCTCTATACTTCGCCGCCATTGAGCCCTGATGGCGGAATTGGTAGACGCGGCGGATTCAAAATCCGTTTTCGAAAGAAGTGGGAGTTCGAGTCTCCCTCGGGGCACCAAAATTAAGAAAGGCCTTGCATTGCAAGGCCTTTTTTTATGCCCGCAGAAAAGTGTTCCTCCCTGCCCTGCGCGCACCCCAATGACACCACGCACACGTCCCCCTGTAGGAGCTGCCGAAGGCTGCGATCTTTTGATCTTGCTCTTTCGGTGCCTCAGCTCACCTCGGCTAAACGCAAGATGGACAAAAAGAAAACTGTCACCTCTATTCGCCCTTTTCGGTAAGACATCACAAGGATTCCCCCATGGAACTGCCACTGGAAACAGTCGCCCTTTTCTCCCTCAAGCTGGCTTACGAGACAGAAGGTCAAAGTCCGATTTTGCGCGACGACCTGATAATGAGCGGCTATCAGAGGGAGGTCTTTGGCTTGCTGGTGCGCAGAGGTGATGTCGAGGCGATCCAGCTTAAAGTGGATGAATGCCTGGGTTTGGCGCTGAAAGCGGTAGGCGGTGTTAATACACCGCTAGGTCGTGAGCTGCAGAGGTTGTCAGCAGATTTTGGCAGTGCTCAGACCATGGAGCAGCTTGATACCCCGCTGATCGCGCTCAAGGACTACCTGAAAGACATTCAGTGAATGATGGGGCTGCCCGAAAACCGGGACGTCCCATACACGGACCGATTCTGGCCGGGTGGCGACTGGCGACTGGCGACTGGGGTGTCATAGAACACCACTAACTCGTCCAAAGTAGCTGAAAACCCCAATATTCATTGAGCCGTACTGACGGTGCTTTACACTCAAAGTGGTTGACGGGAGTGTCAACTTCGTTCAAAAATGACCGTGAGCGCGAAACCAGTTGCCTCCAGCGGCTACAACTGGCGTAGGAACCCCGTCGATGGCTGGACATCAGCGTAGGGTGAGACCTCCACACCCCTGCTTGAGGGTGTGTATATGAATATCAAGCAACACTTTTAAGGGCAGCCCTCATAAGCTGCCCTTTTTCTTGCCCGTCACAAAAGCGTGTAGCGCTTGAATAACAACTCGCCGTGCCGGTACTTGTTCAACGCCTTGGCATCGCTCTGCATGAAGTTCCACATCACCTGCCCTCCGACGAGAGACACGCTCACCAGCATTTGCCTCTTGGACTCATAGGCGCCAATGAAGGCCAGCCGATACGTCTCGTTTGTAAACGCCACCTTCCAGACTTCAAGTGGACCACAGAGGGTATCCAGGGCCATTTTCACATAGCGTTCCCGGGCATCCATCCGCTTTTCCACGATGTGATAGATGCAGCTGCGCAGAATCGTCACACCCCCCATAGGCGTTTCAACTGCTAGCGACAGAATCGCGGGATCGACAAAGCCCAGGTGCTGGGCGACGACCTCAATAGCATCCTCATGAGACGTGGCCGCCTGCACTTCATCGATCGCCTGTGAACGCAGGTCGCGTTCCAGAGTACGCAAATCAGGCAGATTACTGTCCAGTCAGGTGGGCTGACCTTTCTGCTCTGAAATCTTGGGAGGGGGAGTGTCCGTACTCAAAAGGCGATCCGACCAGGCTTGGTAGCCCAGTATTTTGCCATAGATTTTGCAGGTCATCGGCGCGACTGAGGACGAATGGGGACAGCCCACGATTATGAAATGAGCCAATCGTCAGTGAGCTAAAAATCGTGGTCCCCGACTTTTGCAAGCTACCCTCCACTGACTACACAACCTTGCGCAACTGCCTACAAATCCCCCAGAATTCGCCCGCTTGTGCGCCTTGCCCCGCGCCACTAACGTTCTCCTGTCGCTGCCCATCAGCGATCGGGTTTAGTAGCCCGTGGTTTTCCAAGGTGCATAGCGCTCCAATCAGTCAGGTGTTCCCTTTACCTGCACTTGATGGTGGCTGTGCGTAGGGCGCCCTCGGGCGCGCCGGTTCCTTGGATCCCCGGTCTACTAACCTGCGTACAGCTGCCACCCCTTCGTTTAGTAGCGAATCGGTGGCAACTCCAAACTTAAGGATCCGAGAGAATGTACAAAGTAACCCCCAATCCCCCCGAAACCCCAAACGTTTCCCCCTACGAATCCCTCGATTCAAAAAAACTCCACGAGGCCGCCGACCGAGCCCTCGATCACTACCTGACCCCACCACCATCGAACAAACCACGCTCCAACGACCAGCGCCCCAACCAATTCTTCACCGTCGCCCCGGACATCAACCCCGAAGCCTTGCTGGCCCACACCTACGAAACCTTCTGCTCGGCCAGCACCCTGACCCTGGATCTTTCTGATGACCTGGAAGGCAAACACCGCAACCTCGCCTTGGCGATCTATAGCCTCATGGAATTGGGGTTGTTGTTGATCGAAAAGACGCTTGATCGCGAGCACTCGGTGAAGGTGTAGACAGCTAGAGCAAACGCGCCCGTCGATCGCGGGCGCGCCAAAGTTGAAGGATCTGATTCAAACAACTGGCAAGCCGGGAAATAGTCCCGTCCCCTTTTCCCCTTTTCCGCCGTCCCCTTTTCCGCCGTCGTTTTGGCTTGCCCTGGGACCCTGCATTTGGATGAGCAAGAGGCAAAGAATCCACGCGTTCATATTAGCGGCTGGGGTTTAAGTTAGGTGACAGGTTGACGGGGGCTGTGTGTTTGCTATCAGCCACAGATTTCTTCCGTTCGGATTGGAATTTTCCTGCAAGAGTTCCGGGATCGGCCTGCATACGTTGGGGTGTAAGCATCTGAAAATCTAATCGTACGGGCCGCAGCGTTTGATCAGGAATCGTTGTCGCCGAGTATGTCGCTTTGACTATTTCCAAAGCCCCCCAAGCAAATCGACGGTGATTCCCTGGTATTCAGGGGACAGCCAATATTATGAAACCAAAACTCATAACTATCATCGGATGATTCCATTATGAAAATCTATGTACCCAGTGTATTACCTGGTTTTTTGTCCCTTATGATGCTGATTGGATCGGCCTCTACCGTCGCACTTGAAACCCGCCCGATAGCAACTTCGAAAGTTGGTTCGAATCAAGTCATTGCCAAAGCCGTCTGGTACGACCCTGCTGTTCCTGGTGAAGTATTCGGCTTGGTTGGGCCGCGTCACGTAAATCGCTTTGTGAACCATCAAAATCCCGCCCAGGCACGCATCGATGCACGCCAGTACGCGGAGGAATGGATCTTCCCCGCAATTGGCACCACCGGACCCATTTTATCAGGAGAAAATCGCTGCCTTGAAACGGTGCGATGGCCGACACCAGATGACCTTTATACCCAATGGGAGAGATGCAAAGCTGGAGATCCACAGCAGCAATACATGATTAGTTCAGATGGAACGGTCACTTGGGTGAAGGAACCCTCTTTAACATTGGTCGCGGATCTTGATGTGCCAGCCAATTTGGAATTCTATACCCTAACCCCTCGCCCCAATTATTCACAAAAGCTCGATATTCGAGGGGCTGATTGGCGCCAATAGACGCGTGCAGGCAGTGGCGATAGGTGGTCATTCGTGAAGCGAACACCCATTTAAACGAGACTACTCGCCGATAAAGGTGTCATGAGCCCGCCGTGTCGTTCCTTTTCACTGAATTCAAACACGAGGCGCAAACCCCGTGTTTGATGGTGATATCCACGCTGGAACGGCCTGTCCGTGGCCCTGCGAGTTGGCCCGGATCGAGCGGTTTATTCTGGATTGGCTGCAATCGTAGCATCCTCCATCACCAGCGCAGACTATCGCCTCAGCGCCTTGAAGTACGTGACGCTCATCAGTAGCCGCATCATCAAGCCCTCGATCCTTCGCAAGCGCGGATTATTTGTCTGCCTTTCTCCCAGACCCTCCATCTCCTTTGGCCTGGCGAGCGCTCTGGCGCAGTTCTTGTGGCGTGCGCCCAATGACTCGCACGAAGCAGCGCAGCATGTGATCGGCATAACCAAAAGGGGACAGATTTATTTTTGGGCCAAGGTCCTAGCCCGAGACATCGGCCTCGCAGCGAATGGCAACAGCGAAAACATGCTGATCATCCGGATCAGGAAAATCGAGCCCTTCACCCAAGGGCTCGTAGCCCGTAATCAGTGCATCGCACCTCAAAAAGTTGACCGTTTCAAGCTCTGGAACACTCCATAGCCGCGTCGATCAGCCTCCCCTTGTCATACCAGGCGTCCCTCTGGTGGACGGAATAGCGTTTCTCACCTGCAGAACCGGACAGTTCAACAAGTCCTGACGCTTTATCGGGATCAAGGCTTCCAATGAAAAGGTTGGTTTTGCCATTCTCCTCAACGGTAAAGGTCTTTATGCCTCCCTGAATATCATCCTTTATGCAGGCTATATAATCCGCGTTGGCCTTAGCGGTCACCCCGGAAAAATTATCGCCCCCCTGTCTTATATCGGGGTTATGTGCGCAACCAGCAGCCAGCAGCAGGATGGAAAGAAACGAAACCCTGCCACTGCTGACTGAGCTTGGGAACTTACCAATGAGTGTGCTCTTCATGGCGGTGCTCCAGGTTATCGCTTGGGTCAATCGACTAGAATCAATGCGGGTTTTTTCGCATCCTTCAGAAGGAACACCAGAAACTTGGCGGGCTTGTCCTGGCTGGCGTTGCGTCCAACCGTGTGCACGTCTTCCGGTCCTTCATAGAAGCTTTGCCCAGGTGTCAGCGTGACCTCCTTGCCACCCTTCACGCCCATGACGATGGAGCCTTCGAGTACGTAGATGAAGCCATGGGCGTCATGACGATGAACCGGATCGGCCCCGCCGGGCGGAAACTCCACCGTGATCATCAGCCCTTCCTTTCCGGGGTACTCGGGAAGCGGTTTGACCATCACTGTCTCGACGGTCGGGAGCGGCGCGGAGACTGGCTTGTCTTCGGCCATGACGAGCCCGGTGCACAACAGGGGCAGCAGGGCGAAAAGATGATGGATTTGCATGGGGCTTTCCTCATCTGGAATTTCTGGAAGACGCCTGATTCCGTGGATAGGGATGTAGAGGGCTGGCAGGAACCACAACGGTCGTCATGTGGCCTGTTGTGGATCGCCACAACGCCAGTGATTCGCATTGACGATCAAGTTAGAAACGGAGCCTAATTCGGTCAAGGACATTGATCGTGGGATTTCAGCCATGGCCCGTCGCATCGGCTTTCTGGTCTACCCGGGCTTTGTGCTGCTGGATCTGAGTGGGCCGCTTGAGGTCTTTTCCAATGCCAGCCAACTCTCTTCCTCCGATTACCTGCTGACCGTCGTTTCCATGGAAGGCGGGATGGTCCGCAGTGCCTGCGGGCTGCCTGTCTTCACTGAGCCATTGCAGCCCTGCGCGTTCGACACCTTCATGGTGGTCGGTGCACCCGAACCGCCTGAGGGCGAATGGGTTGCTGAGCCGGCAGCGGCGATTCGCGACATCTCCACGCGCTCGCGCAGGACCGCCAGCGTATGCACGGGCGCCTTCCTGTTGGCTGCCAGTGGCGTGCTCGATGGTAGGACTGCAACGACCCACTGGTACTACGCGCCGCAGTTGCAGGCGCGGCATCCGGCGGTGCGCGTCGATGGCGACCGAATGTGGAGCGAAGACGAGGGCATGTGGACGTCGGCCGGCATGTCCGCCGGCATCGACATGAGCCTGGCGATGATCGAGCAGGACTTGGGCAAAGCTACGGCGCTATCGGTCGCGCGCATGCTGGTCGTTTATTACCGGCGACCTGGCGGCCAATATCAGTTCTCTTCGCTGCTGGATTTCGATCCGGGGTCGGACCGCATTCGCACCACGCTAAGCTTCGCTCGCGAACATCTGCGCGACAATCTGTCGGTCGAGCGGCTGGCTGAGGTCGCGAACCTGAGCGTGCGCCAGTTCGGGCGGGCGTTCGCGTCATCTACTGGAATGACCCCGGCACGGGCGGTCGAACGTCTGCGGGTGGAAGCCGCACGACCGCAAGTCGAAGATGGATGGCAGACGTTCGAGGAGATCGCGCGCCTGAATGGCTTCATCGAAGCCGGGCGCATGTGCCAGAGCTTCCGGCGGGTCATTGGGCGCACGCCACAGGAGCTTCGGCACTGCGCACGTCAGGCTGAAACTTTGCGGTTGGCGTTGTCAGAAAGGGGACAGATCTATTTACCGAAGATATAAATCCGCCCCTTTTTCATCCTTTTTCCGTCCCTTTTTCCCCATTACAGAGCAAGCCTACATCAACCAAAGAAACGTCTGATTTATCCCCCCGCGCCACCTCACCTAGCGTGCGTCCTTTCGATAAAAACGATAAGGAAACATTCGCATGAGGCGCTACCACATCACCGTCGGGGCCAAAACCACCGTCGACGGCACCGTGCGCACCGGTTGGGAGTGCAGCACCATCAATGGACTGGCCATGGCCCGCGAAGGCGATGAAGTCTATTGCCCGGAATGCGACAGTACCGGGGAGATTGCCTGCGACGGCCCGCACCTGGTGGACCTGCTGGATGGACGCCACGCGGCCCTGGACGGCGACCTCTGCAGGTGCAAG
>NZ_CABVHQ010000011.1 GCF_902497895.1 Pseudomonas fluorescens
CACCCTACCTGTGGCGAGGGGGCTTGCCCCCGCTGGGTCGCGAAGCGGCCCTAAAACCGGCTATCGCGGTTTTCCAGGTAGAACGCATCCGCCGGTTTTACGACTGCTGCGCAGCCGAGCGGGGGCAAGCCCCCTCGCCACAGTATTTGGCAGCCCTTAAAAGATGTGTAGATATCTATGCCCCTGGGGAGAGGGTTAGGGTGAGGGGGGGTTCTTGAGCCTGGCAAACAATCTGAAGCGCTCCTCGCAAAAAATGGCGCTTAACTGACTGGCATTACGGTCAACCCAAACTCAACTCCATTTCATGCCAGGCCATCCCGCCATGATCAGAGTCTGAAGCCTTGAGGTAGACGAAATCGAACTGTGCATAAAACGCCACATGCCGCTCCTTGCACATTAGGTGGATGCTCACCTTGTTCAGGCTTCGCATGCGGACGATAAACTCGCTCATCAACCGCTTCGCCAAGCCTTGCCCCTGATAATCCGGATGCACCACCACCGACATGATCACCACATGCGGACCGTCCGGATCGTGGCCGATCAATTCCTTGAAGGCTTCATCGGCCATTTCCACCTGCCAGGCGGCGCCGGAATTGATAAAGCCTGCGACCACACCCTCGATTTCAGCCACGATAAATCCTTGAGGCCAGGTGGCGATGCGCGTGGCGATTTTCTCTCGGGTCGCCGCTTCGTCGCCTTCGTAGGCTACGGATTCGATGGCGAAACAGCGGTCCAGATCAGCGGGCGTGACCTGGCGGATAACAGCGTTTGACGATTTCATAGAAGACAACAGCTACCTTGTAAGGCGAAAGACGATAGGCGTAGCGGCCGGTTTTTTGGGCTTTCCTTGCCGGCCGCCACTGCCTGCAAAGCTGGATCAATCCACCTTGAGCGGCAGCCAGATTTCCAGAGTCCCTTCCCCTGTCTGCGGATTGAAGTCGGCGCTGTAACGCTCGAACTCCGGCGCATCGGCGGCTTTATGGGCGGACTTTGGCAACCAGGTTTTCCAGATGTACTGGAAGGTCTGGGGCAAGGTCTCCAGTGAGCCTTTATGCTCGAACACCGCATAGTATTGTGGCTGAACTTCAATCCAGCGGTATTGATCGGGCAAGTCATCGAGCTTGCTGATTTCGACTCCCGCGATGTACTCAAAACCGCCCTTGCCGTCCGGATTACAGCAGATGCCGTAGGTCACGTCGCCCTTTTGGCCCGGGACTTTGCCGATATGCGGAATGAATTTTTTCCAAAGCTGTGGGATGCCTTGGGTTGTCTCGCTAGTAAAGCGCCCGCCAAGCCCCGCGATCAGCAGAAAATGGCCATGTTCAAAACGCGGTTCAGGCCGATCGGATTTTTTTTGCTCGTCCATGAAAGCAACCTCGATAGGTGAAAGATGGGTTCGGCTGGGAGTATAGAAGCCCATCCGAATTTCCCCAGTCAAAGACCTGGCAGCTCAACGACAGCCATCGGGTCGATAAACTGGTTATCGCCCTAAACGCTCACGTAGACCGAAAAATCGCAGAAGATCGCTGCAGATGCCAGGTAATAATACCGCAGCAGTTTATTGCCCCACAACCTGCCGCCATGGGTGGCGGCCAGGTATAAGTCGATGAACCAGACCAATCCGGCACAGAAGAACCCTGTCAGAAACAGCGCGCACTGTGCAGACTGCCACCGCCCGAGCGGGCAATAAGCGTCCCGCCTACTGCGGCGAACCAGAGGATCGCGCTGGACAACCTGCCGCCCCAGCCCTTATCTTGCGCCTCAGGCCACCGCAGTGGCCGACGTCGCTCGGACGGTTCCGGGCGCTTACGTACCAGAGGCAACAATGGCTGACCAAGGTTCGCCGCGCCGCTTTGCGCGCATAGATCGACTCCCCCCTTACGTATTCAACATTACTGCCGAGCTGAAGATGGCCGCCCGACGTCGTGGCGAAGACATCATCGACTTCAGCATGGGTAACCCCGACGGCCCGACACCGCCGCATATCGTCGAAAAGCTCGTCACCGTCGCCCAGCGCGAAGACACCCATGGTTACTCCACGTCCAAGGGCATTCCGCGCCTGCGTCGGGCGATTTCCAATTGGTACAAGGATCGCTACCAGGTCGACATCGACCCGGAAAGCGAGGCCATCGTCACCATTGGTTCCAAGGAAGGCCTGGCGCACCTGATGCTTGCCACTCTCGACCAGGGCGACACGGTGCTGGTGCCGAACCCCAGCTACCCGATCCACATCTACGGCGCGGTGATCGCCGGCGCCCAGGTGCGCTCGGTGCCACTGATCCCTGGCGTGGACTTCTTCGCCGAACTGGAACGAGCGATTCGCGGTTCGATCCCGAAACCGAAGATGATGATTCTCGGCTTCCCGTCCAACCCCACCGCGCAGTGCGTAGAGCTGGACTTCTTCGAGCGGGTCATCGCCCTGGCCAAGCAATACGATGTGCTGGTGGTCCACGACCTGGCCTACGCCGACATCGTCTTCGACGGTTATAAAGCCCCGTCGATCATGCAGGTGCCCGGCGCCAAGGACATCGCGGTGGAGTTTTTCACCCTGTCCAAGAGCTACAACATGGCTGGCTGGCGCATTGGTTTCATGGTCGGCAACGCCGAACTGGTCAACGCCCTGGCGCGGATCAAGAGTTATCACGACTACGGCACCTTCACCCCGCTGCAGGTGGCGGCCATCGCGGCGCTGGAAGGTGATCAGCAATGCGTGAAAGACATCGCCGAGCAATACCGGCAGCGGCGCAACGTGCTGGTCAAAGGCCTGCATGAACTGGGCTGGATGGTCGAGAATCCAAAGGCCGCGATGTACGTCTGGGCCAAGATTCCCGAGGCCTACGCACACCTCGGCTCGCTGGAATTCGCCAAGAAACTGCTGGCAGAGGCCAAGGTCTGTGTGTCACCGGGAGTGGGTTTCGGTGAATACGGTGACGACCATGTGCGCTTTGCCCTGATCGAAAACCAGGACCGGATTCGCCAGGCCGTGCGCGGGATTCGCGGGATGTTCAGGGCGGATGGACTGGTGCAGAAGACCAGCACCAGTTAAGCCGAAACACACCCTGTAGGAGCTGCCGCAGGCTGCGATCTTTTGATCTTCGCGATGTCAGGATCGCTAAAAGATCGCAGCCTGCGGCAGCTCCTACGGGTGTTCGGTCAGACCACCAGCGACAGCAGCAGGATGAAGATCAGCGCAACGACGGAGAGTATGGTTTCCATCGCGGTCCAGGTCTTGAAGGTTTCGAGGACGGTCATGTTGAAGTACTGCTTGACCAGCCAGAAGCCCGCATCGTTGACGTGAGACAGCACCAACGAACCTGCGCCCGTTGCCAGTACCAGCAATTCAAGATTGACGCCTGGAACCATCCCCACCACCGGCACCACAATGCCCGCACCGGTAATGGTTGCCACGGTCGCCGAACCGGTGGCGACACGAATCACCGCCGCTACCAGCCACGCCAGCAAAATCGGCGAGATCTGCGCGTTCACCGCCATATGGCCGATCACATCACCCACGCCGCTGGTTACCAGCATCTGCTTGAAGCCACCGCCAGCACCGATGATCAGAATGATCGCGGCCGTTGGCGCCAGGCTGGAGTCGAGCAGCTTGAGAATTCTCTTCGAATCAAAACCGCGTCGGTAGCCAAAGGTGTACAGCGACAGCAGCAGGGCCAACAGCAAGGCAGCAATCGGGTGGCCGATCATGTCCATCCAGTTGCGTATGCCATTACCTTCAGGCAGCACCACATCGGCGAAGGTCTTGAGCAACATCAGGAACACCGGCAGCAGCACGGTGATCAGGGTGATGCTGAAGCTTGGCAGCGTGGAGGCTTCCGGCTCATGGGCCAGTTGATCCACCAACTCCTGATTCGGATGACCCGGAATGTATTTGGCGATGAACGTACCGAACAATGGACCGGCAATGATGGCGGTCGGCAGCGCGACGATCAGACCGTAGAGAATGGTTTTGCCGATGTCGGCACCGAATATACCGATGGCCAGCAACGGACCCGGGTGTGGCGGAACCAGACCGTGAACCGCAGACAGACCCGCGAGCAACGGGATACCGATTTTGATCAGCGACACGCCGGTACGCTTGGCGACGATGAACACCAGCGGGATCAGCAGCACGAAGCCGATTTCGAAGAACAACGGAATGCCGACCAGAAACGCCGCAAACATCATTGCCCATTGCACGCGCTCTTTACCGAACGCCTGGATCAGGGTGCGGGCAATCTGATCCGCCCCGCCCGATTCGGCCATCATTTTGCCGAGCATGGTGCCCAGCGCGAGGATGATGCCGACAAAGCCGAGAACGCCACCGAAGCCGTCCTGGAAGGCCTTGATGATCTTGTCCACTGGCATGCCCGAGGTCAGACCGAGGAAACCGGCGGCAATGATCAACGCAATGAACGGGTGCATCTTGAATCGGGTGATCAACACGATCAGGCCGATGATGGTGACCACTGCATCGACTAGCAGATAGGTCTCTTGGGACATGCCAAACATGGGGTGACTCCTGTTTGTTGTTGTTATTAAAGCGGCTAATAAACAAACCGTCTGCTAATGGGACAGCGCTATCTCTTGGAACAAAAATTACACCGCAAGTTTCAGCCCATGTTCAAGCCACCAGGCATTAGCCAGCTCAGCGAGGCGTTCAACACTGTGACTAGACGCATCGAGAGCCAGGGTCAGCGGTTCGCCGACAGGCGATTCGAGCGTGGCAAACTGGCTGTCGATCAATGTCGAGGGCATGAAATGACCCGGGCGATGGGCGACGCGCTGGGCAGCCACTTCGGGAGTCAGTTCGAGAAATACGAAACCCAGCCCCGGCAAGGCGCGGCGCAGGCGTTCACGGTAACTGTGTTTGAGCGCCGAGCAGGTCAGCACCGGACGTCGACCACTGGCATCGACGCGGCGCAACTCTTCGCACAGGCTGTCGAGCCAACCGGCACGGTCGTCGTCGTTCAAAGGAATGCCCGCGCTCATCTTTTCGATATTGGCGGCAGGGTGGAAAGAGTCGCCTTCAATGGCGGTAGCGCCGCTGAGCAGACACAGGGCCTCGCTCACGCAGGTTTTGCCGCAGCCGGCGACGCCCATGATGACCAGGGCGGTGATAGGTTGATTCATGTAACACCTCAGCACGCAGACAGCGCTACCTTTGCTAAATAAAACTCTAGTGCAAAAATAGTTTTTGCCGACGCCTCTTGTCATTTTTATGGGTTGCAGCGTGTTCTGTTTCGACGCTGAAGAGTGGGGTCAGGCACGCCACACTCCAAGCATTTGCAGCCGCATCGAGACAGCGCTACCTTAGTACCTTGAATTTTGTTTGGCAAGCAGTCCGATGACCTCCTCTAAAAACGATAAAAATACCCGCACCACGGGACGCCCCACCCTCAATGAAGTCGCACGACTGGCCGGCGTCAGTCCGATCACCGCTTCCCGGGCCCTGCGCGGCGTCACCACTGTGGCCACCGAACTGGTGGAGAAAGTCCAGCAGGCGGCCCTCGAACTGAACTACGTAGTCAACCCCGCGGCCCGCGCCCTGGCCTCGGCCCAAAGCCATTCGGTAGTGGTTCTGGTGCCGTCGTTGTCCAACCTGCTGTTCATCGAAACCCTCGAAGCCATTCACACTGTACTGCGCCCCAAAGGCTTTGAAGTCTTGATCGGCAACTATCACTACTCGCGGGATGAAGAAGAAAACCTGCTGCGCAATTACCTGGCCTATCAGCCGCGCGGTTTGCTGCTGACCGGTTTCGATCGCACCGAAAGCGCCCGACGAATGGTCGAAATCAGCAACATTCCTTGCGTCTACATGATGGATCTGGACCCCGGTGCCGGATTGAACTGCGTCGGCTTTTCGCAATTGAGCGCCGGCGAGACCGCGGCCGAGCATTTGATCTCACGCGGTCGCAGGCGCCTGGCCTACATCGGCGCGCAACTCGACCAGCGCACCCTGTTGCGTGGTGAAGGTTTCCGCCGGGCCCTGCAAAAAGCCGGTTTGTATGATCCGGACCTGGAGATCCTGACTCCGCGGCCCTCGTCGGTGGGTCTGGGGGGCGAACTGTTTCTGCAGCTGATGAACAGCCACCCGCAAGTCGACGCGATCTTCTTCGGTAACGACGACCTGGCCCAGGGCGCGCTGCTCGAAGCCATGCGCTGCGGGATCAAGATTCCCCAGCAAGTGGCGGTCCTCGGTTTCAACGACCTGCCCGCCTCGGCTCATATGGTGCCGCGCCTGAGCAGCATCAGCACCCCGCGAGAAGCCATTGGCCGCCGCGCTGCCGAGCAGATGCTGACCTTGATGGCCGGCAATACCGTAGCCAAACCGGTGCAGGATATGGGGTTTGAGTTGATGGTGCGCGAGAGTACTTGACCTGATCTTGCGGGAGAAATCTTGCAGATCAATTGGGAAGTGAAAGCGGAGCCCGATGGACGGGCTCCGTTAAAGACGACTCAGTGACCGAACACACCGACTTTCTTGGCTTTCTTGTCCGCGCGTTTTTCATCGGCGGTTTTCGAGGGTTTTTTCTTCGCTGCTTTCTTTGAATCCATGCCTTTGGCCATGATGCACGCTCCACTCATACGGGATGTAACATGAGGTATAACACCTATTGCGTAGCAGGGTTTTATTTCAGCGATTTATAATTTTTTACTGCTCACCGCCCTTCATAGAAATTCACTCCAACCATGCCAGAGCTTCATTTCAGCCCGCTTGCCGAGCCGCTACGCCCCCTGCTGAATAAATTCTATCGCCAGCACAATTCGCCGATGCGCGCGGCCGGCGAAGGTCAACTGTGGGTGGCCAGACGAGTGGAAATCATTGCCGGCTTGTGCCTGACACCGGTAGCCCAAGGGCAGTGGCTGACCGGGTTGTTTGTCGATCCGGGCTGCCGAGGCCAAAGGCTTGCCACGCAGCTGGTGGAACATGCGCTTGCGCCTGTCGACGGGCCGGTCTGGCTGTTTTGCCATCCGGATCTGCAAGGGTTCTACGAGGGCCTGGGATTTTCCATCGAGCCACGACTGCCCCAGTCACTGACAGATCGTCTGGCGCGCTATGCACGCAGCAAACCCATGATTGCCATGGGCATGGAACTGCCGCTTCGGTCGACCTCGGAAGTGTCTGCAAGTCGGACTGGATGACGTTGCGCTTCGTCAAACCGGCCAATTAGCTGAGAGAGGTGTCGCATTCATTGTGGCGAGGGGGCTTGTCGGAACGCCGCATCGCCCCGCTCGGCTGCGAAGCAGTCGTAAAATCAGCAACTGCGGTGTGTCAGACTGAATGCGATTGCAGATTTTGGGGCCGCTTCGTGACCCAACGGGGGCAAGCCCCCTCGCCACAGGTTTGCGCTCGACACCTTTTTCTTGACTGACTGACCCGCCTCATTCGCCCGCGGCAGGGTCCAGATCCGGGAACATCACCTCGATAAAGCCGAACTTGCTGAAGTCGCTGATCCGCGACGGGTACAGCCGGCCGATCAGGTGATCGCATTCGTGTTGCACGACGCGGGCATGAAAGCCTGAAGCGATGCGCACGATCGGTTCACCCTTGGGGTCAAACCCTTCGTAGCGAATCTGCTGGTAGCGCTCCACTGCGCCACGCAAACCGGGCACCGACAGACAACCTTCAAAGTCCTCTTCCAGGACCGGCCCCAGCGGCGTGATCAACGGGTTGATCAGGATCGTCTGCGGCACCGCTTCCGCGTCCGGATAGCGCTCGCTGTGCTCGAAACCGAAAATCACCAGTTGCAGGTCGACGCCCACCTGCGGTGCGGCCAGGCCAACGCCACCCACATGTTCCATGGTCTGGAACATGTCATCGATCAACTGCCAGAGCTCCGGGCTGTCGAACATCTCGGCCGGCACCGGCGGGGCAATGCGCAGTAGGCGTTCGTCGCCCATTTTCAGAATTTCACGGATCATGTTTCGACTTCGTCTGTGGTCGGCTTGAGCGAGTGGTCCCGTCCCAATCCCGAAACGTGGTGTTTTTCGTCGTCCCCCAAGTCCTTCTCGCCAGGATGCTTGCCATGGGCCGACATGTGGTCGATCACCGCATTCATTTCCGCGCCGAGTAACAACGCCGCCGCGGAAATATAGAAATACAGGAGCAATACGATGATCGCACCGATACTGCCATACATGGCGTTGTAATCGGCGAAGGCTTTCACGTAATAACCAAAGCCCAGAGACGCGATGATCCACACCACCACCGCCAGCACCGAGCCTGGCGTGATAAAACGGAACTCCTGCTTCACATCGGGTGTGACGTAATAGATCAATGCCACCGCGACCATCAACAACACCACGATCAATGGCCAGCGTACCAGGGTCCAGACGGTGACGATAAAATCCTCCATGCCGATCTGCCCGGCCAGCCAGCCCATCACTTGCGGCCCCAGGACCATCAGCGCCGCAGCGATCAGCAGCATGCCGGCGATGCCGATGGTGTAGATAATCGACAGCGGAAAGCGTTTCCACATCGGTCGCCCTTCGACCACATCGTACGCCGCGTTCATCGCGCTCATCATCAGCCGCACACCGGCCGAGGCGGTCCACAGGGCGATTACGATACCCACCGAAAGCAGCCCGCCCTTGGACTGCTGGAGCTGGTCGATCACCGGGTTCACTTGCTCGAGAGCTTGCGGGGGCAGCACCAGCTCCGACTGCAGACGCAGCCAGGAGAAAAAGTCCGGCAAGTGCAGGAAGCCGATCAGGGCGATGAGGAACAGCAGGAACGGGAACAGCGAGAACAGCATCTGATAGGCAAGCGCCGAGGCATAGGTCGACATTTCGTCGTCGACGAACTCGGTGACTGTGCGCGTCAGGACGCGATGCAGCGGCAAGCCTTTCAAATCCGGAAAAAACATAGCGTCTTCTTTCGCCGCAAAAGGGTGAAGTCGATGTCGACTCAAGGGCCGTTTTCTACACCAAAGTAGCTCAGTTGACCGCGTTGAAACAATTTCGATTCATTGATAACCGTAACTGACATAAAAACGGCCATCCGCGGATGGCCGTTCTACTGCAATCAAGCCGTCCACGTCAGGCTTTATCGATGGTTTTCTTGATCGCATCCTTGGCTTTGCCGACGGTTTGCTGGGCTTCGCCTTTGTTTTCCTGGATCTTGCCTTCCGTGCGCAGTTTTTCGTTGTCGGTGGCTTTGCCTACGCCTTGCTTGACGTTGCCGACCGCTTCGTTGGCCATGCCTTTCACTTTATCGCCAGTACTGCCCATGATAGTTCTCCTGCAACGGTTCAAGGGGTGATAGACGCTACATAAAGGTTGACCCGAAGCCTTTGCACGGAGTTTCATTTATTTTCACTGGGTCATTTCATCGCCACCCGCAGGTTTGACTTTATGTTTACCCATCAACCCACGAGAATGCGCAACGTATTCAGGCCATGGCGCTGAAGATCCAACCCGTAGGAATGTTATGAAACTCGATAAAACGCAGGCCATCGCCCGCAGAAACCAGGAACTCGGCGGCGCTGTGCTGGGCGTCAATAACTGCCACTTCACCGAACTGAACCGTAACAAGAATATCTGGTGGTTCGATATTCCCGTCAGCCGCCTGGCCATCGGCCAATACGAGTGGATTCACTTGTTGCTGCACACCCCGAGCACCGATCAGCTGCTGCACCTGAAAGTGCCGACGGCGTTCCTGCGCGAGAAGATGGAAGGCCTGGTGGTACGCAACCAAGGCAAACGCAAACCTACCGTGAGCCTGGAGCTGAGCGCCGACAAGGACGCCTTCCTTGAAGACGTGCGTCCAGCCGGTACCGGGGTGAATTTCGCGAAGTTTTTGCTGTAACCCGCGACCTTTCCAACTCGCCAGCGAAAAATCCGGAAACCGCCAAGGACTCCGGATTTTTTATGCCTGTCACACTCGGAATGGGGCCAAGTGCAAGACCGGGATAAAACCCTCGAATCAACTTTACTTCCCTGCTTTTTTGCCGATTTTCGGCGAATACGGCACACTACCGGGCCCGAGCAGCTGCTCGGTTTTTTTCAACTAGCGCAGAAGCCGTATGACCCGCTCCCCGTTCCGCCGTCTGGTATTTGGCACCTTGCGCCGACTGTTGTACCTCTGGGTTCGCTCGGAGACGATCAACCAGTCGTCCTTCACCCTCAACCTCGACCGCAGTCGCCCGGTGTTCTACGTCCTGCAAAGCCCATCGCTGACCGACCTGGCGGTGCTCGACACCGAGTGCACCAAGGCTGGCCTGCCACGCCCGGTGTTGCCGGTATCGGTGGGCGATCTGCTGGAGCCGGCCGCGTTCTTCTACCTGACGCCGGAGCCCGACTGGCTTGGCCGCCAGGACAAACGCGGGGCACCGCCGACCCTGACGCGCCTGGTCAGTGCCTTGAGCCAGAACGCCGCCGAAAACGCGCAGATCATCCCGGTCAGCGTGTTCTGGGGCCAATCCCCGGACAGCGAATCGAGCCCGTGGAAACTGTTGTTTGCCGATAGCTGGGCGGTCACCGGGCGCCTGCGCCGGCTGCTGAGCATCATGATTCTGGGGCGCAAGACCCGCGTGCAGTTCTCGGCGCCGATTCATCTGCGCGAATTGATCGAGCACAACAAAGGTCACGAGCGCACCGTACGCATGGCCCAGCGGATTCTGCGGGTGCACTTTCGCAATCTGAAAGCCGCGGTGATCGGCCCGGACATTTCCCACCGGCGCAATCTGGTCAAGGGCCTGCTGAATCAGCCGCTGGTCAAGCAAGCGATCCTCGAAGAAGCCGAACGCGAGAACATCTCCCCGGAAAAAGCCAAGGCCCTGGCGCTGCGCTACGGCAATGAAATCGCCTCGGACTACACCTTCACCGCGATCCGCTTTCTCGAAGTGGTACTGAGCTGGTTCTGGAACAAGATCTACGACGGGATCAAGGTCAACCATATCGAAGGCGTACAGGCCGTCGCCCAAGGTCACGAAGTGATCTATGTGCCGTGCCATCGCAGCCATATCGACTATCTGCTGCTGTCCTACCTGCTGTTTCGCAACGGCCTGACCCCGCCGCACATTGCCGCCGGGATCAACCTGAACATGCCGGTGATTGGCAGCCTGCTGCGGCGCGGCGGAGCGTTTTTCATGCGCCGCACCTTCAAGGGCAACCCGCTCTACACCTCGGTGTTCAACGAATACCTGCATACCCTGTTCACCAAAGGCTTCCCGGTGGAGTACTTCGTCGAAGGCGGCCGCTCGCGTACCGGGCGCATGCTGCAACCCAAGACCGGGATGCTCGCCATCACCCTGCGCAGCTTCCTGCGCTCATCGCGGATGCCGATTGTCTTCATCCCGGTGTATATCGGTTACGAGCGCGTCCTCGAAGGCCGGACCTACCTCGGCGAGCTGCGCGGAGCGACCAAGAAAAAAGAATCGATCTTCGACATTTTCAAGGTCATCGGCGCCCTCAAGCAGCGCTTCGGCCAGGTCGCGGTGAACTTTGGCGAACCGATCAAACTGGCAGAATTCCTCGACAGCGAGCAGCCCGACTGGCGCTCCCAGGAACTCGGTCCGCAGTTCCGCCCGGCGTGGCTGAACGAAACCACCCATCGCCTCGGCGAGCGAGTGGCCCGGCACTTGAACGAAGCCGCGGCGATCAACCCGGTCAATCTGGTGGCACTGGCCTTGCTCTCCACCAGCCGGCTGGCTCTGGATGATCGCGCCATGGCGCGGGTCCTGGATCTCTATCTGGCATTGTTGCGGCGCGTGCCCTACTCGCCCCATACCACCCTGCCGGAAGGTGATGGCCGCGCGCTGATCGAGCACGTCAAAGACATGGACCTGCTTTCCGAGCAGAGCGATGCCTTGGGCAAGGTGCTCTACCTGGACGAGCAGAATGCCGTCCTGATGACTTACTACCGTAACAACGTGCTGCACATCTTCGCCCTGCCGGCGCTGTTGGCGAGCTTCTTCCAGAGCAGTTCGCGCATGAGCCGCGAGCAAATCCTGCGCTACACCCGGGCGCTGTATCCATACCTGCAATCGGAGCTGTTTATCCGCTGGTCACTGGATGAGCTGGATGCGGTGATCGATCAATGGCTCGAAGCCTTCGTCGAGCAAGGCCTGTTACGCTTCGAGAAGGAGGTGTACCTGCGCCCGGCACCAAGTTCACGGCATTTTGTCCTGCTGACCTTGCTGTCCAAGACCATCGCGCAAACCCTGCAACGTTTCTATATGGCCATCTCGCTGCTGCTCAACAGCGGTCAGAACAGCATCAGCGCCGAAGAACTGGAAGACCTCTGCACCGTCATGGCCCAGCGCCTGTCGATCCTGCATGGCCTGAACGCACCGGAATTCTTCGACAAGAGCCTGTTCCGTCACTTCATTCAAACCCTGCTGGATCTCGACGTACTGCGTCGCGACGAAACCGGCAAGCTGAGCTATCACACACTGCTCGGTGAGCTGGCCGAAGGCGCGGCCAAGCGCGTATTGCCGGCGGAAATCCGCTTGTCGATTCGCCAGGTGGCGTTGCATCGCAGTGAAGATGCGGCGGATCAGCCAGAAAACGTCGGATAGATAACTGCTGAAACGTCAGATAATTCGGCAATGAAGCAAGGATGCTTCCTTGAAGGAATTTCTAGCTGAATCTCCGACTACGCTGCTCAGTACGTCGGTTTTTCGACGCTAACGATAAGGACATCATGATGACCAGCGAACCCGTATATACCCTTGACGGCAAAGTTCAAATAGGACTGCCCGCGAATTCAACGTTGACCGTCACTTTGCAGGACGTCTCTCTGGCCGATGCTCCCGCCAAGGAACTTGCCCGCAGCGTAACCCCCAATGCAGAAACCGCAGGTTTGGACTTTAATCTTGTCTATGCTGCAGCCAACGTCGAACCCGGTCATAGCTATGCAATCCAGGCGAACATCGAATCAAATGGCCAACTGATTTTTACCACCACAGAGCATCACCGGGTAGAGCCAGATGCCGCTAACCTGCAACCATTGGAAATCCTGGTCAGGAAAGTCTGATCAAAAAGGATGCTGCATAGTATTTATGTATTGAAGTCCGAACAGCTCACCGTTTCATGGCTGACCGCAAGCCCATACACGTTGGCCGCTTTCGCGGGACTTCTTGAGTAATAGTGTCGACACCTTTTACGAATAAAATCCGCTAAATTGTCGTTGACGCCGATCTTCTTCAGCGTCAACGACATGGATAATCCTATGAAGAAACTCTCGCTATTGGGACTGGCAGCTTTACTCAGTGCCTGCCAAACCATGCAACCTGCCGCCAAAACCAGCCTCGACGGCGAAGTGTTCTACCTGCAACGCATCGCCCTGCCGCCGAACGCGACCCTGAGGGTCAGCCTGCAGGACGTTTCTCTCGCCGACGCCCCAGCGGTGGTGCTGGACGAACAGAGTGGCCCGGTCAAGGGCCAGGTGCCACTGCCCTTCCACCTCAGCTATGACCCGGCCCACGTCAAACCCGGCCATCGTTATTCGGTCAGCGCGCGGATCGAAGTGGATGGCAGGTTGATGTTCATCTCCACTGAACATCACGCCGTACAACTCGATGGCAAGGATCCGCAGCCGTTGAACATCCGCGTCGATGCGGTACGTTGATTTCCTCACTTGATTAAGGAAGCTGCCATGCTCCGTCCTTCCCTTCGCTTCGCCGGCCTGTGCGCGGGCTTGTTGATATCCGCCAGTGCGCTGGCCTTGTCCCTGAACGATCTGTCGCAGACAGATGCTACCGGCGGGCTCAAGGATGCGCTGACCCAGGGCGCGCAAGTCGCCGTCAAGCAACTGGGCACTCCCGGCGGCTTCAGCAACAACCCGGACGTAAAGATCGGATTGCCGGGCCAACTGGGCAAGGTCGCCAAGAAGATGAAGCAGTTCGGTATGGGCGCCCAGGTCGACGAACTGGAAGCCAGCATGAACAAAGCTGCTGAAGCCGCGGTGCCGCAAGCCCAGGCGTTGCTGGTGGATGCGGTGAAGAAGATGAGCGTGGACGATGCCAAGGCCATTCTCAGCGGCGGCAAGGATTCAGCCACGCAGTACCTGAGCAAAACCAGCCGTGAGCAGATCCGCGTCAAGTTCCTGCCGATCGTCAAACAAGCCACCGACAAGGTCGGTCTGGCCAAGCAGTACAACTCCTTCGCCGGCCAGGCCGCGAGCCTTGGCGCACTGGACGCGAAAAATGCCAATATCGAAGGTTACGTGACCGAGCAGGCGCTCAACGGCCTATTCGAAATGATCGGCAAGCAGGAGGAAACCCTCCGCCAGAACCCGGCGGCAGCGACCACCAGCCTGGCGAAGAAGGTGTTTGGGACGTTGTAAACGTCAAGATCAAAAGTTCGCAGCCTGCGGCAGCTCCTACGCCCAGGCTTTTTTGATGTCCTGGCTGTCACGCAGAAAGAATACCCACTCACGGCCCTGCTTGTTTTTCTCGAAGATCTTCAGCTCTACCAATCCATTCAACGTGGCCGACGCCGTGTTGTACGAGCAATCCAGATTGTCCTTCACATTCACGGCCGTGAATTCCTTGGCCATGCCACTCTTGGCCACCTGAAGCACGGTTCGTTGCTTTTCGCTCAACTGCTTGAACAACCCGGACTCTTCCAGCCATCGATCAAAACCCTCGGCATACGCCAGGCTCTTCTGATAAGCAGCAGTGAACCCGGTCACCGCACGGACAATCACCGAACACTGGTCATCGATGAAATAGGTCAGGTCCAACTCATCCGTTTCGCTATGCAAATAGGCCCGCCCATATTTCAGCGGCGCGTTGCGTAACAGGATGCTGATGGCGATGTAGCGAAACGCCGCGAAGTCGTTCTTGAACATGAACCAATAAAACAATGCGCGCGCCACACGGCCATTGCCATCACGGAAGGGGTGCTCGTACCCGAGGGCAAAATGCAGGGCGATGCCCTTGATCAACGGATGAAGGTAATCATTGCGCAAAGGATCGTTGTGAGAATGATTGATCCAGTTCGACAGCCCATTGAGCCTGGCCTGGATACCCGCCGCCGGTGGCGGCGTATGGACGGTGTTGCCTTGACCATCCTGGACGACCACCTCGTCATTGACCCTGAAAGCGCCCGGTGAGTATTGGCTGTCGTCGATGCCCTCGACTCCGACCCTATGCAGTTGGGTGATCAGTTCGACGCTCAGCGGTTCATGCCGTTGGTCCCAGGCAAAGATCATCATTTTGTAGTTGCCGATGACCATCCGCTCATCCGGGGTGCGCGGCAGTCGGTTGCGCTTGAGCATATCCTTGGCCACCAGCGTGGTGGTCGCCGCACCTTCAAGCTGGCTGCTGCTGATGGCCTCGTCTTCGATCAAATCATTGAGCAGATAATTGAAATGCGCTCGCTCACCGATCTTGCCGGTCATGTATTCCAGGGCGGCGGTGGTCGCCTGGCGATCGACGGTCGAGAGGGTCTTTTGCGCGAGGGGCGAGAGGATGAATTTTCCCCACTGAGTGGGCTCCCCCAACGGTAGCAGATCGGAGTATTGAGCAGCCCGAGCCTTCTTGACGAGGGCCCAGCACAAGGTCGAATCAAGCCCGGGCCCCCAACGATAACGCAGTTCGTCGAACGGCAGATAACGACCCTGCTCATCCAGCGGTTTAAGCAACGCCAGATACTCGGGCAACTTCTCCTTGTAAGGAGATTGGGCCAAGAGATCGAAAACACTGTCCGGATTTGCCGGAGGACCTTTGATCATCACTGTCTCAAAAAAGCTGAAAACTGAGCTTTGAGTACAGCACAATCAGGGCCATGTCAATAATCATAAAAATTGAGACATAACCCAACGCAAACACGAAGATCAAAAGATCAAAAGATCAAAAGATCAAAAGATCAAAAGATCGCAGCCTGCGGCAGCTCCTACGGGGGCGCGCACCCCACACAAACAGGCCGGCCGGTCGGCCGCCTCGCTTCTGCTTTGGCTTTTGATCTGGCTTTTGATCTACCCGCCCCTTCGGGAGGCCGAGTGGAGGCGTTCATCAGGGGGAAGGCGCGAAGCGGCGTTCGACGAAGTCGAACACATCGAGAGGAGGTCGTCGCGAAGCAGACCGGAGGCGATGCCCCCTGATGAATGCCGGAGCGAGGGAACACCGAGCCTTAGCGAGGTGCCGGACGCCGGGGCGAAGCCTTTTGGTTACTTTTTGGCGTTTGAAAAAGTGACACGCCGTAAGGGCGGAACCATAAGTCGCCGTTACCGCAGAAATGGATATGTACACCCTCAAGCGTTAGGCCGGCTGCCAGGCCGCCTTCGCGAGCAGGCTCGCTCCCACAGTGGATCTGTGTACATCCATACCTGTCCCCCTTGGTCAGGCCTGTTCTCTTTTCACCCTGAACCACGCCGCATACAGCGCTGGCAGGAACAGCAGGGTCAACGCCGTCGCGACAATCAGCCCGCCCATGATCGCCACCGCCATCGGCCCGAAGAACACGCTGCGTGACAGCGGGATCATTGCCAGTACGGCGGCCAGCGCGGTCAGCACGATGGGCCGAAAGCGTCGCACCGTGGCCTCGATGATCGCTTGCCAGGGTTTCAGTCCGGCGGCGATGTCCTGTTCGATCTGGTCGACCAGAATCACCGAGTTGCGCATGATCATCCCGGACAGCGCAATGGTGCCGAGCATGGCCACGAAGCCGAACGGCTGGCGGAACACCATCAGGAACAAGGTGACGCCGATCAACCCCAGAGGCGCGGTAAGGAACACCATGACCGTGCGCGAAAAGCTGCGCAGTTGCAGCATCAGCAAAGTCAGGACCACGACGATGAACAAAGGTACCCCGGCTTTGACCGAGTTCTGCCCACGGGCCGAGTCTTCGACGGTACCGCCGACATCCAGCAAGTAGCCATCGGGCAATTGCGCGCGAATCGGTTCCAGGGTCGGCAGGATCTGCTGGACCAGGCTGGCCGGCTGTTCCTTACCATAGATGTCCGCGCGCACCGTCACGTTCGGCAGGCGGTTGCGGTGCCAGATAATGCCTTCTTCGAAGCCGTATTCCAGGGTCGCGATCTGCGACAGGGCCACGCTTTTGCCGTTGTCGGTCGGCACCGCGAGGCTCGGCAGCAGGGATAACTCCGTGCGCTCATGCAAGGTGCCGCGCAACAGGATTTCGATCAACTCGTTGTCTTCGCGGTACTGGCTGACGCTTGAGCCTGTGAGCGAGCTTTGCAGGAACTTCGACAGGTTCACGGTGCTCACGCCCAAGGCCCGGGCACGGTCCTGATCGACGTTCAGATACACGACTTTGCTCGGTTCTTCCCAGTCCAGATGCACGTTGACCACATGGGGATTCTCCCGGACCTTGGCCGCGACTTCCCGCGCCAGCGCCCGGACCTGTTCGATGTGCTCGCCGCTCACCCGGAACTGTACCGGGTAGCCGACCGGCGGGCCGTTCTCCAGCCGCGTAACCCGCGAGCGCAGCGCCGGGAATTGTTCGTTGAGGGTTTCGATCAACCAGCTACGCAGGCTTTCGCGATCCTCGATGGTCTTGGCCAGCACCACAAACTGCGCAAAGCTCGCCGCCGGCAGTTGCTGGTCCAAGGGCAGATAGAAGCGCGGCGAACCAGTGCCGACGTAGGCCACGTAGTTATCGATCCCGGCGTGGTCCTTGAGCAAGCCTTCCAGACGTTTGACCTGCTCGGCGGTATTGCTCAGCGAGGCACCTTCGGCCAGCTTGAGGTCGACCATCAATTCCAGGCGCCCGGAGGCCGGGAAGAATTGTTGCGGGACGAAGCGGAACAGCACCACCGAAGCCACGAACAGCACAATGGTCAGGCCGATGACGGTTTTGCGCCGGCGCACACACCACTCCACCAGACGCCGCACCCGTTGATAGAAGGGCGTGCCGTACGGGTCGGGTTGCCCATTGCCGGTGCCGTGTTTGGCGGCATGGATTTTCGCCAGGTCCGGCAGCAGTTTTTCCCCCAGATACGGCACGAACACCACGGCGGCGATCCACGACGCCACCAACGCGATGGTCACCACCTGGAAGATTGACCGGGTGTATTCGCCGGTGCCGGATTGCGCGGTGGCAATCGGCAGGAAGCCCGCGGCAGTGATCAAGGTCCCGGTGAGCATCGGGAACGCAGTGCTGGTCCAGGCATAGCTGGCAGCCTTGATCCGGTCGTAGCCCTGCTCCATCTTGATCGCCATCATTTCCACGGCGATGATCGCGTCGTCCACCAGCAGGCCCAGCGCCAGCACCAGCGCCCCGAGGGAAATCTTGTGCAGGCCGATGCCCAGGTAATACATGCTGGCAAAGGTCATCGCCAGCACCAGCGGAATTGCCAGCGCCACCACCATGCCGGTGCGCACGCCCAGGGAGAAGAAGCTCACCAGCAAGACAATCGCCAGTGCTTCCACCAATACCCGAACAAACTCACCGACCCCGGTTTTTACCGCCGCCGGCTGATCGGAAACCTTGCGCAGCTCCATGCCGGCCGGGAGGTTTTTCTGGATCCGGGCGAACTCGACTTCCAGCGCCTTGCCCAGCACCAGAATGTCGCCGCCTTCTTTCATCGCCACGGCGAGACCGATGGCGTCCTCGCCCATAAATCTCATACGCGGCGCGGGCGGATCGTTGAAACCGCGGTGCACAACGGCGACATCGGAGATGCGGAACGTGCGATCGCCAACCCGGATCGGGAAGCCCTTGATCTCTTCGACTGTCTGAAAATTCCCCGAGACTCGCAGTTGCAGGCGTTCGCCAGGCGTCTCGAAAAAGCCTGCGGTGGACATCGCGTTCTGTTCTTCCAGCGCTTGCTGGACCACCGCCAATCGCAGCCCGAGGGTCGCCAGCTTGACGTTGGACAGCTCGATCCAGATCTTCTCGTCCTGCAATCCCAACAGGTCGACCTTGCCGATATCCTTGACCCGTTGCAGCTGGATCTGCACCCGGTCGGCGTAGTCCTTGAGCACCGCGTAGTCGAAACCGCTGCCGGTCAACGCATAGATATTGCCGTAGGTGGTACCGAACTCATCGTTGAAGAACGGTCCCTGGATCCCCGGTGGCAAGGTATGGCGGATGTCGCTGATCTTCTTGCGGACCTGATACCAAAGCTCGGGAATCTGCGCCGAATGCATCGAGTCCCGAGCCATGAAGGTCACTTGGGATTCACCGGGCCGAGAGAACGAGACAATCCGTTCATACTCACCGGTTTCCATCAGTTTCTTTTCAACGCGTTCGGTGATTTGCCGCGACACTTCCTCAGCCGTTGCCCCCGGCCAGTTGGTGCGAATCACCATGGCCTTGAAAGTGAACGGCGGGTCTTCACTCTGCCCCAGCTTGGTGTAGGACAGCGCGCCGACGACGGCCAGCAACAGCATCAGGAACAGCACGATCTGGCGATTGCGCAACGCCCATTCGGAAAGATTGAAACCCATCGGGGACTACTCCTTGACCGCCAGATTGACCGTGCGATTGGAGCGATCCACCGGACGCACTTGCTGACCCTCATGCAACACATGCACACCCGCGGCCACCACCCAGTCGCTGGCGCTCAGGCCTTCAAGGACCGGCACGGTTTTTTCACCGAAGGCACCGACGCGCACCGGAGCGCGCTTGAGGGTGTTGTTGGCGTCCACCCGCCAGACGTAGGTCTCACCGTTTTGCGCAGTGAGTGCCGAGAGCGGCACCGACAACGACACAACGCCTGCGGTCTGGATAAATACCCGGGCGCTCTGACCGAGTTCGGCCGGGACCTTGCCAGCGCTGAAGGCGATACGCGCGGCAAAGGTCCGGGATTTCGGGTCGGCGGCCGGTGACAGTTCGCGAATATGCCCGGCGAAGCGCTGATCCGGTTGGGTCCACAGCTCCACCGAGACTTCCTGACCGACCTTGAAGCGGCCAAAATTCTGCTCCGGCAGACTGATCAATACTTCCCGCTCGCCATCCGTGGCCAGGGTGAACACCGTCTGCCCGGCCGCCACCACTTGCCCGACTTCAACCGCGCGCTTGGCCACCACGCCATCCTGCGGCGCACGCAGCACCGCGTAGCTGGCCTGATTGCTGGAAACATCAAATTCGGCCTTGATCTGCTTGAGCCTGGCAACGCCGGCGCGGTACAGGTTTTCCGCATTGTCGTACTGCGAACGGCTGACCATCTGCCGCTCCATCAGCGTCTTATAGCGATCTCGCTCGGCGCGCACCATGTTGAGGTTGGCCTGGGCCGCTGCGACCTGAGCACGGGTGGCTTCCAGTTGCAGGCGCACGTCCTGGGGATCGAGCTCCGCCAGCGGCTGATTGGCCTTGACCCGCTCGCCCTCTTCAACCAGTCGTCGGCTGACCTTGCCGCCGATGCGGAACGCCAGATCGGGTTCGTAACGCGCGCGAACCTCACCGGGATAGCTGTCCATCGCCTGGCCCGAAGGCTCTGGCTGCACCACCATGGCCGGACGCACAGTGACCTGCGCCGGTTCTTCGTGACCGCACGCCGACAACAAAAACGCCAGACTGACTGGCAACGCGAGGGGCAAGGCATAGCGGAACATGGTGAAGGGCCTTTCGCTAATGGTGCTTGGAATAATTATACTGACGGGTATGTTATTAATAGCAAACTCACCAGTCCAGTATTAAAAGCGAATAATGTCGAACACTCTTTCTGCATCCAATGGTCCCGGCCGCCCCAAGGACCTGGCAAAACGCCAGGCGATCCTCGACGCGGCGAAAAATCTGTTCCTTAGCAATGGCTACGCAAACACCAGCATGGATGCGGTGGCGTCGGCGGCCGGTGTGTCGAAGCTCACGGTGTACAGCCATTTCAACGACAAGGAGACGCTGTTCTCCGCCGCCGTGGTGGCCAAGTGCGAAGAACAACTGCCGACGCTGTTCTTCGAGCTGCCGGACGGCATCCCGATCGAACAGGTGCTGCTGAACATTGCGCGCCGCTTTCATCTGCTGATCAACAGCGACGAGTCGGTGAATCTGCACCGCTTGATCATGGCCCTGGGCAGCCAGGATCCGAAGCTCTCGCAGATATTCTTCGAGGCCGGACCGCAACGCATGCTGCAGGGCATGGAACGCTTACTGACCCGGATCGACCAGGTCGGCGCCTTGCGCATCGACAAACCGCACAATGCCGCCGAGCATTTCTTCTGCCTGCTCAAGGGCGCGGCGAATTTTCGCCTGCTCTACGGCTGCGGCGCGCCCCTGCGCGGGGAGGCGGCCGAGACCCATGTGCGGGAAGTGGTGGAGTTGTTTATGCGGGCGTATCGGGTTTGAGTAACACCGGAAGTATGTGTCGCTAGCAAAAAAATCGCAGCCTGCGGCAGCTCCTACGGGATGTGCGTACACCCGGTATTGAACGGGTGAATGCGGTCGGTGTAGGAGCTGCCGCAGGCTGCGATCTTTTGATCTTCCAGGCTTAACCTCGGATCTCAACCCTTGAGCGCTTTCTTCGGATAGATATCGTAGCGGCTGGACTTGCCGTCCAGCGAGTGGCTCGGCTTGGGTCCTTCGATGCACGGCGCTTTACGCGGGCGCTTGACCACCACCCTATGGCTGGCCAGCGCCAACGCCGCTGCAAGCAGCGCCGGTGCATCGGGATCATCACCCACCAACGGCCGGAACAAACGCATTTCCTTCTTCACCAGCGCCGTTTTTTCGCGATGGGGAAACATCGGATCCAGGTAGATCACCTGCGGCGGCTCGCCTTCCCAGTTGCGCATCACCTCGATCGAGTTGCCTTGGAGCAAGCGCATCCGTGAAACGATGGGCGCCACCTCGAAATCCTCAAGCCCACGGGCCAGACCATCCTCCAGCAACGCGCCGATCAACGGCTGGCGTTCGATCAGGCTCATGTCGCAGCCCAGGCTGGCCAGTACGAAGGCGTCCTTGCCGAGCCCTGCCGTGGCATCCAGCACCCGTGGGCGGACGCCCTGAGCGATGCCAACCGCCTTGGCGATCATCTGCCCACTGCCACCGCCATACAGCCGTCGATGGGCGGCGCCGCCTTCGACGAAGTCCACACGCACCGGTCCCGGCGCATCCGGGCCGAGCTGTTGCAGCTGCAAACCCTGCTCCGTGAGCTGTAAAGCGAACTCGGCATCGTCCATCGACAAGGGCAGACCGAGGCGCTCGGCCCACTGCTGCGCTTGCGCGGTAGAGGCTCCGGCGAGTGCCTCGACTTTGATGCGGCAGGCCGCTGGTTGCTCAATCATGGGGAAACACGCTCAAAAAATTAATGATCGGCAAAAACTGCCGATAAAAGATCTATCAGGCATTTTGCCAGAGCTGAGCGTCGACCGAGAGAAATGTCAGACATTCGCCCCCTATCGATAGGCTTTATCTCGCCCCACGGCGACTACGGCCTGCGCAATTCCCAGGCACTGAGCGGCGTCAGCCATCTGTGGCAGGATTTTTTTGCCCGGGCGCTGGCCGATCAGCTGGGCGATGCGCCAGGTGTTGCCGAGGAACACACCCAGGTCGCCATCGATGGGCCGCTCGAACCAAGCGGCGGTACTGACTTGCTCACCCAGATCGTCTCCCAACGCCTGTGCGATGTTCAGGACACTGCGATACGCCCGCCGGAGCCGCTGTTCCTGCCGATTGCCGAGTTCGAAATGGAACTGGCCGACAAGCCGGCCATCCCGTTCCCGGCAGAAGAAATCATCGCCCAGCAACAGCAACAGAATTTCGACAGCAGCTGGGTTCGGCCGATCGTGCTCAACGCTGGCCAGCCACTTCCCGAGCCCGGCCCGGCGCCGCAGCCTCGTGCGCTGCACCTGCCGATTGCCGAGTTCGAACTCGAGCTATTGGACAAACCGGCCATCCCCTATCCGCCGGAAGAACTGGTCGAGCAGCAGAAACAGTTCGATTTCGATAACGGCTGGGCTCGCCCACTGATTTTGCACAACCTGCGCCTCGCCGCCTGACTCTCAAGTCCCAAGCCCACCTGTCTCAGCGACATCTCCACCACGGCCCCACGTCCAGATGAAAATGGTTGTGATGGGCGGCGTTGTAATCCGGGCTCAGCACCACGCTGAAGGTATCGCAGGCCCCCTCGCGGACTTGCCGCAGAAAGCGTGCATCGGCATTTTCTTTCGGCCAATCCTTGAGCACACTGATGGTTCGTCCATCGGCCAGACGAAACCCGGCAATGTCCAGGGCGTTGGCCGTCGCATGCTGACTGCGGGCGCCCTTCTCGCGGTTGTAGATATTGCGGCAGGCGAAACTGCCCAGATGCTCGACCCGCGTCACCGCTTGCCCAAATGCCGCCTGCGCAGCGGGTTGCAAAGCATGGCGTTCGAACAGCGCGAACGCCACCGCCAATGGGCAACTGGCAAGAAAACTGCTGTTCAACGCCACGTCGCCGCCCTCGACGCGCAAGGTATTGCGCAACGGGCAGGCCGCCTGCGGATCGCTGTCGCGCTGGCGCGTCACCCGTAAACCGGAGCTGGCCAGCGCTTGATCACAGAGCACCGGGTCGTCCCGCAGGCGCATCAACTTGAAGCGCGTCAGCAGGTTCGGCGAAGCTCGCACATCCAAAGGTGCCCAGGGATTCCATTGCGCCGATAACGGCAACCAGCCGCGCCAGACGCTGAGCAACAAGCCGCCGCCGACCAGCAGCAGCAACAACCCGAGCACTTTCAGAAACCGCACAGCAACTCCCTATCAATCAATCCTTGAACAATTGGTTGGCTTGCTGGAACGGCATGGACTGCGCGGTAAAGGTGAAGGTCCCCCGCTCCTGAATTTCCCGGGCTGCGCGAAAGAACTCGCCATAGGCCGCCAAGGCCAGGGCCGAGCCGACGCTGATGCGTTTGACGCCCATCTCGCCAAGCTGCGCCACGCTCAGTTTCAGCCCGCCCGACATCAGCACATTGACCGGTTTCGGCGCCACCGCCCGGACCACCGCCAGCACCTCTTCGGCGCTGCGCAAGCTCGGTGCGTAGAGCACGTCGGCACCCGCCTCGGCATAGGCTTGCAAGCGGCGGATGGTGTCCGCCAGGTCGGGTTTGCCATGCAGGAAGTTCTCGGCGCGGGCCGTCAGCATAAAGGGAAACGGCAGACTGCGGGCCGCCGCAACCGAGGCTTCGATCCGCTCGACAGAATGCAGGAAATCATAGATGGGATCGTCGGCGTGGCCTGTGGCGTCCTCAATCGAGCCACCGACCACTCCGCCAGCCGCTGCGCGCAGGATAGCCTCGGCGCAACCCTTGGGGCTGTCGGAGAAACCGTTTTCCAGGTCCACCGCCACCGGCAGATCCGTTGCGCCAACAATCGCCTGGACGTTTTCCAGGGTATCGCTCAGCGACATCGCCCCGTCCGGACGTCCTCGAGAAAAGGCAAAACCGGCACTGGTGGTTGCCAACGCCCCATAGCCAAGACTGGCAAGCATCTTGGCCGACCCGGCGTCCCACGGATTGGGGATCACGAAAGCAGTGTCACGCTCATGGAGGGCCTTGAAGGCCTGGGCACGAAGGTGTTGCGCATCCATTTTCTCGCTCCTGAAGAGGGGGTGGGTCCACCTCAGAGCAAGCCAAGTTGCTCCGCCGCAGGCTCTCTGTATAGCTCAGGCAGCGCCGGCAAGCCAGGCAATCGCAGCATCAGTCGGGCATGAAAGCGCTGCGCCAGTTTCGCCGCCAGCAGGTTATCTGCAGTGTGCAGGAAGATGTAAGGGGTGCGCCCTTCTTCGATCCAGCCGGCGATCTTCTCGACCCACGGCAACAGGAACGGATCATTGGCCTCAAGCTCGGGATGGCCGATAAAGCGCACCTGCGGAAACTGACTGAAGGCCGCCGGACGTGGCGGCACTTTGGGCTTTTTCGCTTGCGCATGCAGCACCGAGGGATCGCTCGAGGTGCAGCTGAACAGGGCCCGAGGATCGAGGCAAATGCGCTCGACGCCACGGTCCAGCAACAGTCGATTGAGCATTCTCTCGGCATCGCCTTTGGCAAAGAACTCGCGATGGCGCACTTCCACCGCCAGCGGTCGTTCCAGGCCATCGATAAAACCGGCCAACTCCGCCAGCCGCTGCGGTGCAAAGCTTGCCGGCAATTGCAGCCACAGCGGAGAGACCCGCGCACCGAGTGGGCTGAGGAGTTGCAGGAAGGTCTCGGCGGCGGTCAATTGCTCGCGCAGGTCGCCGCCGTGGCTGATGTCGCCAGGGAACTTGGCAGTGAAGCGAAAGTGTTCGGGCATGGTCTCGGCCCAACGCTGCACCGTCGAGGCAGCAGGACGCGCGTAGAAGGTAGTATTGCCTTCCACGGCATTGAACACTTGGGAGTACAGGCCAAGAAACTCCGCCGGCCGCGCGTGTTCCGGATACAGGTACTCACGCCAGGCGTTTTCGCTCCAGGAAGGGCAACCGAGGTAATAAGGGAGCAGCATCAGATGTGCAGATCGAGCCCCAGCACTTCCATGCCCCAATCGACATAACCGGCAGTGGTCAGGTAGCTGGCCAAGGCATTTGCGACGTTTTTGCTCATGGCGCGATGGAAAATCATGTCTTGTTGACGGGCCGGGAGATTAGCGGTTCGCCCAGCCGAAGTCCGAGGGCGTGCATTGAGCGGCGTATCGGCCTGCAGATCAATCTCGCCATCGAGGTCCTCGCGGGACTCGTCCACCAGCGCATTGCCTTTGCGAGGCTTGCTTTTGATGGGATAGGACTGAGATGAAAAGCCGTTTATACGCATAAGTGTATGCTCGGTATCAGTGATGGCAATTTAGCGGCACCTCGCCAACTAAGCAAATGCCCAAGTGATAACTAGAACACAGAAAATGGAAAAGGTTTAAAACCGGGCGAAAATTGCTGGTGAAACTGACGATAAGCAGTAGTTTGACCAAACCCTTGTGGCGAGGGGGCTTGCCCCCGCTCGGCTGCGAAGCAGTCGCAAAGTCGGCTGGTACGTTGTATCTGTGAGACTACCTTTGCAGGTTTCAGGCCTGCTTCGCAGGCCAACGGGGGCAAGCCCCCTCGCCACAATAAGCCCTCTCACCACAACGGGATTTACCTGGCTTTGGGCGTCGCCACTTTATCGCGCAGGTACACCGGCTGCGCCTGGTCGGCAGGAATGCCTTCACCGCGCTCCCAGGCAAATCGCGCCAGGGTCAACAGATCTTCGGCATGGGGCAACATGCCCGCGTCCTGCCCCGTCAGGCTGACGCCGATCCGCTCGGCATAACCCCAACCGGTACCCGCGCCGAACCACTCGCCGCTGGCGTCGGCAGGCAAGGCAGCCACTTCAGGCGGCAACACTGCTTCAGCTCCTGCCAGGCGCATTTCACCGGAGGTTTCGCGGTAGCAGCCCCAATACACTTCATCCATCCGCGCATCGATGGCCGCAGCGACCTGGTGCGCACCGTGCTCGCGAAATGCCCGCTGGGCCAGCACTGCCAGGTTGGACACCGGCAATACCGGGCGCTCCAGGGCAAAGGCCAGCCCCTGAACCACACCGATGGCGATGCGCACGCCGGTAAAGGCACCCGGCCCACGACCAAAGGCAATCGCGTCGACCGCTTGCAGTGTGGTCCCCGCCTCGGCCAGCAGCTGCTTGATCATCGGCAGCAGCTTCTGCGCATGCAGACGCGGGATCACCTCGTAATGGCTCGTGACCTTGCCGTTATGCAGCAAGGCAACGGAGCAAGCTTCAGTCGCGGTGTCGAGGGCCAGCAAGGTGCTCATCGGTGTTTCCGTAAGAATGAAAAAAGTCCGCCAGTATAAACAACAACGGCCCGCAAGCGGGCCGTTGAAGATGAAGCAAATCAGACTTGTCAGCTCAGTGCTTCAAGCACCTTGCCGGTGATCGCTTCAACCGAGCCGACGCCAACGATGTGGCTGTACTTCGGCTTGCCCTGGCCTTCGGCCAGATTCTGGTAGAAGGCCACCAGTGGCTTGGTCTGGGAATGGTAGACCGACAGGCGATGACGCACGGTTTCTTCGGTGTCGTCTTTACGCTGCACCAGGTCTTCGCCGGTAACGTCGTCTTTGCCGGCTACTTTTGGCGGGTTGTAGATAGTGTGGTAAACGCGACCGCTGGCCTCGTGTACACGACGACCGGCGATCCGCTGAACGATTTCTTCGTCATCGACGGCGATTTCAACCACGTGATCCAGCTCGACACCGGCCTTGACCAGCGCTTCGGCCTGCGGAATGGTGCGCGGGAAACCGTCGAACAGGAAACCGTTGGCACAGTCAGCCTGGCTGATACGTTCCTTGACCAGGTTGATGATCAGGTCATCGGACACCAGGCCGCCGCTGTCCATCACGCTCTTGGCGATCAGGCCCAGCTCGGTACCAGCCTTGACGGCAGCACGCAGCATGTCGCCAGTGGAGATTTGCGGAATGCCGAATTTTTCGGTGATGAACTTTGCCTGAGTACCTTTACCGGCCCCGGGAGCTCCCAGCAGAATTACGCGCATCGATGTGCTCCTCAATTTTTATTTAGATAACGTCAGATTCGCCTCGTGGGGCCAACCTCAAAAATGGGTTCGTGGCCGCCCAAACGGCCAAAGGCTGATCAAGATACACAGCAGACCCGGAGCACACAAGCCGCCGAAAGTAGCAGGAACCCGTGGCAATGTTGTGCTTTCGACCCGGTATTCCAAGTCGCAACCCCATAACAAAGTGTCGCCTGTCAGCAGCGATCGCCCCTCTCGAAACGACCGCCAGAGTGACCGGAAAAGTCACCGAACCATGCCGTAAAAATCTTAGCCGGTATTGCGCAAACCGGCGGCAATCCCCGCCACAGACACCAGCAGCGCCTGTTCCAGCGGGCTGCCTTGCTCCGCGTCCTGTTGGCGCGAACGTGCCAGCAGCTCGGCCTGTAATAGATGCAGCGGGTCCAGATAGGTGTTGCGCAAACGGATGAACTCCAGGGTGTTAGGGCTATGAGCCATCAGCTGTGACTGGCCGGTCAGACCCAACACCACGGAGCAGGCCTGCGACAATAGGTCGCGTAAATGCGCACCTAAAGCCAGCAATTGCGGCTCGACCAACCGCTCATCATAGGACTGCGCAATGTCCGCATCGGCCTTGGCCAGGACCATCTCCAGCATATCGATACGGGTGCGGAAGAAAGGCCACTGTTCACGCATCTGCGCCAGCAGCTCGCCTTCACCGCGTTCCAGGGCCTTGCTCAATGCGGTTTCCCAGCCGAGCCAGGCCGGCAGCATCAAGCGCGTCTGAGTCCAGCCGAAGATCCACGGGATCGCTCGTAAACTTTCGATACCACCGGCACGGCGTTTGGCCGGACGGCTGCCCAGCGGCAAACGACCCAGTTCCTGTTCCGGCGTCGACTGGCGGAAATACTCGACGAACTGCGGATTGTCCCGCACCACGGCGCGGTAGGCGCTGACACCGTCAGCGGCCAGTTCGTCCATTAATACCCGCCAGGCTGGTTCGGGTGGTGGAGGGGGCAATAAGGTGGCTTCCAGCACCGCAGCCAGGTACAGATTAAGGTTCTGCTCGGCGATATCCGGCAGGCCGAATTTGAAACGAATCATTTCTCCCTGCTCTGTGGTGCGGAAGCGCCCCGCCACCGAACCCGGTGGTTGCGACAGGATCGCCGCGTGGGCCGGGCCACCGCCACGTCCCACCGTGCCGCCGCGACCATGGAACAACAGCAGTTCGACCTGCTGCTCGCGACAGATGTCCACCAAGCGTTCCTGCGCCCGATATTGCGCCCAGGCCGCGGCCGTGGTGCCGGCGTCCTTGGCCGAATCGGAGTAACCGATCATCACTTCCTGCGGGCCCTGCAATCGCGCGCGATAGCCCGGCAGCAGCAACAGTTTCTCGATCACCGGGCCGGCGTTATCCAGGTCGGCCAGGGTTTCGAACAACGGCACCACGCGCATCGGCCGTAGCACCCCGGCCTCTTTGAGCAGCAGTTGCACGGCAAGCACGTCGGAAGCGGCGCCCGCCATGGAGATCACATAGGAACCCAGGGACGCCGCAGGCGCGGCCGCGATTTCCCGGCAGGTCGCCAGGACTTCAGCGGTCTCGCCGGACGGTTTGAAATACGCTGGCAGCAATGGCCGGCGATTGTTCAGCTCACGCATCAGGAAGGTGATGCGTTCCTCCTCGCTCCAGTCGCCATAGCGTCCCAGACCGAGGTAATCGGTGATTTCAGTCATCGCCGACGAATGCCGCGAGGAGTCCTGACGAACGTCCAGGCGCACCAGGAACAGGCCGAAGGTTACCGCGCGGCGCAGGCAATCGAGCAACGGGCCATCGGCGATCACGCCCATCCCGCACTCGTGCAGCGATTGATAACAGAGCTCCAGCGGTTCGAGCAGGTCACGGTTGTTTTGCAAGACCTCGGCACTCGCCACTGACGCACCATTGAGCGATGCGTGGGCCCAGGTGCGGGTCGCCCGCAGGCGATCACGCAACTGCTTGAGGACCGCGCGATAGGGTTCGGCGCTCTCTCCAGCCTTGGCCCGCAATTGCGCGCTGGCCTGTTGCATCGACAGCTCGGCGGCCAGATGATCGATATCGCGCAGGTACAAATCGGCGGCCATCCAGCGCGCCAGCAGCAACACTTCACGGGTGACCGGCGCCGTGACATTCGGGTTGCCGTCACGGTCGCCGCCCATCCACGAAGCGAAGCGAATCGGCGCGGCTTCCAGCGGCAAATGTAGGCCGGTTGCCGCATACAGCGCCTGGTCCGCCTTGCGCATGTAATTGGGGATTGCCTGCCACAGGGAATGCTCGATCACCGCAAAGCCCCACTTGGCTTCATCTACCGGCGTCGGCCGGGTGCGACGGATTTCTTCGGTGTGCCAGGCCTCGGCGATCAACCGCTGCAAGCGCTGGCGGATCTGTTCGCGTTCGGCGGTGGTCAGATCGCGGTGATCCTGCGCCGCCAGTTGCGCGGCGATGGCATCGTATTTCTGGATCAGGGTGCGACGGGCGACCTCGGTGGGGTGCGCGGTCAGCACCAGTTCGATCTCGAGGCGGCCCAACTGCCGCGCCAGCGACTCGGCGCCATGCCCTTCTGCGAGCAAACGCGTCAATAGCTCCGGCAATACCCGCGATTCGAATGGCGCCGGCTGCGACTCGTCGCGCCGATGTATCAATTGATACTGCTCGGCGATATTGGCCAGGTTGAGAAACTGATTGAACGCTCGCGCCACCGGCAGCAATTCGTCCTCGCTCAACTGATTCAGGCTGGCGCTCAGTTCGGCATTCGCCGAGCCACGGCGATCGGCCTTGGCGCCCTTGCGGATTTGCTCGATCTTGTCGAGAAAATCCTCCCCGTACTGTTCACGTATGGTGTTGCCCAACAGTTCACCCAGCAGGTGAACGTCTTCGCGCAAGCGTGCATCAATATCGGTCATTCAGGTGGTCTCCAGCAGACTCGGGGCGGCTCGGAAGGCTCAAGAGTGCCGTTCGCGTCACGTTCTTACAAGCGCGCGACGAATTGACTTTAAACCTTGCGCGATAAAGCTAGTCTCAACAGTGAGCCACACAAGGGCTTGCCACCGGCCCACGCCGGTCATTCATCACTGCCTGCCACAAGCAGGTGCTTATTGAGGTCGCCATGAAAATCCGTGAGCTCGCCCAACATTGGGAAGAAAATGCCAAAGGCCGCTTGACCAAGACCGGCTATACGATCCGCCTGGACGTAGAAGCCGCTGCACGCCTGGCAGCGATAGCCGAGATGTATCCCAAACGGCATCCCGAAGAACTGCTCGGCGAACTGATCGGTGCCGCGCTGGAAGAGCTTGAAGCGAGCTTTCCCTACGTCAAAGGTCCGCATGTAATCGCCACCGACGAAGAAGGTGACCCGCTCTACGAAGACGTCGGCCCTACCCCCCGTTTTCTCGAGTTATCACGACGTCATCTGCACGATTTGTCCGCTCAGCCAGACAAACAAAAACACTGATTACCCCATCCCTTCCCTGGCAGAAAATGCGTATTCCTGAGCCCGTTCAGGGCCAGGAATACCCCTGCCCGTGACGAAAATCCCGGTTTAGAGCCTTGTCCGTTCGGTCAAAGTATTTCCGACGATTAGCCATCTTCACTGAACTATTCAAAAAAGCCGCGGGTCACAGCCAGTATGGGCCATGCCTGGAACAGTCGTTTAAAAGCGTCTTTGGCCAAGCCGCCGAATCGACGTAACGGCTCCAGGACCAGGATGGAATCTAAAGCTTTTCAGGAGTTATCCAATGGAGTTGAAGACTATGAAAATCAGTACTGGCAAATCCTCATTCAGTTATCTGCATGGGCTGAAACTTACCGCGTTGGCACTGGGTAGCAGCCTGATTCTCGCCGGTTGTGCCGGTAATCCACCGACCGAGCAGTTCGCCGTAACGGAATCTGCGGTCAACAGCGCGGTCAGTGCTGGCGGTACCGAATTCGCCGCCGTGGAGATGAAGTCGGCCCAGGACAAGCTCAAACAGGCTGAACTGGCCATGCACGAAAAAAAATACGATGAAGCCAAGGTCCTGGCCGAACAGGCCGAATGGGATGCTCGCGTAGCGGAACGTAAAGCCCAGGCCAGCAAAGCCGAGCAAGCCCTCAAGGACTCCGAGAAAGGTGTTCAGGAAATACGTCAGGACAGCTTGCGCAACGCGCAGTAAGCACCTCCCGACCTCCTAAAGCCTGCACCCTTAATAGATGAAAAGGACGAACTATTATGCGTAAGCAACTGATGATACCTGCCCTTCTGGCTCTGAGTGTCGGCCTGGCTGCCTGCTCTTCGCAACCCAACGTGAATCTTGAGCAAGCCCGGACCAACTACTCGGCGCTGCAAGCCAACCCGCAAGCCAGCAAGGTTGCGGCCCTGGAAACCAAAGACGCCAGCGACTGGCTGGATAAGGCCGACCAGGCGTATCAGAACAAGGAAAACCAGGCGAAAGTCGATCAACTCGCCTACCTGACCAATCAACGAGTGGAAGTGGCCAAACAAACGATCAACCTGCGCACCGCTGAAGCCAATCTGAAGAATTCCGCAGCCCAGCGCGCTCAGGCGCGTCTGGATGCCCGCGACGCGCAGATCAAGCAATTGCAAGCCAGCCTCAACGCCAAGCAGACCGATCGCGGCACCCTGGTCACTTTCGGTGACGTGCTGTTCGCCACCAACAAGGCAGACTTGAAGTCCAGCGGCCTGGTCAACATCAACAAACTGGCGCAATTCCTCTCGGAAAACCCTGACCGTAAAGTGATAGTCGAAGGCTACACCGACGCCACCGGTTCAGAGGCCTACAACCAGTCGCTTTCCGAGCGCCGCGCCGGCTCGGTACGCATGGCCCTGGTGAAAATGGGCGTAGACCCCGCGCGTATCGTCGCCCAGGGTTATGGCAAGGAATATCCGGTTGCCGAAAACTCCAGCGTATCGGGCCGTGCCATGAATCGTCGGGTGGAAGTCACCATTTCCAACGACAATCAGCCGGTCGTTCCGCGCTCGTCTATCAGCGCCCACTGAGGGGGTCGAGGACTGTCTCTATAGCTAATCCTTGAACAACAGATAATCCGGAGTCCGATCAGGGCTCCGGATTTTTTCCAGGCTGGGGTTCTTTTATGGGCGTTCCGTTTGCTCGCGATGGACGTTAACGATAGCGCGTACTTTCTGAATAAACGCGCCGCCCTTGAGTCCATCGCTGTAAGTCACAAACAGCTTCGCGGGCAAGATCGCCAAGATCGCAGTCTGCGACAGCTCCTACACCGACCGCATACAACGTTGACCAAACGGTGTACGCAAATCCCGTAGGAGCTGCCGCAGGCTGCGATCTTTTAGGCGCACCCCGAGATTGCCGCCCCGGATTACTCCCGCGACTCAACCCCCAACTCATCCCACATCGACTCCGTCAGGTGCTCCTCAGAGGCGCCTTTCAGTTAACAGAAAGTCCAGCACCCGGTCACTGAACGCAGCGCCAGCCTGGACGTTGGACAGATGCGCGGCATAGAACTCGGCGTATTCGGCGCCTGGCACCTGCTCTTGAATAAAGTGCCCGCCCGCCGGTGGCGTGACCGCATCTTCAGTGCCGCAAATCACCAGCGTCGGGACCTTGATCGACGACAGTTGCTCGCGGAAATCGGCATCCCGTACCGCCGCGCAGTTGGCGGCATAACCTTGCGGTGAAGTGGCGGCGAGCATGTCGGTGATCTGCTTGGCCTGCTGCGGATTGGCCTCGGCAAAGTCCGCGGTGAACCAGCGAGCAATCGACGCATCGCGCAGTGCAACCATCGCTACCGGACCATCACGCAACACGGTTTCGATCCGTGGATTCCACACCGAAGGATCACCGATTTTCGCCGCTGTGTTGCACACCACCAGCTTGCGCAGACGCTCTGCGGCATTGATCCCCAGCCACTGGCCGATCAGCCCGCCCATGGACAAGCCACAGAAATGTGCGCGCTCGATATGCAAGGCGTCCAGCAGCGCCAGCACGTCCTGGCCAAGTTGCTCGATGCTGTACGGCCCCGGAGTCACCAGCGAGCGACCATGGCCGCGGGTGTCGAAACGCAGCACCCGGAAATGCTCGGCAAAGGCCGGAATCTGCAGGTCCCACATGTGCAGGTCGGTGCCCAGCGAGTTGGACAGCACCAGCACCGGCGCATCTTCCGGGCCATCGAGTTGATAGTTCAGTTCGCCATCGACGAGTTGTACGAATCCCACAGTAGTCTCCTTCATGCGCTCAAGGCAAAATGTTCAGCCACGGCTCGCTCGACCCAGGGATGGGCCTGACCGAGGTAGTGGGCAGGGTTCAGCAGACGATCAAGTTCATCGACCGATAGTTGAGCGGTCACTTGCGGCTCATCGCCGAGGACCGCACGTAAATGACGCTGCTCGGCGACCGCGCAAAACACTTCACGCATGTCGCGGGCCGTGAAGTAAGCATCGAACAATTGATTGCTCGGTCGTTCGCTCATAAACAATCCCTTGGAGGCGTGCACCCGCACCGGGTGCACGCGGACAGGTCAAAGATCGTTGTGCAGGTAAGCCGCCTGTTTTGGCAGACGCAAGCTGAACAGGAAGGCCGCCGCCATCATCGCTGTGACATACCAATAGAAGGTGTTCTCCATACCCATGGTTTTCAAGCCCAGGGCCACGTATTCCGCCGAACCACCGAAAATCGCGTTCGCCACCGCATAGGCCAGCCCTACCCCCAACGCCCGAACCTGTGCCGGGAACATTTCGGCTTTCACCAGGCCGCTGATGGAGGTGTAGAAACTGACAATCGCTTCGCAAGCCAGCGGGGGCAAGCCCCCTCGCCACAAAAAGCCCGCTCCCACAAGAGCGAGGCAGTACCTGTAGGAGCGAGCTTGCTCGCGATGGACTCAAGGACGACGCGTTTATTCAGAAAACACGCGTTATCCGGTACACATTCGAGCAACGGGTCGGCGACGTTGGCCGTTCGCCGTCGAAGTAGATGCGCGTCAACTCCTCTTTCTTGTTAGCGAACGCGTCAGACGCGTTCGATCGCCAAGGCCAGGCCCTGGCCGACTCCGACACACATGGTCGCCAGGCCTTTCTTGCCGCCGGTCTTTTCCAGATGGTGCAAGGCGGTCAATACCAGTCGCGCACCGCTCATGCCCAACGGGTGACCCAGGGCGATGGCACCGCCATTTGGGTTGACCTGCGCGGCGTCATCGGCCAGACCCAGTTCACGCAGCACCGCCAGGCCCTGGCTGGCGAACGCTTCGTTGAGTTCGATCACGTCGAAATCGCTGACAGCCAGACCCAGGCGTTCGGTCAATTTACGCACCGCCGGCACCGGGCCGATGCCCATCACCCGTGGCGCAACGCCGGCACTGGCCATGCCCAACACCCGGGCGCGGGCGGTCAGGCCATGTTTCTTCACGGCTTCGGCCGAGGCCAGGATCAGCGCCGCCGCACCATCATTGACGCCCGAGGCGTTGCCGGCGGTGACGGTTTTGTCCGGGCCATTTACTGGCTTGAGCTTGCCCAGGGTTTCCAGCGAGGTTTCGGCCCGCGGGTGCTCGTCCTGCTCGACCACGCTTTCGCCCTTCTTGTGAGCAATGCGCACCGGGACGATTTCTTCAGCGAAGAATCCGGCGGCTTGCGCGGCCGCAGTCCGTTGCTGACTGCGCAAGGCGAAAGCGTCCTGATCGGCGCGGGAAATCCGGAAGTCATCGGCGACGTTGTCGGCGGTCTGCGGCATCGCATCGACGCCGTATTGGGCCTTCATCAACGGGTTGATAAAGCGCCAACCGATGGTGGTGTCTTCCAGTTTCATGTTGCGCGAGAACCCCGCGTCAGCCTTGCCCATGACGAAGGGTGCGCGGGACATCGACTCGACGCCGCCAGCAATCGCCAACTCCATCTCACCGCTGGCAATGGCCCGAAAGGCCGTACCGATGGCGTCCATGCCCGAAGCGCAGAGACGGTTGAGGGTCACGCCGGGAATGCTTTCTGGAAGACCGGCCAACAGCAGCGCCATGCGCGCAACGTTGCGGTTGTCTTCGCCGGCCTGGTTGGCGCAGCCGAGGAACACCTCGTCCACCGCGTTCCAGTCCACCGAAGGGTTGCGTTCCATCAGCGCCTTGATCGGTACCGCGGCCAGGTCGTCGGCACGGACGGCCGCCAGGCCACCACCGAAACGGCCGATGGGGGTGCGAATCGCGTCACAGATAAAAACTTCGCGCATCATGCTTCTCCCGGTGCTTGGCCGTGGGCGGCCGCGGTGCGTGCTTCGAGATCCCGCAACGCGGTGAGCTCGACTTCAGTTGGTTCGGCGGTGTGCTCGACCTGATCGGCGAAGCGCACGGCCCAACCGGTGGCGGCAATCACCTGCTCGCGGGTCACGCCCGGGTGCAGCGCGGTGACCACGAATTCGTGGCTGCCAGCTTCCGGTTCCATGATGCACAGGTCGGTGATGATCCCCACCGGCCCAGCGCCTGGCAAGCCGAGACGTTGACGCGAATCGCCACCTTCGCCATGACCGACCGAGGTAATGAAATCAAGCTTGTCGACAAACGAGCGCGCCGACTGTTTGAGGATGATCAGTACGCTTTTCGCCGAACCGGCGATTTCCGGCGCGCCACCGGCACCGGGCAGGCGGACTTTCGGCTGGTGATAGTCGCCGACCACCGTGGTGTTGATGTTGCCGAAACGATCGACCTGCGCGGCTCCGAGGAAGCCGACGTCGATGCGCCCGCCCTGCAGCCAGTAGCGAAAAATCTCACCGGTCGGTACGACGGTATCAGCGGTTTCAGCCAGTTCGCCATCACCGATAGACAGCGGCAGCACACTTGGCTTGGCGCCAATCGGGCCCGATTCGTAGATCAGCACCACGTCCGGCGAGGAGGTCAGCCGCGCCAGGTTGGCGGCCTTGGAAGGCAGGCCGATGCCGACGAAGCAGACCGAACCGTTCTTCAACCGGCGGGCGGCGGCTACGGTCATCATTTCATTGGTGGAGTAAGTCATTATTTGGCCTCCGAAGCGCGGGCCAGCTTGGCCTGGAATTCACTGAAATCAGCGCTGCCGTGGATGTATTCATTGATCCAGGCGGTAAAGGTCTCGCGGTCGCGGGCAATCGCATCCCAAGCCTGATAGAAACGGTTGTCACGTTCGGTGTAACCGAGAGCGTAGGACGGATGCGCACCACCCGGTACGTGGCAGACAGCGCTCAAGGCCCAGGTTGGCAATACGCAGGCGTTCATTGGCGCTTTCAGGTCATCGACGATTTCTTCGACGGTGACGATGCAGCGTTTGGCCGCCAGTGCCGCTTCTTTCTGCACGCCGAGGATGCCCCAGAGCAGCACGTTGCCTTTGCGGTCGGCTTTCTGGGCATGGATCACGGTGATATCCGGACGCACCGCAGGCACTGCCGCCAGCACTTCACCGGTGAATGGGCAGGTCACGCTTTGGATCAAGGGGTTGACCTTGGGCAGGTCGGAACCGGCGTAGGCGCGCAATACCGCGAACGGTAGGCCAGAGGCGCCAGCCACGTAGGCATTGGCCAGGTCGGCGTGACTGTGTTCCTCGATCTCCAGCGCGTGCGGCCACTGCTTCTCGACCGCGTCACGCAGACGGTGCAGCGAGCCCACACCCGGGTTGCCGCCCCAGGAGAAAATCAACTTGCGAGCACAACCGGCGCCGATCAGCTGGTCGTAGACCAGGTCAGGCGTCATCCGCACCAGGGTCAGGTCTTTCTTGCCCTGGCGAATGATTTCATGACCCGCCGCTGTCGGGATCAGGTGAGTGAAGCCTTCGAGCGCGACGGTATCGCCGTCGTTGACGAACTGCTTCACCGCGTCATGCAGCGAAAGGATTTCAGCCATGGAGTGGACTCCCGAATTCAAAAACCGACGTGGAAATGGCGCGATGAGCAGCGCCGGATGACTGAAGGGTAAGCCTCTAAAAATCGTCAAACAATCCGATAATCGACTAACTGTTCGATAATCGAACAGATTGTTATCAGCCTATCGGTTCTGCGTGGCTACCAAAAAGCTTCGCGGGCAAGCCCGCACCCACAAGGAATCTCTGCCTGAACACGGTACCTGTGGCGAGGGGGCTTGCCCCCGCTCGGCTGCGAAGCAGTCGTAATCCCAGCGACGGCGATTCGTCAGGCAGAACGCGGTTACCGAATTACGACCGCTGCGCGCTCGAACGGGGCGATTGCGGCGTTCCGACAAGCCCCCTCGCCACAAAAGCCCGCTCGCCAAATCGACAGTGATTTTTTCAAAATCTGATCAAGTCGCATCGGCATGACTGACCATGCCCTTGATCAGCACCGCGGTGGTTGCCAGCGCCGCTGGAATCACCAGTGCGCTCAGCACTTGCTCGAAGTTCCAGCCCAGCCCCAGCAACGTCGCGCCCATCCAGGCCCCGAGAATCGCGCCAAACCGACCGATCCCGAGCATCCAGGAAACACCGGTCGCCCGGCCTTGGGTCGGATAGAAGCGCGCCGCCAGTGACGGCATCGCCGATTGCGCACCGTTGACGCACATGCCGGCGACCAGCACCAGGGTTGCCAACAGCGTGATGTTGCCCAGGCTCTGCCCGACCGCGTAGGCAAAGCCCCCCGCCAACAAGTAGAAAATACCGATCACCCTGTGCGGATTGAACCTATCCATCGCCCAACCCACCACCACCGCGCTGAGTACTCCGCCAAACTGAAACAGGGCGCCGATGAACGCTGCCTGCTCCATGCTCGCGCCGCTGTCTCGCATCAGCGTCGGCAGCCAGCTGGTCAACAGGTAGACGATGACCAGCCCCATGAAATAGGTCAGCCACAACAACAAGGTCCCGGCGCTGTATGTACCCGAGAAAATGACCGCCAACACATTGCGGGCCTTCACGGTTTTCTGTTCCGGCACACTGAAGCTGGCGGCCTGGCCGACGACCGTCGGCTCGATCGGCGCCAACGCCTTGCGCACTTTGTCGGTACCGCGATTGCGCACCACCAGATAGCGCGCCGATTCCGGCAGCCAGAACAACAACACCAGCGCCAGGATCAACGGCAAGATCCCACCGATCAGCAACAGGCTGTGCCAGCCGAACGCCGGAATCAGCTTCGCCGAAATGAAACCGCCACCGGCCATGCCCAGGTTGAACCCGCAAAACATGCTGGTGACCAGTAGCGACTTGTGCCGTTCCGGGGTGTACTCGGACAACAGGGTGGTGGCGTTCGGCATGCCGGCGCCCAGGCCCAGCCCGGTCAAAAAGCGCAGCACCAGGAGTTGGTCAACGTTGCTGCTATAGGCCGATGCCAGGCTGAACGCACCGAAGATCAGCACCGCCCCCACCAACACCACTTTGCGACCGAAGCGGTCGGCCAACGGTCCGGAACCCAGGGCGCCGAAGACCATGCCGATCAGCGCCGCACTCATCACCGGACCGAGGCTGGCGCGATCGATCCCCCAATCCTGGGACAGCGCGGGCGCAATGAAGCCCATGGCCGCGGTATCCAGGCCGTCGAGGAAGACAATCAGAAAACACAGGATCACCACCCGCCACTGATAGCGGGACAGCGGTTGAGCATTGATAAAGGACTGCACGTCGAGGCAGTTCCCTACAGCAGACTGAGGCTGATTCATTATTGTTGTTCCACACCAAATGCGCAGGCAATCGGGTACCGGCATTGGCCAGTGGTTTCACAAAGGGGGGGCAATACCGAACTCAGGCGACCTGGGTCCACGGGCAGAACCGGTGCAGGCAACAGCTGGCGGAAACAGTACTCATGCCTCTTCATTATTATTGAATCGCCGCCCGGCTGCTGTCAGGTAACTGACTACGCCGCAATGGCTCTGCGGCGACATTAATGAAGCAAGGGAAACAGCGTCAATTCGCCAGACCCGTATCTGTGCGTTTACCGAACAGCTAGTGGCCTGTGTGGCTAGTTCGTTAGCTCAAATTCGGATGCCAGAAGTCCATAGCCAAGGCGCTGTGACGAGTCATAGCCCGCTATGGCGAGGAACAGCAACGCAGGATATGGGCTCGACAACGAAGTTGACTAACAGAATTAGCCACACAGGCCACTAAGCAAACAGCTGCGCGCTCAGATCGCGACTGGCGCTCAGCAAACCGGGCAGAAAACGCTGCTCAAGCTCATTACGGCCCACACGTCCGGCATGGGTGCTGACGTTCAGCGCCGCCAGCACTTGCCCGGAAGCGTCGTACACCGGAACGGCGATCGAGCGCAGGCCTTGCTCAAGCTCCTGATCGACAATGCACCAACCTTGCTGGCGAACCTGTTGCAGGCATTCGAGCAGTGCTTGCGGGGTGTGCAAGGTGCGACTGGTCTTGGCCTGCAAGTCGGCGTGGTCGAGGTATTCGTGGAGCGAGGCATCATCCAGCGCTGCCAGCAGGATCCGTCCCATGGAGGTGCAATAGGCTGGCAGACGCCCGCCCACTGACAAATCGACCGAGATAAGACGCTGGGTCGTCGCGGAGCGAGCTATATATAGAATGTCATCACCCTCCAGCGTGGCCATGTTGCAAGCCTCGTGAAGTTGCTCGCTCATGCGATCCAGATAAGGCTGGGCCGAAACCGCCAGCGGCGTCGAGGACAGATAGGCATGGCCCAGGGTCAGCACCTTGGGCAGCAACGAATAGGTACGCCCATCGGTGGTTGCATAACCCAGCTTGATCAACGTATGCAGGCAACGACGCACCGCCGCCCGAGGAATTTCCGTGCGGTGGCTGATCTGCGCGATGGTCAGATGGCGCTTGCGCTCCTGAAAAGCCTGCACCACTGCCAGACCGCGCGCCAGGGAGGTCATGAAGTCCGGGTCACCGGTCAATGCCTGGATCCGCTTGGCCGGCGAGGCGACGATCGGCGGAGCCACTGAAGCGAATGAATTGCGCAGTTGATCGTTCATTTTCCGGTCCTTTGCCCACAGATCGACATCTATTACAGGCTGCTGCGCAGCAGATACGCAAGCTACGGGCAGTCGAGGTTGGGCGATTATCGAACCATTAATCGATAATCGCAATTGGTGCCTTTCTCTCGCCCGGGAGATTTCCTTCTGCCGCGATTCATGCAGGACGCCACAGATATACAAAAGTTCACACTTTCCCGGGTGAGCAGCGTCAGCCCCATGGCGTCGGACGCTTACGCCCTCACAACTTTGCGCGCACTAATCTCGCCGCAAACACCGAGCAAAACTGTCCAGGGGGAAAAACCCACTTACAACGCAAAATCATCCGTAACAAAACCCCTCGCACATAGTTGACGAGTTTTAACTTCTTGGTGATAGTGTTATTCAAACCGACCGCTATAATGCATCATGTGATGACCGCGGTTTCCTTAACCTTCGGATCCAAATCATTCAGGTAGCGCCTGCTCCAGTGGCACTTCCTGCAGCAAGCGCCTGGCTTAACATTCAAATGCCCAGCCAAAACGCTTGCACAAGAAACTGTTGCACGGCAGTTGTTTTTCTCTGGTGCCGTGACCGCTTGCAACAAGGATGCTGTCTATCGAATCGCTGTCAACAGCCAAGGGCTTGTATAACCTTGCCTGGGACACTCCCTTGATAAACAACGATGCTGCAAGCCGTATCACCAGGATTCATCTCAACACAATTAGGTAATAATAGTGACGAAAGACGAACTGCGCGCGGAACTTGAGCGCCAGGAGCAACGCTACAAGGATGTTTACGGCGGGGAAATCACCACCTACGCTGCTCAGCCAGAACCGGAACGCAAACCTTGGCGCAAGCGCGCCAGCATTCTCGATCAGGCCTTTACTCAAGAACTGCAGAAAATGGAAAAGGAACTCAAAGCCGAAGAGCCATGATGGCTCCGGCTTGAATCCTTCAGGGCTGGCCACGTCCCTGCCAGTTCAAAGCTGGCTGGATCATCGACCCTGTTCCGCTCGCTACAAGCGGGCGGCTGCCGCCTCGGCCTGACAGGAGAGGCAAATGGCTCATGGCTGGCCTCGCCTACTGAAATTTCCTACGACTATTTCAGCTTCTCGGTTTTTCCCCAAAAAACCCTGATTTCTCGTTCACCCCCAACCAAATCAATGGCTTGCCTGACCGAAAAAAAAAACGGGGGGCTGGGGGGCTGTTACAAACTAATTCATTGAAGAATGTTACCGATGTGCACGTAGTGCATCGATTACTACGGTTTTCTGGCATAATCGCGCCCCCTTACGACCGGGTCAGAATTCCTTCATGATCGATTTATTCAGCGGACTGGATGCTTGGGTGCTTGTGAGCCTCTTGCTCGCCCTGGCCTTTGTCCTCGCCTTCGAGTTCATCAACGGCTTTCATGACACCGCTAACGCGGTGGCCACTGTTATCTACACCAAAGCCATGCCACCCCACCTGGCCGTGTTCTTTTCCGGTGTGTTCAACTTCCTCGGTGTATTGCTGGGCGGGGTCGGCGTGGCCTATGCAATCGTCCACCTGCTGCCGGTAGAGCTGTTGATCAATGTGAACACCGGCCACGGGCTGGCGATGGTGTTCTCGTTGCTCGCCGCCGCCATCACCTGGAACCTGGGCACCTGGTACTTCGGTATCCCGGCCTCCAGTTCGCACACCCTGATCGGCTCGATCCTCGGTGTGGGCCTGGCGAATGCGTTGATCAACGACATTCCCCTGGCCGATGGCGTCAATTGGCAGAAGGCAATCGATATCGGCGCCTCCCTGGTGTTCTCGCCGATGGCGGGCTTCCTGGTCGCCGGCCTGGTGCTCGTTGGCCTTAAATGGTGGCGCCCACTGTCCAAGATGCACAAGACTCCGGACCAGCGCCGCAAGCTCGACGACAAGAAACATCCACCGTTCTGGAACCGCCTGGTCCTGGTAATTTCCGCAATGGCGGTGAGCTTTGTGCACGGCTCCAACGATGGCCAGAAAGGCATCGGACTGATCATGCTGGTATTGATCGGTATCGTCCCGGCGCAGTTCGTGCTCGACCTGACCAGCACCACCTACCAGATCGAACGAACCCGCGATGCAACCTTGCACCTGAGCCAGTTCTATCAGCGCAACAATGCCTCGCTCGGTGAGTTCCTGGCCCTGGGCAAAAGCGTAAAGGGCGACCTGCCGGAGAAATTCCGTTGCAATCCGCAGCAGACCGAACCGACCATTTCCGCACTTCTTGGCACGCTCAAAGGTGTAGCGGACTATCACTCGCTGCCGGCGGAAAGCCGTATCGAAGTGCGTCGCTACTTGCTCTGCCTGGATGACACAGCGAAGAAAGTCGGCAAGTTGCCGGCCCTGGATGCCCGTGAAAAGGATGACTTGAACAAGCTGCGCAAAGACCTGACCGCAACGACCGAATATGCGCCGTTCTGGGTAATTCTTGCAGTAGCCCTGGCCCTCGGCCTCGGCACCATGGTCGGCTGGAAGCGCGTGGTGCTGACCATCGGTGAGAAAATCGGTAAACAAGGCATGACCTACGCCCAGGGCATGTCGGCCCAGATCACCACCGCTTGCGCCATCGGCATGGCCAACATCTTCAGCCTGCCGGTCTCCACCACCCACGTGCTGTCTTCGGGTGTCGCGGGGACCATGGTGGCAAACAAAAGCGGCCTGCAAGGCGGTACGGTGAAGACCATCCTGCTGGCCTGGATCCTGACCCTGCCAGCGACAGTGGGCCTGTCGGCCGGCTTGTTCTGGCTGGCGTCGAAAGTCCTCGGCAGCTGATTCCCAGCCTGTTGCAAAAAAGGTGCGATCCGTCTGGATCGCACCTTTTTTTATGCCTTTGGGAATGCGTTCAACCCGAAAAGATCGCAGCCTGCGGCAGGGCAGCTCCTACGGCGGCGCGCAGGCAAAAAAAAAGGCGACCGAAGTCGCCCAAAATGCCTTGCGTGCTCGTGTACCGGAAAGACTTAAGGCTTTTTGCTCTTATGTGCATCGTTCCAGATAAAGAATCCAAACCCGGCGAAAAACACCACCATGAGGCCGACTGTAACCACTCCGGCGATCACTACGTTGTCGAAAAACATGACTGGCCTCCTGCTCTTGCCCTGTTGCGATAGGGCTAAGTTAACCAATCCGGCTTGGATAAAAATTGACCGGGATCAATAGCGCCCGAAAGAAGATGCAAAGAAGGGAAATAACTGACCTGCGTCAACGGACGCAGGGGGATTCAACGCTTTTTCGGTTTGTTTTTCGGCTTTTTCCTGGCTTTTCCCAATGGCATGGCCTGCTCGAAAGCCTGGCGGACTTCGTTCAGGCGTTTTTCATTGAGATCATGCACGCGCTTGGCGCGTTCGGAATTCAGGTCTATCAGCTTGTCGTCTTGGCTCATGGCGTTGATTGCATCGTCTGGCTATCGGTCGAATTCAGGCGCAGCAGGCAAGCGCGCTGCACCCCGGGGTCTGTCCATAATGCGGCGTGATGCCGGTGCTGACCAGTCGCCAGCGGACTCGGCAGCAAATTTTTACACATTGCCACCGATGAAAAAGCCCCGACGCTAAACCTCGACATCCACCCACAATCCCTGACGCGGCTGATCCTCCATCAGTGGTACCACGGGCACGGTGTTGTCCGCGTTGAGCTCGTCACCGGGCACGGCCAGATGCACTTGCGGGTCGTCGTCCGCTTCACGCCGACGTTTGTTGCGTTGCTGCTGGCGTTGCTGCTCCTCGCGCAATAACAACGCCGAATGTTCGGCATCGCGTTTTTGCAAGTCGACAGTGCTTTCATTGGAGCTCGGTTGCACCGGCGCCACAGGAGGAATATCCGGAGTGGAGCGGACCGGATCCTGCGCAGAGGTGATCGGTACGACACTCAAGGGAAGTATTGGTGGCAGCATAATTATTAGTCTCCTGTCAGCAGGCTGTCGGCTGCCGGAGTGGCGACTTGAGCCATCGGACGCAAACTTGTGATCCGCTCATCACCGTAACCCTTTGGTCTGGAGGCCTCGATCCGTTAATATAGTCGGCTTTTTCAAGGCGGGAGTCAGGCAGCATGGCGCAGCAGTATCAACCGGGGCAACGCTGGATTAGTGACAGCGAAGCCGAGCTAGGTTTAGGCACCGTTCTGGCACAGGACGGTCGCTTGCTGACCGTGCTCTATCCGGCCACTGGCGACACCCGTCAGTATGCGCTACGGAATGCGCCCCTCACTCGTGTGCGGTTTTCGCCGGGTGACTCGATCACTCACTTCGAAGGCTGGAAACTGACCGTGCGCGAGGTCGACGACGTCGATGGCCTACTGGTCTACCACGGGCTCAACGGGCAGAACGACGTGGTGACCCTGCCGGAAACCCAGCTGTCGAACTTCATTCAGTTCCGCCTGGCCAGCGACCGGCTGTTCGCCGGGCAGATCGATCCGCTGGCGTGGTTCTCACTGCGTTACCACACCCTCGAACACACCAGCCGCCAGTTGCAGTCCTCACTCTGGGGCCTGGGCGGCGTGCGTGCGCAACCGATCGCCCACCAGTTGCACATCGCCCGCGAAGTCGCCGACCGGATCGCGCCACGGGTTCTGCTGGCCGACGAAGTGGGCCTGGGCAAGACCATCGAAGCGGGCCTGGTGATCCATCGCCAACTGCTCTCCGGTCGCGCCAATCGGGTGCTGATCCTGGTTCCGGAAAACCTCCAGCACCAGTGGCTGGTCGAAATGCGTCGGCGCTTCAACCTGCAGGTTGCCTTGTTCGATGAGGAACGCTTCATCGAAAGCGATGCCGCCAACCCGTTTGAAGACACCCAGCTCGCACTGGTCGCGCTGGAATGGCTGGTGGACGACGAGAAGGCCCAGGACGCGCTGTTCGCGGCCGGCTGGGACCTGATGGTGGTTGATGAAGCGCATCACCTGGTGTGGCATGAAGATCAGGTCAGCGCGGAATATGCGCTGGTCGAGCAGTTGGCCGAAGTCATCCCCGGGGTGCTGCTGCTGACTGCGACCCCGGAACAATTGGGCCAGGACAGCCATTTCGCGCGTCTGCGCCTGCTCGACCCGAACCGTTTCCATGACCTGCACGCATTCCGCGCCGAAAGTGAAAACTATCGCCCGGTGGCCGAAGCCGTTCAGGAGTTGCTGGATCAGGGCCGTTTGTCCCCGGCCGCGCACAAAACCATTCAAGGTTTCCTCGGCGACGAAGGCGAAGCCTTGCTCACTGCCGTCAACGATGGCGACATTGAAGCCAGCGGACGTCTGGTCCGTGAACTGCTGGACCGTCATGGCACCGGCCGCGTGCTGTTCCGCAACACCCGCGCCGCGGTGCAAGGCTTCCCGGAGCGCAAGCTGCATCCGTACCCGCTGCCGTGCCCGGACGAATACCTCGAGTTGCCGTTGGGTGATCACGCCGAGCTGTACCCGGAAGTCAGCTTCCAGTCTCAGCCGGACGCCAATGAAGAAGAGCGTTGGTGGCGCTTCGACCCGCGGGTCGAGTGGCTGATCGACACGCTGAAGATGCTCAAGCGCACCAAAGTCCTGGTGATCTGCGCCCACGCCGAAACCGCGATGGACCTCGAGGACGCCCTGCGCGTGCGCTCGGGCATCCCGGCCACGGTCTTCCATGAAGGCATGAACATCCTCGAGCGTGACCGCGCCGCCGCCTATTTCGCGGATGAAGAGTTTGGCGCCCAGGTGCTGATCTGCTCGGAAATCGGCAGTGAAGGCCGCAACTTCCAGTTCTCCCATCACCTGGTGCTGTTCGATCTGCCGGCGCACCCGGATTTGCTGGAGCAGCGGATCGGTCGTCTGGACCGGATCGGCCAGAAACACACCATCGAACTGCACGTGCCGTACCTGGAAACCAGCCCGCAACAACGCTTGTTCCAGTGGTACCACGAAGCGCTGAATGCCTTCCTCAATACCTGTCCGACCGGCAACGCCCTGCAGCATCAATTCGGTCCGCGCCTGTTGCCGCTGCTGGAAAGCGCCGATGACGATGAATGGCAGACCCTGATCGACGAAGCGCGCAGCGCCCGTGAGCATCTGGAAGGCGAGCTGCACAGCGGTCGTGACCGCTTGCTGGAACTCAACTCCGGGGGTGCCGGCGAAGGTGATGCGCTGGTCGAAGCGATCCACGAACAGGACGATCAGTTCGCCCTGCCGATCTACATGGAAACCCTGTTCGACGCCTTTGGCATCGACAGCGAAGACCATTCGGAAAACGCCCTGATCCTCAAGCCGAGCGAAAAAATGCTCGACGCCAGCTTCCCGCTGGGTGACGACGAAGGCGTGACCATCACCTACGATCGCAATCAGGCACTGTCTCGCGAAGACATGCAATTCATCACCTGGGAACACCCGATGGTACAAGGCGGCATGGACCTGGTGCTGTCCGGTTCGATGGGCAACACCGCCGTCGCGCTGATCAAGAACAAGGCGCTCAAACCCGGTACCGTGTTGCTGGAACTGCTCTACGTCAGCGAAGTGGTCGCCCCGCGCTCGCTGCAGTTGGGACGTTACCTGCCTCCAGCTGCACTGCGCTGCCTGCTCGATGCCAATGGCAACGACTTGTCGACCCGGGTGTCCTTCGAGACCTTGAACGACCAGCTCGAAAGCGTGCCACGGGCCAGCGCCAACAAGTTCATCCAGGCCCAGCGCGATCAGCTGACGCCGAAGATCAACGCCGGCGAAGCGAAAATCGCGCCACGCCATGCCGAGCGGGTGGCCGAAGCGCAACGGCGCCTGGCCGCCGATACCGACGAAGAACTGGCGCGCCTGACCGCCTTGCAAGCGGTCAACCCGACCGTACGTGACAGCGAGTTGATCGCCTTGCGCCAGCAACGCGAGCAAGGCCTGGCCATGCTCGATAAAGCGGCCTTGCGTCTGGAAGCGATTCGGGTGTTGGTGGCGGGCTGATTAGCGGCTCCCCTCCCCCGACAAAAAAAGGTCCGCGCAATGCGGGCCTTTTTTATTACCACTGAAAACCATCAGTGTGAGGAAGATCGCCAAGATCGCAGCCTGCGGCAGCTCCTACGCCGACCCTGTATACCCACAATATTGCGATGCACGCAAATCCCGTAGGAGCTGCCGCAGGCTGCGATCTTTTGATCTGTAGGAGCTGCCGTAGGCTGCGATCTTTTGATCTGTAGGAGCTGCCGCAGGCTGCGATCTTTTGATCTGTAGGAGCTGCCGCAGGCTGCGATCTTTTGATCTGTAGGAGCTGCCGCAGGCTGCGATCTTTTGATCTGTAGGAGCTGCCGTAGGCTGCGATCTTTTGATCTTAAGCAGCCACCCCCGGAATCCGCGGCTCAACAGCAACCAACCCTTCCTTCATCCGCTGCGCATCCCGAACGAAACAACGCGAAGCCTGGAACAGGAACAGCATGGTCAGGAACAACGCCACCGGGATCAGGTACATTGCGTCATGCAGGCCAACGGCCTTGAACGCTTCGGTCATCTGCCCGGCACCGGCCGAAAGCATCGCGGCATGGGCGAAGTGATCGGACAGAGCGCCGACCACTATGGGTCCCATCCCACCACCCAACAGATATAATCCGGCAAAGAACAATGCCATGGCGGTGGCCCGCAAGCGTGGCTCGACCACATCCTGAATCGCCGTGTAGACGCAGGTGTAGAAGTTGTAGGCAAACAGCCAGCCCAGGCTGAACACCGCGACAAACACCCCGATCTCGATCCGCCCTGCATGCAGCGCCCAGGCCGTGGCCAGGGTCGAGATGATCAGGCTGCCGGCAGCGAACAGCAGCCGGCCGTTAGCCACTCGCTGGTGAATCTTGTCGGCAACCCAGCCGCCAAGGGTCAAGCCGATCAGGCCGGTCACGCCGACAATCACCCCGGTCGCCACTGCCGCTTCCTGCAAAGGCATCAGGAAATAGCGTTGCAACATCGGCACCAGAAAGGAGTTGCAGGCATAGGTGGCGAAGTTGAAGGTCAGCCCCGCCAACACCAGCCACAGAAAGGTCGGGATCGCCAGCACCCGGCGAATCGGTCGATCGACCCGTTCCTGGGAGATCTGGACGGCTTCCGCCGCGCCGCGCTTCGGTTCCTTAATGAAGAACATGAACACTGCCAACAGCAAGCCCGGTACCGCAGCGATAAAAAACGGGGCGCGCCAACTGTCGAACGCCTGGACCATCGCGCCGATAGTGAAAAACGCCAGCAGCAGGCCCAGCGGCAAGCCAAGCATGAAGATGCCCATGGCCCGAGCCCGTCGATGAGCTGGAAACAGGTCGCCGATCAGCGAGTTGGCGGCCGGCGCATAGCTCGCTTCACCGATACCCACCCCCATGCGCACCAGCAGGAAGCCCCAGAAACTGCCCCCCAGACCATTGACCGCGGTCAGCCCACTCCACGCCACCAGCCCCCAGCCCATCAACTTGCTGCGAGAACCGGTGTCGGCCATCCGCCCCAGGGGCAGCCCGGCGATCGCGTAGACGATGGTGAACGCGGTGCCGATCATGCCGATCTGGAAGTCACTCAGGTGCCATTCCATCCGGATTGGCTCGATGATAATGGCCGGAATGGTGCGATCGAAAAAGTTGAACAGGTTGGCCAGAAACAGCAGGAACAGAATGCGCCAGGCATTCGCCGCTTGGTTCGAGTTCTGCATAGTTCCGTCTCTTTTATTGTTATTGGGGCGTGGCTGCCACCCGGAATCAGCAATCTAGTCAGACCCGCCAGCCCTGTCTGTAATTATTCGTAAGGCTGATAACCACTTATGCAGACGGGCGCGCGCGCTAATTCACTTTAGTACTAGACATTTACGGATCCATTGCAAAACCATTGAAGTTAATGTGCCATTATCCCTTGCGCCTCATACAGGGTTTCTATACTCCAATCACTCATCAGCACTTATTGCGCTGTGCGCTGGACGACTCAGAGACGGAGCTTGCTATGGATTGGCTTGGTTTGCATTTTATTACCGAGCTTCCAGAGAGCGGACAGGTTGTACTTGCTTGCAGTCATAACCCCTTTCTGGTGCTTTTGGCTTATGTGGTCGCATGTGTGGCCGGATTCGCCGTCCTGGACATGACCGAACGGATCGGGCACGTGGAAAAAATCGCCTCCAAAAGGATCTGGGGCTGGGTCGGGGCTTGCTGCCTGGCTGGTGGAATCTGGGCCATGCACTTCATTAGCATGCTGGCGTTCCAGGCGCCGATTGAAATCCATTACGAGCTGCCGGTTACCCTCCTCTCGCTGCTGATCGCCTTGATCGCCTCATTGCTGGCGATGAACACCCTCAGGCACGCTCACCTGAGTCTATGGCAGTACCTGCAAGCGTCGGTGTGGATGGGCCTGGGAATTGCCGCCATGCATTACGTCGGCATGGCCGCCATGCGCTCGAATGCCACGGCTTACTACCAACCCCTGCTGTTTGGCTTGTCCATCGTGATCGCCATAGGCGCCAGCCTCGCAGCCTTGTTGCTGTCTCGTCGTTTGCGCGACGGCAGTGGGTTCTTCCACCAACTGCTCAAATACAGCGCCAGCCTGGTGCTGGGGGCCGGAATCGTCAGCATGCACTTCACCGGCATGTGGTCAATGACCCTGGTACTGGCCGCCGGCAACCTTGAGCAACTCCCCGCCGACAACAACCACATGCAATTGGGTCTGACCATCGCCGTCATCACCTTGTTGATCATCGGCAGCAGCATCAGCGCCGCACTGGCCGACAAGAAACTGCAGAATAAGGAGCATGATCTACGCCGGGTCAACGCGCTGCTCGGCCAACTGGATCAGGCCCGCACGGCGTTGCAGCATGTGGCCCATTACGATGCCTTGACCAACCTGCTCAATCGCCGCGGTTTCAACCAGATATTCGCCGAAAAACTCATCGATAAATCTACCCACGGCGGAATGCTGGCAGTGTTGTTTCTGGATATCGATCACTTCAAGCGCATCAACGACAGTCTCGGGCATGACGCTGGCGATGAGTTGTTGAAAGTACTCGCCAGCCATATCAAAGGCGCGACCCGCAGCCATGAGGATGTGGTGGCGCGCTTTGGTGGTGACGAGTTCTGCATCCTGATCAGCCTCCACGATCGTGATGAAGCACGGCACATGGCACAACGGATCATGCAAAAAATGAAGGAGCCGATCGAGTTGGCCGGGCGGCGCATGGTCATGACCACCAGTATCGGCATCAGCGTGTTTCCAGACGATGGCCAGACCTGTGAGGAACTGCTGAAGAACGCTGACCTGGCGCTCTATCAATCCAAAGGCAGTGGTCGTAACGGCCTGCATTTCTTCAGTCCCAATCTGAAAACCAAGGCCACCCTCGAACTGCAGCTCGAAGAAGAGCTGCGCAATGCATTGCGCGAAGAAAGCGGGCTGATGCTCTATTACCAACCGATCATTGATTTGAAAAGCGGGCAGGTGACCAAGCTTGAAGCCTTGGTGCGCTGGCAACACCCGACCGATGGCTTGCTGCTGCCCGATCGGTTTATCGGTATTGCCGAAGCCAACGGGCTGATCGCCGAACTGGACAATTGGGTGCTGCGCAAGGCCTGCGAGGACCTGAGCACGCTTTCGCGGCAGGGGTATTGCGCGCTGAAAATCGCGGTGAACTGTTCGACCCTCAACCTGACACGCGACGAACTCCCCGACGAAATCGAAAGCGCTCTGCGAGCCAATGGCATTGCTGCGCAACGGCTGGAACTGGAAGTCACTGAAAACGCCCTGATGGGCAACATCGCCAACACGCTGGTATTGCTGCGGCAGATTCGCGCCCTCGGCGTTTCACTGTCGATCGACGACTTCGGCACCGGCTACTCGTCCCTGGCTTACCTCAAGCGGCTACCGCTCAATAACCTGAAAATCGACCGATCATTTATCCAGGACATTCCCAGGTCGATCCAGGACATGGAAATCGTCCACGCCATTATCGTCATGGCCCATACGCTGCACTTGCAGGTGGTCACCGAAGGCGTAGAAACCGTGGAGCAATACGATTTCCTCAAGCACTCCGGCAGCGATTTGGTTCAAGGCTATTTGCTCAGCCCGGCGGTCCCGCTGAATGAGTTGCGTGCGGTGCTGAACGAAATCAACCAGCGTAAACAGCGCAGCCCGGCGACCCTCAGTCTTGTGGGGATTGCCCACGGTACAGTTTGACCAACGTCGAGGGATCTTTTTCCTGGTAGCCCTGGCCACTATGCAAGCGCATCAGTTGTGCAGCCAGTCCGCTGATGGGGGTGGCCGAGCCCTGTTCGCGGGAAAATTTCACGGCGGTGTCCAGATCCTTGAGCAAGGTGCGCACGTGCCACTTCACCGGTTCGAAACGACTTTCGGCCATTTGCGGGGCAAGAATCTGCAGCGGTCTGGAATCGGCAAAACCACCGGCCAGCGCCTCGGCAATCAAGCTTGCATCGACCCCTGAACGCTCTGCCAGGGCCACCACCTCGGCGATGACCAATGCATTGCAGGCAACGATCATCTGATTGCAGGCCTTGGTCACCTGCCCTGCTCCCACCGCACCCATGTGCGTGACCCGCTGCCCCAGGCTCAAGAGGATAGGCCGTACACGTTCGACATCCGTCGCGGGTCCGCCGATCATGATCGCCAGGCTGCCGGATTCGGCGCCAGCGGTGCCGCCCGAGACCGGTGCATCGAGCCAGCCCATACCCGTTTCGCTGAGCAGTTGTGCGGCCATCTCCCGGGTTGCGGTCGGCTCCAGACTGGATAAGTCCACCAGCAACTTCCCGACCGCTGCACCTTGCGCCACACCCACCGTACCAAATACCACCTCCCGCACTACCGCCGTGTCGGCCAGGCACAGCATGACCACATCGGCCTGTTGGCACAGCTCAGCGGGAGTCGCCACTTGCCGCGCTCCGGCCTCGACCAGCGCCGCGCACTTTTCCGGGTTGCGGTTCCAGACCGTCAACGGATAGCCCGCAGCCAGCAGACGGCGACACATTGGCAAGCCCATCAAACCGATGCCGGCAAAGGCTAAAGAAGGTAATGCAGCACTCATAAATCACTCCTGCCGATCTAAAGAACTTCGAATATTGGCCGATTGATTCTGACCGAGAAAAGGATTTCCAGACGGCTTTTTGAGTCTGTGTGAGCCTGAAAAGATCGCAGCCTTCGGCAGCTCCTACGGTCGTGTGTTCAACTGATAACCCAGAGCGACAGAGATCTCATGTAGGAGCTGCCGAAGGCTGCGATCTTTTGACTTTTATTCACAATCAGAAACAATTAAGCGACTCATTAGCCACCCGTCCAACTGTTCCCGTTACGCGAACGTCACCCTCGACTTTTCCAGGCTGTAGCCTTTCTCCACGGCATCGTGCCATCACTGTGATCGCGGTTACTCGGCTACACACTTTTATCAGTGAATCAGGCGCACCTTCTTGGTGCAAAGACTCAAGCCTGCGCCCTTTCCTGGATCAGAATCCATGGTGAAACCACCACTGCCCACAGCTGCGGATCACGCTCAAGAAGATCCTGCGCCCGCGTCGCAGACACCTTGGCAAGCTCCTCGCCGGCCAACCAGGCAGCCACTTTCTCGGCCTGGTTCGCGGCCACGGCTTCTGCTGCTTCGATCAAATCCAGAGAGGCGTCGACCCACAATAGGGCACCCTTGGCAAAGAACGGCTCCAGCTCCTTCCAGGTAATAGATGCGGTTTCACCAAGCAGCTTGGCATAGAGGGTGCTAGGTTCTTGAGTCATGGGTTTCACCAGAAAAGAAAACGACGCAATCATAACGTTGCTGGTCTGGTAGAAAAACCCGGCTACAAAAGAGTGATTGATTCAAAAGTTCAGGAAAGCCAAGGATTGTCTGCTGAATGAAGGTCAGACCCGCCGCAATTCTGTCTTTTTCTTTCAATTAAGCGACACCCCCGGGTGTTGCCCCCAGCAGCCAGCTTTTCAAGCGAACAACCGGCGCTCTACACTGTACCGGTACAGTTGCCAGGGGCATTTCCGGAAAGAGACTTACGTTATCTGATCCGGTTCTGAAGCTTTGGCTACCAGGACTATAAAAATTACAACAGTAAGAGTGGAGCACTATGAATAAGGCTACTAAGCAGATTTCCAAACTGTTTGCCGCTATGGTTCTGGCCGGGGTTGCCAGCCATTCGTTCGCAGCTGACACCATCAAGATTGGTATCGCCGGCCCTAAAACCGGTCCGGTCACTCAGTACGGCGACATGCAGTTCATCGGCGCCAAAATGGCCATCGAGCAGATCAATGCCAAAGGCGGTGTCGACGGCAAGATGCTCGAAGCCAAGGAATACGACGACGCGTGCGACCCTAAACAAGCCGTGGCCGTCGCCAACAAAGTGGTCAACGACGGCGTCAAGTTCGTGGTCGGTCACCTCTGCTCCAGCTCTACTCAGCCAGCGTCCGATATCTACGAAGACGAAGGTGTGATCATGATCACCCCGGCTGCCACCAGCCCGGACATCACCACCCGTGGCTACAAAATGGTGTTCCGCACCATCGGTCTGGACAGCGCCCAGGGCCCTGCCGCCGGTAACTACATCGCCGATCACGTAAAGCCGAAAATCGTTGCTGTGCTGCACGACAAACAGCAATACGGTGAAGGCATCGCCACCGCCGTGAAGAAAACCCTCGAAAGCAAGAACGTCAAGGTTGCCGTGTTCGAAGGCCTGAACGCCGGTGACAAGGACTTCTCCTCGATCATTCAGAAGCTCAAGCAAGCCAACGTCGACTTCGTCTACTACGGCGGCTACCACCCGGAACTGGGTCTGATCCTGCGCCAGTCCCAGGAAAAAGGCTTGAAAGCCAAGTTCATGGGGCCGGAAGGCGTCGGCAACGACTCCATCTCGCAAATTGCCCAGAACGCTTCCGAAGGCCTGCTGGTGACCTTGCCTAAATCTTTCGACCAGGACCCGGCCAACAAGGCACTGGTTGACGCATTCGCCGCCAAGAAGCAGGACCCGACCGGTCCGTTCGTGTTCCCGTCCTACTCGGCCGTTGAAGTGATCGCCGAAGGCATCAAGGCCGCCAAGAGCGAAGACACCGCCAAGGTGTCTGAAGCCATTCACGCCGGCACCTTCAAGACTCCGACCGGCGACCTGTCGTTCGACGCCAAGGGCGACCTGAAGGACTTCAAGTTCGTGGTCTACCAGTGGCACTTTGGCAAACCTAAAACTGAAGTTTCGCCTCAGTAAGGCGTTGCCTGACTGACTGCCAATAAAGCCCACGGCGTGCCGTGGGCTTTGTTTTACGAGGTAATGGGCTGTGCCTCCGTGATCCGGAAGCCTTCCCACCTGAAAATCTCAAAACCGTCATCAGCGGTTCGCTGGCAAACCTCACGTTCGAAGTGGATGCAGATCCACGTGGCCTGAGCGGGAAAATGAGGTTCACCAGTGAAATGCGTATCAGGTTTTTAGGAGCGTTGTAATGCCTGAGATCTATCACTTCTTCCAACAGCTGGTTAATGGTCTGACCATTGGCAGCACCTATGCCCTGATTGCCATTGGCTACACAATGGTTTACGGCATTATTGGAATGATTAACTTCGCCCATGGCGAGGTCTACATGATTGGTTCCTACGTGGCCTTCATCGTCCTTGCCGGACTGGCCATGCTGGGTATCCATTCTCTGCCACTGTTGATGACCGCCGCATTCCTGGCGACCATCGTTGTAACCAGTGCCTACGGCTACAGTATCGAACGGATCGCCTACCGCCCTCTGCGGGGCAGTAACCGCCTGATCCCGTTGATCTCAGCCATCGGCATGTCGATCTTCCTGCAAAACACCGTACTGCTCTCGCAGGACTCCAAGGACAAATCGATCCCCAACCTGATTCCGGGCAGCTTTAGCTTTGGTTCGGGCGGAGCACAGGAAGTGCTGATCTCCTACATGCAGATCCTGGTGTTCGTGGTGACCCTGGTGGTAATGCTCTGCCTTACCCTGTTCATCTCGCGTTCACGTCTGGGACGTGCCTGCCGGGCCTGTGCCGAAGACATCAAGATGGCCAACCTGCTGGGTATCAACACCAACAACATCATCGCCCTGACCTTCGTTGTCGGTGCAGCCCTGGCGGCCGTGGCGGCTGTGCTGCTGAGCATGCAGTACGGCGTGATCAACCCTAACGCCGGTTTCCTGGTGGGCCTCAAGGCCTTTACCGCGGCGGTTCTGGGTGGCATCGGCAGCATTCCTGGCGCCATGCTCGGTGGTCTGGTGCTGGGGGTGGCCGAAGCATTCGGCGCCGATATATTCGGTGACCAGTACAAGGACGTGGTGGCTTTCGGCCTTCTGGTTCTGGTGTTGTTATTCCGGCCAACTGGCCTGTTGGGCCGTCCGGAGATTGAGAAAGTATGACTAGGAATCTTAAACAAGCGCTGTTCAGCGCCCTGCTGGTATGGGCCGTCGCCTATCCGGTACTCGGTCTGAAACTGTCCATCGCCGGCATCAACCTCGAAGTACTAGGTGCCAGTACCTCCACGCTGTTCATCATCACCGCCAGCTCAGTGCTGATGTTCCTGCGCGTGCTGTTCGACAAGCAGTGGAACACCTTGATGAAGTCCGCGCCGAAAGGTTCGCTGGTTTCGCCGAAGGTCAGCCACTTCATGACCCTGCCCAGCACCCAGCGCTGGGTCATCATGGGATTGATCGTCCTCGCTCTGGTCTGGCCATTCTTCGGCTCGCGCGGTGCGGTGGATATCGCCACGCTGATTCTGATCTATGTGCTGCTCGGTCTGGGCCTGAACATCGTGGTCGGTCTGGCGGGGCTGCTCGACCTGGGCTACGTCGGTTTCTACGCGGTGGGCGCCTACAGCTATGCGCTGCTGTCGCACTACTACGGCCTGAGCTTCTGGATCTGCCTGCCAATCGCCGGCTTGATGGCGGCAACCTTCGGCTTCCTGCTGGGCTTCCCGGTGCTGCGTCTGCGCGGTGACTATCTGGCGATCGTGACCCTGGGCTTCGGTGAGATCATCCGTCTGTTCCTGCGTAACCTGACGGACCTCACGGGCGGACCGAACGGCATCAGCAACATCCCCAAACCGACGCTGTTCGGCCTGAGCTTCGATAGAACGGCTGCCGAAGGCATGCAGACCTTCCACGAGTACTTCGGCCTGACTTACAACCCGATCAGCAAGGTGGTTTTCCTCTACCTGGTGGCACTGTTGCTGGCACTGCTCGCACTGTTCGTGATCAACCGTCTGCTGCGCATGCCGATCGGCCGTGCCTGGGAAGCCTTGCGTGAAGACGAAATCGCCTGCCGTGCCCTGGGCCTGAACCCGACCGTGATCAAGCTGTCGGCCTTTACCCTGGGCGCCTGCTTCGCCGGTTTTGCCGGTAGCTTCTTCGCCGCACGTCAGGGGCTGGTGACGCCGGAGTCGTTTACCTTCATCGAATCCGCCACTATCCTTGCCATCGTGGTGCTGGGCGGCATGGGCTCGCAATTGGGCGTGGTCCTCGCGGCCATCGTAATGATTCTGTTGCCCGAGCTGATGCGTGACTTCAGCGAATACCGCATGTTGATGTTCGGCGCCTTGATGGTGCTGATGATGATCTGGCGTCCACAAGGTCTGCTGCCCATGCAACGTCCTCACATGGAGCTGCGTAAATGAGCAGAGAGATCCTGAAAGTAGATGGCCTGAGCATGCGCTTTGGCGGCTTGTTGGCGGTCAATAGCGTTTCCCTGAGCGTGAAAGAGAAACAGGTAGTGTCGATGATCGGCCCTAACGGCGCCGGCAAGACCACCGTATTCAACTGCCTGACCGGCTTCTACAAACCCTCCGCCGGCACCATCCAGCTCAACGGTGAAGCAATCGAAGGTCTGCCCGGCCACAAGATCGCCGGTAAAGGCGTGGTGCGAACCTTCCAGAACGTGCGGTTGTTCAAGGACATGACCGCTGTTGAAAACCTGCTTATTGCTCAGCACCGGCACCTGAATACCAACTTCCTGGCCGGTCTGTTCAAGACGCCAGCGTTTCGCCGCAGCGAACGCGAGGCCATGGAATACGCCGAGTTCTGGCTGGACAAGGTCAACCTCAAGGAGTTCGCCAACCGTCCGGCCGGCACCCTGGCCTATGGTCAGCAGCGCCGCCTGGAAATCGCTCGCTGCATGATGACCCGTCCAAAGATCCTCATGCTCGACGAACCGGCAGCAGGCCTCAACCCACGGGAAACCGACGACCTCAAGGCGCTGATCGGCACCCTGCGTGAAGAGCATGACGTAACCGTGCTGCTGATCGAACACGACATGAAACTGGTCATGAGCATCTCCGACCACATCTTCGTGATCAACCAGGGCACGCCTCTGGCCAACGGCACGCCGGAACAGATCCGCGACAATCCTGAAGTGATCAAAGCCTACCTGGGGGAAGCGTAAATGCTGCAATTCGAAAACGTTTCCACCTTCTACGGCAAGATCCAGGCGCTGCACAGCGTCAACGTCGAAGTCCGTCAGGGCGAGATCGTGACGCTGATCGGTGCCAACGGCGCGGGCAAGTCCACCTTGCTGATGACTCTGTGCGGTTCGCCACAGGCCCATAGCGGCAGCATCCGCTACATGGGCGAAGAGCTGGTCGGCCAGGACTCCTCAAATATCATGCGCAAGAGCATTGCCGTGGTACCGGAAGGTCGCCGGGTGTTCGCTCGCCTGACCGTGGAGGAAAACCTTTCCATGGGCGGTTTCTTCACCGACAAGGGCGACTATCAGGAGCAGATGGACAAAGTGCTGCAGCTGTTCCCGCGGCTCAAGGAACGCTTCAACCAACGCGGCGGCACCATGTCCGGCGGCGAACAGCAGATGCTCGCCATCGGCAGGGCGCTGATGAGCAAGCCCAAGCTGTTGCTGCTCGATGAGCCGTCGCTGGGGTTGGCACCGATCATCATCCAGCAGATCTTCGACATCATCGAACAGCTGCGCCGCGATGGCGTGACGGTGTTCCTGGTGGAGCAGAACGCCAACCAGGCGCTGAAAATCGCCGACCGTGCCTATGTATTGGAAAACGGTCGGGTGGTGATGCAAGGCACTGGTGAGGACTTGCTGACTGATCCAAAAGTGCGCGAAGCCTATCTGGGCGGTTAAGCACTCGCTTGAAAGAAAACGGCCTTCGGGCCGTTTTTTTTTGGCTTGCACAAATGTGCATCCGGATGGGTACCTGTGGCGAGGGGGCTCCGTAGCAGCTGGCGAAGCCTGCGTTCGGCGGCGAAGCCGTCGCAAATCCTGCTTGCACGGTTTTATCTGAAATACCGCAGTGCCTGATTTTACGACTGCTGCGCAGCCGAACGCAGCCTGCGGCAGCTGCTACAAACGATCAAGCGCCTCGCCACTGCGCTTGAACCAGTCGACCAGGTAATCGGCCAGCACCTGTGTGCGCTTGGGCAAGCCGCCCTGATACGGATGCACCAGGTACATCGGCATGCTGCGGGTCTGATAATCGCGCAGCAGCCAGCGCAGACGGCCATCCGCCAGTTCCATTTGCAGCACGTAGGAAGGCAGTCGAGCGATACCGGCGCCAACCAGTGCGGCTTTCTTCAGCAGGTTGTAATGGTTACTGGCAAACGGCCCCGAGACGCGGACCCGGAGCAACTCATGCTGCTGATGGTAGAGCCATTCTTCACGGCCGCTGTAATGACTGTTGAGCAGACAGCGGTGCCCGGCCAGATCCGCTGGGGTCTGCGGCTCGCCGTACTGTTCAAGGTACGCCGGGCTGGCGCAGGTCATTTCATGCCAGGCCAGCAGCGGTTTGGCCACCAGTCGCTCATCGTTGGCCACCTCCGAGCGAATCGCCAGATCGAAGCCGTCCCGGGACAGGTCGCGGTAGCTGTTGTTCAGCTCGAGTTCGATCTGCACCTCAGGATATTGCCGGGAAAACTCCAACAACAAGCCATCGAAAAAGGTCTCGCCCAGGGACACCGGTACGGTCATTCGCACCGGACCGACCATGTCGTCCTTCAAGCGGGCCAGCGCCTGGCGCGCTCGCTCGAGCTGCACTACCAGGGCCTGGGCTTGCGGCAACAGCGCCGCCCCCGCTGCCGTCAGGCTCAGGCGTCGGGTGGTGCGTTGCAACAACACCACCGCAAATCGTGCCTCCAACTGGCTGATGCGCTTGGACAACTGGCCCTTGCTGCAGCCCAGTTGTTGGGCCGCCAGGGTAAAACTGCCTGCCTCGATCAACACCGCGAACGCCGCCAGATCATCCATTTCACTCATGGATTGTTTCCATTTGAAAACCAAAGGTTGCCTATTAGCGCGCTTATCAATGGAAAAAACCACTTTAGACTGAAACCTCATTCAACCGCTCGAGGAACAGCACGATGAAAATTCTTTTGATTGGCGCCAACGGCACCATAGGCTCAGCCGTCGATCGCGAGCTGGCGCCGCGCCACGAAATCATCCGCATCGGTCGTAAAAGCGGTAATTACCAGGTGGATATCAGCGACAGCGCTTCGATCCGCAAACTGTTTGAACAGACCGGAAAGTTCAATGCGCTGATCTGCGCCGCCGGCAACGTCAACTTCGTCCCCCTGGCCGAGATGACCGAGAAAGACTTTGCCTTGGGCCTGCAAGACAAGCTGATGGGCCAGGTCAACCTGCTGCTGATCGGCCGCGAATTTGCCAATGATGGTGCGTCGTTCACCTTCACCACCGGCGTCCTCAGCCATGACCCGATTCGCACCGGCAGTTCTGCCGCACTGGTCAACGGCGCCCTCGACAGCTTCGTCCGCGCCGCCGCCATCGAATTGCCACGCGGCCTGCGCATCAACTCGGTGAGCCCGAACGTACTGGTCGAAGCCATGGACAGCTACGCACCGTACTTCCGTGGATTCAAACCGGTTCCAGCGGTTGACGTAGCGCTGGCCTATGGGAAAAGTGTGGAAGGCTTGCAGACGGGGCAGACGTTTCACGTCGGCTGACGACTTCGAGCATCGGGTGCGCGCGAATCTGGTTAATCGATCAGCGTGGGCAAAAGATCGCGGGCAATCGCCCGTGGCACCGCAACCCTGAATTGCGCGCCCAACTCCGATCGCACAGTCGCCGTGCTTATCTGTAGGCCGTTGATCAGCAGGGTCAATGATTGATCCATCGAGTCACGGCTGATTTTGCGCATTCGTTCCGCCGCTTGAGGGCTTAGTGTGACGCTCAAATCCACCGTGTCGGGGTTGGGACTATCGATATCCTTTAGCTGCGCGTCCACTTTGATAAAATCCGAGGCCGACAAAAAATTGATCTCGGCGGCCTGAACGGGCATCGCGCCCAGCATGACCAGTGACAACACCACCCATTTCCAGTCCATTGGCATTTTTGCCCCTCGTCATTTTTAACAGTCTTCGAAGCTTAGCTTTTGCGCCACGCTGATGCTCTTCGATTAATGCTCAGAATGTTTCTGAAAAGTTCGTATCCATCGCGTCACAGGCCAACACCGATCTTGTGGTGCACCGCGAGCCTGCGTAACGTGACGGCACTTGTCAGGAGACCACTCGATGCGTGCTGCCCGTTCCATAGCGATTCTTGCCCTATTGCCGCTGTTCGCCGGCTGCCAGATGTTCAGCAGTCAACCTGCAACCCCCTCCAACGCAGGGCTGACCCGCCTGCAGGGTGAACTCAGCGCCGTCGATGGCAAACTGCTGTTCAAGCCGTGCCAGGACGCTCGTCGTTATGTCGTGAAGGACACCGGCGGCACTAGTGTCCTGCAGGAAACAGCGGATCTGTCCGGCCGGCCCGGCAAGATTTTCGCCGACCTGCGAGGTAAGTTATCCGCCACCGACGCCAGCAATGAAGGCCAGGTTGATTTGCAGCAACTCTATCGCCTCGAACGTTCGAACACGGCCTGCGATGACCCGGAGTTCAAGCGCATGATTCTGCGTGCCAGTGGCCACAAGCCGGAATGGAGTCTCAAGGCCGGCGGCAAGGGCCTGGTCCTGGAGCGCGAAGGCCAGCCCGCTTTGGCGGTGCCTTACCTGGAAGAACAATTGGGTGAGGGGCGTTTCAACCTCGCCACCGAAGCCAATGGCCAGCACGTTGAACTTTGGGCAGTGCCCCAGCGATGCGTCGACAACGTCACCGGCAGCGTGCAACACATGAGCGCCGAACTGCGGGTCAACGGGCAGGTACAGCGCGGTTGCGCCTCGTTTGGCCGCGCGCGGGACGACTGATTCGACGAACCGGGTGTATTAGCCTCACGGAAAACCGCCGTTGAGGCTTATAATCACTGGTTTTGTAAAACTGCCTGCGCACTTGACTGCGCCGCATATCGGACCTTGTCATGTTACGAATCACTGAACTCAAGCTGCCCATCGACCATCCCGAAGAAGACCTGCGGCCTGCCATCGTGCGGCGCCTGGGCATCGCCAGTGATGACCTGCTCGATTTCACCTTGTTCAAGCGCAGTTACGACGCGCGCAAGAAGTCTTCCGAACTGTGCTTCATCTATACCATCGACCTCAGCGTGCGCGATGAAGCGAAGCTGTTGCACACGTTCGCCGACGACCGCAACGTCAACCCGGCGCCGGATGTCAGCTACAAGGTCGTCGGCCAGGCTCCCCAGGACCTGAGCGAGCGGCCGATCGTGGTCGGCTTCGGCCCGTGCGGGATCTTCGCCGGGTTGTTGCTGGCCCAGATGGGCTTCAAGCCGATCATCCTCGAGCGCGGCACCGAAGTACGCCAGCGCACCAAGGACACCTGGGGCCTGTGGCGCAAAAACGTGCTCAACCCGGAATCGAACGTGCAATTCGGTGAAGGCGGCGCGGGCACCTTCTCCGACGGCAAGCTTTACAGCCAGATCAAGGATCCGAAACATCACGGCCGCAAGGTCCTGCATGAGTTCGTCAAAGCCGGCGCGCCGGAAGAAATTCTCTACGTCAGCAAGCCACATATCGGTACGTTTCGCCTGACCGGTGTGGTCGAGAACATGCGGCATCAGATCGAAGCCATGGGTGGCGAAATACGCTTCCAGCAACGAGTGACCGATGTGCTGATCGAAGACGGCCAGCTCACCGGCGTCGAGCTGGCGAGTGGCGAACAGATCCACTCCCGTCACGTGATCCTGGCCCTTGGCCACAGTGCCCGGGACACTTTCCGCATGCTTCACGGCCGCGGCGTGTACATGGAAGCCAAGCCGTTCTCGGTGGGTTTTCGCATCGAACACCCGCAATCGCTGATCGACAGCGCGCGCCTGGGCAAGTACGCCGGTCACCCGAAACTCGGTGCGGCCGACTACAAGCTGGTGCACCACGCCAAGAACGGACGCTCGGTCTACAGCTTCTGCATGTGCCCGGGCGGTACGGTAGTGGCGGCAACGTCCGAACCAAACCGGGTGGTCACCAACGGCATGAGCCAGTACTCACGCAACGAGCGCAACGCCAACTCGGGGATCGTGGTCGGCATCACCCCGGAAGTCGATTATCCGGGTGGTCCATTGGCCGGTATCGAGTTGCAGGAACGCCTGGAGTCCCACGCTTTTATCCTCGGCGGCAGCAACTACGAAGCCCCGGCGCAACTGGTCGGCGACTTCATTGCCGGCAAACCGTCTACCGCGCTGGGTAGCGTCGAACCCTCCTACAAGCCGGGCGTGGCACTGGGCGACCTGGCGCTGGCCTTGCCGGACTACGCCATCGAAGCCATTCGTGAAGCCTTGCAGGCGTTCGACAAGCAGATCAAGGGTTACTCCCTGCACGACGCCGTGCTGACCGGGATCGAGACCCGCACATCATCGCCGCTGCGGATTACCCGTAACGAGACGATGCAAAGCCTGAACGTCAAAGGTCTGTTCCCGGCAGGCGAAGGCGCAGGTTATGCCGGTGGGATCCTGTCGGCGGGTGTCGACGGGATCCGCATCGCCGAAGCGGTGGCGCGGGATATGCTCGGGATCGAGGCTTAACGCTTTCCATACCCTGTGGGAGCGAGCTTGCTCGCGATAGCGGCTTCACACTCAACAGAGATGCTGACTGATCTACCGCTATCGCGGGCAAGCTCGCTCCCACAGGGGATCCGCGTCACGCCTCAAATCCCCGCGCGCAAGACGCTGGCCGGCAATGCTTCACCGCGCTCGACACTGGCCGCGACCGCGTCGATCAGGGCACTCAACTCATACCCTTGAGCCGTCAACCAGGCCTGGTCGTAGTAAGTGGTTGCATAGCGCTCGCCACCGTCACACAGAATCGCCACGATCGACCCAGCCTCCCCTGCCTCAACCATCTGCCGGGCTGCTATCAAGGCGCCGATCAGGTTGGTACCGCTGGACCCACCGACTCGCCGCCCCAGACGCTGCGCCAGGTAATGCATGGCCGCCAGGGACAGGGCGTCCGGCACTTTGACCATCGCATCGATAACCTTGGGCAAAAACGACGCCTCGACCCGTGGCCGACCGATGCCTTCGATCCCCGACCCACAGTCCAGACGCAGGCTGGCGTCACCGCTCTGGTAATAGTCGAAGAACACCGAACGCTCGGGATCGGCGCACAGTACCCGGGTGCAATGCTGGCGATAACGCACATAACGCCCGAGGGTCGCCGTGGTGCCGCCGGTGCCGGGGCTGGAAATCAGCCAGCTCGGCGCCGGATAACGCTCGAAGCGCAGTTGCTGGAAGATCGACTCGGCGATGTTGTTGTTCGCACGCCAGTCAGTAGCACGCTCGGCGTAGGTAAATTGATCCATGAAGTGCCCGCCACTCTCACGGGCCAGACGTTCGGACTCGGCGTAAATCTGCATCGGGTCATCGACCAGATGGCTGTTGCCACCATAGAAAGCGATTTGCGCGATCTTCTCCTGAGAGGTGGTGGCGGGCATCACGGCAATAAACGGCAAGCCCAGCAATTGCGCGAAATACGCCTCGGAAATCGCCGTTGAACCACTGGACGCCTCGATCACCGGCGCGCCGGACTTGAGCCGGCCGTTACACAGTGCATAGAGGAACAACGAGCGCGCCAGACGATGTTTCAAGCTACCCGTGGGGTGGCTGGACTCATCCTTGAAGTACAGCTCGATGCCTGGCAAGCCCGGTAGTGGCAAGGGGATCAAGTGAGTATCGGCGCTGCGCTGGAAATCGGCTTCGATGATGCGGATTGCCTCGCGGGCCCACTGTCGGTTGTCGCTCATGATGGGTTCTCTGTGAAGCGGGCACGCTCGAAGGCGCTGACCTGCGCCATTGACCGCAGGCCATACCAAAAAAGGAAATTCACGGGCCAGGCCGCAAGGGATACACCTCAATCTTAGGAAATTTCCTACACAACGCAAAGATACAGCCACGTCTCAATTAGACACACAACTGATAGGCTCCTCGCCAAACTGATACTCGGTCCGCGCATATAACAAAAAAGAATATAACTTTTGTTTTAACAACTAACAGTACGGGTTAGGGTGTGCCACCTTTTTGAATATCTGATGGAGAGCGACCTTGCCTCTGCGTAGCACTTTCACGCGCTTCTTTCAGTTGGAAGCTGCCAGCGGTCTGTTATTGATTGCCGCCGCAGCCCTGGCTTTAATCATCAACAACTCACCGCTGTCCTGGCTTTACAACGGCCTGCTGGACACCCCAGTGGTAGCCCAGATCGGCGCCTTGAAAATCGCCAAGCCCTTGCTGTTGTGGATCAACGACGGGCTGATGGCGATGTTCTTCCTGCTGATTGGCCTGGAAGTCAAACGCGAAGTCCTCGAAGGCCATCTGTCGAAGCCTTCGCAGATCGTCCTGCCGGGTGCTGCGGCCATCGGCGGCATGGTCGTGCCGGCGCTGATCTATTGGTTCCTCAACAAGGACGACCCGGCGGCGCTGGCCGGCTGGGCCATTCCGATGGCCACCGATATCGCCTTCGCCCTGGGCGTACTCGCCCTGTTGGGCAAACGCGTACCGGTCTCGTTGAAGCTGTTCCTGATGACCCTGGCGATCATCGACGACCTCGGCGCGATCATCGTTATCGCAATCTTCTACTCCGGTGCACTGTCCACCCTGTCACTCATGCTGGCGGCGGCTTGCCTGGTGGCGCTGGTAGCGATGAACCGGCTCGGCGTGGTGAAACTCGGGCCGTACATGATCATCGGCCTGATCCTCTGGGTCTGCGTGCTCAAGAGCGGTGTCCACGCGACCCTCGCCGGAGTGACCCTGGCGTTCTGCATTCCGCTGCGCACCAAAAACGCCGAGCCTTCGCCCCTGCTGAGCCTGGAACACGCACTGCATCCGTGGGTGGCGTTCGGCATCCTGCCGCTGTTCGCCTTCGCCAATGCCGGGGTTTCGCTAGCTGGCGTCAATCTCGAAAGCTTCACCCATCATGTGCCAATGGGCATCGCCGCAGGCTTGCTGCTGGGCAAAACAGTCGGCGTCTTCGGTCTGACCTGGCTGGCGGTGAAGATCGGCATCGCCGCCCTGCCTACCGGGGCAAACTGGGGCCAGGTGTTCGGCGTGGCGATTCTCTGCGGGATCGGTTTCACCATGAGCCTCTTTGTCGGGTCCCTGGCCTTCGTTCCGGGCAGTAGCGATTACGCCGGGATGGACCGCATGGGCATCCTTACCGGCTCCATACTCGCCGCGTTGATCGGCTACGCCGTGACGGCGGCGGCCAGTCGCAAGAGCCCGTCGCAGCAACTGTAAACGTCGACGGATTCAATGGCGAAAAACACAAAACCCCGATCAGTTGCCTGACCGGGGTTTTGTTTGAAGCGCTTTCGCTTAGTGGGTAACGCGGCTGGTACCGTCGACCGTCGCGATACGCACGCGTTCGCCGACACGGAAAACTTCGTTTTCCTGAACCTGCTGCACATAGGCACGCATGCTGCCGTCGTCTTCGCGAACTGTGATTTCCACACCTTGAGTGCGGGTGAAACCTTCTTCAGTGGCCGAGCCGATCAGGCCACCCGCCACCGCACCGATCACTGCCGCAACAATGCTGCCGCGACCGCCACCGATAGAGCTACCACCCACACCACCGACCACCGCACCGGCGGCACTGCCGATCGGGGTCTTGGTACCTTCGATTTTCACCGGACGCAATGCTTCGATGGTGCCCATGCGAATCGTCTGTACACGACGCGCTTCGTCACGGGAGTAAGAGTCACCGGTCAGGCTGGATTGGCAGCCACCGAGCAACATCGCCATCGTGGTGAAAGAAGCAACCAGCAGAACAGACTTACGCATAGCATTAACTCCAAAGGACAGGTATTCATTAAACTCCGCAGTTTGTCGCCTGTCACGGTATCGCCCGGATAAAATTGGTTTCATTCAGCAACAGTACAGGACAGGCGTACCTGACAACTCACCACACAGTTGCGTCAATTTTTTCCAATTTGCGCCGCGGGCTCAAGGATTTCCATGGACTACTTCATCATCGTCGTCACCACCGTTGCCGGGCTGTACTTCCACTGGTGGCTGTACGTACGGATCAAACGCTGGATGGACCGCGACCTGGCGTTGTCGCTGGCCAATGGCGATGAACCGAAAAAAGCCTTTATGTTGCGGCAACTGGCCAGTGCCCGGCAGCAGAAAATCAAACGCAAGGATCTGCCGCGTTGGCTTGAAGCCGCCGCGGCCGATTATCCCAATCAGTAGATTGTTTAAGGCGCCAGGCGTTCGCGGGCCCAGTCGCTGCCCTGTAGACGGTAGTTGAGCCGATCATGCAGACGGCTCGGACGGCCCTGCCAGAACTCGATACGTTCCGGCAGCAGGCGATAGCCACCCCAATGCTCGGGGCAATGGGGCTGAGCGTCGCTGAAACGCTGTTCGGTGTTCTTGAGCAGACCTTCCAGCTCCTCGCGATCGGCAATCACCTGGCTCTGCGGTGAAGCCCAGGCGCCGAGGCGGCTGCCCAATGGGCGCACCTGAAAATACGCATCGGATTCTTGCGCCGTGACCTTGACCACGCGGCCCTCGATGCGCACCTGGCGCTCCAGGGTCGGCCAGAAAAAAGTCATCGCAGCGAACGGACGAACCGCCAGCTGCTGACCCTTGGCACTGTCGTAGTTGGTGAAGAAGGTAAAGCCCTGCTCATCGAGACCTTTGAGCAGGAGGATGCGGCAATGCGGGCGACCGTCCTGATCGACGGTCGCCAGGGTCATGGCATTCGCTTCGACCGGCGGCTGTTCGGTTTTCACCGCCTCGGCGAACCACTGATGGAACAGCGCGAAGGGCTCGGCCGGGGCCTGAGCCTCGGTCAGGCCATCGCGGGTGTAGTCGCGGCGCATATCAGCCAGACTTTGGGTCATGGCGCTTTCCTTGTGCGTGAATAATCAGTTCTTGACGGGTTCAGCCGCTGCGACTTTCTTCGCTGGTGCGGCGGCTTTGGCCGGGACTGGCTTTTTCGCCGGGGTCGCTTTCTTGGCCGGTTGTTTCTTGGCCACTGCGGCCTTTTTCGCTGGAACCGCTTTTTTCGTTTCAACGACCGGTTCCACGGGCTTGGCAACCGGCTTGACCTGCTGGACAGCAACCTGGGTCAGTGGACGCGGCGCTGGCATGTTGTATTTGCTCAGCAGCGCAACCATGGTGTCCTGCGGCGTCAGCATGATTTCCACCCGGCGGTTCAACGCACGGCCTTCAACGCTGTCGTTGGCCGCACGTGGCGCTTCCGAGCCCATGCCACGCAACATCAGACGGTCACGCTGCAAGCCGCTGAGGCGGAAAATCGCGGCAATCGACTGCGCACGCTCCTGGCTCAGTTTCAGGTTCGCTGGAGCGGCACCCGAGGTGTCAGCGTGGCCGAGTACCAGTACCGAGGTTTTCGGGTCGACTTCGAGGATCTTCGCCACCCGGGTGAACGGACCGAGGGTGACCGGCAGCAGCATGGCCGGGCGATCCGGATTGAAGGAACTGTCGGCCGGCGCCGTCACTACCAGCACGTTTTCGCGGCGCTCGAGTTGCAGGTTGCTGTCCTTGATGGCGATACGCAGGCGCGGCTCATAGTCATCCAGCCAGGCTTGGGTGACTTTTGGATCGGGCATTGGCACGACCGTCTTGGCCGGGGCCTGATCCTTGCCACCGAACGGCCACCACCAATTTTTGCCTGCATCGGCATTGGCTTTAGCGACTGTTGCCGGCGCTGCGGGTTTAACTTCAGGCTTGGCCTCAACTTTGGTTTCGGCCTTTTTAACCACCTCGTCGGCGGTAAACGGCCACCACCAATTGCTGGTGCTTTCAGCCTTGGCGACCGGAGCTGAGACCGGGGTCGGGGCCGGGGTCGCCGGTTTGACTGGCTCGGGAGCCGGCTGTTTGCTGGCAACCTTGTCCGAGGAGCCGAATTGCCACCAGCTGTGACCGCCTTCAGCATCTTTCTGCGGAGTTTGTGCGCACCCGGTGATTGCCAGGCAAAGCGCCAGAACGAGAGATTTATTCGATGACATTAGATAGTCCACAAAAATGAGATGAAGAAAAATCGGGCACCAGGCCCCGCATAAACTGACGCTTTGAAAGCAGAAAAGCCGCCGGGTTCCACCCAGGGATTTTCCCGCGGTATTTGCGAATCCTTGTCGATCAGCCGCCCATTACAGGCAGCCGGCCAACACTCGCACCAGCTGTTGTGCCCGTGGGTCCATCAGGACGTACGGGCCCAGAGTATTGGTTACAAAACCGAAGGCCACGTCGTACTCCGGGTCGGCAAAGCCGATGGAGCCGCCGGCGCCCGGATGGCCAAACGCCCGGGGGCCGAGGCCGTAGGTCGCGTTGGCGACATCCGGCTGATCGAGCATGCAACCCAGACCGAAGCGGGTCTGGGTCAACAACGTCTGGTCCGGCCCGATGCTGTGTTCACGGGTCAGTTCGTCGAGCATTTCGGCCTCCAGCAGGCTGCCGTCGAGCAATCCGCTGTAGAACCCCGCCAAGCTGCGGGCATTGCCGTGGCCATTGGCCGCCGGTTGCTGCATCCGCCGCCATTCCGGCTTGTTGGTGCTGGTCATGATCGACGGCGGGTTGGTAAACGCCCGAGTGGTCATGGCCGTCGGCTCGCGCATGGTCACTTGCAGCAAGCGCTGGGCAGCAGCGTCGCCGACATTGCCCTTGCCGCGAGCGATATGCGCGACGCGATGGAATTCTTCGTCTGCCAGGCCCACGTGAAAATCCAGTCCCAATGGCCGAGCGACCCGCGCCACGATGGACTCTCCCGGGCCGCGTCGGTCGACGCGACGCAATAGCTCACCGATCAGCCAGCCGTAGGTGATCGCCGCATAACCGTGTCCTGCGCCGGGCGTCCACCAAGGCGTTTCGGCAGCCAGGGCGTCGACCATGGTTTGCCAGTCGTAAAGCGCTTCGGGCGCCAGCTGCTCGCGCAATGCCGGCAAGCCGGCCTGATGACAGAGCAGTTGGCGCAGAGTGACCGATTCCTTGCCGGCGGCAGCGAACTCGGGCCAGTACCTGGCAACCGGCGCATCCAGTTGCAACTTGCCTTCGGCCACCAATTGCAGGGCGGTGACGGCGGTAAAGGTCTTGGTGCAAGAGAACAGGTTGGCGATAGTGTCACTATGCCAGGCTTCGGTGCCGTCCTTGTCTGCCGTGCCGGCCCAGAGGTCGACTACGGTTTCTCCGCCGATCTGAATACACAACGCGGCGCCGCGTTCCTGTGGATCATCGAAGAGTGCCGCAAAGGCTTCGCGCACCGCTTCGAACTTGAGTTCGTAATGACCCTGAATCTGCACCCACACCTCTCCAGACAAACGAGCTACAAAGTTATGTATTGTTCCAGCCCTTGAGGGTTTTGGGAACCGACTCGGGCTGGGCGGTCGCCCTTGGGGGGCTGGATCCGAAATTTTCGCTGCCGCTCAGGACGCTTTCGCAAGCAGGCCTCAATTGTAGGAGCGAGCTTGCTCGCGGTGGACTCAAGGGCGGCGCGCTCATTCAGATAATACGCATTATCGTTAACGTCCATCGCGAGCAAGCTCGCTCCTACAGGGCAGTGGGAAATCAGCCGTTAGTGGCCATTCGCCGAATGCTCACCGTCATGCCCGCCCTGCCCCGCGCCCTTGTCCTGACTGCCTTGTTTGCCAACTTCATCCTTGGGGGCTGCGATCTTATCGGCATCGGCGCCGGCTTTGCCGTTTTCGTTGCCCAGCTGGTCGAGCGCCTGCAGATTGCTCTTGCGCACGCTGTCGACAAAGCCCTGGAACGGCACGTCGGTGATCCCCACCAGACCAAAGTGACCGTTTTCGCCATCCAGCAGACGACCGGTCACCGGTTGATCGAGGTACTGGAACCAATGCACGCCGACAATCGACGGTTCGGCCATTGCCTGTTTGATGAAGTTGGCGTACGCCGGACCACGATCCTCCTCCTTCACCAATTCGGTGACACCGGCCCAGAACGGCCCGCGATCTCTGGAGCCGAAGTTGAATTCGGTGATCAACACCGGTTTGTCCAGCTCGCGCAACCGGGCGAAGTCATAGCCGTCCTGCGGTTTGAGCGTGTACATGTTGAAGCTCACTACGTCGCAATACTGCGCGCAGGATTCCACCGCTTCAGGGGTGCTGACGGCAAATCGACCGCCCAGCAAGAGGTGGTTCGGTGCATGCCATTTCAGCGAGTCGGAAATGGTCTTGAAGTAGGTATCAGCGAAGACTTTCTGGAAATACTTGAAGTCGGCTTCGATTTCCGGATGTTCCGGGCTTGGCAACGGCGGCTCGAAACCCGGGTCCTCCATCAGTTCCCAGGCAGGGAGGTCGATACCCCAGGCCTTCGACAGGCCCGCCTGGTTGCGGTATTTGTCGCGCAGCTGCTTGAGGAATGCGCGCTTGGCCGGGACGTCGGTGGTCATCCGCAACGTGCCGTAAGCCAACGCGTAACGGGCCTTCGGATCATCGCCGGGGCCGGCCCAAGCCAGCTCGTTATCGGCGAAATAGCCGATCACCCAGGGATCATCCCGATGATCGCGGGTGGCGATAGCCACGGCGCGCTCGGTGGCCATGGCAAACCGCGGGTCGAATGGGTCGGGCATGCCACCCCACCAGTCGATGCCGGTACTGATGCTGGTGTAGTCGCCAACAATCGACAATGGCAAGGTGTACGGCACCCGATCGCTGCGGCCCAGCGCCGGGGCGCTCCAGTTGCCAATGGTGTTGAAGCCCCAGGCTTGCAGACGATCGAGGGTATGTCCGGCCCAGCGCTTTTCATCAAAGGCTGGCGCGGCGCAAGGCACAGCCGCCGGTGTGTAGGCGAGTTTCTCGGCCTGCGCCTCATGGGCATCGGCCTGGGCTGGCGCCGCTACGCCGGCCTGGGTTTCGCTGGTCGGCGCACAAGGCTGACCGTAGGTCCGCTGCAGGTTGGCGCCATAGAAGTCATACCATTTGCCAGCGTTGAAGCCGCGACCCTTGTCGACGCCGTTGCCGCCACGGTTGTCACCCTCACCGTAATAGCTGGCCAAAGGCTCATCGGCCTTGGGCAGGTCGCCGAACATCCATTCACGGCCGGCGACATAGGTCTGGTTGGTATCGGCGGTGACCGCGTTGACCCCCAGGGAATAGAAAGGGTGACCTTGTGGGGTCACCAGATACCAGCGTCCGTCACGCTTTTGCGTGCGAAAGAAGCCGCTCGCCTCGAAGGCCGGGCCCTTGTTCCAGCCACCATAGGTGTCCAGGGGTGAACGCTCACGTTCGGCGAGCCAGGTTTTCAGCTGTTGCTGTTCTTTGCTGGCGGCACTTTTGAGCTGGTCGTCGCTGGCGACTTTTTCCGGCCATTTACCCCGAGTGGATTGACCGTAGGCATCGACCAGCGAGCTGTAGGCAGCCTTCACCACGGCTTCACCGTCCTGCACGCCGAAGCGCTCGAGCATGATGCTTTGCGCCACTTTCGGCTGGTCCATCGACAGCGTGACCGACACCACCTGGCTGCGATCCAGCTCACCGCTGCTGCTGGCGAGCAAAACCCGTTGACCGTCGACGGTCATCGGCATCGGTGGCCCGGCTTTCATGCCCTGGCTCAGAGACGAGCTGGCCTGCAACGGCACCAACAGGGTCTGGACCGGCCCGGCAGGCAGGTCGATGCGGCTGACCAGGGTTTTGCCGTCATTGCTCTGGATGGTCACGTAGAGGGTCAGCGCCCAGTTCATAGCGCTCTGGATCCGCAGGCTCATGGCTCCCGACTGGGACCAGTCCCAGGCGCCGGATTGCGGCGTCAGGCGCAGGCTCGGCCGGGTTGCCGGGTTGAAAGTCACCCGACGCAACACTTCGCCTTCAGCCGTTTGCTCCGCATTGGACTGCGGCAGGCTGGCGTCTTCAGTCGCCACCTGCACCACATCGGCGGGGCGGACAAAATTGAACAGCGTCTGTTGTCCAGCAGGCGCAGCCAGCAGCGGCGCGGCGAACAACAGAGCAAAAACGGCGGGCAACGAACGGCGAATCATAGGAACGAGGTTCTCTCTAACGACCAGTTAACGGCCTGGGGAAAATCGGTGATAGGAGATAGACAACGGGGTGGGCGAATTTCGCCCACCCTGTCTCAAGAAATTTCCCGGCGAAACGGCGGCAGCGCATTGAGGATGGCTTTGCCATAGCGTTGGGTGACCAGACGTCGGTCGAGCAAGGTGATGGTGCCGCGATCTTCCTCGGTGCGCAGCAGTCGGCCACAGGCCTGGACCAGCTTCAGCGAGGCGTCCGGTACGGAGATTTCCATGAACGGGTTGCCGCCGCGGGCCTCGATCCATTCGGCCAGCGCCGCCTCGACCGGATCATCCGGCACCGAGAACGGAATCTTGGCGATCACCACATGCTCGCAATAGGCACCAGGCAAATCCACGCCTTCGGCGAAACTCGCCAGACCGAACAGCACACTGGATTCGCCACTATCAACCCGCGCCTTGTGCTTGTTCAGGGTTTCCTGCTTCGACAGGTTGCCTTGAATAAACACTTGTTTGCGCCAGTCGCGATCCAGGCCGTCAAACACGTCCTGCATCTGTTTGCGCGAGGAGAACAGCACCAGGGTGCCGCGCGAGCCTTCGACCAGTGACGGCAGATCGCGGATGATCGCCGCCGTATGCGCCGGGGCATCCCGAGGGTCGGCGCGCAGGTCCGGGACCCGCAGCACACCGGCGTCGGCGTGATGGAAGGGGCTGGGCACCACCGCCGTCACGGCTTTTTTCGGCAGCCCGGCGCGCATCCGGAAGCGGTCGAAGGTACCGAGGGCGGTCAAGGTGGCCGAGGTCACCAGCGCGCCATAGGCGACGTTCCACAGGTTGCGCCGAAGCATTTCTGCCGCAAGGATGGGACTGGCGTTGACCTCGATATCGAACAGCGAACCGCTCTCGGCCAGGGTCAGCCAACGGGCCATCGGCGGGTTGTCTTCCGGGTCCTCGGCGGTGAATGCGGTCCACAGCTCCCAATTGCCCTGGGAGCGCGACAGCAGGCTACCGAACAGCGGGTACCACTCTTCCGCCTGATTGCTGGCGATGCCGATATTGACCTCGCCATCCATGCCTTCCTTGAGCAGCTCGGTGAGCCGGGTGAAGACGTCGGTCAGGCGCGAAAAGCCCTTCTTCAGTTCGATGCCCATTTCGCGCATGTGCTCGGGAATCACCCCGCCGACGAAACGATGACGCGGCCGTTCACGGCCCTCCACGTCTTCACCAGGCTTGAAGTCGGCCACTTGCTCGCAGGCGGTGAACATGAATTGTTGCTGGGTCTTGATCTCCCGCGCCAGCTCCGGAACCTGCTCGATCAGCTTGCCCAGATCGCCGGGCAACGGATGTTGGGCCAGCAGTTTGGCGAGATTCTTCGCGGTCTGCTCCAGCCAGTCGGCGGTGGAGCGCAGACGGGTGTAGTGGGCGAAATGACCGATGGCCTTGTCTGGCAGGTGGTGCCCTTCATCGAACACGTAGAGGGTATCGCGCGGGTCCGGCAGTACCGCACCGCCGCCCAGCGCCAGATCGGCCAGGACCATGTCGTGGTTGGTGACGATCACGTCGACCTTGCCCATGCCTTCGCGGGCCTTGTAGAAGGCGCACTGGCCGAAGTTCGGGCAATGACGGTTGGTGCACTGGCTGTGATCGGTGGTCAGCCGCGCCCAGTCCTGATCCTCGAGAGCAGTGGACCAGCTGTCGCGGTCGCCGTCCCACTTATTCCCGGCGAGTTTTTCGATCATGCTGGTAAATAGCTTCAGACTGGTCTCATCGACCTCGATCTTGAAGCCTTCTTCCTCGAACAGCTGCGCCGTGGCGGTGTTCGCATGGCCTTCCTGCAACAACATATCGAGCTTGGACAGGCACATGTAGCGCCCACGGCCCTTGGCCAGGGCGAAGGTAAAGTTCAAGCCGCTGTTGCGCATCAGGTCCGGCAGATCCTTGTAGACGATCTGCTCCTGCAATGCGACGGTCGCGGTGGCAATCACCAGGCGTTTGCCGGCGGCCTTGGCGGTCGGAATCGCCGCCAGGCTGTAGGCCACGGTTTTCCCGGTACCGGTGCCGGCTTCCACCGCCACTACCGCGGGGTCGCCACTGCGCCGACCTTCGTCATCGGTAGCGATGTCACCAAGGACTTTGGCGACTTCGGCGATCATCAAACGCTGGCCGTAACGCGGCTTGAGGCTCTTGGCTTCGAGAAAACGCGAATAAGCGCCCTGGATCTGGGATTTGAGTTCGTTGCTGATCATGGTCTTCGGGCGCGAGAAACGCTGGATAAATTTTCAGTGGTTCGAATCGGTCGCTATCATAACCCGCTAATTCATCCCGCGCAGAACGGAGTACCTGAATGACCCTCTTTAGCCTTGCTTACACCCTGCATGTACTGGCGGCCCTGGTCTGGGTCGGCGGCATGTTTTTCGCCTGGCTGGTCCTGCGCCCGGCCGCTATGGCGGCACTCGAAGGTCCGGCACGACTGAAGCTGTGGGTAGAAGTGTTTCAACGTTTTTTTGGCTGGGTTTGGGTCGCTGTGGTGCTGTTGCCGATCAGTGGTGTCGGCCTGATCCATTTGCGCTTCAACGGCTTTGAAACCGCACCGCGTTATGTCCAGGTGATGATGGGGCTGTATGTGGTGATGACGGCGTTGTTTATCCGTATTTCGGCGTTGCAACTGCCGGAGCTGCGGATAGCGGTGCTGGCGCAAGACTGGCCGAACGGCGCGGCGACCCTGGGCAGGATCCGGCGTCTGGTGGGGATCAATCTGATTATCGGGTTGCTGCTGGTGGCGGTGGCTTCGGCAAGGCCAATGTTTTAAGGCTTTGTGGCGAGGGGGCTTGCCCCCGTTCGAGCGCGAAGCGGTCGCAATTCGGAAAACCCGTTCTGCCTGAATGAACACGGTTGAATTGTTTACGACTGCTGCGCAGCCGAACGGGGGCAAGCCCCCTCGCCACAGGGGAGCTCATTTACTGTTACAACCGCTGCACCGTCACCGATCCCGCCTCACCGGCTGGTCCTGGCTGGCCTTCAGCGCCAGGATGCCCACTCTTGCCGCCATCGGCGCGGTAAACGAAGCAACCTTTGGACTTGCCGCCCGCGCCTGGCTTGCCAGCCACTCCGGCCAATCCCCCGACACCACCGTCGACCCGGATTTTGATCTGCGCAGCGGGATAGTTTCCTGGCAACTCCAGCCGAACTTGCGCACCGCCCGCACCGGGATGGCCATCACCACCATTGTCGCCATCGGCACCAGGACCGGCCTGGCCCCAAGTGCAACCGGGCGCCTGGCCGTTGGCGCCATCCAGGCCCGCGTAACCCGGTGCACCGGCACCACCGCGAGCATCCACCGACAATTCCGGAGCATTCAACGAGTTGATCCGCAGGTTGAGATTTCGCCCTGGCTTGGCCGCCTTGAGGTAAGTACCGGGCGCACCGCGGGAGGTGATCTGGCTGCCGCTGCCCAATTGAGCACGACTGACGTTCAATTGCAGGCTTTGTGCAGCGGGTACGATAGCGATCCGCGCTTCGTGACCCAGATGCAGTTCGCCGACCGTCATTTCAGTCACGTTGGATGGAATCAGCAGGGTGCCGTAATCGGCGACTTCCAGTCGTTCCAGGTGCAGGACACTGGTGGTATTGGGCAAGCGCAGCAACGAATTGGTTTCGACCGTGACCACTTGGGCATAGGCCAAAGGGCTGCACAAAGCGGCCAGCAGACAGATATTACGCATGCTTGCGCTCCGGGATAGTTTGCAGATGAAAGACGCCCGACTGCAGAATCTTCAAGCGATCACGCCAGGGGTGGGCGCGGCCCCTCAGGCTGCGATTGCACAGCACCAGTTCCAGCAGATGGGTCAACAAAAGCAGGCTGGCGGCAATATTGAGCAATAGATGGAATGGATTGATCAGCGGGACGAGCAGATTGACCACCGCCAGCAACCAGAACAGTAAGGTCAAAAACTTCCAGAGCCCCCAATACACCTTCATACGCTCCCCCGCTGAGAATTATTCTTTGAACGCACAGTACCGAGTTCCACGAGGGATTAGCCAGAGGCAAGAAAAAATTCTGGATAAAACCGGCTAGGCCCGAGCGTTCGAGCGCGCTAGTCTTCGCAGTTCTGATTGAGGATTTTCGATGACCGCAGGTATTTCTTCGCGCACCCCCCAGCAAGCCCTTGCCGCTTTGCTCGATCGCTATGCCCCCCGTCGTCTGTTATTGATCGGTGCCAGCGACTTCCCGGCACTCGAAGCCTTCAAGCGGGCGCATCCGGACACCTGTGTTGCACAAGCCGCACCCGGCCCACTGCCGGCAGAGCTGGCGGCGCGCCGCTTCGACCTGGCACTGGTGGTCGATTGCCTCGAGCATTTGCCCAAGCGCGAGGGTCTGAACCTGCTGGGCGGGATTCGCAACCTCAATGCCAGCCGCATTGCCGTGCTGGCGGATCTTTCGGCCTGTGGCTGGCAGGAGACGGATTTTTTCTCCCTGGCCCTGCAAGCCAGCGAACACTTCCAGCGTGACGAGCAGCAGCTGACCCTGTTCACCTACGATCTGCTTGACTACAAACAAGTGCCCGACTGGCTGAACGCCCGGTTCTGGGCTAATCCGGAAAACTTTGGCAAGTATTGGTGGTAAAGCGATGAGCACCTCGATTTGTCCCTGCGGTAGCGGCAACCTGCTCGATGTCTGCTGCGGCCACTACCATACGGGCCACCCGGCGCCGTGCGCCGAGTCCTTGATGCGCTCGCGCTACAGCGCTTATGTGCTGGGTCTGGTGGACTATCTGGTAGCGACCACCCTGCCCGCGCAGCAGGCCGGCCTGGATCGTCAATCGATCAGTGAGTGGAGCGCCCAAAGCACGTGGCTGGGCCTGGAAGTAGAAAGTTCAGAAGTGTTTGGTGGCCAACCCGAACACGCTTTCGTGACGTTCACCGCGCGCTGGCATGACAGCAGCGGAGAACACAGCCATCGCGAACGTTCGTCGTTCGTGCAGAACAGCGACCATTGGTACTTCATCGACCCTACGGTGCCGCTCAAGGCCGGGCGCAACGACGCCTGCCCCTGTGCCAGCGGGCAAAAATTCAAGAAGTGCTGCTCGAGCTATTTCGCCAACTAAGTTTCGACACAGGCCACCTCCAACACCCTGAACACCTGGTTGCTAGCTAGACTGGGGTATCAAGGGGGTAATGGCATGGCCTCTGATATTCGAGCGTTAAGGATAATCAGCCTGCTTCTGGCGCTGACACTTGGCGGCTGCGCGTCCTGGTTTATCGACGAAGACTGGGTCGACCCGCAAGTGCATCTGGTCAAGGTTGAAGTGATCCGGGCGAAACTTCTGGAGCAGAGGTTTCTCCTGCACTTTCGCGTCGACAACCCCAACGACAGTGACCTGACGGTGCGCGGACTGGAATACCGGATACACCTGGGGCACATGCTGCTGACCGAAGGCGAGCACGAAAAGTGGTTCACCGTGAAGCCGAAAAGCAGCGGCTATTTCCAGGTGCCGATCCGCACCAATCTCTGGCCGAAGGTGCGCGAAGTGGTGAAACTGCTACGAAAACCGCAGCAACCCATCCCTTATCGGCTGGAAGGTGAACTGGAAACCGGATTATTCATCGCCTATTACGTGCACCTGAAGCGTAATGGCGAGATAATTCCCGCCGATTTTATTCCGGAGCGACCTCGATGACCCAAGAACCTCATGTCCATGGCCCAGACTGCAACCACGATCATGACCAGCACCATGCTCACGACCATGGCCATGTTCACGGCCCCGACTGCGGCCACGCTCACCAGGAGCCCGTGCGCAATGCGTTGAAAGACGTCGGCCGCAACGACCCTTGCCCGTGCGGCAGCAGCAAGAAATTCAAGAAGTGCCACGGCGCTTGATGCACTAACGCTTCGCGGGCATTTTCCTTCCCCTGGACTTGCGCCTCCCCCCTTGTGGGAGCGAGCTTGCTCGCGATGATCGTTAACGATAACGCGTATGGTCTGAATAAACGCGCCGCCCTGTAGGAGCGAGCTTGCTCGCGATGGTCGTTAACAATAACGCGTGTTTTCTGAGTACACGCACCGCCCTTGAGTCCATCGCGAGCAAGCTCGCTCCTACAAAAACCGCGCCATATCGCCCCCTTGGCATCAATTTCTCTAACCTGAGTTTTTGCGGTCATGAAGCGGTTTAACTGACAAAGAAGAAATAACCCTCGCATCCTGCTTGCGCGGCAACCTCCTGCTCACTAACGTAGCGCCTTTATCAGCACTACCCCCCGCAGGAGCTTTGCCATGGCCTCGCCAGCCCTCACACATTTTCTTCCCCGGTTCGGCGTTGCCGCAGCAGTGGCCGGTGCTCTGGGCCTGACCGGTTGTCAGCCCTGGAACACTCAAGACACCGTGCCACCCACTGCCGGCGTGCAATCGCTCAAAGGGCTGGCCCAGAACGTATCGGTGCGGCGCAATGCCATGGGTATGCCGCTGATCGAGAGCAACAGTTTCCACGACACACTCTTTACCCTGGGTTACGTGCACGCCACTGACCGCATCACCCAGATGCTCACCATGCGCCTGCTGGCTCAGGGCCGTCTGGCCGAAATGTCCGGCCCCGACGTGCTGGAAGCCGACAAGTTGATGCGCGCGGTCAATCTGAAGAAGAACGCCGGCGAGCTGTATACCGCTGCTTCGCCACGTCTCAAGCGTTTCTTCGAAGTCTATGCCCGTGGCGTCAACGCCTACCTGTTCCGTTATCGCGACAAGCTGCCGCCGGATCTGGCTGCCACTGGCTACAAGCCCGAATACTGGAAACCGGAAGATTCGGCGCTGATCTTTTGCCTGCTCAACTTCAGCCAATCGGTAAACCTGCGGGAAGAAATTGCCTCGCTGGTCCTGGCGCAGAACGTCGGTACCGACAAACTTGCCTGGCTGACCCCGTCCTACCCGGATGAACAGCTGCCTTTCGCCGAAGCGGAAAAGCTCAAGGGCCTGAACCTCAGCGGACAAGTCCCGGGCCTGGCTGACCTTGGCAAGGTCACCGATCAGCTTGCCAAACTGAATCTGCTGAGCGTCGCGGCTTCGAACAATTGGGCCGTTGCACCGCAACGCAGCCGCAGCGGTAAAAGCCTGCTGGCCAGCGACAGCCACTTGCCGATTGCCGTGCCGTCGCTCTGGAACTATGTGCAACTGCGCGCACCGAAATACCAGGCCGCCGGTGTCTCGGTCGCCGGGATCCCGGCCATCGTCGCCGGTTTCAACGGCAAGGTCGCATGGAGCATGAGCATGGTCATGGGCGACAATCAGGACCTGTTCCTCGAAAAGCTCAAGCGCCAGGGCAATGCGCTCTACTACGAGGTCGGCGGCAAATGGCAGCCGGCTATCGTTCGTAACGAAACCTACTTCGTCAAAGGTCAGCGGCCGATTCGCGAAGTTGTCTACGAAACCCGCCACGGTCCGCTGCTCAACAGTGCGCTGGGCACGACATTGAGCAGCGGTTATGGTCTGGCGTTGCAAATGCCGGACCTCAAGGACGATAAGAGTCTGGATGCGTTCTTCGACCTGTCTCGTGCGAAAAATGTCGAGAAGGCCTCCGACGCCAGCCGCGAAATCCGCGCCATCGCCTTGAATATGGTGTTCGCCGACGCAAGCAATATCGGCTGGCAAGTCACCGGCCGCTTCCCCAACCGTCATGAAGGTGAAGGCCTGTTGCCATCGCCGGGCTGGGAGGGTCGCTACGATTGGGACGGTTACGCCGACCCGATGCTGCACCCGTATGACCAGGATCCGGCCCAGGGCTGGCTCGGCACCGCCAACCAGCGGATCATCCCCCACGGCTATGGCATGCAGCTGTCCAACTCCTGGTACTACCCGGAGCGCGGCGAGCGCATCGCTGAACTGGCCGGGACCGGCAAGCACGACACTCGCAGCATGATTGCCATGCAGTACGACCAGACCACCACCTTCGCCGCCAAGCTGAAGAAAATATTCGAAACCCCGGGCATGTCCCAGCCGCTCAAACAGGCCATCGAGGCCTTGCCCGAAGCCGAACGGGGCAAGGCTCGCGAAGCCTACAGCCGGTTGATGGCGTTCGACGGCAAACTCAGCCCGACTTCGGCTGATGCCGCCATCTATGAGTTGTTCCTGCAGGAAAGCGCCAGGCAGATCTTCCTCGACGAGCTGGGCCCGGAATCCAGTCCGGCCTGGAAAGCCTTCGTCAGCAACGGCAATTTGTCCTACTCGGCGCAGGCCGACCACTTGCTAGGCCGCGAAGACAGTCCGTTCTGGGATGACAGTCGCACGCCGCACAAGGAAGACAAACCGGCCATCCTCGCCCGCAGCCTGGCGGCGGCCATGACTGCCGGTGACAGCCAGATGGGTGCCGATCACCGGGCCTGGCAGTGGGGCAAACTGCACCGCTACGAGTGGAAAAACGCTGGCGGCCAGACCGTGCGCGGCCCACAACCTGCGGGCGGTGATCACACCACGTTAAATACCGCCGCCTACGCCTGGGGTGAGAGTTTCGATACCACACTGATCCCGGCCATGCGCTTTATCGTCGACTTCGGCCAGGCCGAACCGATGATCGGCCTCAACAGCACCGGCCAATCCGCAAACCCGGCCAGCCCGCATTACCTCAACAGCGTCGATCCCTGGTTCAAGGGCCAATACATGAGTTTCCCGATGCAGCCGCAGAACTTCGACAAGGTCTACGGCAAGACGCGATTGACCTTGGTGCCCGGCAAATAAACCCCGGGAGATCGTTCCCACCCAGAGCGTGGGAGCGATCATAAACTCCAATTTGGTGCAGTCATTTTCACCCGCCCTTTTTCGGGCACGCCACAGTAATGCCCCTGGCGAAAAGCAGCTTTTAAAACACTTGTTCGGGAGTATGGTTCGGAAATTGCTACCTTCTATAGGTCTTACGCTTTCCAGTAACAATAATTCTGCGCCACAAGCGCTCATATTGGTTTTTAGGGATTGAATAATGAAAAAAGCATTGCTGACCCTTTCTGCACTGGCGTTGTGCATGGCAGCCGGTTCCGCGCTGGCCAAGGAATATAAAGAGCTGCGTTTTGGCGTTGACCCTTCCTACGCACCGTTCGAGTCCAAAGCGGCTGACGGTAGCCTGGTGGGCTTCGATATCGATCTGGGCAATGCGATCTGCGCCGAACTGAAGGTCAAGTGCAAATGGGTCGAAAGCGATTTCGACGGAATGATCCCGGGCCTCAAAGCCAATAAATTCGACGGTGTAATCTCCTCCATGACCGTGACCCCGGCCCGTGAGAAAGTCATCGACTTTTCCAACGAGCTATTCTCCGGCCCGACCTCCTACGTGTTCAAGAAGGGCTCGGGGCTGACCGAAGACACCGCATCGCTCAAGGGTAAAACCGTTGGCTACGAGCAAGGCACCATTCAGGAAGCCTACGCCAAAGCCGTGCTGGACAAGGCTGGGGTGAAAACCCAGGCCTATCAGAATCAGGACCAGGTGTACGCCGACCTGATTTCCGGCCGTCTCGATGCCTCTCTCCAGGATCTGCTGCAAGCCGAGCTGGGCTTTTTGAAGTCACCAAAAGGTGCCGATTTCGAAGTCAGCAAGCCGGTTGACAGCCCACTGTTGCCAGCCAAAACCGCTATAGGTATCTCGAAAGGTAACAAAGAACTCAAGGAACTACTCAATAAAGGTATCAAAGCGTTACATGATGATGGCACCTACGCCACCATCCAGAAGAAACACTTTGGCGATCTGAATCTTTACAGCGGGAAGTAACCCCTTGGCGCCCACCGAAAACGGTGGGCGTTTTTTTGATTGTCAAAGGCACGACCCATGTTCGAAGACTTGCTGCAAACCTTGGGACTTTCCGCCTTCAGCCTGCAGGGTTTCGGCCCGCTGCTGATGGAAGGCACCTGGATGACCATCCAATTATCGGTGTTGTCGCTGCTGCTGAGCGTTCTGCTCGGCCTGATCGGCGCCAGTGCCAAGCTTTCCCCCGTCAAGCTGTTGCGGGTTCCGGCCCAAATCTATACCACGCTGATTCGCGGCGTACCGGACCTGGTGCTGATGCTGCTGATTTTCTACAGCCTGCAAACCTGGCTGACCACCTTTACCGACTTCATGGAATGGGAATACATCGAGATCAACCCGTTCAGCGCCGGGGTGATTACCCTGGGTTTCATTTACGGCGCCTATTTCACCGAGACCTTCCGCGGCGCAATTCTCGCCGTGCCCCGTGGTCAGGTCGAAGCCGCCACCGCCTATGGCCTCAAACGCGGCCAGCGCTTTCGTCTGGTGGTCTTCCCGCAGATGATGCGCTTCGCCCTGCCGGGCATCGGCAATAACTGGATGGTGATGCTCAAGGCCACGGCGCTGGTGTCGATCATCGGTTTGGCCGACCTTGTCAAGGCGGCTCAGGATGCCGGTAAAAGCACCTATCAACTGTTCTACTTTCTGGTACTGGCGGCCTTGATCTACCTGCTGATCACCAGTGCCTCGAACGTTGTCCTGCGTTGGCTCGAACGCCGTTACGCGGCCGGTTCCCGGGAGGCCGTCCGATGATCGAACTTCTGCAGGAGTACTGGAGGCCCTTCCTCTATAGCGACGGCTACCACATCACCGGCCTGGCCATGACGATGTGGCTGCTCAGCGCCTCGATCTTCATCGGTTTTCTGGTGTCGATCCCGCTGTCCATCGCCCGGGTTTCACCCAAGTTTTACATCCGCTTGCCGGTGGAGTTCTACACCTATCTGTTCCGCGGTACGCCGCTCTATATCCAGTTGCTGATCTGCTACACCGGGATCTACAGTCTGGCCGCCGTGCGTGCGCAACCGGTGCTTGATGCGTTTTTCCGCGACGCGATGAACTGCACCATCCTCGCCTTCGCCCTGAACACCTGCGCCTACACCACGGAAATTTTTGCCGGGGCAATCCGCAGCATGAACCACGGCGAAGTCGAAGCGGCCAAAGCCTATGGCCTTAGCGGCTGGAAGTTGTATGCCTATGTGATCATGCCTTCGGCACTGCGCCGCTCATTGCCGTACTACAGCAACGAAGTGATCCTGATGCTGCACTCGACCACCGTGGCCTTCACCGCGACCATCCCGGATGTCCTGAAAGTCGCCCGCGACGCCAACTCGGCGACCTTTTTGACCTTTCAATCGTTCGGCATCGCCGCGCTGATCTACCTGACCGTCACCTTTGCGCTGGTCGGTCTGTTCCGCCTCGCCGAACGCCGATGGCTGGCTTTCCTCGGGCCGACCCACTAGGACCTTCAAATGCGCCACCAGATTCATGACCTGCTTGCCCCGCTGCCGGGCACTGCACGACAGATTCACAGTTTCCACTTCGGTCCGCAGCAGGCCAAAGGCAAGATCTACATCCAGTCGTCCCTGCATGCTGACGAACTGCCCGGCATGCTGGTGGCCTGGCACCTCAAGCTGCGGCTGGCGGAACTACAAGCTCAAGGCCGCCTGCGCAGTGAAATCGTGCTGGTGCCGGTAGCCAACCCGGTCGGCCTGGAACAGGTGCTGATGGACCTGCCGCTGGGCCGCTACGAACTGGAAAGCGGGCAGAACTTCAATCGCTGGTTCGTTGACCTGAGCGAAGAAGTCGGTAACGAAATCGAAGGCCAGCTCAAGGATGACCCTCATCATAACGTCCAGCTGATCCGCAGCAGTTTGCGCAAGGCTTTGGCTCGGCAAACCGCCAGCACCCAACTGCAATCCCAGCGTCTGACCCTGCAACGGCTGGCCTGCGATGCGGACATGGTGCTGGACCTGCATTGCGATTTCGAAGCCGTAGCGCACCTGTACACCACCCCGCAATCCTGGCCGCAGGTCGAACCGCTGGCGCGCTATATCGGCGCCGAAGCCAGCCTGTTGGCGACCGACTCGGGCGGACAATCCTTTGATGAATGCTTCACCCTGCTCTGGTGGCAATTGCAGCAGCGCTTCGGCGAGCATTTCGAGATTCCGCCGGGCAGCTTTTCGGTCACCGTCGAGCTGCGTGGTCAGGGTGATGTCAATCACGAGCTGGCCCGCCTGGACTGCCAGGCGATCATTGACTATCTGACGCAATTCGGCGCCATCGCCGGCGAACCGGCGCCTCTGCCCGAGCTGCCCTACCCGGCCACCCCGCTGGCGGGTGTCGAACCCGTGACAACGTCCGTTGGCGGTCTGCTGGTATTTGCCGCGCTGCCTGGCGAGTACCTTGAGGCCGGGCAACTGATCGCCGAAGTCATCGACCCGATCAACGACCGCGTCACACCCATCCATTGCAACAACGCCGGGTTGATGTACGCCCGCTCGCTGCGGCGCATGGCCACTGCCGGCATGGTGATCGCCCATGTCGCAGGCACCGAGGCCTATCGCAGCGGCTACCTACTTTCGCCTTGAGGATGCATGCCCCATGTACAAACTGACCATTGAAGGCCTGCATAAGCGTTACGGCGACCTTGAAGTGCTCAAAGGTGTTTCGCTCAAGGCCAGAACCGGCGACGTCATCAGCCTGATCGGCGCCAGCGGCTCGGGTAAAAGTACCTTTTTACGCTGCATCAACTTCCTCGAGCAGCCCAACGAATGCGCCATGACCCTGGATGACCAGCCGATCCGCCTGATCAAGGACCGGCATGGCATCCACGTGGCCGACGAGGACGAGCTGCAGCGGATCCGCACCCGTTTGGCGATGGTGTTCCAGCACTTCAACCTGTGGAGCCACATGACGGTGCTGGAAAACATCACCATGGCGCCGCGGCGGGTGCTGGGTTGCAGCAAGAAAGACGCCGAAGACCGTGCCCGGCGTTATCTGGACAAGGTCGGCCTGGCTGCCCGGGTCGCCGATCAATACCCGGCGTTTCTCTCCGGCGGTCAACAGCAACGCGTGGCCATCGCCCGGGCCCTGGCGATGGAACCGGAAGTCATGCTGTTCGACGAACCTACCTCGGCCCTGGACCCGGAACTGGTGGGCGAAGTGCTCAAGGTGATCCAGGGCCTGGCCGAAGAAGGCCGGACCATGATCATGGTCACCCACGAAATGAGCTTCGCCCGCAAGGTGTCGAGCCAGGTGCTGTTTCTGCACCAGGGGCTGGTAGAGGAAGAAGGTACGCCGGACGAGGTGCTGGGCAATCCGAAGAGTGAACGGCTCAAGCAGTTTCTCAGCGGCAACCTGAAATAACTCCCCTTCCCGCCTTTCGTAGCAGCTGCCGAGCCTGCGAGGCTGCGTCCGGCTGCGTCAGCAGTCGTAATATCAGGCACTGCGGTTTTACAGGTTAACCGTGGTGGCAGGATTTACGACTGCTGCGCAGCCGAACGCAGCCTCGCAGGCTCGGCAGCTCCTACAGAGGAATGTGCGGAGCCGAAAACCCCTTGCATCAGGCGACAGGCGCGGGAGGTGGCTCATCCGGCAGGGTTGGCTCACCGGGTTCGGTCGGTTGTTCGTTCGGGGTATCCGGATCGGGCTGACCAGGAATGCCGCCCGCCATCGTGACCGACGGATGGGCCAACAAAGACCAGGCCAACACGCCGATCTGATTGGGCTCAAGCCTTGCCAGTTCGGCACTTATTCGCGGATCGAGTTTCATAGGGCACTCCTGAGCGTTGGCCCGGCTCGCATTGCGCGAACCGGAGCAGTACTTTCAATAGAGTACCTGCCCGCTCAAGAATTCCCACTGTTCGTCAGATACCTGAATCAGGCACGCGGCAACGTGACGCCAAGCTGACCCTGGTATTTGCCGCCACGGTCCTTGTAGGAGACTTCACACTCTTCATCGGACTCGAAAAACAGCATCTGCGCCACGCCTTCATTGGCGTAGATCTTCGCCGGCAACGTGGTGGTGTTGGAGAACTCCAGGGTCACATGGCCTTCCCACTCAGGTTCGAGCGGCGTGACGTTGACGATGATGCCGCAGCGCGCGTAGGTGCTTTTACCCAGGCAGATCGTCAGCACATTGCGCGGGATACGGAAAAACTCCACGGTACGGGCCAGGGCGAAAGAGTTCGGCGGGATGATGCACACGTCGCTTTTGACGTCGACGAAACTCTTCTCATCAAAGTTCTTCGGATCGACGGTCGCCGAGTTGATGTTGGTGAACACCTTGAATTCATCGGCGCAACGCACATCGTAGCCGTAGCTCGAGACGCCGTAGGAAATCACCCGGTCAGCGCTTTCGCCGCGCACCTGACGCTCTACAAAGGGCTCGATCATGCCGTGCTCTTGCGCCATGCGGCGAATCCACTTGTCCGATTTGATGCTCATGGCGGGTGTCCTGAATAGCGAGGTGGAAAAATTCTGTCCGGCATCTTACCGGGGCGCGCCGCCGGGTTCAAAGTCTGGGATGTTTTTCTCGCCGTTCCCCGCAATAGCTGGGCCTCACGCCTTATATGCCGAACCGTCAGTCACGAAAATAGAGAAACCTTCGCAAAGACCATTGGCACCTTCCGGAAAACGCGTTAAGGTAGCGCCACTGTGCTGCTTGTGTCACTGAGAATCTCTACACGATATGTTGAATTTCGATCCAACCATCTCCAAGAATTTTTCCTGCTCTTTGCACTCAGTCTCGGCCAGGGCTTTTCCTGAGTCGCAGTTAACTTTGTCCAAGGAGATACACCATGTCTAATCGCCAAACTGGTACCGTTAAGTGGTTCAACGATGAAAAAGGCTTCGGCTTCATCACTCCACAATCCGGTGACGACCTGTTCGTTCACTTCAAAGCTATCCAATCTGACGGCTTCAAAAGCCTGAAAGAAGGCCAACAGGTCTCTTTCGTCGCTACCCGCGGCCAGAAAGGCATGCAAGCTGAAGAAGTTCAAGTTATCTAACTTGTAACTGATACAGCAAAAGCCCCGCCCTTAAAAGCGGGGCTTTTTTGTGCCTGTCTGTTTTGTCCTTCAACTGCACTCGGTCGGAGCTGGCGCAGCCTGCGATCTTTTAGCGGTTTTGGAGATGGCACAGGAGCCAGATCAAAAGATCGCGGCCTACGGCAGCTCCTACAGGATCGCGTGTTCCTGCGATTTCACAGGTGTACCCGGTCGGATCGCGTGCTCCTGCGCTTTCACAGGCGTACCCGGTCGGCGTAGGAGCTGGCGCAGCCTGCGATCTTTTAGCGGTTTTGGAGATGGCACAGGAGCCAGATCAAAAGATCGCAGCCTGCGGCAGCTCCTACAGGATCGCGTGCTCCTGCGATTTCACAGGTGTACCCGGTCGGATCGCGTGCTCCTGCGCTTTCTCAGGCGTACCCGGTCGGCGTAGGAGCTGGCGCAGCCTGCGATCTTTTAGCGGTTTTGGAGATGACACAGGAGCAAGATCAAAAGATCGCAGCCTGCGGCAGCTCCTACAGGATCGCGTGTTCCTGCGATTTCACAGGTGTACCCGGTCGGGCGTAGGAGCTGGCGCAGCCTGCGATCTTTTAGCGTTTCTGGAGATGACACAGGAGCCAGATCAAAAGATCGCAGCCTGCGGCAGCTCCTACAGGATCGCGTGTTCCTGCGCTTTCACAGGTGTACCCGGTCGGCGTAGGAGCTGGCGCAGCCTGCGATCTTTTAGCGGTTTTGGAGATGGCACAGGAGCAAAGATCAAAAGATCGCAGCCTGCGGCAGCTCCTACCAGGATCGCGTGTTCCTGCGCTTTCACAGGTGTACCCGGTCGGCGTAGGAGCTGGCGAAAGATATGCTTACCAGGTAACGCCAAACCCAGCGGTGTAACGGGTCTTGTCCAAGTCGCCGTCCTTGGCACCACTGACAATGTCCTTCTCCGCCTTGAGGTTGAGCGAAGCCCATTCCGTAACCCGGTAGCGCAAGCCGAGCTCGGCATCAAGGGAGTAATCGGCCACGCCCGAGAGTGGCTTGCCGACTTCGCCGTTGGTGAAGAACTCGACCTTCTTGCCGATCAGGAAACGGTTGTAGTCCCACTTCATCGCCAGGGAGTAGAAGTTGTCCTTGCCGCCGTCCGCATACTCATAGTCGGTACGATTCACCAACGAGCCCAGGGAGAACGCGCCCAATTCATCATCCCAGAATTGATAACCCGGACCAGTACCCACAGTACGCTGACGAGCCAGGTCTTCGACTTTGTCGCGCTTGTAGATCGCACGCCCCTGCCAGAACCACTTCTCGGTCAGGAAGCGATCGAGCGCATATTCGCCGCTCCAGTTGTCTGCTGTGACCACATCGTCCTGGAACTGGCGGTTATATTCGCCTTCGGCCGTATGCCGCCACCTGCCATGACGCGCACTGGTCTTGAAATCGACGTCATAATCGTCGACGTCCTTTTCGGCACGCTGATAGTCCAGCGCCATATCAATATTGCCCTTCAATACCAGGTCTTCGACGACCGGCTTGGGCTTGAGGATCTGTTGGATGCTCGCCAGCTCAACGGTCTTGGGCGTATCACCGTTGGCCAGGGTCACCTTGCCGTCTTCCGCCGCATGCAAGGCCTTAGCCTTCTCGCCAGTATAGGCATCCTGTTTGACCAGCAGCTGCTGATCGCTTTCCAAAGTCTTGACCTCTTTCCAGTCAATCGGGACAGCTCCGGCGTATTCGGTCTGGATCAGCAGTTTGCCGCCATCGAAGACACTGATCTTGCCGCTCAGACGGTCACCGTTTTTCAACCAGACCGTATCGGCGAGCAGAGGGGCGGAAGCACTTGCGACAGCGAGGCACAGCAGGGTTCTGGACAACATAAGCAACACAGGACTCAGGTTCGCGAAAAAAAGGCGGCATTATCCCCATAGAGAAAGCCTTGGCAAAGACTGACCCGACGATTTGTATTGAGTTCATTTCTCATCCAGCAATTAAGGACTTACTCTACAGACGGTCATACGACCTCCTTGAGGACCCCCGAGCGTGACTGACTCACCCGCTGAATCCGAAAGCCCGGCGCAAATCCGACGCACGGCGCTCTATCTGACACTTGCCCAAGTCCCTGCGGGTAAAGTGGTGAGTTATGGTCAACTGGCCGAACTGGCCGGGCTCGGTCGTGCCGCACGCTGGGTCGGGCGCACCCTCAGCCAGTTACCCGGCGATACAAAATTGCCCTGGCATCGCGTGCTCGGCGCAGGCGGACGCCTCAGCCTGCCGGCCGGTAGCGTTTCGGGCGATGAGCAGCGTGCACGATTGCGCACGGAAGGCATCAGTGTCCTGAACAATCGTGTTGATATTCAGCGCCATGGCTGGCGCCCGGTAGAGCACAGCGGTTAGAGTGCGCGCTTTGTTTCCGTAATCTGAGGCAGACTCCAGCCCATGCCCCGTAAAACCTGGCGCGCCGCACTTGCCGCCTATGCCAGCCCTTCGACACTCGTGTTGTTGCTGCTTGGATTCGCCGCCGGCCTGCCTTATATGCTGGTGTTTTCGACGCTGTCTGTCTGGTTGCGTGAAGCCGGCGTGGCCCGCGAAACCATCGGCTACGCCAGCCTGATCGGCCTCGCTTATGCCTTTAAATGGGTATGGTCGCCGCTGCTCGATCAATGGCGCCTGCCATTTCTCGGCAAACTCGGCCGTCGTCGATCCTGGCTGGTCCTGTCCCAGGCACTCGTCATCCTCGGGTTGATCGGCATGGGCTTCTGCGACCCGCAGAAACATCTGTCCTGGCTGATCGCCATCGCCGTCGTCGTCGCCTTCGCCTCGGCCACCCAGGACATCGCGGTCGACGCCTATCGCCTGGAAATTGCCGAAGACAGCCGCCAGGCTGCACTGGCCGCGGCCTATATGTCCGGCTATCGGATCGCGGCACTGCTGGCGACGGCCGGCGCGCTGTTCTTCGCCGAAGGTTTCGGCTCCACCGGGTTCAACTACAAGCACTCGGCCTGGGCCGGCACCTACATCCTGTTCGGTGCGCTGATGATTCCGGCGCTGCTCACCAGCCTCTTCATGCGTGAACCACCGGTACCGCTGCGCACTCAACTGTCCGCTGGGCGCTACAGCTTCGCGCATCAACTGGCCTCGGTATTCGTCCTGATCGTGCTGTTGATTTCCGTACCGGCAATGTTTACCCAGCTCTACAACACCGACTTCGCCAGTGTGCTGTTCGACGGCACCAGCCCGCTTGACCTGGTGCTGGAGGACCGTGCCTTCCTGCGGGCCATGCTCTATGTCACGCTCACCGGCCTGTGCCTCTCGAGCATGGGCCGTCGCGGCCTGGCACCGGTACTGACACCGGTCAACGACTTCATCCTGCGTTATCGCTGGCAGGCTTTCCTGCTGCTGGGCCTGATCGCCACCTATCGGATGTCCGACACGGTCATGGGCGTGATGGCCAACGTGTTTTACATCGACCAGGGGTTCACCAAGGAGCAGATCGCCAGTGTCAGCAAGATCTTCGGCCTGATCATGACCCTGGTCGGCGCGGGGATGGGGGGGTTGCTGATCGTGCGTTTCGGCATCCTGCCGATCCTGCTGATCGGTGGTATCTCCTCGGCCGCCACCAACCTGCTGTTCCTGATGCTCGCCGACATGGGCGCCAACCTGAACATGCTGATCGCCACCATTTCACTGGACAACTTCAGCTCGGGCCTGGCCACTTCGGCGTTTGTCGCTTACCTGTCGAGCCTGACCAACCTGAAGTTCTCCGCCACTCAATACGCCCTGCTCAGCTCGATCATGCTGTTGCTGCCACGGCTGATCGGCGGTTATTCCGGGGTGATGGTGGAAAAATTCGGCTATCACGACTTTTTCCTGATCACTGCCCTGCTCGGCGTGCCCACCTTGCTGTTGATCGGCTTGCAGTGGCGCCAGGAACACCGCCGCGCCCGCGTGGCCAGTGACGCAGCGGTCACCGAAGAGTCCTGACAAGGGCCGACTTTGGTCGCCCTTCCCCGCTTCGTCCGGCTGCAATCCTGTACGCCAACGGATCTCGCCCGTACAATGCTCCGTCATTTCTAGTCATCAGCAACCGACAACGGCCAACCATGCGCACCAGTCAATATTTGCTCGCCACACAGAAAGAAACGCCTTCCGATGCGGTCGTGATCAGCCATCAGCTGATGCTGCGCGCCGGGATGATCCGCAAACTCGCCTCGGGCCTGTACACCTGGCTGCCGATGGGCTTGCGGGTAATGCGCAAGGTCGAAGCCATCGTTCGTGAAGAAATGAACGCCGCCGGCTCTCTTGAAGTGTTGATGCCGAGCACGCAACCGGCTGAGCTGTGGCAGGAATCCGGTCGCTGGGAAGAGTACGGGCCTGAATTGCTGCGCTTCAAGGATCGCCACGGTCGCGACTTCTGCGCCGGCCCGACTCACGAAGAAGTCATCACCGACCTGATGCGTAACGAGTTGAGCAGCTACAAACAGCTGCCGATCAACCTGTATCAGATCCAGACCAAATTCCGTGACGAAATCCGCCCACGCTTCGGTTTGATGCGCGGCCGCGAGTTCATCATGAAGGACGCCTATTCGTTCCACGCTGATCAGCCTTCGCTGCAGATCACCTACGACCGCATGTACCAGGCGTATTGCAACGTATTCACCCGTCTGGGACTGAAGTTCCGTGCTGTTGAAGCCGACAACGGCTCGATCGGCGGTGCCGGCTCCCACGAATTCCACGTACTGGCCGAATCCGGCGAAGACGATATTGTCTTCAGCAACGGGTCCGACTACGCCGCGAACATTGAGAAAGCCGAAGCCGTACCGCGCGAACCCTCCCGCGCGCTGCCTGCCGAAGAGCTGCGCCTGGTCGATACGCCGAACGCCAAGACCATTGCGCAACTGGTCGAAGGCTTCAACCTGCCGATCGAGAAGACCATCAAGACCCTGGTGGTTCATGCTGAAGAGAAAGGCAAGCTGATTGCCTTGATCATCCGTGGCGACCACGAGCTGAACGAAATCAAGGCCGCCAACCAGCCTGGCGTCGCCAGCCCGCTGGTCATGGCCTCCGAAGCCGAACTGCGCGACGCCATTGGCGCCGGTGCCGGCTCCCTCGGCCCGCTGAACCTGCCGCTGCCAATCATCATCGACCGCTCGGTCGAACTGATGAGCGACTTCGGCATCGGTGCCAACATCGACGACAAGCACTACTTCGGCGTGAACTGGGAGCGTGACCTGCCGGTTCCGACCGTTGCCGACCTGCGTAACGTCGTAGCCGGAGACCCGAGTCCTGACGGCAAAGGCACCCTGGAAATCAAGCGCGGCATAGAAGTCGGGCACATCTTCCAGCTGGGCAACAAGTACAGCAAAGCGATGAAGTGCGAAGTGCTGGGCGAGAATGGCAAGCCGGTCACCCTGGAAATGGGCTGCTACGGCATCGGCGTTTCCCGCGTGGTGGCAGCGGCCATCGAGCAGAACAACGACGCCAACGGGATCATCTGGAGCGACACCCTGGCCCCGTTCCAGGTTGCCCTGGTGCCATTGCGCTACGAAACCGAACAGGTTCGCGAAGCCACCGACAAGCTGTATGCAGAACTGACTGCAGCCGGCTTTGAAGTGCTGCTGGATGATCGTGACAAAAAAACCAGCCCGGGCATCAAGTTCGCAGACATGGAGCTGATCGGCATTCCGCACCGGATCGTGGTCAGTGACCGCGGCCTCGCCGAAGGCAACCTGGAATACAAGAGCCGTACCGAGGCCGAGGCGCATGCGCTGCCGGTCGCTGACGTACTGTCATTCCTCCAGGCCCGTATCCGCCGCTGAAACCAGATCAAGAGAAGTCATGCTCAAGCGAAACACCTTAAGCCTCGGTGGTGCCGCCCTGTGCGGCACCCTAGTGCTCAGCGGCTGTGCCAACCAGATGTCTCAACGCAGCGAGCACGAGGAGCGCATCGAGCGCAAGTTGCTCGAGCACAGCCTGCAGATCGAAGTTGGCGAGCCTAAGGTGCTTGAGCTGCCGCAACGCCGTGTGCGGATCCATGAACAGAAGACCTTCGAGGTCACCGAATTCGAAGTCACCCGGCGCTATGATCGCTACACGCCTTACCAACCCTGGCGGGAGGTCTACGAGATCCCCCTGGGTGCAGTGGCGGTAGTGGCTGGCGTCGGCGCGAACGTGGTTAACGTGTTCGCCCTCGGCAACCTGCCGGACAGCGTCACCATGGACTGGATCAGCTACGGCGTGGCCGGGCTCAACCCGTTCATGAACGTGCAGTCCCATGGTCGTGCACAGCAGAACCTGGCCGGTATCGACGAAACCCAGCGCGACAAACGCCTGGAATATTCGAGCCTGCCGTGGAGCGAGCGTCCGGTGGAGGTCAAGACCGGCAAATACACCTTCAACCTGAGCACCGACCGTAATGGCGTTCTGCGCCTGAACCTGCTGGACAGCCCGTTCGCCGAACACGACCTGAACCACCTCAGCAAACTGCAGATCAGTGTCGCCCAGGATGACGTGCATTCCGACTCGTCCCTGGCCGTCAGCAGCACCTTGCGCGGCAAGATGCTGGAGGCTCACGGCCTGATCTACGACGACCTCGAGGATGACGAAGTCAGCCAGTGGGTACACCGGGTGAAACGCCTGTCGGAGCTGGGTCTGGAAGAAGAAGCCAGCGAACTGGAACAGAGCCTGATCGAATTGACTCGCAACGATCCCGAGTTGCAGCAGGAATTCCTCAAGTCGCTGACCAAGGATGCCGGGCGACTGGTGGCAGATCCCGGGGCCTGATTGATCCGAAAAGCTTCGCGAGCAAGCCCGCTCCCACAATCCGTAGCAGCTGCCGAAGGCTGCGTTCGGCTGCGCAGCAGTCGCAAACCCTGTGAACGCGGTGTGCTTGACGAAATGCGATTGCAGGTTTTAGGGCCGCTTCGCGACCCAGCGGGGGCAAGCCCCCTCACCACAACAACTCCAACTGCTCATGCCCGCCACGCAGATCCAGCAAACGCACGCCAATCCCCAATAACCGCACCGGCTTGTCGCCTCGGTTAAACGCCTGGGTCAGCAGCTGCCGATACCCCTCCAGATCCCGTCCGACCCCGGCCTGCTCCAGCGTGGTCTGGGTAAAGTCGTGGAATTTCACTTTGACGAAAGGCTTGCCCGGCCGATAGCTACTGTCGATTCTCGCCATGCGTCCGCTCAGGGTTTCCAGTAGCTCGGGTAACTTCTCCAGGCAGCTGGCCAGATCCGGCAGGTCCACATCGTAGGTATTCTCGACACTGACGGACTGCCGCCGGCTGTCGTTCTGCACCAGCCGCTCATCGATCCCGCGAGCCAGACCCCAGAGCCGCTCGCCGAAACTGCCGAACTCGCGCACCAGCGCCAACTTGCCCCAGCCCCGCAGGTCCAGACAATTGACGATGCCCAGCCGACCCAACTTGTCCGCCGTCACCTTCCCCACCCCATGCAGCTTGCTGACCGGGAGCGCGGAAACAAAATCCTCGACCTGATCCGGGGTAATCACAAACAGGCCGTTGGGCTTTTTCCAGTCGCTGGCGATCTTGGCCAGAAACTTGTTCGGCGCCACCCCGGCCGACACTGTGATATGCAATTGATTAGACACGCGCCGGCGGATGTCTTGCGCGATGCGCGTGGCGCTGCCGGCAAAATGCGGACTATCGGAAACATCGAGATAGGCCTCATCCAGCGACAAGGGCTCGATCAGGTCGGTGTAATCGCGAAAAATCGTCTGAATCTCTTTCGAGGCCTCCTTGTAGGCCTCCATGCGCGGCTTGACGATTACCAGGTCCGGACACAACTTCAAAGCATGCCGCGAAGACATGGCCGAGCGCACCCCATAGGCCCGCGCCTCATAGTTGCAGGTGGCAATCACCCCACGCCGCTCCGCCGACCCGCCAACAGCCAGCGGTTTGCCGGCCAGATCCGGGTCGTCACGCATCTCGATAGCGGCATAGAAGCAATCACAGTCGACGTGGATGATTTTGCGCTGCGTCATATGAAGGCAGTGTTCGTTGAGGGCAAAAGGGTTCAAGATGAAACTTGATCGGCAGTATCTCACTGACACCTGTATATAGCACCAGTGCTTTGAATCTTCGTCTGCCTGCGTAGGAAAAAACCTGAATGGATTCGTTTTATCAATCAGGACAGGCGGTCCAATAGAGCTGAAGGCCTTACGCAGTAAGCCTCCGGGGCATGTGGATCTGCCCTTTTGAGAAGCTAAGCAATTGAACAGGAACAGGTTTTTATCAGATTTAAGTTGACAGGCCGGCGATCCTCTGTAGAATGCCGACACACAGACGCGGGATGGAGCAGTCTGGTAGCTCGTCGGGCTCATAACCCGAAGGTCGTCGGTTCAAATCCGGCTCCCGCAACCAAACATCAAAAAAGGCTACTCGAAAGAGTGGCCTTTTTTGTGTCTGTCGCTTTTACAATAAACCCCTCCCCGAAGTACCAGTCAGGTCTGGGGCCAAAAGTGCAAAACCTTTGTGATTCTGGCACTTACCCCCGCAGAAACGAGCAAAACCCGAATTATTTGCGCTTATTTGCCCCACTAAAGCATTAATGGTTGACTCTCAAGCGCACCCCTGTAGGATGCCGCCACACAGACGCGGGATGGAGCAGTCTGGTAGCTCGTCGGGCTCATAACCCGAAGGTCGTCGGTTCAAATCCGGCTCCCGCAACCAAACATCGAAAGAGGCTACTCGAAAGAGTGGCCTTTTTTGTGCGCGTGCGTTTCTACCCTCCTCCTGGCAACAACTTCTGCCGCAGCCATCCAAAACTGGCTCGCGAGGAGAATCCGTTGCGCCTCTGACACGTAAGCCTCTGCTGCGGCCTATTTGCGCTTATTTGACCCCTCAGGCCATTAACGGTTGACACTCAAGCGTTCGCCTGTAGAATGCCGCCACACAGACGCGGGATGGAGCAGTCTGGTAGCTCGTCGGGCTCATAACCCGAAGGTCGTCGGTTCAAATCCGGCTCCCGCAACCAAACATCAAAAAAGGCTACTCGAAAGAGTGGCCTTTTTTGTGTCTGTCGAAAATATCCTGTGGCGAGGAGGCTTGCCCCCGCAGGGCCGCGAAGCGGTCCTAAAATCAGTAATCGCATTGTGTCAGGAAGAACGCATCAGCCGACCTTACGACTGCTCCGCAGCCGAACGGGGCGATGCGGCGTTCCGACAAGCCCCCTCGCCACAACATTTTGAAATTATTTTTCCTTAGGGATTGGTAACTTGGCTGGATACCCCCATCCTGTCGCGCACAATCCAAGAGGTGATTGATGCGCACCAACTCGTCTGATCCACAAGACACCGTCACAGCGATCCAACCGATCCCGGCCACTCGCCTGCGCTGGCTCGATCTGTTGAGCAAATACCGCCAGCCCATCGGTCTGGCGGTCACTCTGTTGTTATTCGTTATCGCACTGATTGCCTGTCGCCACCTGTTGAGCGAACTCGATCTGAATGCCCTGCACGACTCGATCCTTGAAGTGCCGAAACCGGCCTTGCTCGGGGCAGTGGCGGTAACCGTGATCGGCTTCATCATAATGTTGGGCTACGAGTGGTCGGGCAGCCGCTATGCCGGGGTGAAGTTGCCGCCGCGCATCCTGGCCCTGGGAGGATTCAGCGCCTTCGCGATCGGCAATGCCGTTGGCCTTTCACTGCTGTCCGGCGGTTCGGTGCGTTACCGGTTATATGCGCGCTTTGGTGTGGGGGCGTCTGAAGTCGCCTACATGACACTGTTCGCCAGCCTGTCGCTGGGTTGCGCGCTGCCACCGCTGGCCGCCCTGGCCACACTGAGCGACCTTCCAGCCACCTCTGCCGCGCTGCGCCTGCCCGAACCCCTGCTGGGCGCGATCGCCATTGCGGTGCTACTCCTCGGCGCGGTGCTGGCAATCGGCATTTACCGCCGTCGCCTGCCCGAACAGCCACTGCCGGACAACCTGCTGATTCGGATCGGCCGCCGAACCCTGCGCCTGCCCGGGCGCCGCCTGACCTTCCTGCAACTGGTGATCACCGCCCTGGACGTGGCCGCTGCGGCTACCGTGCTCTATCTATTACTGCCCGCGGCCCCGTCCTTTGGCGCTTTCCTGCTGGTCTACCTGCTGGCGCTGGCCGCCGGCGTACTCAGCCATGTACCTGGCGGCGTCGGGGTGTTCGAGGCCATTCTGCTGGCAGCCTTCGCCGACACTCTGGGCGCGGCCCCACTGGCCGCGGCCTTACTGCTGTATCGGTTGTTCTACGTGGTCATGCCATTGTTGGTGGCCTGTCTGCTGCTACTGATCAGCGAAGCCCAGCGCCTGTTTCAGTCTCGCCAATCCCTACGGGCAGCTTCGGGCCTGGCCGCACCGATCCTTGCGGTACTGGTGTTCCTGTCCGGCGTTGTGTTGCTGTTTTCCGGGGTCACACCGGAAATCGACACTCGCCTGGAACACATCGGCTTTCTGATCCCCCATCGGTTGATCGACGCTTCGCACTTCGGCGCCAGCCTGGTCGGCGTGCTCTGCCTATTGCTCGCCCAAGGCTTGCGCCGGCGACTGTCGGCGGCCTGGATGCTGACCATCGTTCTGCTGCTGGTGGGCGCCCTGCTCTCCCTGCTCAAGGGTTTCGACTGGGAAGAAGCCAGCCTGTTGACCCTGACTGCCTGCCTGCTGGCGATATTCCGCAGCTCCTTCTATCGGCCGAGCCGACTGACCGAACTGCCGTTCTCGCCGCTGTATCTGGTGGCCAGCGTCTGTGTGCTGGGGGCGTCGATCTGGCTGCTGCTGTTCGCCTACCAGGATGTACCCTACAGCCGCGAACTCTGGTGGCAGTTCACCCTCGATGCCGATGCGCCACGCGGCTTGCGCTCCTTACTCGGCGCCGCAGTACTGCTGGTAGCGGTCTCTCTGACCTGGCTGCTGCGCACCGCGCGTCCGGTGATCCATTTGCCGACCGCTGAAGAAGTGGACAAGGCGCTAAAAATTCTCATGGCCTCGGCCCAGCCGGACGGCGGCCTGGCCCTGACCGGTGACAAGGCCTTGCTGTTTCACCCCAATGACGACGCGTTCTTGATGTACGCTCGCCGCGGTCGCAGCCTGGTAGCGCTGTACGACCCGATCGGCTCGCCCCAACAGCGCGCCGAAATGATCTGGCAATTCCGCGACCTGTGCGACATCCATCACGCCCGCCCAGTGTTCTATCAAGTGCGCGCCGAGAATCTGCCGCACTACATGGACATTGGCCTGACGGCAATCAAACTCGGCGAAGAAGCCCGGGTCGATCTGCAGCGTTTTGATCTCGAGGCCAAAGGCAAAGAGATGAAGGACCTGCGCTACACCTGGAATCGTGGCACTCGCGACGGGCTGTCGCTGGAGATCCATGAGCCGGGCCAGGCGCCGATGGACGAACTGAAAGTCATCTCCGATGCCTGGTTGACCGGCAAGAACGTGCGCGAGAAAGGCTTCTCCCTCGGCCGCTTCAGCGATGCTTACATGAAGCACTTTCGCGTCGCGATCATCCGTTTTGAAGGGCGCCCGGTGGCCTTTGCCAACCTGCTCGAAACCTACAGCCACGACCTGACCAGCCTCGACCTGATGCGCGCCCACCCTGAAGCGCCCAAGCTGACCATGGAGTTCATGATGGTCGGCCTGATTCAACATTATAAAAATCACGGATATGCGCGTTTCAGCCTGGGCATGGTGCCGCTGTCGGGGCTACAACCCCGTCGTGGCGCGCCACTGACCCAGCGCCTCGGCTCGATGGTGTTCCGCCGTGGCGAGCAACTCTACAACTTCCAGGGGTTGCGCCGCTTCAAAGACAAGTTCCAGCCTGACTGGGAACCCCGTTACATGGCTGTGCCCGCCGGGCTCGATCCGCTGGTGGCACTGGCCGACACCGCCGCCCTGATTGCGGGCGGCTTGACTGGATTGGTGAAACGCTGATGATTCAACGCTCCTGGCGGTATTTACTGGCCACTCTGGTGGTGCTTGCCCTGATCCTCGGTGGTGGCTATTGGTTCTGGAACCGCCCGGCGCCGGAACCGACGCTTGAATACCTGTCACCGGCCGATGGCTCGACCATGACCCGCGTCACCCCTGGTGCTGCTCGCGCGCAGGTGGTGGTAGCCGTTACCGATGAGCAAAAGCTCAACGACCGACAACTGCTGACCCTGAGCCGTGGCGGCGCGGCGCAGATCGTTCAGGTGATCCTGCCCAAGGATTGCGTGCTGCAAGGTCGCGCATTGCAATCGGCCTTGAAGCAACTCAAAGGTCCGGCCACTCTGGTCAGCGGCATCGGACCCGGAGCTGTCCTGGCCTGGCGCTGGCTGGCCGAGCAGAAAGATGACAAGACCCGGGCCATCTCGGTGGATCTGGCCCTGGAAAAACCCGGCTGCACTCATCTGCTGCCAAAAACCGCGGCTCACGGTCACTGGCTGGTGGCCTGGAACGACAACCCCGACGACACCAGTGCCGGCTTCGTCCGGGATCAACCCAACGCCGAAACCAGCATCAGCGACTACGACATCAACCTGCCGCAAGTGCTGAACAATGAGCTGCGCAAAATCCTCATGGGCTCGGACAAGGGCAATGGCGGCCTGAACATCCCGGTGGTCGAAGTACCGGCCGGCCAGGCCAAGGACACCGTAACGCTGTTCCTCTCCGGTGACGGCGGCTGGCGCGACCTGGACCGCGACGTGGCCGGCGAAATGGCCAAGATCGGCTACCCGGTGGTCGGTATCGACACCCTGCGCTACTACTGGCAGCACAAGAGCCCGGAACAAAGCGCCACCGACCTCAGCGAACTGATGCAACACTACCGACAGAAATGGGGCACCAAACGCTTCGTGCTGACCGGCTACTCCTTCGGTGCCGACGTCCTGCCAGCCATCTACAACCGCCTGCCTGAAGCCGAACAACAACGGGTCGACGCCATTATCCTGCTGGCGTTCGCCCGCACCGGCAGCTTCGAAATTGAAGTCGAAGGCTGGCTCGGCAATGCTGGCAAGGAAGCCGCCACCGGCCCCGAGATGGCCAAACTGCCAGCGAACAAAGTACTGTGCATCTACGGCGAAGAAGAAATCGACGAAAGCGGTTGCACCGAGAAGACCGCCGTCGGTGAAGCCATGAAGCTGCCTGGCGGCCACCACTTCGACGAGAACTACCCGGCCCTGGCGCAACGCCTGGTCGATGCGATCGAGAAGCGTCAGGGCAAGAGCCGGGTCGCCGAAGAGTGACCTGAGCACCGCCCATGAAAAAGCCCCCGCTGCCGCAAGGCAACGGGGGCTTTTTATTCTTCGACGCAAACCAGAGACCTTCGGCGCGATTGCGATCGCCAAGATCGCAGCCTGCGGCAGCTCCTACACCAGCTCCGTACACCGACAAATCATCAGGTGTATGCAAAATCTGTAGGAGCTGCCGCAGGCTGCGATCTTTTGGGGGCGCACGGTGCTTATATTTCTACCTGAGTACCCAGTTCGATCACCCGATTGAGCGGCAGGTTGAAGAATCGCAGGTTACCGTTGGCATTCTGCAACATGAAGGCGAACAGCGCCGCGCGCCAGCGCGCCATGCCCACCAGTCTGGAGGTGATCACTGTCTCGCGGCTGAGGAAGTAGGTGGTGCGCATCGGACTGAAGTCCAGCTCATCGAGATGGCACAGCTTCAGCGCCTGCGGCACATCCGGCTCGTCGGTAAAGCCGAAGTGCAGGATCACCCGGAAGAACCCTTCACCATGGGACGCCACTTCAAAACGCCGCTGCGCCGGAACCCGCGGGATATCTTCGTAGACCACCGTCAGCAATACCACTTGCTCGTGCAGCACCTGGTTATGCAACAGGTTGTGCAACAAGGCGTGGGGTACGGCATCCGGTCGCGCGGTGAGGAACACCGCCGTGCCCTGGACCCGATGGGGTGGCTGCACTCGAATACTGCCGATGAAAATCGGCAGTGGCAGCCCGCCTTCGTCGATACGCTCGACCAGCAGTTGCTTGCCGCGCTTCCAGGTGGTCATGAGCAAAAACAGGGCAATCCCCGCCAACACCGGGAACGCCCCGCCTTGAAATATTTTTGGCACGTTGGCGGCGAAGAACAACCCATCCACAAACAAGAAACCCAGCAACACCGGGACCGCCAGCAGCGGCGGCCATTTCCACAACAGCAACATCACTGCCGAAACCAGGATCGTGGTCATCAGCATGGTGCCGGTCACCGCCACACCGTAGGCCGACGCCAGCGCGCCCGAAGATTCAAAACCCAGTACCAGCAGAATCACCCCGACCATCAGCGCCCAGTTCACCGCGCCGATGTAGATCTGACCCTGTTCGGCGCTGGAGGTGTGCCGAATGCGCATCCGCGGAATGTAACCAAGCTGGATTGCCTGGCGAGTCAGGGAGAACGCACCGGAAATCACCGCCTGGGAAGCGATCACCGTCGCCAGGGTCGACAGGCCCACCAGCGGGATCAATGCCCAGCTTGGCGCCAGCAGGTAGAACGGGTTGCGCGCCGCTTCCGGGTCGCCCAACAGCAAAGCGCCCTGGCCAAAGTAATTGAGCACCAGCGCCGGCAGCACCAGGATGAACCAGGCGCGGGCAATCGGTTTGCGACCGAAATGACCCATGTCGGCGTACAGCGCCTCGGCACCGGTCAACGCCAGTACCACCGCGCCGAGAATCGCCACGCCCATGCCCGGATGCACGACAAAAAAGCGCACGCCCCAGACCGGGTTCATCGCCTTGAGCACTTCCGGGTGCTGGACGATGCCATAGACCCCCAGCCCACCCAGCACCAGGAACCAGGCGACCATCACCGGCCCGAACAGAATGCCGATGCGCGCCGTGCCATGGCGCTGAATCAGGAACAGGGCCACCAGGACGATCAGTGACAACGGCACGACCCAGTGATCAATGCCCTCGAATGCCAGCCCCAACCCTTCAATCGCCGAAAGGACCGAGATCGCCGGGGTGATCATGCTGTCGCCGTAGAACAGCGCGGCACCGCACAAGCCACAGACCACCAGCAGAGCGCGCAGGCGCGGATGGTTCGCCGCCGCCCGCCGGGCCAGCGCCGTCAACGCCATGATGCCGCCTTCACCCTGGTTGTCGGCACGCAGCACGAACAGCATGTACTTGATCGAAACGACCCAGATCAACGACCAGAAAATCAGCGCCAGGATGCCCAGGACCCCGTCATGGTTGACGGGCACACCGTAGTCACCGGAAAACACTTCTTTGAGGGTGTACAAGGGGCTCGTGCCGATATCGCCATAAACCACCCCGACCGCCGCCACCAGCATGCTCAACGGTTTCGCCGCCGAATGCCCGGCGTCCGCCGCCTGACTACTTGCCTGACCCATCAACTACTCCTGTTACTCAAACCCGGGCTTCTCTATAAGAAGCACTATGCTTTGTGGTGCAGCATGCGCTGTTTTTCTTGCGGTTACAGGTTAGTAACAATTCATTTCAGCGCAACGGCGCGAAGCATAGCGCAGCACTCGTCGTAATTCCCCGCATAAAGCTGGTCAAGTGCGTTGCTCATCGCTAGAATTGCGCACTTTTTGATCAGAGGCGCACCAAGCGCCCATCCGTCGCCTTGCCACCCGCGGCTTGAGGCGTCACAAAACCGAGGTTAGCTATGTCCACCGTCACCACGCCGGCCGCCCCCAAGGTCGGCTTTGTATCTCTGGGTTGTCCGAAAGCACTGGTCGACTCCGAGCGCATCCTTACGCAACTGCGTATGGAAGGCTACGAAGTCGTGTCCACCTATCAGGACGCCGATGTCGTGGTGGTCAACACCTGCGGTTTTATCGACAGCGCCAAGGCCGAGTCCCTGGAAGTGATCGGTGAAGCCATCAAGGAAAACGGCAAAGTCATCGTCACCGGTTGCATGGGCGTCGAAGAAGGCAACATCCGCAAGATCCACCCGAGCGTGCTCGCGGTGACCGGCCCGCAGCAATACGAGCAAGTGGTCAACGCCGTGCACGACGTGGTCCCGCCGCGCCAGGATCACAACCCGCTGATCGACCTGGTGCCACCCCAAGGCATCAAGCTGACCCCGCGCCACTATGCCTACCTGAAGATTTCCGAAGGCTGCAACCACAGCTGCAGCTTCTGCATCATCCCGTCGATGCGCGGCAAGCTGGTCAGCCGTCCGGTCGGCGATGTCCTCGACGAGGCCCAGCGCCTGGTCAAGTCCGGTGTCAAAGAGCTGCTGGTGATTTCCCAGGACACCAGCGCCTATGGCGTCGACGTCAAGTACCGCACCGGCTTCTGGAATGGCGCGCCGGTGAAAACCCGCATCACCGAACTCTGCGAAGCGTTGAGCAGCCTCGGCGTCTGGGTGCGCCTGCACTATGTCTACCCGTACCCGCACGTCGATGAGCTGATCCCGCTGATGGCCGCCGGGAAAATCCTGCCATACCTGGACATCCCGTTCCAGCACGCCAGCCCGAAAGTCCTCAAGGCCATGAAACGCCCGGCCTTCGAAGACAAGACCCTGGCCCGGATCAAGAACTGGCGCGTTATCTGCCCGGACCTGATCATCCGTTCGACCTTCATCGTCGGCTTCCCCGGCGAAACCGAAGAAGACTTCCAGTACCTGCTGAACTGGCTGACCGAAGCCCAGCTCGACCGCGTCGGCTGCTTCCAGTACTCGCCGGTCGAAGGCGCACCCGCCAATGACCTGGATCTGGAAGTGGTTCCGGACGACGTCAAGCAGGACCGTTGGGATCGCTTCATGGCCCATCAACAGGCCATCAGCTCGGCTCGCTTGCAGCTGCGCATCGGCAAGGAAATCGAAGTGCTGATCGACGAAGTCGACGAGCAAGGCGCGGTTGGCCGCTGCTTCTTCGATGCCCCGGAAATCGACGGCAACGTCTTTATCGACGACGCCAGCGACCTCAAGCCAGGCGACAAGGTCTGGTGCCGGGTGACCGACGCCGACGAGTACGACCTGTGGGCTGAAAAGCGCTAAGGGTGTAAAAAATTGAAAAGCCCTGCTCTCCTGACGAGATGCGGGGCTTTTTTAGGTCTATCGTTTTGTGAAATAAGGAACATCCGCCACCCCAGCATAAGGAACCGGCGACATGCGTCATCACGCGGTCATTCACACGCCGAAACAGAGCGACTATGAGGAACTTACCCGGATCTGGGAGGCGTCGGTGCGAGCCACCCATGACTTCCTGCCGGACAGCTATATCGACCTGTTGAAGAACCTGGTGCTGACCCGTTACCTGGATGCCGTCATGCTGGTCTGCACCAAGGATCATCGCCAACGCATCACCGGTTTTGCCGGTATCGCAGCGGGCAAGATTGAAATGCTCTTCATCGACCCCGACCACCGCGGTCAAGGCCTGGGCAAACAATTGCTCAAGTACGCCATCGAACACTTGAATGCCGATGAGCTGGACGTCAATGAACAAAACCCGCAGGCCTTGGGCTTCTACTACAAACTGGGGTTCGAAGTGATCGGCCGTTCGGAGCACGACGGCATGGGCCAACCCTATCCGTTGCTGCATATGCGCCTGAAACAGACAAATCAGCGGGCACAAAGCGGGTAAAAGCCACAGTCTTCAAATGGACCCGCGATTAACCGGCGCCAGGCAGGTACAATGGGCGCCCTCTTTTGTTACGGCCCCTGTCATGACTGACCCGATTCGTCTCTCCAAACGCCTCATCGAACTCGTCGGCTGTTCCCGTCGGGAGGCTGAGCTGTTCATCGAGGGCGGCTGGGTCACGGTGGACGGCGAAGTCATCGATGAGCCGCAGTTCAAGGTCGACACCCAGAAAGTCGAACTCGACCCCGAAGCCAAGGCCACTGCGCCGGAGCCGGTGACCATCCTGTTTCACGCACCGGCAGGCATGGATGCACAAAGCGCCATGCCGTTGATCGGCCCGCAAACCTTGAGCGAAGAGCATCGTTACAGCAAACGCCCGCTCAAAGGGCACTTCCTGCGCCTGACCGCCAGTTCGGACCTGCAAGCCAATGCCAGTGGCCTGCTGGTGTTCACCCAGGACTGGAAGATTCTGCGCAAGCTCACCGCCGACGCCAGCAAGATCGAGCAGGAGTATGTGGTCGAGGTCGAGGGGGACATGGTCGCCCATGGCCTTAACCGCCTGAACCACGGCCTGACCTACAAGGGTAAGGAACTGCCGGCGGTCAAGGCCAGCTGGCAGAACGAAAACCGCCTACGCTTTGCGCTGAAAAACCCACAGCCGGGTGTCATCAAGCTGTTCTGCGAAGCCGTCGGCCTCAAGGTCGTTGCCGTTCGTCGTATCCGCATCGGTGGAGTCTCCATTGGCAAAGTGCCGGTCGGCCAATGGCGCTACCTGTCCAGCAAAGAGAAGTTCTAACAGCTTCTTGCATTGCCATACATTTCGCCGCCGCACGCTTGTCTGCGGTGCTTACAGCTGATTGATCAGGATTGCAAACATGATTCATAACGATGTACTGCGCAGCGTGCGCTACATGCTCGACATCAGTGACAACAAAGTCGTCGAGCTGATCAAGCTTGGCGGTCTCGAAGTCACCAAGGAAGACGTCCTCACTTATCTGAAAAAGGATGAGGAAGAAGGTTTCGTCCATTGCCCGGACGAGGTCATGGCGCATTTCCTCGACGGCCTGGTGTTCTTCAAGCGCGGCAAGGACGACACCCGTCCGCCGTTGCCGGTCGACTTGCCGATCACCAACAACATTATTCTGAAGAAATTGCGGGTGGCCTTCGAACTCAAGGAAGACGACATGCACGCGATCCTCAAGGCTTCGGACTTCCCGGTGTCCAAGCCTGAGCTGAGCGCGCTGTTCCGCAAGTTCGGCCACACCAACTACCGCACCTGCGGCGATCAACTGCTGCGCAACTTCCTCAAGGGCCTGACCCTGCGCGTTCGCGGCTGATTGCCCTGATTCAGCCCTTAAAAGGTCGCAGCCTGCGGCAGCTCCTACGCCGAACGCATTCCCTGCAGGAGCTGTCGCAGGCTGCGATCTTTTGATCTTCACATCGATTATGATGCCCGCATCTAACCCCGCTTCGACCCCAGACCATGACCTACAGCGTTTCCCCGATCGGCTTCGTGCGGTCCTGCTTCAAGGAGAAATTCGCCATTCCGCGCCAGCCGCAACTGGCGCCGGCCGCCCGTGGCGTTCTGGAACTGGTGGCGCCGTTCGATCAGGGCGATGCCGTGCAAGGGCTTGAGCAGGTCAGCCATGTCTGGCTGCTGTTCCTGTTCCATCAGGCCCTGGAAGCCAAACCGCGACTCAAGGTTCGCCCCCCGCGTCTGGGCGGCAACAAATCCATGGGGGTGTTCGCCACCCGCGCCACCCATCGCCCGAACGGCATCGGTCAGTCAGTGGTCAAGCTGGACAAGGTCGAAGCCAATCGTCTGTGGATCTCTGGTATCGATTTACTGGATGGCACGCCGATTCTCGACATCAAGCCCTACGTGCCCTATGCCGACATCGTCGATACAGCGTCCAACAGCATCGCCAGCGCCGCGCCCGAGCTGATTCCCGTGCAGTGGACGGATACCGCATTGCAACAGGCCCACAAGCACGCTCAGCGCCTGCAAGAGCCATTGCTGGAGCTGATCGAGCAGTGTCTGGCCCAGGATCCACGCCCGGCCTACCAGGTTCCTGCAGCCGAGCGCGAATACGGCGCACAGTTCTGGGATCTGGATGTGCGCTGGCATTACCCCGAGCCCGGCCTGATCCGCGTGCTGGAAGTCATTCCCGTGGCATAAATCCCGGAAACGAAAAAGCCCGCACTGCCTTCTCAGGCAGCGCGGGCTTTTTTGGATCAAACGCAAATCCAGTGTGGGAGCGAGCTTGCTCGCGATGGCGGTCTGACATTCAACATCAATGTCGACTGATCTATCGCTATCGTCGGAACGCCGCCCGGAACAAGCTCGCTCCCACAGGTTTCGGGGTCGCTTACTTCTCGACGAAGGCGCGCTCGATCAGGTAGTCGCCGGGCTCACGCATCCGCGGAGAAACCTTCAGGCCGAAGCTGTTGAGCACTTCGCTGGTTTCGTCGAGCATGCTCGGGCTGCCGCACAGCATGGCGCGGTCGTCCTGCGGATTGATCGGTGGCAGACCGATATCGCTGAACAGCTTGCCGGTGCGCATCAGGTCGGTCAGACGCCCTTCGTTCTCGAACGGTTCGCGGGTCACGGTCGGGTAGTAGATCAACTTGTCACGCAGCGCTTCGCCGAAGAACTCGTTCTGCGGCAAATGCTCGGTGATGAACTCGCGGTAAGCGACTTCGTTGACGTAGCGCACGCCATGGCACAGGATCACCTTTTCGAAACGCTCGTAGGTTTCCGGATCCTGAATGACGCTCATGAACGGCGCCAGCCCGGTGCCGGTGCTGAGCAAGTACAGGTGTTTGCCCGGCTTCAAATCGTCCAGCACCAGGGTGCCAGTCGGTTTTTTGCTGATGATGATCTCGTCGCCTTCCTTCAGATGCTGCAACTGGGAAGTCAGCGGACCATCCGGAACCTTGATGCTGAAGAACTCGAGATGCTCTTCCCAGTTGGGGCTGGCGATCGAGTAAGCGCGCATGAGCGGCCGGCCGCTGGGCTGTTGCAGGCCGATCATCACGAACTGACCGTTCTCGAAGCGCAGGCCCGGGTCGCGGGTGCACTTGAAGCTGAACAGGGTGTCGTTCCAGTGATGAACACTGAGAACACGCTCGTGGTTCATGTTGCTCATGTACGGGGCTCCTAGAAATTGCCTGCGCCGACAATGTGCGCAATTGCATCGCATTCTAATGGCGGCGACAATATCTGTTAAATGGATTATTAAGATAAGGGTTATCGGTTATATAGATATGCGATTTACTCTCCGTCAACTTCAAGTATTCGTCGCCGTCGCCCAGCAGGAAAGCGTGTCCCGCGCTGCGGGTCTTCTCGCGCTTTCTCAATCGGCCGCCAGCACCTCGATCACCGAGCTTGAGCGCCAATCCAGCTGCCAGTTATTTGATCGCGCCGGCAAGCGCCTGAGCCTCAACGCCCTGGGTCGACAGCTGCTGCCGCAGGCTGTCGCGCTGCTGGACCAGGCCAAGGAAATCGAGGACCTGCTCAACGGCAAGTCCGGCTTCGGCTCACTGGCGGTCGGCGCGACGCTGACCATCGGCAACTACCTGGCGACCTTGCTGATCGGCAGCTTTATGCAGCTGCACCCGGAAAGCCAGGTGAAGCTCCATGTGCAAAATACTGCCAACATTGTGCAACAGGTTGCCCACTATGAAATTGATCTGGGTCTAATCGAAGGCGATTGCAGCCATCCGGATATCGAGGTGCAAAGCTGGGTCGAAGATGAGCTGGTGGTGTTTTGCGCGCCCCAGCATCCCTTGGCAAAACGCGGTCAGGCGAGCATGGAAGAGCTGACGCACGAAGCCTGGATTCTGCGCGAACAAGGCTCGGGAACCCGATTGACCTTCGACCAGGCCATGCGTCACCACCGCAGCACGCTGAACATCCGCCTCGAGCTCGAACACACCGAAGCGATCAAACGCGCGGTGGAATCCGGCTTGGGGATTGGTTGCATCTCGCGTCTTGCACTACGCGATGCGTTCCGCCGCGGCAGCCTGGTGGCGGTAGAAACGCCGGACCTGGACTTGCTGCGCCAGTTCTATTTCATTTGGCACAAACAGAAGTACCAGACCTCGGCCATACGCGAGTTTCTCGAGCTGTGCCGCGCTTTAACCGCCGGGGTGCGGCGCAGCGACGAGATAGTCCTGCCGACGATCGCGTGAACAGCCGTTAAAGCAGAATGACCGCCCAGACCACGGCGATCATGCTCAAGGCAATGAGCTGGGCGGCGCTGCCCATGTCCTTGGCGTTTTTCGACAGAGGGTGCAGATCCAGGGAAATCCGGTCGATCGCCGCTTCCACCGCCGAATTGAGCAGCTCGACGATCAATGCCAGCAGGCACACGGCGATCAGCACTGCCCGCTCGACCCGACTGACGCTGAACAGGAAGCTCAACGGAATCAGGATGACGTTGAGCAACACCAATTGGCGAAACGCCGCTTCACCCGTGAAGGCCGCGCGCAGCCCGTCGAGAGAGTAGCCGGAGGCGTTGAGGATGCGTTTAAAACCGGTTTGACCCTTGAAAGGCGACATAAAAGTAGACAACTGAACGAAAAGGAGTGGGGAAGCTAATTTAACCAAAGTCAAAATAACGTGAAGGAACAGGTCACTGGCTACTTGAAATTGACTCAAGTTGTTGCAAAAGCAAAGCCGCCTGAGTCCGGGTCCGCACCCCCAACTTACGGAAGATCGCCGTAACATGGGCCTTGATCGTTGCTTCCGAAACACTCAATTCGTAGGCAATCTGCTTGTTCAACAAACCTTCACAGACCATGGTCAGTACGCGGAACTGTTGGGGAGTCAGACTCGCCAGGCCGGCGCTTGCGGCTTTGGCCTCGGCTGAAACGCTGATCTCTTCGAAGGCTTGCGGCGGCCACCAGACGTCGCCGTCCAACACGCTGCGCACGGCTTTCTGAATGACTTCCAGCGAACTCGACTTGGGAATGAAGCCACTCGCGCCGAATTCACGGGAGCGCACCATGATCGAGGCCTCTTCCTGAGCCGAAACCATTACCACGGGGATCTGCGGATATTGGCCGCGTAACAGCACCAGCCCGGAAAAACCGTAAGCACCCGGCATGTTCAGATCCAGCAGCACCAGATCCCAGTCAGCTTTTTCGGTCAGACGGGTTTCCAGCTCGGCAATGCTCGCAACCTCCACCAGCCGAACCTCGGGGCCCAGGCCCAGGGTCACTGCCTGATGCAGCGCGCTACGAAATAAAGGGTGGTCATCGGCAATCAGGATTTCGTATGTGGCCATTTTTCAAATGATCCCGTTTTTTTATGGGAGGTCTGAAGAATTCAGTCCTCACCAACGCAACACTAGGTGACAGTCAAAAGGCTGTACCCACAGGGCACGTTCAACGCCAAGAGCCCGAAAAGTCAGCGTTTAAAACCTCGGTCGCGCCCTAATCGGCGCCAAGCATGCCCAGCGAAGCCGGGGTGGTCAAGCTGGATGCTTTGCGGCAAAGTCATCGGCTGACTGATAAGAGTGCCATCATGCGAAGCCAAGCCCTGCGTGCCGATGTCCTGATGCTTGTGACTGCCATGATCTGGGGCTCTGGATTTGTCGCACAAACCCGGGGGATGGATCATATAGGCCCTTTCCTTTACTCCGGCCTGCGGTTTGCGCTGGGCTCACTCTGCCTGCTACCGCTGGTGTTGCGCGGCAATCGCCAGAACGCCAATAGCGAACCCTTCCTCACCCAAGGCCTGCTCGTCGGCGGGGGGCTGATGGGACTGGCACTGGCCCTCGGTATCAACCTCCAGCAGGTCGGCTTGCTGTTTACCAGCGTGACCAACGCCGGCTTCATTACCGGACTGTATGTCATTGTAGTGCCACTATTGGGTCTGGTGATCGGCCATAGGACCGGAATGGGAACCTGGCTCGGTGCACTATTGGCGGTGGTCGGGATGTTTCTGCTCAGCGTCGGCGAGAATTTCCAGGTCGCCTCGGGAGACTGGCTGCAACTGATCGGAGCCTTTGTCTGGGGAGCACATGTGGTGCTGGTCGGGGTTTTTGCCAGTCGGCATGATCCGATTCGCCTGGCCTTTCTGCAATTCGCCACCTGCGCGGTGGTCAGCCTGGCCCTTGCGCTGGTCTTCGAGACCTTCCAGTGGAACGCCATTATCGCTGCCGGACCGGCCATTGTGTATGGCGGCATGATTGCGGTGGGTATTGGCTACACACTGCAAGTGATCGCGCAAAAGGATGCGATCGCTTCCCATGCGGCGATCATCTTCTCGCTGGAAGCGGTCTTTGCCGCCATAGCCGGCGCCTGGCTGCTCGATGAATCCCTGCAATTGCGCGGCTATTTCGGCTGTGCGTTGATGCTGACGGGCATGCTGGTGGCGCAGCTCTGGCCGAAGAAGCCGCAGTTGGTGAGCGCCTGAGTCCTAGAGAAAAGGCTTCAGGCGGCTATGGGGCTGATCGTCCGGATCAATCGGCTGTTGGAATTTCGCCGCCAGATAATGGGTGCTGAACACATCCAGATAAGCGTCCAGTACTTCACTGGCCGGTTGATCATCGGCCAGCTCCAGGCACAAGGCAGCAACTTCTGCAGTACAGAAATGATCGTCACGCTTGGAACGCCGCAGCTTGTAGCGCGAGAGCTGCTCGGGCTCCAGGCTGAGCACCGGCAAGTGCTCCAGATAAGGACTCTTGCGGAACATCTTGCGTGCTTCACTCCAGGTGGCGTCCAGCAGGATGAACAACGGACGCTTACCCTCCTGGAGCTTGACCTCGGTCACCACACGCTCTGGCGCGACAAACTCACCCGGAAATACAATGTAGGGTTGCCACTGCGGGTCGGCGATCAGCACCAGCAATTGCGGTTCGACTTCCGTGCGCGACCAGGGAAAGGCGCTGGTGTCGGCAATCACATCGGCAATCAGCCAGCCGGTATTGCTGGGTTTCAGCGGTTCGACATCATGCATGACCAGGCACATCGCCGACTTGGCCGAAACATGCGGACGCCATGCACACATGCAATGACTGGGAATCACCCGACACCCCGGGCAGCGCTCCGCTCGCGAACCCCGTGCGACAAAAGGTTTGACGGCACGGGCCAGGCGTTGGGCGCGCAAGCGGGAAACGGCGTGACTCATGGCTGGCAAGGCTGGCAAGGGAAAAGAATCGACACGAAAGAGCACTCGGCAGGGGTGAAAAGTCCTTGCAGTTTACCAGAGCTGCCCGCGCAAGCCTGTACCGTCCACACCTGCTCCCCTATAATTCCCCGCCACTGAACGCACAGTCCGGTGGCTGGTCGAAGCAACAGTCACTGAACCAGGAGAGTTTCATGCTGCGCCTTATCGTTCCCACCGCTGCCGTTTTGCTGGCGTCGTCCTTCAGTGCTCAAGCTGCGTCCTTGAAAGACATGGAACTGAGCAAAATGCTGCAAAACGTGGCCACCCAGAGCAGCATTGGCACGCCGCGGGCGATCAACGAAGACATTCTCGACCAAGGCTATACCGTCGAAGGCAAAGAGCTGATCAATCACCTCAGCGTGCAAAGCACTCATGCCGACAAGATGCGCGCCGATCCCAAGGCGGTCTACTTTCAACTGGGTTCTACCGTCTGCAACAACCCAGGCTTTCGCAAGTTGATGGCCAAGGGCGCGATCATGCGTTACGAGTTCACCGAAGTTAAAACCAATCGCCCGGTGGCCACGGAACGTTTCAAGGAATCCGACTGCCCGCAGCAGAAGAAGAAAAAGTAAATACCACGGCGCCAGCGTGCCACCCGCGCTTGCCGCTCATGCAAGCGCCGCAGGCATTCATCTTCAACGCGGATGACCTGCGGCGCCCATGGCAACCCTCGATACAGCTGCGTATCGATTTCCTGATTCAGCCTCCTTCCTGACTCTCTAACGCAAAGTGCGATCCAGGCTTCAGCCCTGAAGTCTTGCACCCGACCCTGGCAGCCAGGATCTCGTTGCCACTTAGTAAATCAGAGGCCAGGCCGCCTGGCGCAGGTTCTGACGAGTGGTGAAACTGCGTTTCGAATCGGCAATAAGCTGTTGCCAGCCAAGACTTTCCAGGCCCATGATCAAGTCAGCAAAAATCGCCAAGAGGGTCTAGATTCAGTGTGTCGACGCTAATTTTTTGGGGCGCAAAAGGGGGTTGCCCACTCGCGTCTTGCAGTGCGAATGTTTCTTTCATCCAAGAAAGCAGAACCTGTATGGATGACTCGATCACCACACCAATGCTTCACGGCCCTGTCGAGTCATGGAGTGCTCAGGCGGTAGCCTGGTCTGACAGCGACACATGCAGTGTCGTGGCGCTGACGAATATTTCGCCCGTGCCAAAGGTTCTGTGCAGAAGGAGAAGCTGAATGCCTTACGAACCGAATGACCTCCTAAGTCGTCATTTTCAAAGCAACGGTATCGACCTCACCAGCAAGGTCGAAGAGCAACTCAACCTGGTTTCACCCAATAGCCCGAACATTCCGATTTACCGCGACATGATATTGACTGTCTTGCGCATGGCCCAGGAAGACCACAATCGCTGGAATGCCAAGATCACGCTGCAAGCCCTGCGCGAACTGGAACATGCCTTCCGTGTGCTGGAGCAGTTCAAAGGTCGACGCAAGGTCACTGTCTTTGGCTCGGCACGCACGCCGATCGAACACCCTCTCTACGGCCTGGCCCGGGAACTCGGGGCGGCACTGGCGCGTTCGAACCTGATGGTCATCACGGGTGCAGGGGGAGGCATCATGGCTGCCGCCCATGAAGGCGCCGGCCTCGAACATAGCCTTGGATTCAATATCACCCTGCCATTTGAGCAGCATGCGAATCCAACCGTCGAAGGCACAGGCAACCTGCTGCCGTTCCACTTTTTCTTCACTCGCAAGCTATTTTTCGTCAAGGAAGCCGATGCTCTGGTTCTTTGCCCTGGCGGCTTCGGCACGCTGGATGAAGCACTGGAAGTACTGACACTGATCCAGACCGGTAAAAGCCCGCTGGTACCGGTGGTGCTACTGGACGCTCCGGGCGGCAATTTCTGGCAAGGCGCCCTGGACTTCATTCGCAATCAATTGGAGGACAATCGCTACATCCTGCCCAGCGACATGAAGCTGATTTGCCTGGTTCACAGCGCCGAAGACGCGGTTGAGCAAATCAACCAGTTCTACAGCAACTTCCACTCCAGTCGCTGGCTCAAGCATCAGTTTGTAATCCGCATGAACCACAAACTCAGCGAGCAGGCGCTCGAACACATGCAAACGGCTTTTGCCGACCTGTGCCTGAGCGATCACTTTCACCAACATGCCTACAGTGGAGAGGAACACGACGAAGCACAGTTCAGTCACCTGACGCGACTCTCGTTCACCTTCAACGCCCGCGATCATGGCCGCCTGCGTGAACTGGTCGACTTCATCAACCTGCCGGAAAACTGGGCCAAGACTCAGTCCAAGACGCAGCAACGCGCGCGCGAACCGATCAAGGTCACTTGATCGACAAGCAACTCAGTGGCTCGCACGCTCAGACACCGCGTTCATGAGCCACACCTGTCAGTCATCCATCCCGCGGCCGCTAAACAAGCGGCCGATCATTTCCATCGAGTACCCCCGATAACTCAGAAAGCGGCCCTGCCTGGCCCGTTCACGGGCGTCTATCGGCAAATGCCCGGCAAACTTGCGACGCCAAGTGTCTTCCAGTTGCTCTTGCCAACTGATGCCAGACTCACGCAAGGCGAGTTCAATATCGGCACGTTGCAGGCCGCGCTGGCTCAACTCTTCGCGAATACGCAAAGGACCGTAGCCGGCTCGGGCACGGTAGGAGACGAAGCTTTCGAGGTAACGGGATTCAGACAGCAGGCCCTCTTCCGTCAGACGGTCAAGTGCTGTGTCGATCATTTCGGGAGGGGCGCCGCGCTGACGCAGTTTACGCGTCAGCTCGACTCGACCGTGCTCGCGTCGCGCGAGCAGGTCCATTGCGGTTCGTCGCACCGCGACGAGTGTATCGAGTACGACGGTCATCGGATCAATCAGATATCAGCGTCAGCCAGATCGTCGACAGTCTCGCGGGTCGCATTGGCTTTCACGTCCGGCGCAGGAGTCAGCAGCTTGTCGCGGATCTGCTTCTCAAGGGTCGCCGCGATATCCGGGTTTTCCTGCAGGAACTTGGCCGAGTTGGCCTTGCCCTGACCGATCTTGCTGCCGTTGTAGGCATACCAGGCTCCGGATTTTTCCACGAAACCATGCAGTACGCCGAGGTCGATCATTTCGCCGTTCAGGTAAATGCCTTTGCCGTAGAGAATCTGGAACTCGGCCTGACGGAACGGTGGAGCCACCTTGTTCTTGACGACTTTGACGCGGGTTTCGCTGCCAACGACTTCGTCACCTTCCTTCACCGCGCCAGTACGGCGGATATCCAGACGAACCGAGGCGTAGAACTTCAGCGCGTTACCACCGGTGGTGGTTTCCGGGCTGCCGAACATCACGCCGATTTTCATCCGGATCTGGTTGATGAAGATCACCAGACAGTTGGCGTTCTTGATGTTGCCGGTGATCTTGCGCAGCGCCTGGGACATCAGGCGGGCTTGCAGACCCACGTGCATGTCACCCATCTCGCCTTCGATCTCGGCTTTTGGCACCAGGGCCGCCACGGAGTCGATGACGATCACGTCGATGGCGTTGGAGCGCACCAGCATGTCGGTGATTTCCAGCGCCTGCTCGCCGGTATCCGGCTGGGAAACCAGCAGGTCGTCGACGTTGACCCCCAGTTTGCCGGCATATTCCGGATCCAGTGCGTGCTCGGCGTCGACGAAGGCGCAGGTGGCGCCCATCTTCTGTGCCTGAGCAATCACGGAGAGGGTCAGGGTGGTTTTACCCGAAGATTCCGGACCGTAGATTTCAACGATACGGCCTTTTGGCAGGCCGCCGATGCCCAGAGCAATGTCCAGACCCAGAGAGCCAGTAGAGATAGCCGGGATCGCCTGACGGTCATGATCGCCCATACGCATCACGGCACCCTTGCCGAATTGACGTTCGATCTGACCCAGGGCCGCAGCCAAGGCTTTCTTCTTGTTGTCGTCCATTAAAGTCCTCACGTAATCAATAAGGCCTGACGGCCAACACCTGTATAAGTAGCCAGTATTATTCCACAGCGTTTGAGGATCGCCTACCCCTGATTTGAGATTTCTCCCGCCACATGCTGCAGCAGCCCCTCTAGCGCGGCCTTCACCGTTTGTCGGCGGACTTCATCGCGGTTGCCGGGGAAGTACCGGCACTCGGTAATCATCGTCTCGCCTACCCCCCAGGCCAGCCACACCGTGCCCACTGGCTTGTTCGGGGTACCACCGTCCGGCCCGGCCACGCCGCTGACCGCCACGGAAAAATGCGCGAGGCTTTTTGCCTGAGCGCCGCGAGCCATGGCCTCGACCACTTCACGACTGACCGCGCCCACTTGAGCGAACAACTCGGCGGGAACATCCAATTGCAGGGTTTTCTGACGATTGGAATAGGTGACATAACCGGCCTCGAACCATGCCGAACTGCCCGGAATACGGGTGATCGCTTGCGCGATGCCACCGCCGGTGCAGGACTCGGCCGTAGTGACATGGGCATTGATAACCTGCAAACGCCGGCCAAGTTCGGCGGCAAGCTGGGTGATTTCGTTCACGGACCTCTCCTGATCAGGCTGGCGTGAGGCCTACCGTACACGAGCGGATAGCGCTTGCAAGGTTCAGGCTCGATCAAAATGTGAACGGCTGCCGGGCAGGCAGCACCCTACCCTTGCTCGCCCCCCGAGCTACCAGGAAGGCGCGCCGATCACCCCGTGACAGCGACTGAAAACTGCCTAGCGATCCCGACTGGAATCACCCGGCGGGACTTCGCACACCCCCAGCTTGCGCGTAGCCCAACGCTCGTAAAGCCCGATGGCGACATCGGCCCCCGCCATCGCGGTGAGACAACCGAAGGCACCGGCGGCCCAGATCGACAGACCGGCGGCATATAACAGCATGATCGCCGATACCCCACAGATCATGCAGGCGCCGGAGCGCAGGATCAGGCGCCGGACCAGCGACCAGCCGCGAGCGCCCTCCTTGTCGGCGCGCCACATTTCGCCAGACACCCCGCCGATAAGGGCGAGGATGGTGACCAGCCCGATCGGCATGTCCAGCAACGCTTGCAGCTCGTATGTCATGTCACGCCTCCTGAGTCGAGAAACCACTGTCGAGCGGCTTGAGACCCAGAATATGCATGTATGCATATACAGTCAATGCACATACGCATTTATCCGTTCACCACTAAATGCGCTAGCGCATGTAACCAATCCAGACAAAGGCTGGCAGTTTTTACCGACGGAAAAAAGCCCGCTCAATGGCGTAATGCCGTTCACTTAAGAAAATGGATGCCGGCTTGAAAGCCGACCGGGTTTTTTCTTTGGTGTACATATCCGTTTCTGCGGTAACGGCCACTTATGGTTCCGCTCTTACAGCGGGTCACTTTCGAAAAGCGCGAAAGTAACCAAAGCGCTTCTGCCCCGCCATTCGGTGCCTCGCTTAGGCTCGGCATGCCGTAACGAAGGCATTGCTCCGGGGGCCCGCCGCGATCGGCCATCCATCGCCGGGCGCGGCTACCTCGGCATCCATGCCGAGGTGCCCCCTGCGCAACGCCTGCGTTCGGCCTCTGGGAAAGGGGCAGACAGATCAAGATCAAGATCAAAAGCAAAGCAAAGCAAAGCAAAGCAAAGCAAAGCAAAAGCGAAAGCAACGGCAACGGCAACGGCAACGGCAACGGCAACGGCAACGGCAACGGCAACGGCAACGGCGACGGCAAGATCAAAAGATCGCAGCCTCGCTTCGCTCGACAGCTCCTACAGGGGGTGGACAGGGGTGGAGTGTTGGTCGTTCCCGCAGGGGAATCAGGTCAGGAACACGCACGCTTCAAAGGACAGGCCGGCCGGTCGGCCGCCTCGCTTTGGCTTTTGCGGTGCACGCCCCCTCGAGAGGCCGAGCGCAGGTTCTGCGCAGTGGGCAACCCGGCATGGATGCCGGGTTAGCCGCCCCCGGCCATGGATGGCCG